>NZ_SZWW01000001.1:0-455925 GCF_005280955.1 Citrobacter sp. wls717
TCAGGCTGACAAGGGGAAATTTAAAATAACTTTCCGAATGCGTATTTTTTCACCAAAATCATCATTAACATGCCATAAAATAAGCAATTTGTCGTTTTTGCAGCCGCAATCACACTACCTGGTGGCATACTAATGAATAAGAAAAAGAGTAAGGAAGAACATTCATGCCTTTAAATGCCCAACAGCTAGCCGCACAGAAGAATCTGTCCTACGTTCTGGCCGAAAAGTTGGCTCAGCGAATCTTAAAAGGTGAATATGCGCCGGGTGCTATCCTGCCCGGTGAAATAGAGCTGGGCGATCAGTTTGGCGTGAGTCGTACCGCAGTAAGAGAAGCGGTAAAAACGTTAACGGCAAAAGGTATGGTATTACCGCGCCCGCGTATTGGCACTCGCGTCATGCCTCAGGCAAACTGGAACTTCCTCGACCAGGAGCTGCTTACCTGGTGGATGACGGAAGATAATTTCCCTCAGGTCATAAAACATTTTCTGGTGATGCGCATCAGTCTGGAGCCTCAGGCCTGTTTACTGGCGGCGACTATCGGTACGGCAGAACAAAAAGCGCATCTCAATACACTGATGGAAGAGATGGTCGAGCTGAAAAGAAATTTCCGGCGCGAGCGTTGGATAGAAGTTGATATCGCCTGGCATGAGCACATCTATGAAATGAGTGCGAATCCGTTCCTTATCTCCTTTGCATCACTATTCCATTCCGTCTACCAGACCTACTTTACCTCTATTACCTATAACGATGTGGTGAAGCTGGATTTGCACCAGGCTATTGTCGATGCAATAGAGGATAGCGATGGCGATCGCGCCTTCACCGCCTGTCAGGCATTGCTGATAGCACCGAACGAGCTACCGGATAAATAATATGTCAGAAAAGAAATCTCGCAGTATGGCCGGGCTGCCATGGATAGCAGCCATGGCCTTTTTTATGCAGGCATTAGACGCCACTATCCTCAATACCGCTTTACCCGCAATAGCGCACAGCCTTAACCGCTCTCCACTCGCCATGCAGTCGGCTATTATCAGTTATACCCTGACGGTCGCCATGCTGATCCCGGTGAGTGGATGGCTGGCAGACAGGTTCGGTACCCGACGCGTCTTTATGATTGCCGTAAGCCTGTTTACGCTGGGCTCGCTGGCTTGTGCGCTATCCAGTTCCTTAAGTGAATTGGTAGTTTTCCGCGTCATCCAGGGCATCGGCGGCGCGATGATGATGCCTGTTGCCCGTCTGGCTTTATTGCGAGCTTACCCGCGCAGCGAATTACTCCCTGTGCTTAACTTCGTGACCATGCCTGGGCTTGTGGGCCCTATTTTAGGTCCGGTATTGGGCGGGGTTCTGGTCACGTGGGCCAGTTGGCACTGGATTTTCCTGATTAATATTCCCATAGGCGTGGCGGGTATCTTCTATGCACGCAAATATATGCCGAACTTCACCACGCCGCGCCGCGGCTTTGATATGACAGGTTTCTTCCTCTTTGGCCTGAGCCTGGTGTTGTTTTCCAGTGGTGTTGAGCTGTTTGGTGAGAAGCTTGTCGCTACCTGGGTCGCACTCAGCATTATTGTGACCAGTATTCTGTTGCTACTTGCCTACATTCGTCACGCGCGTCGTCACCCAACGCCGCTGATATCGCTTCCCATATTTAAGACCAGAACCTTTTCCGTTGGGATCGCTGGAAACCTTGCCACGCGTCTGGGTACAGGATGTGTGCCGTTCTTAATGCCGCTGATGCTACAGGTAGGCTTTGGATATCCGGCGTTAATTGCGGGTTGCATGATGGCGCCAACGGCGCTGGGATCAATACTGGCAAAATCAATGGTGACGCAGGTGCTACGCCGACTTGGCTACAGAACGACACTGGTGGGTGTTACGGTGTTTATCGGCCTGATGATTGCGCAATTCGCTTTGCAATCCCCTGCTATGCCGGTCTGGATGCTGATCCTACCGTTGTTTATTTTAGGTATGGCGATGTCCACCCAGTTTACCTCAATGAATACCATCACTCTGGCGGACCTGACCGATGAGAACGCCAGCAGCGGTAACAGCGTGCTGGCCGTTACGCAGCAACTGTCGATCAGTTTAGGGGTCGCTATCAGCGCAGCCGTCCTGCGTATCTATGAAGGTATGGAAGGTACTAATACGGTTGAACAGTTCCATTACACCTTTATAACCATGGGCGCGATCACTATTGTCTCTGCGCTGATGTTTATGCTGCTAAAAGCCAAAGACGGACGTAACCTGATCAAAGATCGACACAAGCCTAAACCGACCCCCGCGCCATCAAAACAGGAGTAAGTTGCAGGCGTTGTTGCTGCAATGCGGGCTGCGCCATCCGGTGGATTAACACATCGATGGCCAGCTCGCCCAATTCATCTTTGGGTTGATGGATGGTCGTCAGCGGCGGCGTCATATAGCGTGCCAGTTCGATATCATCATAACCCACCACCGCCATATCCTGCGGAATGCGCAATCCTGACTGATACAATGCCTGATACGCTCCGACGGCCATTGCGTCGTTCCCGGTGAAAACGGCCTGCGGTCGCTGTTTATGTGACAACAACGTTTGCATAGCTTCAAAACCACCGCCGAACTCAAAGTCACCGGTGATCTCGTAACCTTCCGGGACCGGCAAGCCCGCTCGCTTCATGGCCGCCCGATATCCTTCCAGACGTAAACGCGCCGGTGTTTTATCCAGCGGCCCGGTAATACAGGCAATGCGCGTAAAACCTTTATCGATAAGATGCTGAGTGGCTAAGTCCCCGCCTAACAGAGAGTTATCCTGAATCAAATCGCTTTCGCCATCAAAGGGCGACCAGTCCATCATTACGGTAGGAATAGAAGGATAGCGTTGCATTATCTCTCTGGAAGGCTGGTGCGTTTCGGTGCAGAGCAGCAGCAAGCCATCCACCCGTTTTTGCATCAGCGTTTCCAGATTGCGGTTCATTCGCTGTTCATCGCCTTTGGTATTGCATAACACCAGGCTGTAACCGCGTTCAAAACAGCTACGTTCAACGCCACGAACCAGCTCGGAATAAAAAGGATTGGTACTGGCAGTGATTAACATGCCAATGGTGCGGGTCTGGTTTAGCTTGAGACTGCGCGCCAGTGCGGAGGGCGCATAGTTAAGCTCTTTAATTGCCGCTTCAACTTTGTCAGTGACAGACTCACTGACAAAGCGATCTTTATTAATGACGTGAGAAACCGTCGACGTAGAAACACCCGCCAGGCGGGCGACGTCCTTCATTGTAGCCAAGCGTTACCTCTGTTGACTTAAAAACGCTTCTATTTCTTCGCGCCATGGAACGGAAGGCTGCGCACCTTTACGGGTAACCGCAATCGCCGCAGCTGCATGGGCAAAACGGATCGCTTCAGGCAGCGGTGTCTCTTCCAGTAACGCTGTAATTAACGCGCCGTTAAAAGTATCCCCGGCAGCGATGGTATCAACGGCGTCCACTTTAAAACCAGGCACTCGGTGGGCTTCACCATTCACGCTGGCCCACACTCCGCGACTACCTAAAGTAATCAATACAGTATGGATCCCTTTCGCGTGTAATGCCTGCGCCGCTTTGGCCGCATCTTCATCGTTTTCAACACGGATCCCCGTCAGCTTCTCAGCCTCGGTTTCATTCGGGGTAATAATATCCACCAGCGCCAGCAGTTCGTCAGAAAGTTCACGCGCCGGAGCCGGGTTAAGGGCGACCGTGGTCTTATTTTGCTGCGCAATTTTTGCCGCAGCCAACACGCTTTCGATCGGCGACTCTAACTGCATCAGTAAGGCGGAGGCATGCGCAATGCGGTCGCGCTGCGCTTCCACCAGTGCAGGAGAAAGAGCTGCGTTCGCTCCGGCGTGAATGCCAATAACGTTCTCGCCATCACCATTCACAAAAATCAGTGCCACACCGGTCGATTCCCCCGAAATGACGCTGATCGGCGCAATATCGATATTATCTTTGGCCAACTGTTTACGCACACTTTCGCCAATATCGTCGTCACCCGTACAGGCAATAAACGCGATGTTCGCGCCACTACGACCCGCAGCAACAGCCTGATTAGCGCCTTTTCCGCCAAATGCGACCTGATAATGGCTACCGGTTACGGTTTCACCAGGCGTTGGGAAAGATTTAAGGTTGAGGATGTGATCGGCATTGATGCTGCCAAGAACAACGAGGTTGCCTGCGGTTTTCATGTTCGGAGTGTCCAGTAAAGTGCGCCACCGGGTTAGGGTGGCGCGTGCCCTGCTTTTCTTTTTACGCTTTCATCCTTAGAACCAGGCCCTGGGATGGCGTATTTATGTCTCCATCAGGCCGCGAGCGACCTGAATCGGTGTTACTGCTTGATGACCAGCTTCAGATCAACCGGATATTTAGCCTGAACCTTCTCGCCTTTCAGAACCTTATCCGCAGTTTCCACGCCTTTCGCGCCGATCTGATCCGGCAACTGAGCAATGGTCGCAGCCAGTTTGCCATCATTTACTGCTTTTTCGCCATCTGGCGTGCCGTCAAATCCAACCACCATCACATCAGATTTACCCGCGGTTTGCAGTGCGCGCAGCGCACCCAGCGCCATTTCATCGTTCTGGGCAAATACGGCCTGCACGTCAGGATGTGCAGTCAGCAGGTTCTGCATGACGTTCAGACCCTTAGTGCGGTCGAAGTCTGCCGGCTGGCTGGCCAGTACGTTAAATTTGTGTGCCGCAACGGCTTGCTGGAAACCTTCACCACGCTCACGTGCCGCTGAAGTACCGGCAATCCCCTGCAGTTCGATAACTTTCGCGCCTTCACCTGCTTTCTTCGCGATGTAATCACCCGCAATTTTACCGCCCAGCACGTTATCAGACGCAATGTGGCTGACCACATCACCTTTTGTAGCCTGACGATCCAGAGTAATAACCGGGATCTTCGCCTGATTAGCCATCTTCACAGCGTTACCAACGGCATCAGAGTCAGTCGGGTTAATCAGCAGTATTTTAGTTCCACGAACCGTTAAGTCCTGAACGTTAGCCAGCTCTTTCGCCGGGTTGTTCTGTGAATCCAGAATCACCAGGTTATAGCCCAGCTTATCCGCCTCTTTTTGCGCGCCATCCTTCAGAGACACAAAGAACGGGTTATTGAGGGTGGAGACCACCAGCGCAATGGTATCTTTCGCCATCGCATTCGCGCTCACGGTGGCGCTCAGCGCAACAGCAGAAACCAGGGTAGCCAGTTTTTTCATGTTCATATTTAAGATGTCCTGTAATCGTTGTTACTGCTTTTTGTTGTCTACCAGTACCGCC
This sequence comes from Citrobacter sp. wls717, assembly GCF_005280955.1. Classification (NCBI taxonomy): domain Bacteria; kingdom Pseudomonadati; phylum Pseudomonadota; class Gammaproteobacteria; order Enterobacterales; family Enterobacteriaceae; genus Citrobacter; species Citrobacter sp. wls717. The sequence continues at coordinate 5,276 of NZ_SZWW01000001.1, forward strand.
AGCAAAATCACCACCGCTTTGACGATCATCTGGTAATAGGAGGATACACCTAACAAATTCAAACCATTATTGAGGAAACCAAGAATTAATGCGCCGATCAGCGTCCCAACAATACGTCCTTTACCGCCCGCCAGGCTGGTACCGCCTAACACCACCGCAGCGATAGCATCCAGCTCATAGCCAGTACCTGCCGTCGGCTGCGCAGAGGAGAGACGAGCCACTTCAATGATGCCTGCCAGCGATGCCAGCAGACCGCACAGGGAGTAAACGATAATTTTGATTTTACTCACGCTGATACCGGACAGACGCGTTGCCGCTTCGTTACCGCCCAGCGCATAGATATAACGCCCCAGACGCGTATGGTGCAGCATGTACCACGCCGCCAGGAAGACAATCCCCATGATCCACACAGGCGTAGGCACGCCTAACGGACGACCAATACCAAACCAACCAAACAGATCTGCATTGTCAGTAAACCCGGTATTTACCGGACTGCCGTTGGTGTACACCATGGTCACACCGCGCAGCAGCAGCATCATCACCAACGTGGCGATAAACGCCTGCACGCGGCCTTTCGCGACAATGACCCCGGTTACTGCGCCAATGGCAGCGCCGAGCGCCAAAGCAGCGGCAACGGCCACCAGCGCATTGACTTCAATACCGACAATGGACGCTGCCACCGCACCGGTAAGCGCCAGCAAGGAACCGACGGACAGATCGATACCCGACGTCAGGATGACCAACGTCATGCCGACGGCCATGATGGCGTTTACCGACGTTTGCTGGAGAATGTTGAACAGATTATTAACGGTAAAAAAGTTGGGGCTCATGGTGGAAACAATCGCGATCAGCACTAACAGAGCGATGAGCGACTTTTGCTCCAGAAGCCATGCTTTAGTGAAATAACGGCGACCAGAAACAGCCTGGGTAGTCATCTTTTTTACTCCTGATTCACGCGATTAAGCTTGCCCACAGCGGCAGCCATTAATACTTCCTGAGTGGCCTGCTCGCGAGTGAATTCACCGCCGAGATGCCCTTCATGCATAACGATAATACGATCGCTCATGCCCAATACTTCTGGCATCTCAGAGGAGACCAGAATGATGCTCAGCCCATCGGCCTTAAACTGGTTGATAAGCTGATAAATTTCTTTCTTAGCCCCAACGTCGACGCCGCGTGTTGGTTCATCGAGGATCAGGACTTTTGGTCGGGTCATCAGACCGCGCGCAATGGCCACTTTCTGCTGGTTACCGCCCGAGAGCAGGCCGATAGCCTGTTCCATCGATGGCGTTTTAACATTAAACAGACGAATAAAATCACCTACCGCCTGCTGCTCATCTTTATGCTTCAGGCTTCCACCGGCGCGACTGAAATAGCGCAGCGCGGTCAGTGACATGTTCTCTTTCACCGACATGCCCAGCACTAAGCCATCACGTTTACGGTCTTCAGAAATATAGACGATGCCGTTTGCAAGGCCATCCTGTGGCGAACGGGTGACAACTTCATGCCCATCAAGCGTGACGTAGCCGCTGGTGCGCGGCAATGCGCCATACAACACTTTCATCAGCTCGGTACGTCCGGCGCCCATCAGCCCCGATACGCCAAGGATCTCGCCTTTACGCAGCGTGAACGAAACATCGTTTACCCCTGGGCCGCACAGATTATCGACCTTCAGGCGAATATCGCCCGGCGCTTTTTCCAGACGCGGGTACTGATCTTCCAGCTTACGTCCCACCATCATTTCAATCAGTGAGTCTTCGGTCAGCGTTGCGACTTCACGCTCGGCAATAAACTGCCCGTCACGGAAGACGGTCACGTCATCACAGATTTCGAAGATCTCTTTCATACGGTGGGAGATATAGACAATGCCGCGCCCCTGCGATTTCAGCTCGCGGATAACGCGGAACAGGGATTCGGTTTCGGTATCGGTGAGCGCATCCGTCGGCTCATCCATAATGATGACCTTCGATTCAAAGCTCAGCACTTTAGCAATTTCGACCATTTGCTGATCGCCAATCGACAACTCACCGACCAGCCTGTCGCTTTTAAAGCGCAGATTGAGTTTGGCGAGCAGCAGATCGGCTTCGGCGTACATCTTCTTCCAGTCAATTTTGCCAAAGCGATTCACAAACTCACGGCCAAGAAAAATGTTCTCAGCGATAGTGAGTTGCGGGATCAGGTTCAATTCCTGGTGGATGATACCGATTCCGGCTTCCTGAGAGGATTTCGGGCCATTAAAGGTGGTCTCTTTCCCCAGCCACAATAAAGAGCCAGCATCACGGGTGTAGATCCCGGTCAGCACTTTCATCATGGTGGATTTGCCCGCGCCGTTTTCGCCCACCAGCGCCATTACGCGGCCTGGATAGACATTCAGCGCAGCGCCGGATAGCGCTTTTACACCCGGGAACGCTTTATCGATCCCTTTGAGTTGCAGTAATGCGTTCATGATGGCCTCAGAACGTGACGCCAGCACAGAGAATGATATTCGCATACGGAGAACACTCTCCGCTGCGAATTACCGCCTGACTGTCTGCGGTTTGTTTTTTGAATTGTTCATGCGTGGTGTAACGAATTTCTATGGTGTTTCCCTGGTGTTGTTGCAGTTGCTCAATGTGGCTGAGCAACGTTTCGTGGAGTTGCGGATTATGTTGTTTAATTTCCGTCGCGAGAATGGCCGCCTCGACCTGCATTTCACGTGTAACCACATCCAGTACCTGCATAAAAGAAGGTACGCCCTGGGTTAATGCCATATCAATACGCGTTGTGCTGTTCGGGATGGGTAAACCGGCATCACACACCACCAGCGTATCGGTATGTCCCAGACGGGAGATCACCGTTGAAATTTCAGAGTTGAGTACCGTGCCTTTCTTCATTTTCTTTCCCCACTAGCGAAACGTTTCGCTGAAGATAAGTGTAGTGCGAAGAATGGACAGAAAACCACCGCGACGTTACGAAAATGTGATCGCCATCGAAACGTTTCGCAAGGATTATCATTTGATGAAATGAAAACTGGGAGGGACAAAACAAAACGCCCCCTTTCGCGATGAAAGAGGGCGTCGATTGCCTTAAATCTCTACCTGAGTACCGAGTTCAATAACCCGGTTTGGTGGGATTTCAAACTGGTCCGGCGCGCGCAGCGCATTGCGCTGTAGCAGCAGATATAGCTTGCCGCGCAGACGCAAATACCATGGCCGTTTGCCGACAATCAGCGACTCGTGCGACATAAAGAAGGAGGTTTCCATCATCCGACAGCTTAGGCCTTCCAGACCGCAGCGATGGAACACTTCCTCAACGTTCGGCGTTTCACGCCAGCCGTAGCTGGCCACTACGCGCCAGAAGGTGGGCGATAACTGCTCAATCTGCACCCTACGCACGTTGTGCACGTATGGCGCATCTTCCGTACGCAGCGTCAGCAGAATCACGCGTTCATGCAGCACCTTGTTATGCTTGAGGTTATGCAGAAGCGCAAACGGGATGACGTTCAGCGCACGCGACATATATACCGCCGTTCCCGGCACGCGTACCGGTGGGGATTTCTCCAGAGAGGCAATCATCGCCTCCAGAGAGTTGCCGTGCTCATGCATGCGACGCAGCAGACGGAAACGCTCGCTTTTCCACGTAGTCATGATGGTGAACATCACCAGACCCAGCGTCAGAGGCAGCCAACCACCGGAAATCAGTTTATCGAGGTTCGCGGAGAACAACGGAACATCGACGCACAAGAACGCCGCCAGGATCAGGAAGACGAAGTATTTATTCCAGTGCCAGTTTTTGCGCGCCACGGTGGTAGACAGAATAGATGTCAGTACCATTGTCCCCGTTACCGCAATCCCGTACGCCGCGGCCAGATTACTGGAGTGTTCAAAGCTCACAATCACGATAACCACCGCAAAATAGAGCATCCAGTTAACGAAAGGAATGTAGATCTGACCCGATTCCATTTCCGAAGTATGAATGATCCGCATCGGCGATAAATACCCCAGACGCACGGCCTGACGCGTCAGCGAGAAGACACCGGAAATAACCGCCTGCGAAGCGATAACCGTTGCCAGTGCGGCAAGGATCAGGAGTGGTATCAATGCCCAGTCCGGCGCCAGCAGGAAAAACGGGTTTTTGATCGCTTCAGGATGCTTTAACAGCAGCGCCCCCTGACCAAAATAGTTCAGCACCAGCGAAGGCAATACCACCGAGAACCATGCCAGTCTAATCGGCAACTTACCGAAGTGCCCCATATCCGCATACAGCGCTTCAACACCGGTAATCGACAGCACCACCGCGCCCAGCGCAATAAAGGACAACGTTTTGAATTCGAGGAAGAAATGCACCGCCCAGTACGGATTTAGCGCCTGCAGTACCTCCGGGTTGCCAATAATACTGCGCACGCCTAATACCGCGAGCGTCAGGAACCACAGCAGCATAATCGGCGCAAACAGTTTACCAACCATGCCGGTACCGTGTTTTTGAATCATAAACAGCAGGGTCAGCACGATAATCGAGAGCGGAACAATCCAGGTATCCAACTGCGGTGCAACAATCTCCAGACCTTCAATCGCCGACATCACTGAAATGGCTGGCGTAATCACCACTTCACCATAGAAGAAGCTACCGCCAATCAACCCCATGATGACCAGCATCGAGGTTGTTCGCGCCGAGGTATTGCGCCCGGCCAATGACATCAACGTCAGGATCCCACCTTCCCCGGCGTTATCCGCACGCATGACAAACGTCAGATATTTAATGGAGACAACAAAGATCAGCAGCCAGAAAATCAGCGAGAGAAAACCAAACACAGCATCACGTTCAACGCCAAAACCAAACTGGCCAGACAAACATTCACGAAGCGTATAAAGTGGGCTGGTACCAATATCACCGTAGACAACCCCAATGGCCGCAAGGGTAATCGCAGACAATGATTGTTTATTATCAGTGCTCATAGACTCGTCTTTCGTTTATACACATCATCATTCAAGCCACTCCGTGTGGGTTGCATTCGTTATTCCCCCCATCCCAGAAGAAAACTCCATTGCCGCCTTGGTGCAGTATGATTGATATGGTGTATATATTAGAAATGTGTGCGTCGTCCCTTGGCCCACAAAAAGGCGCACAGTATGCACGATTACTCACAAAATCGTACCCCTAAATGAGACCAGATTAATCTGGCTCAAAGAAAAATAAACGCACCTTCAGTCTATTACTGCACTGGTGTGAAGCATCTATACTCGCAGTTTACGCAGTACATTTGGCGAAAGGACGCCACTTCATTATGGCTCACCCACATTTATTAGCGGAAAGAATTTCCCGTCTGAGCAATGCGCTGGAAAAGGGACTTTATGAACGTAGCCACGCCATTCGCCTTTGCCTGCTGGCTGCTCTAAGCGGCGAGAGCGTATTCTTATTAGGTCCTCCAGGGATCGCAAAAAGCTTAATTGCCCGTCGACTGAAGTTTGCTTTTCAAAACGCCCGCGCTTTCGAATACCTGATGACGCGCTTCTCTACGCCGGAAGAGGTGTTTGGGCCGCTATCTATCCAGGCGCTGAAAGACGAAGGTCGCTATGAACGCTTAACGGCGGGCTATTTACCCGAAGCTGAAATTGTCTTTCTCGATGAAATCTGGAAAGCAGGCCCGGCCATTCTCAACACCCTGTTGACCGCTATTAACGAACGGCATTTTCGTAACGGCGCGCATGAAGAGAAAATCCCGATGCGTCTGCTGGTGGCAGCCTCCAACGAACTGCCTGAAGCAGACAGCAGCCTGGAAGCCCTGTACGACCGTATGCTGATCCGACTGTGGCTGGATAAAGTTCAGGACAAGGCCAACTTCCGCTCCATGCTGTTAAGCCAGCAGGATGAAAGTGACAACCCGGTCCCGGCGTCGTTACAGGTGACGGATGAAGAGTATTACCAGTGGCAAAAGGACATTGGCGCCATCAAGCTTCCCGATCGCGTCTTTGAGCTTATTTTCACGCTGCGCCAACAGCTAGACGCATTACCGAATGCCCCCTATGTATCCGATCGCCGCTGGAAAAAAGCTATCCGCTTACTCCAGGCCAGCGCCTTCTTCAGCGGACGTGATGCGGTCGTGCCTATCGACCTGATCCTGTTGAAAGATTGCCTGTGGTACGACGCGCAAAGCCTGAATCTGATGCAACAGCAGCTTGAAATTTTGATGACCGGACACGCCTGGCAGCAGCAAGCCATGCTGACGCGTCTGGCCAGCATTGTGCAGCGCCGCATCCAACTCCAGCAGCAGCAAAGCGACAAAACGGCATTCACGGTGATCCGTCAGGGCGGCATGTTCAGCCGTCGTCCTCATTATGATTTACCGCCGGAAGCCACTTCTTCAGTCGTGACATTACTGCTGCAAAAACCCTTAAAACTACATGATATGGAAGTTATCCATATTGCTTTCGAACGGGGAGCGCTGGAACAGTGGCTAACCAAAGGCGGTGAGATCCGCGGAAAATTAAACGGGATCGGCTTCGCCCAAACGCTGAACATGGAAGTCGATAGCGCACAGCACCTGGTTGTGCGCGACGTCAGTTTGCAAGGCTCTCGTCTGGCGCTGCCCGGTGCATCGCAAGAGAGTATGCCTGATGAGATAAAACAGCAGCTTGAAGCACTTGATAACGAGTGGCACCAGCAGCACAGTGCATTCAGCGAACAGCAAAAATGTCTGTTTATTCATAGCGACTGGTTAGGCCGCATTGAGGCCAGCCTGCAGGATGTCGGGGCACAAATCCGCCAGGCGCAACAATGCTAACCCTTGATACGCTCAATATCATGCTGGCAGTCAGTGAAGAGGCGATGATCGAAGAGATGATCGTCGCCCTGCTGGCTTCTCCAAAGATGGTGGTGTTTTTTAAAAAGTTTCCTCGCCTTAAAAAAGCGATTACTGACGATATTCCCCGCTGGCGCGAGTCACTGCGCAGCCGCCTCAAAGATACCCATGTACCGCCGGAGTTGACGGAAGAGGTCATTTGTTACCAACAAAGCCAGCTCCTCTCTCATGCGCAGTTTATGGTCCAGCTCCCGCAAATATTGGCGCTATTACACCGCCTACATTCGCCGTGGGCCGGGCAAGCGCAGCAACTGGTTGATGACAACAGTACCTTTACGCCCGCCCTGCATACGCTTTTTCTCCAGCGCTGGCGCCTGAGTCTGGTGGTACAAACTACAACGCTGAATCAGCAACTGCTGGAAGATGAGCGTGAACATTTACTTAGTGAAGTCCAGGAGCGGATGACCCTCAGCGGGCAACTGGAACCCGTTCTGGCAGAAAACGACAACGCCGCAGGCCGGTTATGGGATATGAGCGCAGGTCAAATCAAGCGCGGCGATTATCAACTGATGGTGAAATACGGCGAATTTCTGGCGCAACAGCCCGAACTCCAGCGTCTGGCTGAACAGTTAGGCCGTTCCAGAGAGGCCAAATCTGTGCCGCGTAAAGATGCGCCCATGGAGACCTTCCGTACCCTTGTGCGGGAACCCGCCACCGTCCCGGAACAGGTGGATGGCATCCAGCAAAGCGACGACATCCTGCGCCTGTTGCCGCCGGAACTGGCCACACTGGGCATTACTGAACTGGAATACGAGTTCTACCGACGGCTGGTGGAAAAGCAGCTGTTGACCTATCGTCTGCACGGCGAGGCATGGCGCGAGAAAGTAACGGAACGTCCGGTGGTGCATCAGGATTTTGACGAGCAGCCGCGCGGACCGTTTATTGTTTGCGTTGATACGTCGGGATCAATGGGCGGTTTTAATGAGCAATGTGCAAAAGCCTTTTGCCTGGCGCTAATGCGCGTCGCCCTGGCAGATAACCGGCGCTGTTTCATTATGCTGTTTTCAACAGAAGTGGTGCGCTATGAGCTGTCTGGTCCGGAAGGCATTGAACAAGCGATCCGTTTTTTAAGCCAGCGTTTTCGCGGCGGTACCGATATTGCCAGCTGCTTTCGCGCCATTATTGAGCGCATGCAGGGCCGGGAATGGTTTGATGCCGATGCGGTGGTGATCTCTGATTTTATCGCTCAGCGATTGCCCGATGAGGTCGTCAATAAAGTGGGTGAATTACAGCGGGTGCACCAGCATCGTTTTCATGCGGTGGCGATGTCAGCACACGGCAAACCCGGCATCATGCGCATTTTCGATCATATCTGGCGCTTTGATACCGGGATGCGAAGCCGCCTGCTCAGACGCTGGCGGCGTTAATTATTACAGCAGGGAAGAAACGCTTTCACGTACCTGTGCCGGCCACACGCCACACTGCACCTGACCAATGTGCGGTAATTGCAGCAGCAGCATGGTCAAACGCGACTGTCCAATGCCGCCACCGATTGTCTGCGGCATTTCACCACGCAGCAGCGCCTGGTGCCATTCCAGACTCAGACGATCTTCATCACCGGTCAATGAAAGCTGGTGTTTAAGGGTGTCGGCATCCACACGGATCCCCATCGAAGACAGCTCAAACGCATCTTCCAGAACCGGGTTCCACACCAGAATATCACCGTTCAGACCGGCGTGACCCAGCTCAGACGCTGAACTCCAGTCATCATAATCCGGCGCGCGTACATCGTGACGGTGACCGTCACTGAGCTTGCCGCCGATCCCTACCAGGAATACTGCGCCCAGTTCTTTCGCGATCGCACGTTCACGACCTTTCGCGTCAAGATCCGGATAACGAGATAACAGCTCCTGGCTATGAACAAAGTGGATCTGCTCTGGCAGGAACGGTGCCAGACCAAACTCTTTACTAACCGCAGCCTCGGTGGCCTTAATTCCCGCCCAGATAGCCTCTACCGTGCTTTTCAGAGTGGAGAATTGACGCTCGCCGTCGCCCATCACGCGCTCCCAGTCCCACTGGTCAACATACACTGAGTGCAGTGGGGAGAGGCGATCTTCATCGGGACGCAGGGCCTTCATGTGCGTGTACAACCCTTCGCCTGCGCTAAAGTCGTGTTGTCCTAACGTTTGACGCTTCCACTTCGCCAGTGAATGAACCACTTCGAATTGAGCGTCCGGCAATGCTTTAACCTTCACCTGCACCGCTTTTTCACAGCCCGACAAGTTATCCTGCGTACCATCTCCTACGCGGCTGAGGATCGGAGCCTGAACTTCGATCAGACCTAAACGCTCTTCCAGCTGACGAGAAAAATGAGATTTTACGAAGCTAATTTGACGTTGTTTGGCAATGTAAGCGGTTTTCATTATGTGTACTCCTGTGTCCTGTTGCCTATGATTAAGCAACAGAATGGAGGTAATATTCAATAATCAATAAACAAAAAGCCGACTTCGATTTTGATTCGTTAAAATTAACGTCTAAAATAAAAAGAATCATTAATCTACATAAGAAAAACCTATGGAAAATTATCAGATCGACAATCTGGACCGCGGCATTCTTGATGCCCTGATGGAAAATGCTCGCACCGCCTACGCAGAATTGGCCAAACAGTTTGGCGTTAGTCCGGGGACAATTCACGTTCGCGTAGAAAAGATGAAGCAGGCCGGGATCATCACCGGTGCGCGTATTGATGTCAGTCCCAAACAGTTGGGTTATGACGTCGGCTGCTTTATCGGCATCATTCTGAAAAGCGCGAAGGACTATCCGTCAGCGCTGGCCAGACTGGAAAGCCTTGACGAAGTGACCGAAGCCTATTACACCACCGGCCACTACAGCATCTTTATTAAGGTGATGTGCAAGTCGATCGACGCGCTGCAACAGGTACTTATCAACAAGATCCAAACAATTGATGAAATTCAGTCCACTGAAACCCTGATCGTCCTGCAGAACCCGATCATGCGTACCATCAAGCCATGATCATTTTTTTTAATCCCACATTTTTCCACAGGTAGATCCCAGCTCGCTCACAGCGTACAATGCGCCTTCTTTATAAAGGTGGGCGAGCATGGCAGACATCACTCTTATCAGCGGCAGCACGCTTGGCAGTGCGGAATATGTAGCAGAACATCTGGCTGAAAAGCTGGACGACGCCGGTTTTTCCAGCGAAATACTGCATGGACCAATGCTGGATGAGGTTCCGGCTGAAGGGATCTGGCTGATTATCAGCTCCACACACGGTGCTGGAGACATTCCTGACAACCTGCAGCCTTTATATGACGCATTACGAGAGCAAAAACCGGACCTGTCGCAAGTAAACTTTGGCGCAATCGGCATCGGCAGTCGTGAATACGACACCTTTTGCGGCGCAATCGACAAGCTGGAAGCAGAACTGAAAGCCTGTGGGGCAAAACAGATCGGCGAAACGCTTAAGATCAACGTGCTGGAACATGAAATTCCGGAAGATCCGGCTGAAATTTGGCTGGGATCCTGGCATCCATTGCTCAGAGATTTGTAAAGATCATACTTTTTTATGTGGATAACTCTGGTTAAAAGCTTGGATCAACCGGTAGTTATCCAAAGAATAACGGCTGTTCAGTTTTTGAGTTGTGTATAACCCTTCATTCTGATCCCAGCTTATACGGACCAGGATCACCGATCATTCACAGCTAATGATCCTCAGCAACCTGTTGATCTTATTCAAAGGATCGTCCTTATCCACAGAGAGTGGCGATCCTAATAAGAGATCACAATAAAACAGATCTCTAAATAAAAAGATCTTCTTTTTAATACCCAGGATCCCAGGTCTTTCTCGATCGACTAAAGTTGAGTAGAATCCACGGCCCGGGCTTCAATCCATTTTCACACCGCGTTATGCGAGGCAATTACCATGTTTTATCAGGATCCTTTTGACGTCATCATCATTGGCGGGGGTCATGCAGGCACCGAGGCCGCAATGGCCGCGGCGCGAATGGGACAACAGACCCTGCTTTTGACACACAATATCGACACACTGGGGCAGATGAGCTGCAACCCGGCGATTGGCGGTATTGGGAAGGGACACCTGGTAAAAGAAGTGGATGCGCTTGGTGGATTGATGGCAAAAGCGATCGACCACGCAGGTATCCAGTTTAGGATACTAAACGCAAGCAAAGGGCCAGCCGTTCGCGCTACCCGAGCTCAGGCCGATCGTGTGCTCTATCGTCAGGCAGTACGCACCGCGCTGGAGAATCAACCCAACCTGATGATCTTCCAGCAGGCGGTTGAAGATCTGATTGTTGAAAACGATCGTGTCGTGGGTGCCGTAACCCAAATGGGACTGAAGTTCCGTGCCAAAGCGGTCGTATTAACCGTGGGGACTTTCCTCGACGGCAAAATCCATATTGGTCTGGATAACTACAGCGGCGGCCGTGCTGGCGATCCGCCGTCTATTCCGCTGTCACGCCGTCTGCGTGAACTACCGCTGCGCGTCAGCCGCCTGAAAACCGGTACGCCACCGCGTATTGATGCACGTACTATCGATTTCAGCGTACTGGGTCAACAAAACAGCGACAACCCGATGCCGGTCTTCTCATTCCTGGGCGACGCTTCTCAGCATCCGCGCCAGATGCCGTGTTACATCACGCATACCAATGAGAAAACCCATGACGTGATCCGTAATAACCTCGATCGTAGCCCAATGTATGCCGGCGTAATCGAAGGTATCGGCCCGCGCTACTGCCCGTCGATCGAAGACAAAGTGATGCGCTTTGCCGATCGCAACCAGCATCAGATCTTCCTCGAACCGGAAGGACTGACCTCTAACGAAATTTACCCGAACGGCATCTCCACCAGCCTGCCGTTCGATGTACAGATGCAAATTGTTCGATCCATGCAGGGGATGGAAAACGCCCGTATCGTTCGCCCTGGCTATGCGATTGAGTACGATTTCTTCGATCCGCGCGACCTGAAACCCACTCTGGAAAGCAAATTCATCCAGGGCCTGTTCTTTGCAGGCCAGATTAACGGTACAACCGGTTACGAAGAAGCCGCCGCCCAAGGGATGCTGGCAGGTCTCAACGCCGCACGCTTGTCTGCTGAGAAAGACGGCTGGGCGCCGCGTCGCGATCAGGCTTACCTTGGCGTGCTGGTCGACGATCTGTGCACGCTGGGAACCAAAGAACCGTACCGCATGTTTACATCACGTGCTGAATACCGCTTGATGCTGCGTGAAGATAACGCCGACCTGCGTCTGACCGAAATTGGGCGTGAACTGGGTCTGGTGGACGATGAGCGTTGGGCTCGCTTCAACGAAAAGCTGGAGCGCATTGAACAAGAACGTCAGCGTCTCAAATCAACCTGGGTAAACCCGTTAGCGGAATCTGCAGCCGAAGTAAACGCTCACCTGGCAACACCTTTATCTCGTGAGGCCAGCGGTGAAGATCTCCTGCGTCGCCCGGATATGACCTATGCTCAGTTGACCTCTTTATCTGCATTCGCGCCGGCGCTAGATGATGCTCAGGCCGCGGAACAGGTTGAGATTCAGGTGAAATACGAAGGATATATCGCTCGTCAGCAGGAAGAAATCGAAAGACAACAGCGTAATGAGAATACCCTGTTGCCTGCAACGCTGGATTATCGCCAGGTCTCGGGCTTGTCGAATGAAGTCATCGCCAAACTGAACGATCACAAACCGGTATCGATCGGCCAGGCATCGCGCATTTCTGGCGTAACGCCTGCCGCCATCTCCATTCTGCTGGTATGGCTGAAAAAACAAGGTATGCTGCGCCGCAGCGCTTGATAACACTAATTTGGCGGGAGCGCTTCGCTTGTCCGCCCTACAAATTTGTAGGCCCGATAAGCGATAGCGCATCGGGCATTTGATTATTAACAGGTAACGACCGTGCTCAACAAACTCTCTCGTCTGCTGGCTGATGCCGGTATTTCTCTTACCGATCACCAGAAAAATCAGCTGATTGCGTATGTCGATATGCTGCACAAATGGAATAAAGCATACAACCTGACGTCGGTGCGGGATCCCAACGAAATGTTGGTGCGCCATATTCTGGACAGCATTGTTGTCGAGCCTTATCTGAAGGGCGAGCGCTTTATTGATGTTGGCACGGGACCGGGTCTGCCGGGAATTCCACTTTCTATCGTGCGGCCTGAAGCGCATTTCACACTGTTGGATAGCCTGGGAAAACGCATCCGTTTCTTACGTCAGGTGCAGCATGAGCTTGGTCTTACTAACATTACGCCTGTGCAAAGTCGGGTTGAAGAATTTCCTTCAGAGCCGCCATTTGATGGGGTGATCAGCCGTGCATTCGCGTCCCTCAATGATATGGTGAGCTGGTGTCATCACTTGCCGGGCCAGAACGGACGCTTTTATGCGCTCAAAGGTCAATTGCCTGAAGAGGAAATCGCCTCGTTGCCTGCAGAATTCAGCGTCGAGTCAGTCGAAAAATTACGCGTTCCACAACTGGATGGTGAACGTCATTTGGTGGTTATTAAACCAAACAAAATTTAATTTTTATCAAAAAAAATAGAGAAAAAACGGCTACCCCGGTGTTAAAAGTTATAGAGAGTAGTGAGGTGAAATGCTGTTGCATTTCACCTCTACCTTACGGTTTTGCATCATAACTATAACGTACCGTTTTTTGTTAAAAGCGAAACAAGTCAACTGTGAAAATATCAGTCTGCTAAAAATAGAACCTAAGAACCACCGCTTGTGTTAATTTTTTATTATAAATGTCAATCGATGGTTCTTTTGTTGTTAGGCGTTGTTTTTGAAATAGTGGCGCTTTTTACGCTTAAATATCAAAAAGATGAAATGGCACCATTTGCCACGTAAATAAATTATGCGAAGGGGAATATGTTCAATATGTGATCTGGTGCACGCTTTAACGCCAGTGTTTTCGCGGCATTTGCAGTTTTGCATGATCGTTCACGGTTTGCCAAAAAGTAATAAATGTGGGACAACGAAAAATATTTAAACATTTATTCACTTTTTAGCTACTTATTGTTTGAAATCACGAAGGCGCACCGTATAATTTGTCCGCTTTTTGATGCTTGACTCTAAGCCATAAAGAACGTTTTATACGACACGCGGCATACCTCGAAGGGAGCAGGAGTAAACACGTGATGTCTATGTCGCTCTTGAGTCGAAACGTTGCTCGTAAGCTTTTGCTCACACAGCTTCTGGCGGTAATAGCAAGTGGATTGCTGTTTAGCCTCAAAGACCCCTTCTGGGGCATCTCCGCACTGTGCGGGGGATTGGCAGTGTTACTGCCCAATGTGTTGTTTATGATATTCGCCTGGCGTCACCAGGTGCATACACCAGCGAAAGGTCGGGTAGCCTGGACGTTCGCTTTCGGCGAAGCCTTCAAGGTGTTAGCGATGCTGGTGTTGCTGGTTGTGGCGTTGGCTGTTTTGAAAGCGGTATTCGTGCCGCTGATCGTTACGTGGGTTTTGGTGCTGGTGGTTCAGATACTGGCGCCGGCTGTAATTAACAACAAAGGGTAAAGGCATCATGGCTTCAGAAAATATGACGCCGCAGGATTACATAGGACACCATCTGAATAACCTTCAGTTGGACCTACGTACATTCTCGCTGGTGGATCCGCACAACCCCCCAGCCACCTTCTGGACGCTCAATATTGACTCCATTTTCTTCTCGGTGGTTCTGGGTCTGTTGTTCCTGTTAATGTTCCGTAGCGTTGCCAAAAAGGCGACCAGCGGCGTACCAGGTAAATTTCAGACCGCGATTGAGCTGGTAATCGGCTTTGTGCATGGCAGCGTGAAAGACATGTACCATGGCAAAAGCAAGCTGATTGCTCCGCTGGCCCTGACGATTTTCGTCTGGGTATTCCTGATGAACTTTATGGATTTGCTGCCTATCGACCTGCTGCCGTACATCGGTGAGCATATCTTTGGCCTGCCGGCTCTGCGTGTGGTTCCGTCCGCTGACGTGAACATCACCCTGTCGATGGCGCTGGGCGTATTTATCCTCATTCTGTTCTACAGCATCAAAATGAAAGGCATCGGTGGCTTCGCGAAAGAGTTGACGCTGCAGCCGTTCAATCACTGGGCGTTCATCCCTATCAACTTAATCCTTGAAGGGGTAAGCCTGCTGTCCAAACCAATCTCTCTTGGTCTGCGACTGTTCGGTAACATGTACGCTGGTGAGCTGATTTTCATTCTGATTGCTGGTCTGTTGCCGTGGTGGTCACAGTGGATTCTGAATGTGCCGTGGGCCATTTTCCACATACTGATTATCACGCTGCAAGCCTTCATATTTATGGTTCTGACGATTGTCTATCTGTCGATGGCATCTGAAGAGCATTAATTTACCAACACTACTACGTTTTAACTGAAACAAACTGGAGACTGTCATGGAAAACCTGAATATGGATCTGCTGTACATTGCTGCCGCTGTGATGATGGGTCTGGCGGCAATCGGTGCTGCGATCGGTATCGGCATCCTCGGGGGTAAATTCCTGGAAGGCGCAGCGCGTCAACCGGATCTGATTCCTCTGCTGCGTACTCAGTTCTTTATCGTTATGGGTCTGGTGGATGCAATCCCAATGATCGCTGTAGGTCTGGGTCTGTACGTGATGTTTGCTGTCGCGTAGTAAGCGTTGCTTGAATTAAGAGCAATATCAGAACGTTAACTAGATAGAGGCATTGTGCTGTGAATCTTAACGCAACAATCCTCGGCCAGGCCATCGCGTTTGTCCTGTTCGTTCTGTTCTGCATGAAGTACGTATGGCCGCCGTTAATGGCTGCCATCGAAAAACGTCAAAAAGAAATTGCTGACGGCCTTGCTTCTGCAGAACGAGCACATAAGGATCTTGACCTTGCAAAGGCCAGCGCGACCGACCAGCTGAAAAAAGCGAAGGCGGAAGCTCAGGTAATCATCGAGCAGGCGAACAAACGCCGTGCTCAGATCCTGGACGAAGCTAAAACTGAAGCAGAGCAGGAACGTACTAAAATCGTGGCACAGGCGCAGGCGGAAATTGAAGCCGAGCGTAAACGTGCTCGCGAAGAGCTGCGTAAGCAAGTTGCTATCCTGGCTGTTGCTGGCGCCGAGAAGATCATCGAACGTTCCGTGGATGAAGCTGCTAATAGCGACATCGTGGACAAACTTGTCGCTGAACTGTAAGGAGGGAGGGGCTGATGTCTGAATTTATTACGGTAGCTCGCCCCTACGCCAAAGCAGCTTTTGACTTTGCCGTTGAGCACCAAAGCGTAGACCGTTGGCAGGATATGCTGACTTTCGCCGCTGAGGTGACGAAAAACGAACAAATGGCAGAGCTTCTCTCTGGCGCATTGGCGCCAGAAACGCTCGCTGAGTCGTTTATCGCCGTGTGCGGTGAGCAACTGGACGAAAGCGGCCAAAACCTGATTAGGGTAATGGCTGAAAATAACCGTCTGAATGCGCTCCCGGATGTTCTTGAGCAGTTTATTCATCTGCGTGCAGCCAGTGAGGCTATCTCTGAGGTAGAAGTCACTTCTGCCAATGCACTGAGTGATGAACAGCTTACGAAGATTAGTGCAGCGATGGAAAAACGTCTGTCACGCAAAGTTAAGCTGAATTGCAAAATCGATAAGTCTGTAATGGCAGGCGTAATCATCCGAGCGGGTGATATGGTCATTGATGGCAGCGTACGCGGCCGTCTTGAGCGCCTTGCAGACGTCTTGCAGTCTTAAGGGGACTGGAGCATGCAACTGAATTCCACCGAAATCAGCGAACTGATCAAGCAGCGCATTGCTCAGTTCAATGTTGTGAGCGAAGCTCACAACGAAGGTACTATTGTTTCTGTAAGTGACGGTGTTATCCGCATTCACGGCCTGGCCGATTGTATGCAGGGTGAGATGATTTCCCTGCCGGGTAACCGTTACGCTATCGCACTGAACCTGGAGCGCGACTCCGTAGGTGCTGTTGTGATGGGGCCATACGCTGACCTCGCCGAAGGCATGAAGGTTAAGTGTACGGGTCGTATTCTGGAAGTTCCGGTTGGCCGTGGCCTGCTGGGTCGTGTGGTGAACACTCTGGGTTCCCCGATTGACGGTAAAGGTCCGGTTGATAACGATGGCTTCTCGCCAATCGAAGTTATCGCACCGGGCGTAATCGAACGTCAGTCCGTCGACCAGCCAGTGCAGACCGGTTATAAATCTGTTGATGCCATGATCCCAATCGGACGTGGCCAGCGTGAGCTGATCATCGGTGACCGTCAGACCGGTAAAACCGCGATGGCTATCGATGCCATCATCAACCAGCGTGATTCCGGCATCAAATGTGTGTACGTGGCTATCGGCCAGAAAGCGTCCACCATTTCTAACGTGGTTCGTAAACTGGAAGAACACGGCGCACTGTCCAACACCATCGTTGTGGTGGCGACCGCGTCTGAATCTGCTGCACTGCAATACCTGGCGCCATATGCCGGTTGCGCAATGGGCGAATACTTCCGTGACCGCGGTGAAGATGCACTGATCGTTTACGATGACCTGTCTAAACAGGCTGTTGCTTACCGTCAGGTTTCCCTGCTGCTCCGTCGTCCGCCAGGACGTGAAGCATTCCCGGGCGACGTATTTTACCTCCACTCCCGTCTGCTGGAACGCGCATCCCGCGTAAACGCGGAATACGTAGAGAAGTTCACCAATGGTGAAGTTAAAGGTAAAACCGGCTCCCTGACCGCTCTGCCGATTATCGAAACCCAGGCGGGTGACGTTTCTGCGTTCGTTCCGACCAACGTAATTTCTATTACCGATGGTCAGATCTTCCTGGAAACCAACCTGTTCAACTCCGGTATTCGTCCGGCAGTTAACCCGGGTATCTCCGTATCTCGTGTAGGTGGCGCAGCGCAGACCAAGATCATCAAGAAACTGTCCGGTGGTATTCGTACCGCGCTGGCGCAGTATCGTGAACTGGCCGCGTTTTCTCAGTTCGCTTCCGACCTGGATGAAGCTACGCGTAAGCAGCTGAGCCACGGTCAGAAAGTAACTGAACTGCTGAAGCAGAAACAGTATGCGCCAATGTCTGTTGCACAGCAGGGTGTGGTGCTGTTTGCGGCTGAACGCGGTTACCTCGAAGATGTGGAACTGGCGAAAATCGGTAGCTTCGAAGCCGCTCTGCTGGCTTACGTCGACCGTGACCACGCTCCGCTGATGCAAGAGATCAACCAGTCCGGTGGCTATAACGATGAAATCGAAGGCAAGCTGAAAGCTATCCTCGATTCCTTCAAGGCAACCCAGTCCTGGTAACGTCTGGCGGTCTGTCTTAGGACGGACCGCAAGGCATTGAGGAGAAGCTCATGGCCGGCGCAAAAGAGATACGTAGTAAGATCGCAAGCGTCCAGAACACGCAGAAGATCACTAAAGCGATGGAGATGGTCGCCGCTTCCAAAATGCGTAAATCGCAGGATCGCATGGCGGCCAGCCGTCCTTATGCAGAGACCATGCGCAAAGTGATTGGTCACCTTGCGAATGGTAATCTGGAATATAAGCACCCTTACCTGGAAGAACGCGACGTTAAACGTGTGGGCTACCTGGTGGTGTCGACCGACCGTGGTCTGTGCGGTGGCTTGAACATTAACCTGTTCAAAAAGCTGCTGGCGGATATGAAAACATGGTCCGATAAAGGCGTTCAGTGCGATATCGCAATGATCGGCTCTAAGGGCGTGTCTTTCTTTAACTCCGTTGGCGGTAATGTGATTGCTCAGGTAACCGGCATGGGGGATAACCCTTCCCTGTCCGAACTGATCGGTCCGGTTAAAGTGATGCTGCAGGCCTACGACGAAGGT
Organism: Citrobacter sp. wls717; assembly: GCF_005280955.1. Lineage (NCBI taxonomy): Bacteria > Pseudomonadati > Pseudomonadota > Gammaproteobacteria > Enterobacterales > Enterobacteriaceae > Citrobacter > Citrobacter sp. wls717. Next base: position 23,888 of record NZ_SZWW01000001.1, read on the forward strand.
CGTCTGGACAAACTGTACGTTGTCAGCAACAAATTTATTAACACCATGTCTCAGACGCCAACCATCACCCAACTGTTGCCTTTGCCGGCATCAGATGATGATGAATTGAAGCGTAAATCCTGGGATTACCTGTATGAGCCAGACCCGAAAGCGCTGCTGGATACCCTGCTGCGTCGTTATGTCGAGTCTCAGGTTTATCAGGGCGTGGTAGAAAACCTGGCCAGCGAGCAGGCCGCACGTATGGTGGCGATGAAAGCCGCGACCGACAATGGCGGCAGCCTGATTAAAGAGCTGCAGTTGGTATACAACAAAGCTCGTCAGGCCAGCATTACTCAGGAACTCACCGAGATCGTCGGTGGTGCATCCGCGGTATAACCAGGTTAATTCGTAGAGGATTCAAGATGGCTACTGGAAAAATTGTCCAGGTAATCGGCGCCGTGGTTGACGTCGAATTCCCTCAGGATGCCGTACCGCGCGTGTACGATGCTCTTGAGGTTATGAATGGTAAAGAGAGCCTGGTGCTGGAAGTTCAGCAGCAGCTCGGCGGCGGTATCGTACGTACCATCGCCATGGGTTCTTCCGACGGTCTGCGTCGTGGTCTGGAAGTTAAAGACCTTGAGCACCCGATTGAAGTCCCGGTAGGTAAAGCAACCCTGGGTCGTATCATGAACGTCCTGGGTCACCCGATCGACATGAAAGGCGATATCGGTGAAGAAGAGCGTTGGGCTATCCACCGCGCAGCGCCTACCTATGAAGAACTGTCCAGTTCTCAGGAACTGCTGGAAACCGGCATCAAAGTTATCGACCTGATGTGTCCATTCGCGAAGGGCGGTAAAGTTGGTCTGTTCGGTGGTGCGGGTGTAGGTAAAACCGTAAACATGATGGAGCTGATCCGTAACATCGCGATCGAACACTCCGGTTACTCAGTGTTTGCGGGCGTTGGTGAACGTACTCGTGAGGGTAACGACTTCTACCACGAAATGACCGACTCCAACGTTCTGGACAAAGTATCCCTGGTATATGGCCAGATGAACGAGCCGCCGGGAAACCGTCTGCGCGTTGCTCTGACCGGTCTGACCATGGCTGAGAAGTTCCGTGACGAAGGTCGTGACGTTCTGCTGTTCGTTGATAACATCTACCGTTACACCCTGGCCGGTACTGAAGTATCTGCACTGCTGGGTCGTATGCCATCAGCGGTAGGCTACCAGCCGACCCTGGCGGAAGAGATGGGTGTTCTACAGGAACGTATCACCTCTACCAAAACCGGTTCTATCACCTCCGTTCAGGCGGTATACGTACCTGCGGATGACTTGACTGACCCATCCCCAGCAACCACCTTTGCTCACCTGGATGCAACCGTGGTACTGAGCCGTCAGATCGCATCCCTGGGTATCTACCCGGCCGTTGACCCGCTGGATTCCACCAGCCGTCAGCTGGATCCGCTGGTTGTTGGTCAGGAACACTACGACACCGCGCGTGGCGTACAGTCCCTGCTGCAGCGTTATCAGGAACTGAAAGACATCATCGCCATCCTGGGTATGGATGAATTGTCTGAAGAAGATAAACTGGTGGTAGCACGTGCGCGTAAGATCCAGCGCTTCCTGTCCCAGCCATTCTTCGTTGCGGAAGTATTCACCGGTTCTCCAGGTAAATACGTTTCCCTGAAAGACACCATCCGTGGCTTTAAAGGCATCATGGAAGGCGAATACGACCACCTGCCAGAGCAGGCGTTCTACATGGTTGGTTCCATCGAAGAAGCTGTGGAAAAAGCCAAAAAACTTTAACGCCTTAATCGGAGGGTGATATGGCAATGACTTACCACCTGGACGTCGTCAGCGCAGAGCAACAAATGTTCTCTGGTCTGGTCGAAAAAATCCAGGTAACGGGTAGTGAAGGTGAACTGGGTATTTTCCCGGGTCACGCTCCGCTGCTCACCGCCATTAAGCCTGGTATGATCCGCATCGTTAAACAGTTCGGTCATGAAGAGTTTATCTACCTGTCCGGCGGCATTCTCGAAGTGCAGCCTGGCAGCGTGACCGTACTGGCTGACACCGCGATTCGCGGACAGGATCTCGATGAAGCGAGAGCCCTGGAAGCGAAGCGTAAGGCTGAAGAGCATATCAAGAGCTCTCATGGTGACGTGGATTACGCTCAGGCATCTGCGGAACTGGCCAAAGCGATCGCGAAACTACGCGTTATCGAGTTGACCAAAAAAGCGATGTAACACCGGCTTGAAAAACACAAGGCCAGTCTGGTTTCCAGGCTGGCTTTTTTTTCGCGTTGTTTCAGGAAAAATGGAAATAAAAAGCAGTTTTATTATTTCGTGATTTAGATCAAAAAAATATTGATTGGTTAAAAATTGAGGCGTAGACTCTTTTTTGTGATGTATATCACATAATAAACTCAGATAAAAAAGAGATACCAACATGAAATTGATCAACAAAATCATTGCCCTGTTCAGCAATATGAGTTTTTAGACTTCCCTGCCTGCTCTGTGGCGCGATGCGTAATGCAGTTTATCAGCTAGCGCCATTTGTTAAATTCCCCCCCTCCTGCTCTTTTCTTCCACATCGTATTGTCGTGTTTGCCTTTTCTGCTTCCCACTGAATTGCATGCCTAAAATCATACCTTCGCTAATGTCATTCTTTATTTATGCGGCAAAAAAATAGCAAAAACATCCACCTAAGGCTTTAATAAGAGCAGACTGCTGGTTTTGGGGAGACAAAACACGTAGATATAGACGAAAATAGACAGTTATCAGATGGGGAATTTCCCCGATTGAACGTTTTATCTTCGGTCCATTTCACGATGAAAAAAATGTAGTATTTTCAATGTGAAACGGTATAAATTCGTTCTCAAATTACAGTCAGGACGTGTATGTTGAATAATGCTATGAGCGTCGTGATCCTTGCCGCAGGCAAAGGCACGCGTATGTATTCCGATCTCCCTAAAGTGCTGCATACCCTCGCAGGAAAACCGATGGTGCAGCATGTCATTGATGCCGCTAACGAATTAGGCGCGACTCACGTACATCTGGTCTACGGACACGGTGGTGATTTGCTTAAGCAGACGCTGAAAGATGGCAACCTGAACTGGGTACTGCAGGCCGAGCAGTTGGGTACCGGTCATGCAATGCAACAGGCGGCACCATTCTTTAGTGATGACGAAGACATTTTAATGCTCTATGGCGATGTGCCGCTGATCTCCACCGAAACACTACGTCGCCTGCGTGATGCTAAACCGCAGGGTGGAATCGGCTTGTTAACGGTAAACCTGGACGACCCATCGGGTTATGGGCGAATTACGCGTGATAACGGTAAAGTCACAGGCATTGTTGAACATAAGGATGCCACTGACGAGCAGCGTCAAATCCAGGAAATCAACACCGGCATCCTGATTGCCAACGGCGCAGACCTGAAGCGCTGGCTGTCCAAACTGACCAACAACAATGTGCAGGGTGAATACTACATCACCGATATCATTGCGATGGCATATCAGGAAGGGCGCGAAATTGCTGCGGTACATCCGGCACGAATCAGTGAAACGGAAGGGGTGAACAACCGTCTTCAGCTCTCTCGTCTGGAGCGTGTTTATCAGTCCGAGCAGGCAGAAAAACTGCTGCTGGCGGGCGTGATGTTGCGCGATCCGGCACGTTTTGATCTTCGCGGTACGCTTATTCACGGGCGCGATGTCGAAATTGATACTAACGTTATCATTGAAGGTAACGTAACCGTTGGGGATCGCGTCAAGATTGGCGCTGGCTGCATCATCAAAAACAGCGTGATTGGTGATGGTTGTGAGTTAAGTCCGTACAGCGTGGTGGAAGATGCGCATCTGGAAGCAGCATGCACCATCGGTCCTTTCGCGCGTCTGCGCCCGGGTGCAGAGCTGCAGGAAGGCGCACACGTGGGTAACTTCGTCGAAATGAAAAAAGCGCGTCTGGGTAAAGGCTCTAAAGCGGGTCACCTGACCTATCTGGGCGATGCGGAAATTGGCGATAACGTAAACATCGGCGCCGGTACGATCACCTGCAACTACGATGGCGCGAATAAATTTAAAACCATTATTGGCGATGATGTGTTTGTCGGTTCCGATACTCAGCTGGTGGCACCTGTCACCGTGGGTAAAGGCGCCACCATCGCGGCGGGGACGACCGTAACTCGCGATGTTGCCGATAACGAACTGGTATTAAGCCGTGTGCCTCAGGTCCATAAACAAGGCTGGCAGCGCCCGGTGAAGAAAAAGTAAGTTAATTTTGCCGGATGGCGGCCTGCGTGCGGTGACGTTCTGTAGGCCTGATAAGCGTGAGCGCCATCAGGCAGACCAGAGACGAGGGGATAACATAATCCTCCGCTCAACAAGCAGTACCATAAAAATAACCCCACTCTCTACAAGGCTCGGGGCGCCCGGAATACGGGTATTACCCAAAGTATTTCGCGCTGTAGCAAGGCGGCAAGCTTGGGAATCTACGAGAGCTTACTAAAGTAAGTGACCGTAGTGAGCAAGCGTAGCCAACGTAGCTACGGAGTGAAAGACGAAGGGGAAACAGGTCAGCGACAACGACAGGCAAATGCCTAAATTCGGAATCAAAAAATATGTGTGGAATTGTTGGCGCTATCGCGCAGCGTGATGTAGCTGAAATCCTTCTCGAAGGTTTACGTCGTCTGGAATATCGTGGTTATGACTCTGCTGGTCTGGCCGTTGTCGATGCTGAAGGCAATATGACTCGCCTGCGTCGTCTGGGTAAAGTGCAGATGCTAACTGCTGCAGCGGAAGAACATCCGCTGCATGGCGGTACCGGTATCGCTCATACCCGTTGGGCGACCCACGGAGAACCTTCAGAAGCGAACGCGCATCCCCATGTTTCTGAACACATTGTCGTGGTGCATAACGGCATCATTGAAAACCATGAACCGCTGCGTGAACTGCTGAAAACGCGTGGTTACACCTTTGTTTCTGAAACCGATACCGAAGTGATTGCTCACCTGGTGCACTGGGAGCTGGAACAGGGTGGGACGCTGCGTGAAGCCGTACTGCGTACTATTCCGCAACTGCGCGGTGCCTACGGGACGGTGATCATGGATACCCGTAGCCCGGAAACGCTGCTGGCGGCTCGTTCTGGTAGCCCGCTGGTGATTGGTCTGGGTATGGGTGAAAACTTTATTGCTTCCGATCAGCTGGCGCTGCTGCCGGTAACCCGTCGCTTTATCTTCCTGGAAGAGGGTGACATCGCGGAAGTGACCCGTCGTTCGGTCTCTATTTTCGACAAGTCTGGCGCGGAAGTGAAACGTCAGGATATCGAATCGAATCTGCAATATGACGCGGGCGAAAAAGGTATTTATCGCCACTACATGCAGAAAGAGATCTACGAACAACCGAATGCGATTAAAAATACGCTGACCGGGCGCATTAGCCACGGTGAAGTGGATTTAAGCGAGCTGGGTTCGCGTGCTAATGAGCTGCTGTCTCAGGTTGAGCATATCCAGATTATCGCCTGTGGCACGTCATACAACTCCGGTATGGTGTCCCGCTACTGGTTTGAGTCGCTGGCCGGTATTCCTTGTGATGTCGAAATCGCCTCTGAATTCCGCTATCGCAAATCTGCCGTGCGTCGTAACAGCCTGATGATCACCCTTTCCCAGTCTGGTGAAACGGCGGATACCCTGGCGGGTCTGCGTTTGTCTAAAGAGCTGGGTTATCTGGGCTCGCTGGCTATCTGTAACGTACCGGGGTCCTCTCTGGTGCGTGAATCCGACCTGGCGATGATGACCAATGCCGGTACCGAAATCGGTGTGGCCTCGACGAAAGCCTTTACCACTCAGTTGACCGTTCTGCTGATGCTGGTGGCTAAGCTGTCTCGTCTGAAAGGTCTGGATGCGTCTATTGAGCAAGAGATCGTTCATGGTCTGCAGGCGCTGCCGAGCCGTATTGAGCAGATGCTCTCCCAGGACAAACGCATTGCCGCTCTGGCGGAAGGTTTCTCTGATAAGCACCATGCGCTATTCCTGGGCCGTGGCGATCAGTATCCGATTGCGCTGGAAGGCGCGCTGAAGCTGAAAGAGATCTCTTATATTCACGCTGAAGCTTATGCCGCAGGCGAACTGAAGCACGGTCCGCTGGCGCTGATCGATGCCGATATGCCGGTTATCGTGGTCGCACCGAACAACGAACTGCTGGAAAAACTGAAATCCAACATTGAAGAAGTTCGTGCCCGCGGCGGTCAGCTGTACGTCTTTGCCGATCAGGATGCTGGCTTTACCAGTAGCGAAAACATGCACATCATCGAGATGCCGCATGTGGAAGAGGTGATTGCACCGATCTTCTACACCGTTCCGCTGCAACTGCTGGCGTATCACGTGGCGCTGATTAAAGGCACCGACGTGGACCAGCCACGTAACCTGGCGAAGTCGGTTACCGTGGAATAAGCCAAACCTCGCTGAACTGAAAATGCCCTGCTTAAAGCGGGGCATTTTTTTAGCTTGTTCTGTTTTTAATCAATTATCCCGCCTGTTTTATGTGACAAACCGTCATCTTCAGCTACTGTTTTCAGTGTCATAAAAAGAAAATTTTGCCGAAATATGATTGTCACATAATCGATTAACCTTCTGTTTTTATACTGTTTTTAATTGTTCCTGACGCATTATTTTTTATTGTCATAAAACTGTCATATTTCGTACATTTAACTGTCACCTGTTTGTCCTATTTTGCTCACAGTAGCAACTCAAACAACAATTTACGAAAACCGTGCAGGAGACATTATGAAAGTTATGCGTACCACTGTCGCAACTGTTGTCGCCGCGACCTTATCCATGAGCGCGTTCTCTGCCTTTGCCGCAGCGAGCCTGACAGGTGCAGGTGCAACTTTTCCTGCGCCAGTGTATGCCAAATGGGCAGATACCTATCAGAAAGAGACTGGTAGCAAAGTAAACTACCAGGGTATCGGCTCCTCCGGTGGTGTAAAACAAATCACTGCGAATACCGTTGATTTCGGTGCCTCAGATGCGCCGCTGTCTGACGAAAAACTCAATCAAGAAGGCTTGTTCCAGTTCCCGACCGTGATCGGCGGTGTGGTGCTGGCGGTGAATATCCCTGGCCTGAAATCCGGCGAGCTGGTGCTTGACGGTAAAACGCTGGGCGACATCTACCTCGGCAAAATTAAGAAGTGGGATGATGAAGCCATCACCAAACTGAATCCGGGTCTGAAACTGCCTTCGCAGAACATCGCCGTTGTGCGTCGTGCTGACGGTTCCGGTACTTCCTTCGTCTTCACCAGCTACCTGGCAAAAGTGAACGAAGAGTGGAAATCTAAAATTGGTTCCGGTTCTACCGTTAACTGGCCGACCGGTCTGGGCGGTAAAGGTAACGACGGTATCGCCGCATTCGTCCAACGTCTGCCTGGTTCAATCGGCTACGTTGAGTACGCTTATGCTAAGCAGAACAATCTGGCGTACACCAGACTGGTCTCTGCTGATGGCAAACCGGTAAGCCCGACCGAAGAGAACTTTGCTAACGCCGCGAAAGGCGCTGATTGGAGCAAAACCTTCGCGCAGGATCTAACCAACCAGAAAGGTGACGATGCGTGGCCAATCACTTCCACCACCTTCATCCTGGTGCATAAAGAGCAGAAGAAACCTGAGCAGGGCGCTGAAGTGCTGAAGTTCTTCGACTGGGCGTACAAAAATGGCGGCAAACAGGCTAATGACCTGGATTATGCCAGCCTGCCGGACAGCGTGGTTGAGCAGGTTCGTGCTGCATGGAAAACCAACGTGAAAGACAGCAGCGGTAAAGCGCTGTACTAATAGAATATCTTTGACGAATTGACGAATTGGCGGATGGCGCTACGCTTATCCGCCCTACGGTTTCTACCGTAGGCCCTGAGTGTAGGCCGGATAAGCGTAGCGCTATCCGGCATGGGCAACTTAGTAAACGCGTTTAACTTAAAGAGTGATTTATGGCTGCAACAAAGCCTGCTTTTAACCCACCGGGTAAAAAGGGTGACATGATATTCAGCGCGCTGGTAAAACTGGCTGCGCTGATTGTGCTATTGATGTTGGGTGGCATCATTGTCTCTCTGGTTATCTCCTCCTGGCCAAGCATTCAGAAATTTGGTTTCTCCTTCCTGTGGACTAAAGAATGGGATGCGCCAAATGATATCTACGGTGCATTAGTCCCGATTTACGGTACGCTGGTCACCTCGCTTATCGCACTGCTGATTGCCGTTCCGGTGAGTTTCGGCATTGCTTTGTTCCTGACTGAACTTGCGCCCGGCTGGCTGCGTCGCCCGCTGGGTATCGCTATTGAGCTGCTGGCGGCAATTCCAAGTATCGTGTACGGCATGTGGGGCCTGTTTATCTTTGCTCCGTTGTTTGCGACTTATTTCCAGGAACCGGTCGGTAACATCCTTTCCAACATTCCGTTTGTTGGCGCGTTGTTTGCTGGTCCGGCGTTTGGTATTGGGATTCTGGCTGCGGGCGTGATCCTCGCCATTATGATTATTCCTTACATTGCGGCGGTTATGCGCGATGTGTTCGAACAAACGCCGGTGCTGATGAAAGAGTCAGCCTACGGCATCGGTTGTACCACCTGGGAAGTTATCTGGCGCATCGTCCTCCCGTTCACCAAAAATGGCGTGATCGGCGGCGTGATGTTGGGTCTGGGTCGCGCACTTGGCGAGACCATGGCGGTGACCTTTATCATCGGTAACACCTATCAGCTCGACAGTGCATCGCTGTATATGCCGGGCAACAGTATTACCTCTGCGTTGGCGAATGAATTTGCCGAAGCGGAATCAGGTCTGCACGTTGCCGCGTTGATGGAGTTGGGCCTGATTCTGTTTGTGATCACCTTCATCGTTCTGGCTGCGTCTAAGTTCATGATCATGCGCCTTGCGAAGAACGAGGGGGCACGCTAATGGCTACGCTTGAAATGCAAAACACCACTGCGCTTGCGGAATCCCGCCGTAAAATGCAGGCGCGCCGCCGCCTGAAGAACCGTATCGCCCTGACGCTCTCTATGGCGACCATGGCGTTCGGTCTGTTCTGGCTTATCTGGATCCTGATGTCCACGATTACCCGTGGTATCGACGGTATGTCGCTGGCGCTATTCACCGAAATGACGCCGCCGCCGAATACAGCTGGTGGTGGTCTGGCGAACGCTCTGGCCGGTAGCGGACTGTTGATTCTGTGGGCGACCGTGTTTGGTACCCCGCTGGGTATTATGGCGGGCATCTACCTGGCTGAGTACGGACGTAAGTCCTGGCTGGCTGAGGTCATCCGTTTTATCAATGACATCCTGCTTTCTGCGCCATCAATCGTGGTGGGTCTGTTCGTTTACACCATTGTGGTAGCAAAAATGGAACACTTCTCCGGCTGGGCAGGCGTTATCGCGCTGGCGCTGCTGCAGGTGCCCATTGTTATTCGTACTACAGAGAACATGCTCAAACTGGTGCCGGACAGCCTGCGTGAAGCCGCCTATGCGCTGGGTACGCCGAAGTGGAAGATGATTTCTGCGATCACCCTGAAGGCGTCTGTCTCGGGCATTATTACAGGTGTCCTGCTGGCTATTGCGCGTATTGCCGGTGAAACGGCTCCGCTGCTGTTTACATCGCTCTCCAATCAGTTCTGGAGCACCGACATGATGCAGCCTATCGCCAACCTGCCGGTCACTATCTTTAAGTTTGCGATGAGCCCGTTTGCTGAGTGGCAGCAACTGGCCTGGGCTGGGGTACTGATTATTACCCTGTGCGTACTGCTGCTGAACATTCTGGCGCGCGTCATTTTCGCGAAGAAGAAACACGGTTAATTTTTACGGCGTGGCTGATGCGGCGCCGGATGAGGAATAGATTGAAATGAGTATGGTTGATACTGCCCCGGGTAAGATTCAGGTTCGTGATTTGAACTTCTACTATGGCAAATTCCATGCCCTGAAGAACATCAACCTGGATATTGCTAAAAACCAGGTTACGGCGTTTATCGGGCCGTCAGGCTGTGGTAAATCGACGCTGCTTCGTACGTTCAACAAAATGTTTGAGCTGTACCCGGAACAGCGTGCGGAAGGTGAAATCCTGCTGGATGGCGACAATATTCTCACCAATACCCAGGATATCGCGCTGCTGCGTGCCAAAGTGGGGATGGTATTCCAGAAGCCGACGCCGTTCCCGATGTCCATCTACGACAACATCGCGTTTGGCGTGCGTCTGTTTGAGAAACTCTCTCGTGCGGATATGGACGAGCGTGTGCAGTGGGCATTGACCAAGGCCGCATTGTGGAATGAAACCAAAGATAAATTACACCAGAGTGGGTACTCTCTCTCTGGTGGTCAGCAGCAGCGTCTGTGCATTGCGCGTGGCATCGCCATTCGCCCGGAAGTGCTTCTGCTGGATGAGCCATGTTCAGCGCTCGACCCGATCTCTACCGGGCGTATCGAAGAGCTGATCACCGAGCTGAAAGAGGATTACACCGTTGTTATCGTGACCCACAACATGCAGCAGGCGGCACGTTGTTCCGATCACACGGCATTTATGTACCTGGGCGAGTTGATTGAGTTCAGCAACACGGACGATCTGTTCACCAAGCCCGCGAAGAAACAAACTGAAGACTACATCACCGGTCGTTACGGCTGATTCAGGAGCTTGTTGTGGATAACCTTAACCTAAATAAACATATTTCCGGCCAGTTCAACGCAGAGCTGGAAAGCATCCGTACCCAGGTGATGACCATGGGCGGCATGGTCGAGCAGCAGCTTTCTGATGCGATTACCGCCATGCATAATCAGGACAGCGAGCTGGCGAAGCGCGTCATTGAAGGCGATAAGAACGTCAACATGATGGAAGTGGCGATCGACGAAGCCTGCGTGCGTATTATTGCCAAACGTCAGCCGACCGCCAGCGACCTGCGCCTGGTGATGGCTATTATCAAAACCATCGCTGAGCTGGAGCGTATTGGCGACGTGGCGGACAAAATTTGTCGCACCGCGCTGGAGAAATTCTCGCATCAGCATCAGCCGCTGCTGGTCAGCCTGGAATCACTGGGCCGCCACACTGTGCAGATGCTGCATGACGTGCTGGATGCGTTTGCGCGTATGGATCTGGACGAAGCGGTACGTATTTATCGTGAAGATAAGAAAGTTGACCAGGAATATGAAGGCATCGTGCGTCAGCTGATGACCTATATGATGGAAGACCCGCGTACTATCCCAAGCGTGCTTACCGCGCTGTTTTGCGCCCGTTCCATCGAGCGTATCGGTGACCGTTGCCAGAATATCTGCGAATACATTTTCTACTTCGTGAAGGGACAAGATTTCCGTCATGTAGGTGGTGATGAGCTGGATAAGCTGCTGGCGGGGAAAGATCCGAAAGAGTAATAAAAACGTAGAAAATAGGCCGGATGAGCGTCAGCGCCATCCGGCATTTCAGTTAACGCGTAATATTCCATCCGCGCGCTTTCCACAATTCCGGCAACTGGGCCAAATCGGTAAAAGTCGTCACTTTTGGATGATCGATCGGTTTGTTGTGCGGATCGGCGCAGAAATAGAATACTTCCATTCCCGCCGCAATCCCCGCCTGCGCGCCAGCACTGGAATCATCGACCAGAATGCAGTTCTCAACGTTGACGTCCATCGCTGTTGCCGCATGGAACATCAGGTCCGGATCGGGCTTCCAGCGTTGGATATCGTAACCGCTGAACAATAAATCAGGAAAATGGTGCAACATGCCCAGCTTACCCAGCGAATGCTGCATTTTACTGACCGGACCGTTAGAGACTACGCACATGGGCACTGTCATACTGTCCAGTAGCGCATTAGCGCCAGCGATCACCTCCAGTTCCGTATCGAACAGACGTGCGACCTCAGCGCGGTAAACCGGTTCTAAATCAGCTCTTGCCAGTTCGACACCGTGCTCTTCGTTGATAATGTCGATGATCTCGTACAGCTTTACCCCTTTGAAGCGTTTAAAAATTTCTTCAAGATCGAGCGTAATGCCGAACGCCTGGAACATGCTGACATACGCGCGAGAACAAATCACTTCACTGTCAACAAGGGTACCGTCACAGTCAAAAAATACGGCTTCTATCTGGGACATGTCATTTCCATTTTAACAAGTTTAACGTTTTCGTAATGCATTATTGGGCCACGCAATCGTTGCCGTATAAGCAAAATCAATGAAAAAAGTTGCTCATAACCCAACCCTATTGTCGCATTTTGGTATAGGATAGCGACGAATTTTCCCTCCTTGTTCGGAAATTGATAATGAGTCAACAACACACAACCCAGGCTTCTGGCCAGGGGATGCTGGAACGCGTGTTCAAACTGCGCGAACATGGCACGACGGCACGGACCGAAGTGATCGCCGGTTTAACGACCTTCCTGACGATGGTGTATATCGTTTTTGTTAACCCGCAAATTCTTGGCGTAGCTGGCATGGATACCAGCGCTGTCTTTGTTACCACCTGTCTTATTGCTGCTTTTGGTAGCATCCTGATGGGCCTGTTTGCCAACCTGCCGGTCGCACTTGCGCCTGCTATGGGCCTGAACGCATTCTTTGCTTTCGTGGTCGTCGGCGCGATGGGCCTCTCCTGGCAGATTGGTATGGGCGCTATCTTCTGGGGCGCGGTAGGTTTGCTGCTGCTGACAATTTTCCGCGTACGTTATTGGATGATTGCAAATATCCCGGTTAGCCTGCGCGTGGGGATCACCAGCGGTATTGGTCTGTTCATCGGCATGATGGGGCTGAAAAACGCCGGTGTTATCGTGGCGAACAAAGACACGCTGGTGTCCATCGGCAACCTGACGTCTCACAGCGTGCTGCTCGGTATTCTGGGCTTCTTTATCATCGCGATTCTGGCGTCACGCAACATTCATGCGGCGGTGCTGATCTCCATCATTGTGACCACGTTACTGGGCTGGATGCTGGGCGATGTGCATTACAACGGTATCGTCTCTGCGCCACCGAGCGTGATGTCCGTTATTGGCCATGTCGATCTGGCCGGTTCGTTTAATATTGGCCTGGCGGGGGTGATTTTCTCATTCATGCTGGTCAACCTGTTCGACTCCTCCGGTACGCTGATTGGCGTTACGGATAAAGCCGGTCTGGCGGATGCGAAGGGCAAGTTCCCGCGTATGAAGCAGGCGTTGTATGTAGATAGCGTGTCATCTGTTACCGGCGCGTTTATCGGTACTTCTTCCGTTACCGCGTATATTGAATCTTCTTCCGGGGTTTCTGTCGGCGGACGTACCGGTCTGACAGCCGTGGTCGTTGGCCTGCTGTTCCTGCTGGTTATCTTCCTGTCGCCGCTGGCGGGAATGGTGCCGGGCTATGCCGCGGCCGGTGCGCTGATTTACGTCGGTGTGCTGATGACATCAAGCCTGTCGCGCGTGAAGTGGGATGACCTGACAGAAGCGGTTCCGGCGTTTATTACCGCCGTGATGATGCCGTTTAGCTTCTCGATTACAGAAGGTATCGCGCTGGGCTTTATTTCCTACTGCGTGATGAAAATCGGGACCGGACGTTTGCGCGATCTCAGCCCGTGCGTCATCGTTGTCGCGCTGCTGTTTGTACTGAAGATTGTGTTTATCGACGCGCACTGATCGCTGTTTATTTGGTTTTAGAAAGACAAGCCCGGCAAATCGCCGGGCTTTTTCGTTTACGCTTTCACGCGCTGAATGTAGTCGCCAAATGCGGTCAGTTGACCGGTCAGATGGTCCAGCGTGCTTTGGTCGATTACTTCACCCGTCTGCGGGTCCACCTTGTTCTGAATGACCCCGCCCATAAATTCCGGCTTGTTCATCACCATGGCGTCGAGGAACACCAGGATCTGACGAAGATGGTACTGACAGCGCGCGCCGCCAATAGCGCCCATTGAGCTGGTCTGAATCAGCACCGGCTTGCCAGATAATGGCTGATCGGGCAGGCGGGACAGCCAGTCGATGGCGTTTTTCAGTCCGCCAGGAACAGAATAGTTATATTCCGGTGTCACAATAACAACACCATCAGCTTTCCTTATTTGCTCTGCCAGCGCTTCTACGCTGGCCGGGAAGCCTTCTTCCTGCTGGAGGTCGGCATCGTACAGCGGGATATCACCAATCGACGGTAACGCGCTCACTTCCATTCCTGCGGGCGCAATTTTAGGCAGCGTGCGGGCAACCATGCCGTTAAACGAACCTTTGCGCAGACTTCCCAGTAACGTAACAACATTCAATGTTTCAGACATGGTGACTCCTGTTTCATCATGAAGGTTAAATCAGTTAAGCGTATGGCTTTTCGCTGCGCATAATTGAGAGAACCGGATCAGACGACCCGTTGGCTCATTGGCGCGAGTCTGGATATCAGGCAAACTTTTCCAGTCCTGTTTACCATCAAACTCCCAAACCTTGAGTTTTTCAATGATTGGCGTAACCGCAACCGACCACACCAGCACATCTTCCGCATCGCAAATGGCTTCCACCTGCGCAACATGGGCACATTTCAGACGTCCTGCGCCGGGTAAAAGCTGGAGTTCGCGCGGATCGTCATTACACACATCGCCGGTGAGTTTGAGAACGCTCTGGCGCAACGTAATGAGCTGCGCACGCGCTTCGTTTGGGTCGTTTTGGTTATTGATCCACAGGTTTTCGTTACTGGAGAAGCGCCAGGTTTGTGTTGAATTCGGATTGTGAAAACCCCGTGTCGCTCGCTGAAGCTCCATATCCAGGCCGCACACACCTTCTGTTGTCAGCGCAACGCCAACGATATTTCCAGCATAAGAAATCGAAAATCCCGGCAGGTTTTTATCGCGAAAAACGGGCTTACCTTTCGCCTCAGTAACAATCTCAGGCAACGTGCTGGTGCCGTAAAGCATGAACATCAGTTCTGCGAGAAGGCTTCGGGAGGCCAGGAAACGTGTTCGGCGGTGAGCGGGTAGATTTCTTGCTTCAATGTGACATGGAGTAGGGAGACGAACTGAAACCAGGTGTCCCTCCGTAAGAATCCCTCTGGCAAAATGTGTCGCCATTTTTCGCTCCGTGATTAATGGTCCGTTATTATTACCAGAGTAACATTTACACGGCGTTCAGGCAGGTTTTACGGGCTAAAAAATAAACGGAAATGGAATACATTACGCGACATTTACATTTCTGTTGCCAGAATGGTCATTTAAGCAACACTCTGGCGGCGGATCGTCAGGACATATCGCGATACAACGCCTTGATCGTGTCTTTCAGCCAGACGATCTTCGGATTATGGCTGTTACGTTTATGCCAAAGGAGAGTGAACGGTACGCGCATTTTCTCTAACTGTGCAGCATCAAATGGCATAGGACGCGCCACTAGCGGAAGCTGGTGGAGTTGGTTATAACGCTGACAATAGACCGGCGCGGTGGCTATCAGCGCATGATCCGGCTGGGCGGCCATAAACAGCGACTGCTCAAAACCTGGCAGGCATAACGCGATATTGCGTGTGCGCCCCATCTCCTGAAGCACATCGTCCAGCGCCCAGGTATCGCTTTGCTCCCAGCTAATACTGATGTGGGGATAGCGCAGAAATGTGTCCAGACTCCACTCTTCCTGCAATGCCGGATGATCTTCACGTAGCCAGACGCAAGGGAGATCGGAAAACAACACTTCATGGTCGATCGACAACGGCAGTAGGCTCAGCAGTTCTCGCGAACGCGGATGGCTTTCGCGACCGGTGAAGCCGATATCCACCTCGCCGCGAATAATCGCATCCAGCGAATCATAGTCCCAGTTGCGTATTTTGATTGTCGCCTGGGGATAACGCTGATAGATCTGCCGGGAGAGGGCGTTGAACATGATCATTACCAGCGGCGTTTCGGCCACCAGATCAAACTTCAACCCGCGCGGAGCCTCATGGTGCGGCTTATCCAGCAATTGATTGCTCATCTGCATCCACTCTGCCAGATTCTGCTCCATGCTGACCATTAACGGCGTCGGCGTAAGTCCCAGCGGGGTGTTTACAAACAACGGGTCGTCAAACCAGGTTCGCAGTTTCGACAGCGACTTACTGACCGCCGACGGCGTGACGTTCATCCGTTTGGCGGTTTTGGTAACGCTGCGTTCCTGCATCAATAACTGCAGGCACAGCAACAAATTAAGATCGAGACTGCTGAGGGATTTCTTCATGAGTTGGCGCGGACCGGTTGGGGGCAACAGTGATAATCAGCATGATACTCACTATGCTACAGCCAATCAGAATCCCGATCAGCATATTCAGCGCATCAAGACCGAGGACCGCTGCCAGCCAAATCCATAACGATGAGCCACAAACCTGCGCAATACCTAACGCCGAGCTGGCAACCCCTGCCCGCAGCGAGAACGGCCCCAGCGCCTGACTCATGGCGACACCAAAACCAACCGAGAACCCGGCGCAGATTAAGGTCAGCCCAAACAGCGTCACCGTATGCGAGCTGGCGAGAGTTAACACTACGCCCGCAGCCAGAAACAGCACCTGCGAGGTCAACATCAGAACGCGAGGCTTAAACACGCTCAGAGCAAATGGTGTGGAGAAAGAGACCGCCATACTGATACCTGCGGTCATGGCCATTGTGGTGGCGTACTCGCCGCGGTCGAAGCCCATCACTTCCATTAGCAACACCGGAGAGGTATTCACGAAGGTCAGGATCACCGACACGCTGAGAGTGGTAATGGCCAGACGGCTTAAGAAAAAACGGTTCACCAAAGACTCGTTGGTGTTGTTCTTTGGTATAGACGCCGTGAGGGTCGCTGGGCGTGATTCTCTCAGGATAAATACCGACAGCAAGCATACGACCACACCCATACCGATCATCGTGTAGAACAGGCTTTGCCACGGGTATTTGAGCATAATCAGATGCCCCATCACCGGAGCCAGTACCGGTACGATACAGGTGATTCCGTTCAACAGCGACAGCACTTTTGCCCGGCGGCGATCGTCGAGCGTATCGCGCAGAATAGCGAAGGCCACCACATAGCAGCAGCCTGCGCCTACGCCCTGAATAAAGCGGCCGACCAGGAACGGTGTACCGCTCTCGGCAAATGAACACAGCGCAGAGGCGAAAATAAAGATGAGAGCGCCGACTATGGCGACCGGTTTACGTCCTGACTGGTCGGCGACCTTTCCGGCGAAAAGCATCGCCGTCGCCATTCCCGCCAGATAAACCGAAAACGCGATATGCAGTTGCGCCTCGCTGGCCTGTAGATCGGCCGCAATGCGAGGCAGTCCCACCAGATACATATCAATACCGGCGGGATAAAGTAGAACCAGGGCAAAACTACAGATTAGAAAGCGTGTCATAGCGACCTCATAAGGAATGTGGCGCTAAGGATACGGGCAGAGAGTCAACTGCACGAGTTGCCATTTGGACAACAGTATTTTCCTCATGGGAAATTATTGTTGCAGGACGGGAGCGTAAACACCTTATCCAGACTACGGGGCCTGTAGACCCGGTAGGCATCGCGCCACCGGGCAACACACGTTACTTACCGATACAGAAGCTGGAGAAAATCCGTCCCAGCAGATCGTCGGAGGTAAATTCACCGGTAATCTCACTGAGGTTTTGCTGAGCCAGACGTAGCTCCTCTGCCAGCAATTCCCCGGCCCATGCTCCGAGCAGTTGGGCTTTGCCCTGCTCGAGATGCTCCGCCGCTTCTGCCAGCGCCTGTAGGTGACGACGACGCGCCAGGAAGCCGCCTTCCATATTGGTTTCAAAGCCCATGCTCTGCTTGAGATGGTTGCGCAGCACGTCAACGCCTTCCCCGGTACGTGCGGAGAGACGCACCAGTGAGTGGCCATTTACTTTGCTAAGACCCAGCGTTTCACCGGTAATATCCGCTTTGTTACGCACCACGGTAATAGGTAGTTTGGCAGGCAGACGGGCAATAAAGTCGGGCCAGATGTCAGCCGGGTCCACGGCGTCGGTGGTGGTGCCATCAACCATAAACAGTACGCGATCGGCCTGTTCGATTTCCTGCCATGCGCGTTCGATCCCAATTCGTTCCACTTCATCGCTGGCATCGCGCAGACCGGCGGTGTCGATAATGTGCAGCGGCATACCGTCAATATGAATATGCTCACGCAGTACGTCGCGGGTGGTGCCGGCGATGTCGGTGACAATGGCGGCTTCGCGGCCTGCCAGCGCGTTTAGCAGGCTTGATTTCCCGGCGTTCGGGCGACCAGCAATCACGACCTTCATCCCTTCGCGCAGCAGGCTGCCCTGACGCGCTTCGGCACGTACGGCATCAAGGTCGCTGATAACGCTATTGAGCTGCGCTTCAATCTTGCCGTCAGACAGGAAGTCGATTTCTTCATCCGGGAAATCAATCGCCGCTTCCACGTAGATGCGCAGGTGAGTGAGCGCTTCCACAAGATGATTTACCCGTGCGGAAAAGGCGCCCTGCAACGAGTTCAGCGCCGAGCGAGCCGCTTGCTCCGAGCTGGCATCGATCAGGTCGGCAATCGCCTCGGCCTGGGCTAAATCGAGCTTATCATTGAGAAATGCGCGCTCGGAGAATTCACCGGGTCTGGCAATGCGCAGCCCGGGAATGGTCAGAATACGTTTGAGCAGCAGATCAAGAATCACCGGACCGCCGTGACCCTGCAGCTCTAAAACGTCTTCACCGGTAAAGGAGTTTGGGCCGGGAAACCACAGGGCAATGCCTTGATCCAGCGCGCTGCCATCTGCGTCTTTAAACGGCAGATAATCGGCATAACGCGGTTTTGGCAGTTTGCCCAGCACGGTTTCTGCGACCTCGCGCGCTTTCAGGCCGGAGATACGCAGGATACCCACGCCACCACGTCCCGGAGGGGTGGCCTGAGCGACGATGGTGTCGTTATGGCTCATGATATGTCTCTTTGTGATGCAATAAAAAAGGCGGTCTAATGACCGCCCTTTACGTTATGTTCCGTTTGCCGGATGGCGGTTTCGCCTAATCCGGCCTACACCGAATCAGGAGTTTTTCTTCTCGCGGCTATGCAGCCCACGCTTCTCCAGACCACGGTAAATCAGCTGCTGCTGAATAATGGTTACCAGGTTGCTGACGATATAGTACAGCACCAGACCTGACGGGAACCACAGGAAGAACACGGTGAAGATGACCGGCATAAAGGTCATGATCTTCTGCTGCATCGGGTCGGTCACGGTGGTCGGAGACATCTTCTGAATGAAGAACATCGTCACGCCCATCAGGATCGGCAGGATGTAGTACGGGTCCTGTGCAGACAGGTCATGGATCCACAGCGCGAACGGCGCATGACGCAGTTCAATGGAGCCCATCAGCATGTAGTACAACGCCAGGAAGATTGGCATCTGGATGATCAGCGGGAAGCAGCCGCCCAGCGGGTTAACCTTCTCAGCTTTGTACAGGGCCATCATTTCCTGGCTCTGACGCTGTTTGTCATCGCCCAGACGCTCACGCATAGCCTGAATCTTCGGCTGCAGCATACGCATCTTCGCCATGGAGGTGTACTGCGCTTTGGTCAGCGGGTACATGATGCCACGAACGATAAAGGTGATAACGATGATGGAGAAGCCCCAGTTACCCAGGAAGCTATGGATCCACTTCAGCAGTTTAAACAGCGGCTGAGAGATGAACCACAACCAGCCGTAATCCACGGTCAGATCCAGGTGCGGTGCAACGGCCGCCATTTTGTCCTGAATTTCCGGGCCGACCCACAGGGTGCTGGTCATCGCGCCAGTCTGGCCTGGCTGTACCAGTACCGGCTGAGATTTATAGCCGATAGCGGCAATGCCGTTACCCAGGTTAGCGGTGTAGAAGTTGTTGGTGCCGTCGTTACGCGGAACCCATGCCGTTGCGAAATACTGTTGCAGCATTGCGACCCAACCGTCTTTAGCGTTGACGTTCAGGTTTTCGTTTTCAGCAATGGTGTCGAATTTGTATTTCTCATACTTCTCATCCGGCGTGGAGTACGCCGCGCCACGGAAGGTGTGCAGCGCAAAGTTGCTGCTACCGGTGTCGCGATGAGATGGCAGATTGATGGATTGCTTCAGCTGACCAAAGGTGGAGATTTCCAGCGGTTTCTCGCCGGCGTTCTGCACGCTGTAGTTAACGTTGACAGCATATTCACCACGCTTGAGGACAAACGTTTTAGTGAATGTGTTACCCGCTGCGTCAGTATAGGTCATCGGGATCTGCAGTTCGTTCTGACCGTCTGCCAGTACAAATGCGTCTTTTTCGACGTTGTACAGCGGACGTGGGCCGTTAGCCGGGTTATCCGGGCCGTCACGACCGGTCAGGCCACTCTGTGCCTGGTAGATGAACTGTGGCGTGGTTTCCAGTAACTGGAACGGTTCGGTAGAACCAAGTTCTTTCGGGTAAGCTGGCAGCGAAGCCTGTTCCACATCACCACCACGGGTGTTGATGGTCAGATCAAGCACGTCAGTTTTAACCGTAATCAGTTTCCCCTGGCCACTGGCCGGTACGCCCTGGTCTGCGGCGCTACCCGCTGCGGTGGTCGTTGTCTGCGTGGTCTGTTGGGCCTGAGGTTGCGGGTTTTTATCCTGCTCCCAGGCTTGCCAGATCATGAAAGACACGAACAGCAAAGCGATGACTAAAAGATTGCGTTGCGAATCCATCGTTAGTGTTCTCTGGTATCAAATGGTCCGGGCGGGACGGGATCGTCACCACCAGGGTGTAAAGGGTGGCATTTTAATACGCGTTTCACCGTCAACCAACTGCCTTTTATCACTCCAAACCTGCGCAATGCCTCAATTCCGTAGCTCGAACAGGTTGGAGTGAAACGGCAATGCGGCCCAAGCAGCGGACTGATCAGGCGTTGATAGACCCGAATGAGGGCTATCAGGACCCGCGAGCCAGGCGACAATGGCGACGCCATAATTTTTCCAACGCTTCCGAGAGAGCACGGTTATCGAGGTCAGCAACCCCTTTTTTCGCCACTACCACGAAATCCATTGCGGGAAGTTCGTGCTGACGTAAACGGAAGCTTTCACGCGTCAGACGTTTAATCCGATTGCGTTCATGCGCACGTTTAACATTTTTCTTGGCGACGGTAAGACCGATACGGGGATGCCCCAGCGAATTCAGGCGGCCGAGGATGGTGATTTGCGGCGTGCCAGCCCGTTGTGGCTGCTGGAAGACGAATGTGAAATGAGTGGGAGTTAACAAACGTAACTCCCTGGGAAATGCGAGCTTAACCACTCAGGGGCTAGCTTTTATTACTTAGAAACGGTCAGACGAGAACGGCCTTTAGCACGACGACGTGCCAGAACCTGACGACCATTTTTATTAGCCATACGAGCACGGAAGCCGTGAGAACGGTTGCGCTTCAGTACAGACGGTTGAAAAGTGCGTTTCATGGCGATTTCTACCTAAACTTGAATAAATTCACTGACTTTTGCGTATACCCGAACGAGTTTCGAACGACTTACGCCACAGTGTGGGTGATTAAAGAGGCCGGATTGTAATAATTGTACACTCCGGAGTCAATTCTCTTTCCTTATTTCCCGCTTTTTTCCACAAGGTTTTGTGTGAAAAACAGGCAGCGTTGACGCCGTAAGGCGACCGTTACTCGCTGGGGGTAAGAATTATACGGGCTGGTGGATAAAGCGCAAGGATCGCCCGGGATCTTTATTAGATCGTTTAAGCAGTAAAGCATCTTTACTCATTAATTTTTTCAATATGCGCGCTAAAACCTGCAGCACTTCTCCAGGATCGTTTACACTTAGCCGATTCTGGATCATCCTGTGGATAAATCGGGAAGAATCTGTGAGAAACAGAAGATCTCTTTCTCAGTTTACGCTATGATCCGCGGTCCCGATCGTTTCAATGGATCCTGATCGGGTAAAATTGCAGATAGCAATTCGCACGTCACCCTTTGCATAGGGTCTTGTCGATGTGCGTCAACAATCATGAATGTTTCAGCCTTTGTCATTTATCGACTTTTGTTCGAGTGGAGTCCGCCGTGTCACTTTCGCTTTGGCAGCAGTGTCTTGCCCGATTGCAGGATGAGTTACCAGCCACAGAATTCAGTATGTGGATACGCCCGTTGCAGGCGGAACTGAGCGATAACACGCTGGCTTTGTATGCGCCAAACCGTTTTGTGCTCGATTGGGTAAGGGACAAATACCTTAATAATATTAATGGATTACTAAATAACTTCTGCGGAGCGGATGCCCCACAGCTGCGTTTTGAGGTCGGAACTAAACCCGTCACGCAAACGCTGAAGACGCCGGTGAACAACGTTGTCGCGCCTGCCCATGTGGCGCAACAAGTACAACCGCAACGTGCTGCTCCGGCGGCGCGTCCAGGCTGGGACAACGTCCCGGCTCCGGCAGAACCTACCTATCGCTCTAACGTCAACGTCAAACATACGTTTGATAATTTCGTTGAAGGTAAATCTAACCAACTGGCGCGCGCGGCGGCACGTCAGGTGGCGGACAACCCTGGCGGCGCCTACAATCCGTTATTCCTTTATGGTGGTACGGGTCTGGGTAAAACCCACCTGTTGCATGCTGTCGGTAACGGCATTATGGCGCGTAAACCGAATGCGAAAGTGGTGTATATGCACTCCGAGCGTTTCGTGCAGGACATGGTTAAAGCTCTGCAAAACAATGCGATCGAAGAGTTTAAACGCTACTACCGCTCCGTCGACGCGCTGCTGATCGATGACATCCAGTTCTTTGCCAACAAAGAGCGCTCGCAGGAAGAATTCTTCCACACCTTCAACGCCCTGCTGGAAGGTAATCAGCAGATCATCCTGACGTCGGATCGTTATCCGAAGGAGATCAATGGCGTTGAAGATCGACTGAAATCCCGCTTTGGCTGGGGGCTGACTGTTGCGATCGAACCGCCTGAGCTGGAAACCCGCGTGGCGATCCTGATGAAAAAAGCTGACGAAAACGACATTCGTCTGCCGGGTGAAGTGGCGTTCTTTATTGCCAAGCGTCTACGCTCTAACGTGCGTGAACTGGAAGGCGCACTGAACCGCGTGATCGCCAACGCCAATTTTACCGGCCGGGCGATTACCATCGATTTCGTGCGCGAAGCGCTGCGCGATCTGCTGGCTTTGCAGGAAAAGTTGGTCACCATCGACAATATTCAGAAGACGGTGGCGGAGTATTACAAAATCAAAATTGCGGATCTGCTGTCAAAGCGTCGATCTCGCTCGGTAGCTCGTCCGCGCCAGATGGCGATGGCGCTGGCAAAAGAGCTCACTAACCACAGTCTGCCGGAAATTGGCGACGCGTTTGGTGGGCGTGACCATACTACCGTGCTTCATGCCTGCCGCAAGATTGAGCAGTTGCGTGAAGAAAGCCATGATATTAAAGAAGATTTCTCCAATTTAATCAGAACATTATCTTCGTGACGCTATGAAATTTACCGTTGAACGTGAACATTTATTAAAACCGCTTCAGCAGGTCAGCGGCCCGCTGGGTGGACGTCCTACACTGCCGATCCTTGGAAACCTGCTGCTGCAGGTCGCTGACGGTGCGCTTTCTCTGACTGGTACCGATCTCGAAATGGAGATGGTGGCGCGCGTGGCGTTGATCCAGCCTCATGAACCTGGTGCTACTACCGTTCCGGCGCGTAAATTCTTCGACATTTGCCGCGGATTGCCGGAAGGCGCGGAAATAGCCGTTCAACTGGAAGGCGACCGCATGCTGGTACGCTCTGGTCGCAGCCGTTTCTCGCTGTCCACGCTGCCTGCCGCCGACTTCCCTAATCTGGATGACTGGCAGAGCGAAGTCGAATTCACCCTGCCGCAGGCCACGATGAAGCGCCTGATTGAAGCCACGCAGTTTTCGATGGCGCATCAGGACGTGCGTTACTACTTAAACGGCATGCTGTTTGAAACCGAAGGGGAAGAGCTGCGTACCGTGGCGACCGACGGTCACCGTCTGGCGGTTTGTTCAATGCCTGTCGGTCAGCCGTTGCCCAGCCATTCGGTGATCGTACCGCGTAAAGGTGTGATTGAACTGATGCGTATGCTCGACGGCGGTGACAACCCGCTGCGCGTGCAGATTGGCAGCAACAACATTCGTGCGCACGTGGGCGATTTCATCTTCACCTCCAAGCTGGTTGATGGCCGTTTCCCGGATTATCGCCGCGTATTGCCGAAGAATCCGGACAAACATCTGGAAGCCGGTTGCGATATCCTTAAACAGGCGTTTGCCCGTGCGGCAATTCTTTCTAACGAGAAATTCCGCGGCGTGCGTCTGTATGTCAGCGAAAATCAGCTCAAAATCACCGCCAACAACCCGGAGCAGGAAGAAGCAGAAGAAATTCTGGATGTCTCCTATCCTGGTACAGAACTGGAAATCGGTTTTAACGTGAGCTACGTGCTTGACGTTCTGAACGCGCTGAAGTGCGAGAACGTGCGTATTTTGCTGACCGATTCCGTATCGAGCGTACAGATTGAAGATGCGGCCAGCCAATCCGCAGCCTATGTCGTCATGCCTATGCGCTTGTAAAGAATATCGGGCTATCTTACTTGTTATTCTGGCTCCGGGCAGTGCTCGCACAAAATACGAAGTATTTTGGACGTCCTATGGACGGCCCGAAGGGCGAGCGCAGCGAGCAATCCTCACGTACTTCAGTACGCTCCGGTTGCTGTGCGCTGGCCGTAACCAGACTAACTGCGACGATAACGCCCTGGTTATGAGTTGATATGTCGCTATCCCGACTGCTAATCAAAGATTTCCGCAATATTGAAAATGCGGATCTCGCTTTATCCCCCGGCTTTAACTTCCTGGTTGGCGCGAACGGCAGCGGCAAAACCAGTGTGCTGGAAGCCATCTATACGCTCGGCCATGGCCGGGCGTTTCGCAGTTTGCAGATTGGCCGCGTGATTCGCCACGAGCAGGAGTCGTTTGTTTTACACGGACGATTGCAGGGAGAAGAGCGCGAGACATCGATTGGTCTGACGAAAGACAAACTGGGCGACAGCAAAGTGCGCATTGACGGCACTGACGGGCACAAGGTCGCTGAACTGGCGCACCTGATGCCGATGCAGCTGATCACGCCAGAGGGGTTTACTTTACTCAACGGCGGCCCCAAATACAGAAGAGCATTTCTTGACTGGGGATGCTTTCACAATGAAGCCGGATTTTTCACCGCCTGGAGCAACCTGAAGCGACTGCTCAAGCAGCGCAATGCGGCACTGCGCCAGGTGAGTCGTTATGAGCAACTGCGCCCGTGGGATAGAGAACTTATTCCGCTGGCGGAACAAATCAGCACCTGGCGCGCGGAGTACAGCGCGGGTATCGCGCAGGATATGGCGGATACCTGCCAGCAGTTTCTTCCCGAGTTTTCTCTCTCGTTCTCTTTCCAGCGTGGTTGGGAGAAGGAGACAGATTATGCCGAGGTGCTGGAACGCAGTTTTGAACGCGATCGCATGTTGACCTACACCGCACACGGCCCGCATAAGGCGGATTTCCGCATTCGTGCCGACGGTGCGCCGGTAGAAGACACGTTGTCGCGTGGGCAGCTAAAACTGCTAATGTGCGCCTTACGTCTGGCGCAAGGGGAGTTCCTGACCCGTGAAAGCGGACGGCGCTGCCTGTACCTGATAGATGATTTTGCCTCTGAACTGGATGATGCGCGTCGCGGGCTGCTGGCCAGCCGCTTAAAAGCCACGCAATCTCAGGTCTTTGTCAGCGCAATCAGCGCTGAACACGTTATAGACATGTCCGATGAAAATTCGAAGATGTTTACCGTGGAAAAGGGTAAAATAACGGATTAACCCAAGATAAAATGAGCGAGAAACGTTGATGTCGAATTCTTATGACTCCTCCAGTATCAAAGTCCTGAAAGGGCTGGATGCGGTGCGTAAGCGCCCGGGTATGTATATCGGCGACACGGATGACGGCACCGGTCTGCACCACATGGTATTCGAGGTGGTAGATAACGCTATCGACGAAGCGCTCGCGGGTCACTGTAAAGATATCGTGGTAACGATTCACGCGGACAACTCCGTGTCTGTTACCGATGATGGCCGTGGTATCCCAACCGGTATTCACCCGGAAGAGGGCGTTTCGGCGGCGGAAGTTATCATGACTGTTCTGCATGCAGGCGGTAAATTCGATGATAACTCCTATAAAGTTTCCGGTGGTTTGCACGGCGTAGGTGTCTCCGTCGTTAACGCCCTGTCGCAGAAACTGGAGCTGGTGATTCGTCGTGAAGGCAAAGTGCATCAGCAAACTTACGTGCATGGTGTGCCGCAGGCGCCGCTGGCGGTAACAGGCGAAACGGAAGTAACGGGTACTCAGGTCCGTTTCTGGCCAAGCCATGAAACCTTCACTAACGTGACCGAGTTCGAATACGACATTCTGGCGAAGCGTCTGCGCGAGCTGTCATTCCTGAACTCTGGCGTCTCTATTCGTCTGCGCGATAAGCGCGACGGCAAAGAAGATCATTTCCACTACGAAGGCGGCATCAAGGCGTTTGTTGAATATCTCAACAAAAACAAAACGCCGATCCACCCGAATATCTTCTACTTCTCCACCGAAAAAGACGGTATCGGCGTTGAAGTTGCGCTGCAGTGGAACGACGGCTTCCAGGAAAATATCTACTGCTTCACCAACAACATTCCGCAGCGTGACGGCGGGACTCACCTTGCAGGCTTCCGCGCGGCGATGACCCGTACCCTGAACGCCTACATGGACAAAGAAGGCTACAGCAAAAAAGCCAAAGTCAGCGCTACCGGTGACGATGCCCGTGAAGGCCTGATTGCGGTGGTTTCCGTGAAAGTGCCGGACCCGAAATTCTCCTCGCAGACCAAAGACAAACTGGTCTCCTCTGAGGTGAAATCGGCGGTTGAACAGCAGATGAACGAACTGCTGAGCGAATACCTGCTGGAAAACCCGTCTGACGCGAAAATCGTCGTCGGCAAGATTATCGATGCGGCCCGTGCCCGTGAAGCAGCACGTCGCGCGCGTGAAATGACCCGTCGTAAAGGCGCGCTGGACTTAGCCGGTCTGCCGGGCAAGCTGGCGGACTGTCAGGAACGTGACCCGGCGCTGTCCGAACTGTACCTTGTGGAAGGGGACTCCGCGGGCGGTTCTGCGAAGCAGGGGCGTAACCGTAAGAACCAGGCGATTCTGCCGCTGAAGGGTAAAATCCTCAACGTCGAGAAAGCGCGTTTCGACAAAATGCTCTCCTCACAGGAAGTGGCGACGCTGATTACCGCGCTCGGCTGCGGCATTGGTCGCGACGAGTACAACCCGGACAAACTGCGTTATCACAGCATCATCATCATGACCGATGCGGACGTCGACGGCTCGCATATCCGTACGCTGCTGTTGACCTTCTTCTATCGTCAGATGCCGGAAATCGTTGAACGCGGCCACGTTTACATTGCGCAGCCACCGCTGTACAAAGTGAAGAAAGGCAAGCAGGAACAGTACATCAAAGACGATGAAGCGATGGATCAGTACCAAATTTCTATCGCTCTGGATGGCGCCACGCTGCACACCAACGCCAGCGCGCCTGCCCTTTCAGGTGAGTCGTTAGAGAAACTGGTTTCTGAATACAACGCGACGCAGAAAATGATTGGCCGTATGGAACGTCGTTTCCCGAAAGCGCTGCTGAAAGAGCTGGTTTATCAACCGACGCTGCCGGAAGCTGATTTGGCGAACGAACAGAACGTTACCCGTTGGGTTAACGCGCTGATTACCGAGCTGAACGAAAAAGAACAGCACGGTAGCCTGTGGAAGTTTGATGTTCACCATAACGCAGAGCAGAATCTGTTTGAGCCGATTGTACGCGTACGTACTCACGGTGTGGATACCGACTATGTGCTGGATCACGAGTTTGTGACCGGTGGCGAGTACCATCGTATTTGCACGCTAGGTGAGAAGTTGCGCGGGCTGATCGAAGACGATGCGTTTATCGAACGTGGCGAGCGTCGCCAGCCGGTGGCCAGCTTTGAGCAGGCGCTGGAATGGCTGCAGAAAGAGTCTCGTCGCGGTCTCGCTATCCAGCGTTATAAAGGTCTGGGCGAGATGAACCCGGAACAGCTGTGGGAAACGACCATGGATCCGGAAAGCCGTCGCATGTTGCGCGTTACTGTGAAGGATGCGATTGCCGCTGACCAGCTGTTCACCACCCTGATGGGCGATGCCGTCGAACCACGCCGCGCATTTATCGAAGAAAACGCCCTGAAAGCGGCGAACATCGATATCTGACGTGTATCCCGGGCCTGCTCCTGTAGGCCTGATAAGCGAAGCGCCATCAGGCAGTTTTTTTGTTTTTGCCGGATGGCGGCTTAGACCTATTCTGTCTACAACCGAACCACAAAAGGGGAATCTTGATTCCCCTTTCTATCCTCCTTTTCGTAGCTGTTTTTTGAGCGGAATCGCGTTAGCATGAGGGCGGACTCATTTAATCCGGGGAACTCATGGCTATCAAACTTATTGCTATCGACATGGATGGCACACTTCTGCTGCCCGATCACACCATTTCACCTGCAGTCAAAACGGCAATTGCCGCGGCACGCGCGCGTGGCGTGAACGTAGTGCTGACCACGGGACGCCCGTATGCCGGCGTTCACAGCTATCTGAAAGAACTGCACATGGAACAACCCGGTGACTACTGCATTACCTACAACGGTGCGCTGGTGCAGAAAGCAGGCGATGGCAGTACTGTGGCGCAAACCGCGCTGAGCTATGATGATTATCGCTATCTGGAGCAACTCTCCCGGGAAGTTGGCTCGCATTTCCACGCGCTCGATCGCAACACGCTGTATACCGCTAACCGTGATATCAGTTATTACACGGTGCATGAATCGTTTGTCGCGACGATTCCGCTGGTGTTCTGTGAGGCTGAAAAAATGGATCCGGCGACCCAGTTCCTGAAAGTGATGATGATTGATGAGCCGGAGATCCTCGACAAGGCCATCTCGCGCATTCCGGCGGAAGTGAAAGAAAAGTACACCGTGCTGAAAAGTGCGCCGTACTTCCTCGAAATCCTTGATAAACGCGTCAACAAAGGGACTGGCGTAAAATCGCTGGCCGATGCGTTGGGAATTAAAGCCGAAGAGGTTATGGCGATTGGCGATCAGGAAAACGACATCGCGATGATTGAATACGCCGGCGTGGGCGTTGCGATGGATAACGCCATTCCAACGGTGAAAGAGATCGCCAACTTTGTGACGAAATCTAATCTGGAAGACGGTGTTGCCTGGGCCATTGAGAAGTACGTCCTCTCCTGATGTGCGTTATGCCTGGCTTCGGCCAGGCATAAAACATTAAGAATGTTATAAAAATCACGTTTGTATTATCAGATGTGAAACCGCACATTAATCCCCCCATTTAGTACGCAACTTCTATACTCTCCCACCTTCTTTTATATTCAGGCGGTTCCTGCCTGCAACTATGTTTTCTTATGACTAACACAAGCATTCGCCTGGTGTTGATGACGTCTTCCTGTTTGATTTTTCAAGCCTGTGCTGCGACGGATTCTGGCTCAACGTTAACACCTTTGTATGATTATCAGGATGATGGTCAGGCCGCTTCTTTGCCGGTAAAACCGGCGACTAAACCTGCTGCAAGCCACTCCGTTTTGCCCTTCTTAGGTGACGAGGCGCGTAAACGTGGTTACGACCTGCCTGAGCCGTTTGGTGTAAATATTAACTACATGAATATTAGGCAAAATATTAATGTAGACAGTATTAACTTTAATGGCCTTTCTTTGGGTGGTCATTCGCTGGATAACGCATTCAAAATTAACGTTGGCAATACGCGCGAGAGAAGCAAAACAGAAACCCTGAAACTGGATGCCTGGCTGCTGCCGTTTATGAACGTCTATGGCCTGGTGGGCTATACCGACGGTCACTCCGTTTCGCAGATTGGTGTAGGCATTAAAGGTCCACGCAAAGTTCACACGCCAGACAATTTGCAAAACCTGGCGTTTCAGCTCGACTTTAAAGGCACGACCTACGGTGTGGGGACGACACTGGTGGGCGGTGTGGGTAACTGGTTTACGGCTTTTGATGCCAATTATACTCAGACGCAGTTTGACATTCTTGACGGTAGTATTGATGCCTTCACGGTTTCTCCGCGAGTCGGTTATCGCTTTACCACCCCGGGTGTGGAAGCACTGTACTTGCCGTCCGGCAAGCTGAATCTGTGGATTGGCAGTATGTATCAGGACGTGCAGCAAGAATTTAGAGGTAGCCTTAGCGATCTCAATATGCCGTCTGAGACGCTGCAGAAAATGGTGGATATCGCGAATAAGGACGGCAATGGCCGTTTCGACGTTAAACAGCATCTGCAATCCCCCTGGAACGTACTGGTCGGGGCGCAGTATGAATTGACCCGAAACTTTAACGTGACGACCGAAATTGGCTTTGCAGACCGTAACAGTTTTTTCATGGCTGGAGAGTACCGCTTTTGATCCGCCTCGCTTTCTTGTTGCTGGTGAGTCTGTTCGCCTGCATTGCGCAGGCAGAATTACCGACCCGCGACGAAGTTGACGGCTGGCTGAATACACTGGGCGCCAGCGATAACTTTAACGCCAGCAAAGGAATCGATTGGGGCGTAATGCCGGGGCCATTTTACACTCCGGAGCTGGGGCTGGGGATAGGTACCGCGGTGGTGGGAATGTATCGCCCAGACCCAAACGACACGGTGAGTCAGAACTCGACGCTGACCCTCAGCGGCTACTTTAGCTCAACGGGCGCTTTCGGCGTCACTATGCAAAATTATGCCTTTTTTGCCGACGATCGCTGGCGTTTCTTTCTCAATGGCGCATTAACCGATACGCCAACCTGGTACTGGGGGCAGGGATTTAGTGCCGGAGATAAAGACAGCCAGAAACAGCAATATACGGCTCAGGATCTGGATCTGCACCCCACGTTATATCGTCGGGTAGCGCCTAATATCTATCTGGGCGTCGGCTGGTCGCTGAACGCGCAACATGCTGCGCAAATGGATGGTAACGATCCGCCAAAAATTGAAAATACCGGGCAGGGCGCGTCGGTGCTAAGTTCCGGCAGCAGTGTCGAACTTAGCTGGGATGACCGCGACTTTGTTCCTAACCCGCGCCAGGGACAATATGCCGACGTACGCTATACCCGCTATACGCCCGATGCGGGGAGCGATACCCGGTTTGATGAATACCAGTTGCACTACAGCCGCTACCACTCTCTGGACGAGAAGAATGTGCTTGCCTGGGAGATGGACGGTGCCTTTACTCAGGGGGATGTGCCGTGGAGCATGATGCCGCTGCTCGGTAGCAATCAGCGGATGCGCGGCTATTACGAAGGACGCTATCGCGATAAAAACGCCGTCAGCGGGCAGATAGAGTATCGCCGCAAACTTGACTGGCGGCATGGCGTGGTTGGCTGGTTGGGCGCAGGGACGATGGGACCATCATTTAGCGCGCTGGATGACGGACGCTGGCTACCCTCGGCGGGGGTGGGGTATCGCTTTGAATTTAAGCCGCGGGTGAATGTGCGTCTGGATTATGGCATTGGCAAAGGGAGCAGCGGTTTTTATTTTCAGGTAGGAGAGGCGTTTTGATCAATAAAGTGCTGCTGATGACTATCTTGTTATTGGCAACGGTCGGGGTCCATGCTGCGATACCTGTACCTTTGCAGTTGGTAAATGAAGATGACAAGGCCGAAAGCACCGCCTGGCCAGTTGTTTCGCCGCTCCCTGCGCCCCAAGGGTTACGTCCGTGCTGCGCTTTTGGTTACGACCTGCACGCGCAGGTGCTGGATATGCCGGTACCGTTTTATGAACTTAATAACGTCGTGGCAGCTAATGGTATTGGCGAGCATCGCTATAACGATAGCCTGCTGTTAGGGCTAGTGAACCTGGCCGGCATCGGGCATGAACACAATGGCATTGTGTACACCTCTCGCGGCGGTTTCATCGATATCGCGCATGTACGAGATACCGCAGATATGACGGTCTGGCTTTTTAGCCATCTACTTCCACAGTTAGGTCAGCCTTTTACGTTGCGACTCGAAGATGAACTGGCGGAGCGGCATATCGTTTTCAACGCCTTCACACCACCTGAAACGGCGGGCGATCGTTACGCATTAGCTGCCTGGCTGGCAGCACATCTGGCCTTTCAGCTCGCGGCCTGGCATGAAATTGCACAATGGTACGGTTTTGAGTCAGTTCCTGGGTTTTCTGAGGAAGTTTCCGCATTTTCACCGGAAGATCTCTACTCCAACCTGTTGGGGGCAAGAATTGCGGTGTCGCTGATCCTTGATGGGCAACTGGCAACATCAGGGATGTACGATGCGGCAATGAATAATGCACTGCGTCAGGCGTTAACGCAGTTGGGAGCTAAGTCAGAAACAATAACCCGTTTTCAGTTTGATATGCTGGATGGCAAGTGGTGGAACAGCCAGCGTCGGGTGCCGGAGAAATATCTGGTGTTGCACAGAAACTACGATGTAAGTGATTCGCGTTTGCCAACGCCAGTGCCGGGCGAAAAAGCCGCGCCGCTACGCCTGTCATTACCGCATCACTGGCGAAATTATTCCCTTGATTCGCTGGCGCAACTTCAACTCCGGCCCGGAAGTAACATGGCGCGGCTACCTTTACCACAATCCTGGTATAGCGATGCTAATTTCCCTGCGCTGGCTACGCTTGCAGGTGCCAGGGATAATCTGTCGAAAGTGGATGAGCATTCATTCCTTTATTAAAAAACCTCCACCAGAACTTCACTGGCGGAGGTTTTCTGCATATGCCGGGCCCAATCCG
Source organism: Citrobacter sp. wls717 (assembly GCF_005280955.1). Taxonomy (NCBI): domain Bacteria; kingdom Pseudomonadati; phylum Pseudomonadota; class Gammaproteobacteria; order Enterobacterales; family Enterobacteriaceae; genus Citrobacter; species Citrobacter sp. wls717. Next base: position 56,551 of record NZ_SZWW01000001.1, read on the forward strand.
ATAATCGCTACGCTAAATCCTGCAAGTGAAGTGCTTGTGAAGTATGATTGCTTAAATCGTCTTGTATCAGGGCATCCCATGAAGCAAATCACCTTTACGCCGCGTAATCATCAGCTTACCAATATCAACACCTGGACCCCGGACAGTCAGTGGCTGGTCTTCGACGTGCGTCCTTCCGGTGCCTCTTTTACGGGGGAAACGATTGAACGCGTCAATGTTCATACTGGCGAACTGGAGGTGATTTACCGGGCCACTCAGGGGGCACATGTTGGCGTGGTGACCGTTCATCCAAAGTCGGAAAAGTATGTTTTTATTCATGGGCCAGAAAATCCAGATGAAACATGGGATTACGACTTTCATCATCGCCGTGGGGTGATTGTTTCGCAGGCAGAGGTGACGAATCTGGATGCGATGGATATCACCGCGCCGTATACGCCTGGCGCGTTACGCGGCGGCAGTCATGTGCATGTCTTTAGCCCGAACGGTGAGTTTGTCAGTTTTACTTATAACGACCATGTGCTGCATGAACGCTCCCCGGCGCTGGATTTACGTAACGTCGGCGTGGCTGCGCCGTATGGTCCGGTGAACGTATCCGCGCAGCATCCACGTGAATATAGCGGGAGCCGCTGGTGCGTGCTGGTGAGTCAAACGACGCCGGCGCCAAAACCGGGGAGCGATGAGATAAACCGCGCCTATGAAGAAGGTTGGGTGGGCGAAAGCACGCTGGCGTTTATCGGCGATACGTTGTCAGTGAGCGGTGAGAAAGTGCCGGAGCTGTTTATTGTTGATTTGCCTCAGAATGAAAGCGGCTGGAAACAGCCGGGTGATGCTCCGCTGGAGGGCACAGAGGCGACAATGCCTGCGCCGCCATCCGGTATTCACCAACGTCGCCTGACGTTTACTCATGAGCGCGCCTTTCCGGGGCTGGTGAATCAGCCGCGCCACTGGGTGCGCAGTAATCCGCAGACGTCTGAAATTGCGTTTTTAATGCGCGACAACTATGGCGTTGTGCAGCTGTGGTTAATTCCACCACAGGGTGGTGAGCCGCGTCAGCTTACCCGTTGCGCCACGGGTATTCAGTCGGCATTCAACTGGCATCCATCAGGGAAATGGCTGGGATTTGTGCTGGAAAACAGAATAGCCTGTTGTGATGCTCAGACGGGAGAGATTGATTTTTTAACGGCGCGTCACGGCAACCCTCCGTCGGCCGATGCGGTTGTCTTCTCTCCTGATGGGCGACTGGTTGCGTGGATGGAAGAGGTCGAAGGTTTCCGCCAACTGTGGATGACTGAAACAGGGCGTTAATTAAGGTGCAGTCATTTTCGCCGGGGGGATAACGGCATTCGTGGCCTGCATTCTCTCCTCGCTCTTTTCTACGCGGGATCTCACCGAGTTATCTTTACGAAAGAGATCCCACGGAAGCAATACGGTATCCAGCACCGCAGTAAAAGGCATATCCAGAATCGCCAGCGACTTCGTTCCCCAATTCGTATCACTTTCGCTGATCATGGTGGCGCTGGCGCGTGTGCCAGGATACGTCCCTTCTTTGCCTCCGGTATGCGACATTATGCTGGAACAACCGCTCAAAAACGCCATCCCGCTGCACATTGTCAGTGTTACCAACATTTTTTTTATCATCGTTTATTCATCTGTTTTCATCGTGTTTGCATGGTGAGTTAAAGCGATCCGTTGCGAAAATAACATCACCATTTCGTCGCACTGTGGCGGCTATCGCGATTTATCGATAACAACTGCTCTCCTCAGTGTATGCAATAGACAACAAACTGCAAAAAAAGTCAGATGAATACACTTGAAAAGTTTGTGTTAAGACCCATTTTTAGGATGTAGACAACAGAAGGGCATGCCTGATGGGTGTCCTGGCTACCTGACCTGTCCATGATGGAAGGTCTCATATTCTCGCTGATTTCAGGAGCTATTGATTATGCGTAACTTTGATTTATCCCCGCTGTACCGTTCTGCTATTGGTTTTGACCGTCTGTTTAACCTGCTGGAAAACAACCAGAGCCAGAGTAATGGCGGCTACCCTCCGTACAACGTTGAGCTGGTAGACGAAAACCATTACCGCATTGCGATTGCCGTTGCCGGTTTTGCTGAAAGCGAGCTGGAAATTACCGCGCAGGACAATCTGCTGGTGGTAAAAGGCGCTCATGCGGATGAGCAAAAAGAACGTACTTACCTGTATCAGGGTATTGCCGAGCGCAACTTCGAACGTAAGTTCCAGTTAGCGGAGAACATTCATGTTCGCGGCGCAAACCTGGTGAATGGTCTGCTGTATATCGATCTTGAGCGCGTTATTCCCGAAGCGAACAAACCGCGCCGCATCGAAATCAACTAATTCTGTGGGCCGCTTCAGGCGGCCCTGCTAAGCAATCGGCTTGCCGTCAGGGAGCCGAAAGGTACCTACTCGCTTCTTAGAAGGAGATTATTATGCGTAACTACGATTTATCCCCACTGCTGCGTCAATGGATCGGTTTTGACAAACTGGCCAATGCGTTACAAAACGCCGGTGAAAGCCAGAGCTTCCCACCCTATAACATCGAAAAGAGCGATGATAACCACTATCGCATTACCCTTGCGTTAGCCGGTTTCCGCCAGGAAGATCTGGATATTCAACTGGAAGGCACACGCCTGACGGTGAAAGGTACACCGCAGCAGCCGGAAAAAGAGACAAAATGGTTGCACCAGGGGCTGGTTACTCAGTCGTTCAGTCTGAGCTTTACGCTGGCTGAAAATATGGAGGTCTCCGGCGCAAGCTTTACTAACGGCTTGCTGCATATCGATTTGACCCGTAATGAACCTGAAACCATTGCCCCACAACGTATCGCCATCAGCGAACGTCCCGCATTAAATAGCTAAATAGCTCCATGCCTTTGCCCCGCCAGAAATGACGGGGCTTTTTTGTGCTTTACCACCCATACATTGCGACTGTACTCTGCGAGAATCCATTTACTTAATGATGTTATTCACAGGGAACAGGATAATGAGTGATATAGCATTGACGGTCAGCGTTCTGGCGTTGGTGGCGGTTGTCGGATTATGGATCGGCAACATAAAAATACGTGGCGTTGGTTTTGGCATCGGAGGGGTGCTGTTCGGCGGTATTATCGTCGGACATTTTGTCGATCAGGCAGGGATGACCCTGAGCGGCGACATGCTGCATTTCATTCAGGAATTTGGCCTGATTCTTTTCGTCTACACCATCGGTATTCAGGTGGGGCCGGGCTTTTTTGCGTCACTGCGCGTTTCCGGGCTGCGGCTGAATCTGTTTGCCGTACTGATTGTCATCATGGGGGGGCTGGTCACCGCGATCCTGCATAAGATTTTTGCCATTCCCCTTCCGGTGGTGCTGGGGATATTTTCCGGCGCGGTCACCAATACGCCGGCGCTGGGGGCCGGGCAGCAAATTCTGCGCGATCTGGGGACGCCAGCAGATATTGTAGACCAGATGGGGATGAGCTATGCCATGGCTTATCCTTTTGGTATCTGCGGTATTTTGCTCACGATGTGGCTGATGCGCCTTATTTTCCGCGTTAACGTCGATGCTGAAGCTCAGCAGCATGAATCCACGTTGACCAACGGACACGCGCTGATTCAGACCATGAACATCCGCGTGGAAAACCCGAACCTCAACAATATGGCTATTCAGGATGTCCCAATTCTGAACAGCGATAAAATCATCTGCTCGCGTCTGAAGCGTGAAGAGACATTAATGGTGCCGTCGCCAGGGACGATTATCCAGATGGGCGACCTGCTACACCTGGTCGGCCAGCCCGGTGACCTGCATAACGCGCAGGTGGTGATTGGGCAGGAGGTGGACACATCCCTGTCGACGCGAGGTACTGATTTACGCGTTGAACGCGTGGTGGTGACCAACGAACAGGTGCTGGGTAAACGTATCCGCGACCTGCATTTTAAAGAACGTTACGACGTGGTTATCTCCCGTCTGAACCGTGCGGGCGTTGAGCTGGTGGCCAGCAGCGATGCCAGCCTGCAATTCGGGGATATCCTCAATCTGGTGGGGCGTCCCGCGTCCATTGATGCCGTTGCCAATGTTGTCGGCAACGCGCAGCAAAAACTGCAACAGGTGCAGATGCTGCCGGTATTTATCGGTATAGGACTGGGTGTTCTACTGGGGTCCATCCCGCTGTTCATCCCGGGTTTCCCGGTGGCGTTAAAATTGGGTTTGGCCGGTGGACCTCTGATCATGGCCTTAATTCTGGGGCGTATTGGCAGTATTGGTAAGCTGTACTGGTTTATGCCTCCCAGCGCTAACCTGGCGCTGCGAGAGTTAGGTATTGTGCTGTTCCTTGCGGTGGTTGGCCTGAAGTCCGGCGGTGATTTTGTTAATACGCTGACCCAGGGCGATGGGCTGAGTTGGGTCGGGTACGGTATTTTTATTACCGCCATTCCGCTGATTACCGTGGGACTGCTGGCGCGTATCTTCGCCAAAATGAACTATCTGACGCTGTGCGGTATGCTGGCGGGTTCGATGACCGATCCTCCCGCGCTGGCGTTTGCTAACAACCTGCATGCCACCAGCGGGGCGGCGGCGCTCTCCTATGCTACCGTTTATCCGCTGGTGATGTTCCTGAGGATTATTACCCCACAGCTGCTGGCGGTGATTTTCTGGGGAATAGGTTAGTAACAGCGTATCCGGCCTGCATCTTCTGTAGGTCGGATACGGTGCAAGTCGCCATTCGCCACATCTTTTTTTTCCATTGTCTCATCACATTACGTTCTCTTCCGTTTGCGAATCAGGTTCATACTGCTGAACTGTTCCGGTATAACGACCAGACAACAATATTGAAGGAGTCGTCATGAAGATTTCCCGCCTAGGGGAAGCGCCGGATTATCGCTTCTCGCTGGCAAATGAACGCACATTTCTGGCATGGATACGCACCTCGTTAGGTTTTCTGGCCGCAGGCGTTGGTCTGGATCAACTGGCTCCGGATTTCGCCACGCCGGTTATTCGCGAAGTATTGGCCCTTTTGCTGTGCCTGTTTGCTGGCGGTCTGGCTATTTATGGTTATTTGCGCTGGTTACGTAATGAAAAGGCAATGCGCTTGAAAGAGGATTTGCCTTACACCCACAGTTTGCTCATTATCAGCGCAATGCTGACGATTGTAGCGGTGATTGTTATGGTGCTGGTGCTGTATGCCGGATAGCCGTAAATCGCGACGTATCGCCGATCCGGGACTACAACCGGAGCGCACATCGTTGGCATGGTTTCGTACGTTGTTGGGTTATGGCGCGTTAATGGCGCTGGCGATTAAGCACAACTGGCATCAGGCTGGGGCACTGTTCTGGATATCTATCGTCATACTGACGTTGGTGGCGATTATTCTCTGGCGTTATACCCGCAGCCGTAATCTCATGGATGTGAGTGATAGTGATTTTTCTGAATCTCGCGCGGTGCGTGACAAATTTATGATCTCCCTCGCGGTGTTATCCCTCGCAATACTGTTTGCTGTAACGCATGTTCGCCAACTTATCGTATTTATCGAGAATTTTGCATGACAGGATGTGAGAACATGGATGTTAGTGATGACGTTTTAGAAATGGTGATTAACCACCAGAAAAGTTTACAACCGGTTGAATTGTATCGTGGTTTGCAACAAGGAAAAGTTCGCCTCGTACAGTTTACTCCTTTGATTAAGCGCGATGCTTCAGGTTACCTGACTGAAGATTCAGTGACGCCGGACGGGTGGGGGCGATTTTTAATTGCGATATTTGATATCTGGGTACGTGAAGATATTAATCAAATATCTATTCAGCTTTTCGATAATACGCTACGCCAGTGGTGTGGTCGGACTGCACTGTTTGAATGCCAGACGATGACACTGCAGAATACACGCTGTCAGGCATGCTCTTTGTTTCAGTACTACCATGGAGATTGTCCTGCGTATCGCGAGGAGAATGGAAAGGGCGTGCTGTGTACAGGATATCAGGCTTTCTTCAACCATACCGCTCCGCATATGCGCGTGATGCGTGACCTGCTTAAGCAGCATCGCTCACCGATGGAACTGATGGCGATGCTGCGTTAAGCACAGCGGCGTTATCGCCCTTTGGCCAGATACTGCGCCATTTCGACTTCCGGCACCATGCCGCCGCCGGTCGCCCACACCAGATGAGTGGCGTTATTGAGCTGGTCGGCGCTGAAGCCGTGCATCTGCTGATAGTCAGCAGAGGCGCAAACGTGCTGCGGACCGGCCATCCCCGCCAGCGCTGAAGGCTCAAGGCGAATCCCTTCTTCCTGCGCCAGCCAGCCCAGCATGTCGTACATCGTCTGATCGTCCAGGGTGTACAGACCGTCGAGCAGACGTTCCATCGCCCGGCCGACAAACCCCGAAGCGCGGCCCACCGCCAGCCCATCCGCCGCCGTCAGGTTGTCGATGCCAATGTCCTGCACGGAAATGGTATCGTGCAGCCCGGTATAAATCCCCAGCAGCATGCAGGGTGAATGGGTCGGCTCGGCGAAGAAGCAGTGTACGTTATCGCCAAACGCCAGCTTCAGACCAAATGCCACCCCGCCAGGACCGCCGCCGACGCCGCACGGCAGGTAGACAAACAGCGGATGGTCAGAATCCACCACGCGACCCTGCTGCGCGAACTGCGCCTTCAGACGCTGACCAGCCACCGCGTAACCTAAAAACAGCGTGCGGGAGTTTTCATCATCAATAAAGAAGCAGTTCGGATCGGACTCTGCCGCTTTGCGACCCTGTTCAACCGCCACGCCGTAATCTTCTTCATACTCGACGACCGTCACGCCGTGACTGCGTAGTTTGGCTTTTTTCCATGCGCGCGCGTCGGCAGACATATGTACCGTCACCTTAAAGCCGATACGGGCGCTCATGATGCCAATCGACATCCCGAGGTTGCCGGTGGAGCCTACCGCGATGCTGTACTGGCTGAAAAACTTTTTAAATTCAGGTGAAAGCAGAATGCTGTAATCATCTTCTGTCGTCAGCAGACCGGCTTCCAGCGCCAGTTTTTCCGCGTGGGTCAGGACCTCATAAATGCCGCCACGCGCTTTAATTGAGCCGGAAATCGGCAGGTGGCTGTCTTTTTTCAGCAACAGTTCGCCGCAGATGTGCTGTCCGAATGCTTTTTCCAGTCGTTTTTGCATCAATGGGATTGCAGCCAGCTCAGACTCAATAATGCCGCCGGTGGCTGCGGTTTCCGGGAAGGCCTGTGCCAGGTACGGCGCGAAGCGCTTCAGCCGGGCATGGGCATCCTGAACATCGTGTTCGGTCAGGCCAACATAGGGTAAACCTTCTGCAAGAGAGGTGGTGCCAGGGTTAAACCAGGCCGTCTCTTTGAGAGCCACCAGATCTTCCACTAAAGGATACTGGCCGATAAGTGTTTGAATGTTTTCCATAGTCAGTCTCTTCGCGCTTAAATAATAAAGGAAAGCAGGAATGTGCACACCAGTGCAATCACGGACGCGATAAATGTCGCGGTCGTATAGTATTTGAACGTCTCATTCAGGGTGGCGCCGCAGTACTGCTTCACCAGCCAGAAGAGGGAATCTGTGACGATCGTGCAGCCAATGGCGCCGGAACCAATTGCAATAGCGATGATCTCCGGGCTAACGTTGGGATAGAGCGGCAGCATTGGTGCCACGATTGCCGTCGCGCCCATCATCGCCACCGTGGCAGAGCCCACCGCAGCATGCAGAATTAACGCCACCAGCCACGCCAGCAGAATTGGGTGCATATGCATGTTTGAAAGGATTAGCGCGAGGGTATCCGCCAGCCCGCTACTCTTGAGGATAGCGTTGAATGCGCCGCCTGCGCCGATAATCAGCAGAATGTTGGCAATCGAACCAAACCCGTTTTCAGTGTGGGTCAGCAGCGCGCCCATGCCGATGTGCTGACGCAGGCCGAGAATGTAGTAGGCCACGAAGACGGCAATAAACATCGCGGTGATCGGGTTACCAATAAACTCCAGCAGCGTATACAGCGTGCTGCCTTTTGCCATGTTCAACTCAGCAACGGTTTTGACCAGCATCAGGCCAATCGGCAACAGGACGGTAAACAGCGTTGCGCCCAGCGACGGCAGCGTACTTTCGTCGCGCACTTTCAGGTCGGAAAACTCAGCCGGCACCGGTTTAAACGGCAGGCGGTTACCGAGAAATTTCAGATACAGCGGCCCGCCGACAAGCGAGGCCATTAAGCCCACCAGTAAACCATAAACAATTACGCTGCCAATGTCCGCACCCAGCTTATTCGCGACGAACAGAGCGGCCGGATGCGGCGGCACCACACAGTGCACCGCCATCAGCGCCGTACACAGTGGGATCGCCAGCTTCAGCAGTGAAGTATTGGTCTTTTTGGCAATCGAAAAAGCCAGCGGAATCAACAGTACCACGCCGACTTCAACAAACAGCGTGATCCCGCAAATCAGCCCGACCAGCACCATAATGACATCAGCGGAAAGCCAGCGGCAGCGCTGTAACGTCAGGCCAATGCGTTCTGCCGCGCCGGACACTTCCATCATTTTGCCCAGAATGGTCCCGAGGCCGATAACCGCGGCGAGGAAGCCCAGCGTACCGCCAATGCCGCTCTCAATGGCATTGACCATATCCAGCGGCCCCATACCCATCATCGTACCCACGAAGAAGCTGGCTAACAGCAGCGCCAGAAACGGGTGGAATTTGAACTTCACGATGGTCAAAACGATTAACACGATGCTTATCAGCAGCGTGCTCACAACCCAGATTTGAGAGTGCATAACTCACCTTGCCCTGTGATTAACCTGAGGTTATTGGACAAAAATAAGGCAGGGTCTGACAAACGATATAAATCCTCTTTAACATGAGCCAGATTGCATCAAGTGAGTGATTTACGTCTAATTACACGTCATTAATGCGATATGGTTCACTATGAATCATCTTTGTGCTGATTTTTACAGCGGTTTTTTTTACACTCCGACGCATGATTCAGGATGACAGAGATGAATATGGATCCCCTACGCGAAGTCAGAAACCGACTACTTAACGGCTGGCAGCTGTCAAAGCTGTATACCTTTGAAGTGGCGGCCCGCCATCAGTCGTTTGCGCTGGCGGCAGAGGAGTTGTCATTAAGCCCCAGCGCTGTCAGCCACCGCATTAATCAGCTGGAAGATGAGCTGGGTATTCAGCTGTTTGTCCGTTCTCACCGCAAAGTGGAACTGACTCACGAGGGTAAACGGGTGTTCTGGGCGCTGAAATCGTCGCTGGACACGCTTAACCAGGAAATTCTTGATATCAAAAATCAGGAACTGTCGGGGACGCTCACCGTGTACTCACGGCCCTCTATCGCCCAGTGTTGGCTGGTTCCGGCGCTCGGCGACTTCACCCGTCGCTACCCGTCGATTTCGCTGACCATGCTGACCGGGAACGACAACGTCAATCTGCAGCGTGCCGGCATCGACCTGGCGATCTATTTTGATGATGCGCCCTCCGCGCAGCTCACGCATCATTTTCTGATGGATGAAGAGATTTTGCCGGTCTGCAGCCCGGACTATGCCTCTCGTTATGGTCTCACTGGCTCGTTGGTGAATTTGCCGCACTGTACGTTGCTGCATGACAGACAGGCGTGGAGCAACGATTCCGGGACCGATGAATGGCACAGTTGGGCGCAGCATTTTGCGGTAAATTTGCCGACATCGTCGGGCATTGGTTTCGATCGTTCTGATTTAGCGGTGATTGCGGCAATGAATCACATCGGCGTAGCGATGGGCCGTAAGAGGCTGGTGCAAAAACGCCTCGATAGCGGAGAGCTGGTCGCGCCTTTTGGCGATATGGCGCTGAAATGCCATCAGCATTACTACATCACCACGCTGCCCGGCAGGCAGTGGCCGAAAATCGAGGCGTTTATTGGCTGGCTACAGGAGCAGGTTAAATAAGCGGGGCATGCATATTTTTTACGCTTTCTCTCTACACGGAAAGTGAAAAAGCATGCTAAATACGTGATATCACTCCTGATGATTTGCGTAAGGACGACCGTGTTAAAGTCGATTGTTTCCCTGTTACTCTTCGCCAGCGCCACCGTGTGCGCTGCGCAACCTGCGCTGACGGCGGCGGCGTATGCGCAGCAGCTTGGGGTCGGGATGGACGTAGATTGGGCGCGAACCGAGCGTGGCATCCGCGAGTTCGATCCGCTGGTGGTGCGGGATTTCAGGGCGAAAGGCATTTCCCATGTGCGTATTCGCGTGGCGGGAGAACCGACAGAAGCCAGACTGATTCATCTGCGCAAGCTGGTCGAAGCCTGCGAGCAGTATGGCGTAATCCCGATTATTGCTTACCAGGCGGATGAATATAAACAAGACCCCAGCGCCGGTAATGAAAAAGAGGTGGTGAACTGGTGGGTGGCGGTGGCGCATTACTTTGGTCAACGTTCGCCGCTACTGGGTTTTGACCTGATTTATGAACCTGCGGATAAGCTCAACCATAATCAGGCATCGCTCAACCGGGTGTATGACAAAACGATTCGTACCATCCACGCTATTGACCCGCAACGGATGATCTTCATTGCGCCGCGACTGCGTGCCGCGCCGGAAGAGCTGCCGAACCTGAAGTTGCCGCCGCAAAGCCAGAATACCGTGCTGGCCGAATGGCATATCTTCCCGTGGGGGCCGCTGAAAAATAACGGCAAATACCCATGGACGTCAGGGACTGCAGCGGAAAAGACGGCTATTCGCGCCCGTATCAATACCGCCATTCGCTGGCAGCAGAAAACCGGTCATGTGAGTTGGGTAGGCGGCTGGTCGCCGGGAGAAACCATTAAAAATGGACCTTCTGCTGCGCAAATGGCCTTCGCCCGTTTTATGGCGTGCGAGCTGAAGAAAGCGAAGATTCCCTATGCTGTCAATGCGGATACGCAGTTCTATGATGGCGAGGAGGGAGCCTGGCGTCCGGCGCTGGAGCCGTTGCTGACGACGATGGTTGCGCCTGAATGTGATAAACCCGGCGATAAACCGGGCCATCATGCGCTTAAACCGCCTGCCCCTGATGCGACACGCGTGACGCCAGTGGAAGCCAGCATACAAAAATCAGCAGCCCCATAAGGGTCATCAACAGGCCCAGACTGGCTTGTCCGGTCTGCGGCAGCATCGCAGAGAACCACGCCAGCACACCGGAACCAATGTTCTGTAATCCCCCGACCAGCGCGCCGGCAGTGCCCGCCAGGAACGGGAAAGGTTCCATTGCGCCGCTGGTTGCCAGTGGAAACAACATCCCGGCGCCGAAGAAAAACAGCGCGGCGGGAACCAGCAGCGTCCAGACGTTCATCACGTCGAACAGGCCTGGGATCCACATCATCAAACCGGCAACCAGACAGCAGATGACCGACTGCCACATCAGCGTTGAGAAACGCTTGTTCGGGCGACCGGCGAACCAGGCGCCGAAAAACGCCGCCGGAATAGGCAGAATAAACAGGATACTGACCACCATGCTGCTTAAACCCAGCCTTGCGCCCAATAATACCCCGGAGCAGGCTTCGAAGACCGCAACGCCCGCCAGGCCGCCGATCAGCATGAGCACGTAACAGGTGAAAGAGCTGTTGCCAAACAGCGTCTTGTAACTGGCGATAAGCCGTGGACGCGGCGCGCCTGCCGGGCGCGTTTCCGGCATCCAGCGCGCCATGCTAAACGTGACGCCCGCGCACAGAATCAGCAGAAAAATATAACAAGCGCGCCAGTTCCACACGGTATCCAGCATACCGCCAATCAGCGGCGCCAGCAGCGGACTGACCAGGATCCCCATATTCAGCAAACTGTTGGCGTGACGAAGCTGCGTACCTTCATACAGGTCTCGCGGCAAGGTTCGCGCCATCACACCGCCGACGCCTGTTCCCATCCCCTGGATTGCACTGGCGATAATCAGTACCGTCAGGCTGTGGGTGGTGATGGCGACCAGCGTGGCCAGCATAAAAATAGACATCCCGGCGAGGATCACCGGACGGCGGCCAACGCGATCGGAAAGTGGGCCGTAAAACAGTTGTGACAGGCCGTAGGTCAGCAGATAGGCGGCCATCACGCTCTGCACCGCCCCTTCGCGAACGTTCAGTTCACGCGCCATATCAGCAATAGCGGGGATATAAATGGTTTGCGCCATCTGTCCAACCGCCACCAATAATACCAACATCAACAACAAATTGACGCTTCTATGCCTTTTCATTTCGCTGATAACTTTTAAAAAAGTGAAAAAATAAGAATAAGGTGCTGCACTTTCCCGTAAATGCGCGTGGAATCTACCACAACAGAAAAAGAAGGCCAGATAGTAGGCTGGAATGTTTAAGCGATGAACGGCAGGAAATGTAAACAAAAAACGGCAACAAATGTTGCCGGATTGCATCAGGTCGACCAACAGATCATGACAAGCGTAGCAAAACCGCGCCTATGGCAATACCTGCGGCTGCGACAAGACGTATCCCTGCGACCTTCTCTTTCAGTAGCAGCCAGGCGAGCAGCGCGCCAAACAGGATGGAAGTTTCACGCAGCGCAGCGACCACCGCCAACGGCGCCTGGGTCATGGCCCACAGCGCCAGTCCGTAGGAACCCATCGTGCCAATCCCGCCAAGAATACCTTTCTTCCACTGCTGTACCAGATAGCGTGACGCTTCCCGGCGTCTGGCGATCATCGCCCATGTGAGCAGGCAAGAACCGTTCAGAAAGAAGGTCCACAGCGTATAACCCAACGCGGTTTCTGATAAGCGTACCCCGGTGCCGTCGACCAGCGTGTAACCGGCAATAAAACAGGCGTTAATGAGCGCCAGAACGATCCCGCGTTGCGAGCTGCTGCGTCCGTTAAATGCCATGCCGAGAATAGCCAGGCAGATGGTGGCAATCCCCACCCAGGCAAGCATAGAGAGACTATCGCCAAGAAACAGGACGCTGATAATCGCAACCAGTAACGGTGCGGTGCCGCGCATTAAAGGATAGGTCTGACTCATATCCGAAACCTGATAGGTTTTGGCGACAAGAACCGTGTACACCACTTGTAAGGCCGTTGAGACAGCCAAAAACGGCAGGCTGGCGGCAGAAGGCTGAGGCGCAAAGGGTAAGCAGATCAATGCCATAATCGCAGCCGAGCCGCTGACGCCGATCGCCGAGTATAGTTTATCGTTTCCAGCCTTAACAATGGCATTCCAGCTGGCATGCAGCAACGCGGCGAACAGCAAAATGCAGAAAACAGAAAGCGTCATGGCGGAATTCTTCCCTGAGAATGTCATAAAAACGTAACATATTGACGCGTGACAAGCACCTGGGAAAGGTGAAAGGGGAGCGGAGTGTTACCCGCTCCCCTTAGGTGCGACTTGAATCTGAATTACTTAACGTATTTCAGAACGGCATCAAGTAGTTGCAGTGCTGCAACAATGAGTTTGAGGATAAGAATAGCGATATCCACGAGGCTCATACGCTCTCCTTTTGGTACAAGGAGCACGGTGCTGGCGTACCTCGCCGCTGCCTGTTGCCAGCACCTTTGTTGACATAACACAGTGTGCTCACACGGGGGTTAAGGCGCTGACGGCACCACCCGTTTCAGCCAGGACTTTGATGCGCCGGTTTACGATGCGGCCCCCGCATAACACATTGCGTACCGAAATATTATAGATAAATACTGTATAAATTAACAGTATTTTGTGGACGAGACGTCAACATTAGGCCATACTCAACATCATCAAAATTCGTGCCGAAATTGCGTGTTCTTCGCAGAACGCGTATACTTTTCTCGTTGACATAACACAGTGTGCTCGGCGGCTACCAACCGCACAACGCTGAAAAGAACCTCGCTCCGGCGGGGTTTTTTGTTTTTCATCATCACATAGCGAAATGTGATCTTTGACGCATTTTTGTGCAGATGAAAATTTTTCCATTGTCACGCTGAAAAACCTGTGTTTGTATAAATCCAGTTAATCAACAAACAGACAGGTCCCTAATGAACCCTTCCATGCTGACTGCGACCCTACTAAAAACTGCGCCATCTCGCGCAGCGGTCGTCGTGCGTGTGGTGGTGGTCGTCGGCAATGCGCCGTAGGGTCCGGATCAACACACGATTCCAAAACCCCGCCGGCGCAAACCGGGCGGGGTTTTTCGTTTAAGAGACCTGCCCGGAGCAACGGCCCAGAATAAAAGGACTGGAGCATGGCAAGTTCGGGCATAACATCCAAGCGTACGCGTTTTACGGGCGCAGAATTCATCGTTCATTTCCTGGAACGTCAGGGAATCCAGGTAGTCACCGGTATCCCTGGCGGATCGATCCTTCCCGTCTATGACGCGTTAAGCCAAAGCACGAAAATCCGTCATATCCTGGCGCGCCACGAGCAGGGTGCGGGGTTTATCGCGCAAGGCATGGCGCGAACCGATGGTAAACCCGCCGTGTGTATGGCTTGTAGCGGGCCGGGCGCCACCAACCTGGTTACCGCGATTGCCGATGCTCGTCTGGATTCCATCCCGCTGGTGTGTATCACCGGGCAGGTTCCGGCCTCGATGATCGGTACCGACGCCTTCCAGGAAGTCGACACCTACGGTATTTCTATCCCCATCACCAAACACAACTATCTGGTCCGCCATATCAATGAATTACCGCAGGTCATGAGCGATGCGTTCCGCATTGCGCAGTCCGGACGTCCAGGCCCGGTGTGGATAGACATTCCTAAGGATATTCAAACCGCCGTATTTGACATTGAAGAGATGCCGGAACCCGCGCAGAAAATGGCGGCGCCGGCGTTCAGTCAGGACAGCATTCGCGATGCCGCGGCCATGATTAATGCCGCACAGCGTCCGGTGCTGTACCTCGGCGGCGGCGTGATTAACGCGCCCGCACGCGTGCGTGAACTGGCCGAAAAAGCCATGCTGCCTACCACCATGACCTTGATGGCGCTGGGCATGCTGCCAAAGGCGCATCCGCTGTCGTTAGGCATGCTGGGTATGCACGGCGCGCGCAGCACCAACTTTATTCTGCAAGAAGCGGACTTACTGATTGTTCTGGGCGCACGTTTTGATGACCGGGCGATTGGTAAAACCGAACAGTTCTGCCCGAACGCCAAAATCATCCACGTGGATATCGACCGTGCGGAGCTGGGTAAAATCAAACAGCCGCATGTCGCGATTCAGGCGGATGTCGATGAGGTTCTGGCGCAACTGATCCCATTGGTTGCAGCCCAGCCGCGAGAGGCATGGCATCAGATGGTGGCCGATTTACAACGTGAGTTTCCTTGCGCTATTCCGCAGGAAAGCGACCCGCTCAGTCACTATGGGCTGATCAACGCTGTGGCGGCTTGCGTGGATGACAGCGCCATTATCACTACCGACGTCGGCCAGCATCAGATGTGGGCGGCGCAGGCTTATCCGCTGAACCGTCCGCGTCAGTGGCTGACCTCTGGTGGTCTGGGCACCATGGGATTTGGTCTGCCAGCGGCCATTGGCGCGGCGCTGGCGAACCCGGATAAAAAAGTCCTGTGCTTCTCTGGCGACGGTAGCCTGATGATGAATATTCAGGAAATGGCGACGGCCAGCGAAAATCAGCTGGATATTAAAATCATTCTGATGAATAACGAAGCGCTGGGTCTGGTATATCAGCAGCAGAGCCTGTTCTATAAGCAGGGTGTTTTTGCCGCGACCTATCCGGGGATGATTAACTTTATGCAGATCGCAGCCGGATTTGGTCTGGAAACTTGTGATTTAAATAACGAAGCGGATCCACAGGCAGCGTTGCAGGAAATGATTAATCGCCCTGGACCTGCGCTGATCCACGTGCGTATCGACGCGGAAGAAAAAGTATACCCGATGGTGCCGCCGGGTGCGGCAAACACTGAAATGGTGGGGGAATAAGCCATGCAACAGCAGACTCATGACAACGTAATCCTGGAACTCACCGTACGCAACCATCCGGGCGTAATGACCCACGTCTGTGGGCTGTTTGCCCGCCGCGCGTTCAACGTGGAAGGTATTCTTTGCCTACCGATCCAGGACAGCGATAAGAGCCGTATCTGGCTACTGGTCAACGACGATCAGCGTCTGGAACAGATGATAAGCCAGATCGACAAACTGGAAGATGTGGTGAAAGTCGCCCGCAACCAGTCAGACCCGTCGATGTTTAATAAAATCTCCGTCTTCTTCGAGTGAGTTAGTCGCCGTCTGAATCCGGGGTAATCACTTTGACAGAGCCGTTCCGGCAGTGGGTTGCGTAATCTGCCGGTAACGGACGGTCGCTTATCAGTACGTCAAAGGTGGAGAGTGGACCAATGCTGGCGGGGGCGACCTCATCGAACAGGGCGTGGCGCGTCAGCAGAATTTTACGTAATCCGCGTTCCATCGCTTTGCGTTTTGTGGCCAGATCGTCCGGATTGAACCAGCTAACGCCGAAATGCTCATGGATTCCGCTGGCGGAGATAAAGACTTTCCGTGGGTTGAGTGCATCCAGCGGGGAGGGATTGCTGGTGTCGTAAAAGGCGTCACTTTTCGCCCGGTAGGTTCCCCCGCAAAGAATCGCTGTGGCGTTGGGTTTTTCATTTAGCGCTACAAACACCCGATGCGAGTAGCAAATCCCGGTAAAGGAAATATCGTCCGGGATCATGCTGACCACCAACGGCATTTCCGCACCATTATCAAAAAAGACCAGATCATTTTCACTCACCAGTCCCGCTGCCAGAATGGCAACCGGTAAATCGTCGCGGTGATACTGCTTTTGCGCGGGGAGTGGCGCGTTAACGATGGTAGCAGGTTTGTTCACCATCACAATGTAACCACCGAGCAGCGTGAGGGGTAACGGCTCGTCATCCTGACTGAGATCCCGACGAATAGTCATCACGGAAACTTCCAGCATTCGTGCCGCCTCTTTCAGATGGATTCGGTCGGTCTTCTTCAACAATTCCATCAGACGTCGAATACGTTCTTTCTGCTTGGTTTCCATGTGCTTCTCCACGAATCATATTTCCATGTTCCTTCAGTAACATTTTTGTGTTTCTGAGAACATGACATTGCCGCATTACTATACGTCTGAGTATTCGGAAATAAAAGCGTGTTTTTTCACGTTTTATTGATTATATCCAGTTAACTTTCAGTTAATTGTAAGCAACTTCATCATTTTTAGTGTGATCGGATAGCAACATTTAGCGTAATAAATAAACAATAAAATGATCTTCCAATCGCGATCCTAGTCACAAATGATACAAAAGTAACATGATAATGTTATTTTAATATCATCGTTGTGTGATTGTTTCTGAGAGGTAGTAAAATGGATATCGCGGTTATTGGCTCCAACATGGTGGATCTCATCACCTACATCAACCAGATGCCCAAAGAAGGGGAAACGCTGGAAGCGCCGGCGTTCAAAATTGGCTGCGGGGGTAAAGGCGCAAATCAGGCCGTTGCGGCCGCTAAGCTCAATTCCAAAGTGCTGATGCTGACAAAAGTCGGTGATGATATTTTTGCGGATAACACTATTCGCAATCTCGAATCCTGGGGAATTAATACCACCTATGTCGAAAAGGTACCCTGCACCAGCAGCGGTGTCGCACCGATCTTTGTTAATGCCAACTCCAGCAACAGCATTCTGATTATTAAAGGAGCGAACAAATTTCTCTCCCCGGAAGATATCGATCGTGCGGCGGAAGATCTGAAAAAATGTCAGCTTATTATCCTGCAACTGGAAGTGCAGCTGGAAACCGTTTATCACGCGATTGAATTCGGCAAAAAGCACGGTATTGAAGTGTTACTAAATCCCGCCCCTGCATTACGGGAATTAGATATGTCTTATGCCTGTAAATGTGATTTTTTCGTGCCGAATGAAACCGAGCTGGAAATATTAACCGGTATGCCAGTAGATACCTATGACCATATTCGCGCAGCAGCACGTTCTCTGGTTGATAAAGGTCTGAACAATATTATCGTCACCATGGGTGAGAAAGGTGCGTTGTGGATGACGCGTGACCAGGAAGTCCATGTTCCGGCGTTTAGAGTGAACGCTGTCGATACCAGTGGCGCAGGCGACGCTTTCATCGGTTGTTTTGCTCACTATTACGTTCAAAGCGGTGATGTGGAAACCGCCATGAAAAAAGCCGCTCTCTTCGCTGCTTTCAGCGTTACCGGGAAAGGAACTCAATCATCTTATCCAAGCATCGAACAATTTAATGAGTTTCTTACCTTAAACGAATAATACTCCTGCACTGTAAAAGGTAGCACTATGAACGATAAAAACATCATTCAGATGCCTGACGGCTATTTGAATAAGACCCCTCTGTTCCAGTTTATTTTGTTATCCTGTTTATTCCCGTTATGGGGATGCGCAGCCGCATTAAATGATATTCTGATTACGCAATTCAAAAGTGTATTTTCACTGAGTAACTTTGCCTCGGCATTAGTTCAGAGTGCCTTTTATGGCGGCTATTTTTTAATTGCGATCCCGGCATCTCTGGTGATTAAAAAAACCAGTTATAAAATCGCCATCTTAATGGGGCTGACCCTTTATATCGTTGGGTGTACGCTCTTTTTCCCGGCATCGCACATGGCCACCTACACCATGTTCCTTGCGGCGATTTTCGCGATTGCGATTGGCCTGAGTTTCCTGGAAACGGCAGCCAACACCTACAGCTCAATGATAGGCCCAAAAGCCTATGCGACCTTACGCCTGAACATCAGCCAGACCTTTTATCCTATTGGCGCAGCGGCTGGTATTCTGCTGGGTAAATATCTGGTCTTCTCTGAAGGCGAAAGCCTGGAAAAACAGATGGCCGGGATGAACGCCGAGCAGATCCATAACTTTAAAGTGATGATGCTGGAAAATACTCTTGAGCCATACAAGTACATGATTATGGTGCTGGTTGTGGTGATGGTGTTATTCCTGCTGACCCGCTTCCCGACCTGTAAAGTCGCGCAAACCACGAGTCGTAAACGCCCGTCAGCGATAGATACACTGCGTTATCTGGCCAGCAATGCCCGTTTCCGTCGCGGAATTGTGGCGCAATTTCTTTATGTGGGGATGCAGGTCGCGGTGTGGTCATTCACCATCCGTCTGGCACTGGAATTAGGTGATATCAACGAGCGCGATGCCTCAACCTTCATGGTCTATAGCTTCGCCTGCTTCTTTATCGGCAAGTTTATCGCCAACATTTTGATGACACGCTTCAATCCGGAAAAAGTGCTGATTCTCTATTCCATCATTGGTGCCCTGTTCCTCATCTATGTTGCACTGGCGCCAAGTTTCAGCGCTGTGTATGTCGCAGTGCTGGTAAGTGTCCTGTTTGGACCCTGCTGGGCGACAATCTATGCTGGTACGCTTGATACCGTGGATAACGAACATACCGAAATGGCAGGTGCCGTCATTGTTATGGCGATTGTCGGCGCGGCGGTGGTTCCGGCGATTCAGGGCTATGTGGCTGATATGTTCCATTCATTGCAACTTTCGTTCCTGGTTTCCATGCTCTGCTTCGTGTACGTCGGTATCTACTTCTGGCGTGAAAGCAAAGTGCGCAACAACCTGGCTGAAGCGACAGTTTCCTGAGGAGAGCGATCATGACAACACGTATAACGCTGTGGCGAGAACTCTTTGCAGAGCATCCGCGAATCTTACTGAAGAATAGCGACTTCACGGTTACCGCATTTCGTTACGCCAGCGGAGTGGAAGGGCTGAAGGTAGAAAACAGTCGTGGACATCTGGTTATTCTGCCCTGGATGGGGCAAATGATCTGGGATGCTCAGTTTGATGGCCATGACCTGACCATGCGTAACATGTTCAGTCAGCCGAAACCGGCGGCGGAAGTGGTGGCGACCTACGGCTGTTTTGCCTTCCACTCAGGTCTGTTGGCTAATGGTTGCCCATCGCCAGAAGATTCACATCCTTTGCACGGTGAAATGGCTTGTGCCGCGATGGATGAAGCCTGGCTGGAGCTGGAGGGTGAGAATTTGCGCGTGGGTGGACGCTATGAGTATGTGATGGGGTTCGGTCATCATTATCAGGCGCATCCTGCGGTGGTAATGCACAAAGCGAGCGCGCTGTTTGATATTCAGATGGCGGTTACCAACCTCGCCTCAGTGGCAATGCCGTTGCAGTACATGTGCCATATGAACTATGCCTACGTACCGGAAGCCTCCTTCAGCCAGAATATTCCGGATGAGGCCATGAAGCTGCGTGAGTCGATACCCGCGCATGTTAAGCCGACTGAGCAATGGCTGGCGTTTAATCAGCGGATTGTGCAGGGCGAGGCTTCTCTGGCGCGGCTCAATGAACCCCATTTTTACGATCCGGAAATTGTCTTCTTTGCTGACCAACTGGACAGATACACAGATAAGCCGGAATTTAGCATGATAGCACCAGATGGCACCACGTTCGTTACACGCTTCTCCAGCGCGGAGCTGAATTATGTGACGCGATGGATCCTGTATAACGGCGATCAACAGGTTGCGGCATTCGCCTTGCCTGCAACCTGTCGACCCGAAGGATTCCTGGCGGCACAACGCAATGGCACCTTGATTGAAATAGAACCGCAGCACACCCGGACATTTACCGTCACGACAGGCATAGCCTGATCGCTCAAGGCTTGAACACCAAAGCGCTTATCGTTAAGGTAAGCGTTTTTGCCGGATGGCGGCATAAATGCCTTATCCGGCCTACCTGCCCGTAGGCCTGATAAGCGCAGCGCCATCAGGCGTTTCCCGGCCCCAGGACAAACCCATGATCACCATCGCCCTTATCGACGACCACACTATCGTCCGCTCCGGCTTTGCCCAACTGCTGGGGCTGGAAGCTGATTTGCAGGTTGTGGCGGAATTTGGCTCCGGGCGCGAGGCGCTGGCCGGTTTACCGGGGCGCGGCGTGCAGGTGTGTATTTGCGATATCTCGATGCCCGATATCTCGGGCCTGGAGCTACTCAGCCAACTGCCAAAAGGGATGGCGATCATCATGCTCTCCGTCCACGACAGCCCGGCACTGGTCGAGCAGGCGCTCAACGCAGGCGCGCGTGGCTTTCTTTCAAAACGCTGTAGCCCGGATGAACTGATTGCGGCGGTGCATACCGTGGCGACCGGCGGTTGCTATTTGACGCCGGACATCGCCGTCAAGCTGGCGGCCGGGCGTCAGGATCCGTTGACCAAACGTGAGCGTCAGGTGGCGGAGAAGCTGGCGCAGGGGATGGCGGTGAAAGAGATTGCCGCCGAGCTGGGGCTGTCGCCGAAAACGGTGCACGTTCATCGCGCCAACCTGATGGAAAAGCTGAACGTCAGCAACGATGTTGAACTGGCGCGCCGGATGTTTGACGGCTGGCAATGAACGCACTTTTCTCCCGGTTGATTACCGTTGTTGCCTGTTTCTTTATCTTTTCCGCCGCGTGGTTTTGCCTGTGGAGCATCAGCCTGCATCTGGTCGAACGCCCGGAGCTGGCGGTTCTGCTGTTTCCGTTTGGCCTGCGTCTGGGATTAATGCTGCAATGCCCGCGCGGCTACTGGCCGGTGCTGCTGGGCGCGGAATGGCTGTTGATGTACTGGCTGACGCAGGAGGTGGCGCTGGCCCATTTGCCACTTTTGATGATCGGAAGCGCCCTCACGCTACTCCCGGTGATGCTGATTTCGCGATACCGCCATCAACGCGACTGGCGCACGTTGCTGTTGCAGGGCGCAGCGCTGACGGCGGCGGCGCTGCTGCAATCGCTGCCGTGGTTGGGGCAGGGGGAGGAAGCGTGGAATGCGCTGTTACTGACCCTGACCGGCGGATTAACGCTGGCGCCGATCTGCCTGGTGTTCTGGCACTACCTCACCAGCACCACCTGGCTGCCGCTCGGCCCGGCGCTGGTGTCGCAGCCGGTGAACTGGCGCGGGCGACATCTGGTCTGGTATCTGCTGCTGTTCACCGTCAGCCTGTGGCTACAGCTCGGTTTGCCCGCTGAGCTTTCGCGCTTTACGCCGTTTTGTCTCGCTTTACCGATTATTGCGCTCGCCTGGCATTACGGCTGGCAAGGCGCGCTGATTGCGACGTTGATGAACGCCATCGCGCTGATTGCCAGCCAGACCTGGCACGATCACCCGGTCGATTTACTGCTCTCGCTGCTGGTGCAAAGCCTGACCGGGCTGCTGCTCGGCGCGGGTATTCAGCGGCTGCGTGAGCTTAACCAGTCGCTGCAAAACGAGCTGGCGCGTAATCATCGGCTGGCGGAACGTCTGCTGGAGACCGAAGAGAGCGTGCGCCGCGACGTGGCGCGCGAGCTGCACGACGATATCGGCCAGACCATCACCGCCATTCGCACGCAGGCGGGTATCGTACAGCGCCTGGCCCCCGAGAACGCGGGCGTTAAGCAAAGCGGGGCGCATATCGAGCAGTTGTCTCTGGGCGTGTACGATTCGGTGCGCCGCCTGCTGGGTCGCCTGCGACCGCGCCAGTTGGACGATCTCACGCTGGAACAGGCCATCCGTTCATTGATGCGCGAAATGGAGCTGGAAAGTCGCGGTATCGTCAGCCACCTTGACTGGCGAATTGATGAGTCATTGCTGAGCGAAAGCCAGCGCGTGACGCTGTTTCGCGTCTGTCAGGAAGGGCTGAACAACATTGTGAAGCATGCCAACGCCAGCGCGGTGACGCTCCAGGGCTGGCAGCAGGATGAGCGGTTGATGCTGGTGATGGAAGATGACGGCAGCGGCCTGCCGCCGGGGTCGAACCCGCAGGGTTTCGGCCTCACCGGGATGCGCGAGCGGGTGACGGCGCTCGGCGGTTCACTCACGATTTCCTGTATGCACGGTACGCGCGTCAGCGTGTCGCTGCCCCAGCGCTACGCCTAAGGAACGGCCATGTTTCAGTTTTTAAAAGCTCCGGCCAGCGCGCCGCTTATCACCGACAAGCAGGAAGTGGACGCCCGCTACCGTTACTGGCGGCGGCATATTTTGCTGACTATCTGGCTCGGCTACGCGCTGTTTTATTTCACGCGCAAAAGCTTTAACGCCGCGGTGCCGGAAATTATCACCAGCGGCGTGCTGACCCGCAGCGATATTGGCCTGCTGGCGACGCTGTTTTACATCACCTACGGGCTGTCGAAATTTGTCTCCGGTATTGTTAGCGATCGCTCCAACGCCCGCTATTTTATGGGCATTGGGCTTATCGCCACCGGCGTGGTTAACATCCTGTTCGGCTTCTCAACCTCGGTCTGGGCCTTTGCCGTACTGTGGGCGCTGAACGCCTTCTTCCAGGGCTGGGGCGCGCCGGTGTGCGCCCGCCTGCTCACCGCGTGGTATTCACGCAACGAGCGCGGCGGCTGGTGGGCAATCTGGAACACCGCGCACAACGTCGGCGGCGCGCTGATTCCGATCGTCATGGCGGCGGCAGCGCTGCATTACGGCTGGCGCGCCGGGATGATGATTGCCGGTACGCTGGCGATCGTGGTGGGCGTTTTTCTTTGCTGGCGGCTGCGCGACAGGCCGCAGGCGATTGGTCTGCCGCCGATTGGCGACTGGCGGCACGATGAGCTGGAAATTGCCCAGCAGCAGGAGGGTGCGGGGTTAACTCGTAAAGAGATCCTCACCAAATATGTGTTGCTCAATCCATATATTTGGCTGTTGTCGCTGTGCTATGTGCTGGTGTACGTGGTACGCGCGGCGATCAACGACTGGGGCAATCTGTATATGTCGGAGACGCTCGGCGTCGATTTGGTCACCGCCAACACCGCCGTCACCATGTTTGAACTGGGCGGGTTTATCGGCGCGCTGGTTGCAGGTTGGGGCTCGGACAAGCTATTCAACGGCAATCGTGGGCCGATGAACTTGATTTTCGCCGCCGGAATTTTGCTCTCCGTGGGCTCGCTGTGGCTGATGCCGTTTGCCAGTTACGTGATGCAGGCGGCGTGCTTCTTCACCACCGGCTTCTTCGTCTTTGGCCCGCAGATGCTGATTGGCATGGCGGCGGCGGAGTGCTCGCACAAAGAGGCGGCGGGCGCGGCGACCGGCTTTGTCGGCCTGTTTGCTTATCTGGGGGCATCGCTCTCCGGCTGGCCGCTGGCGAAGGTGATGGAAGTCTGGCACTGGAGCGGATTCTTTGTGGTGATCGCCATCGCGGCCGGCATCTCAGCACTGCTGTTGCTGCCGTTCTTAAACGCCCAGGCACCGCGCGATCTCAACGAAGCGTGATGCACCTCACCTTTTTGCCCCGAGTTAGGCAAAACTAAGAAATATTCCCGGTTTCACCTGGACGCTGTCTCAGGCGTGTCTCCCGTCTGATTTTTACAATGCCTGCCATTCGCAGGTAAAAAAATCAGCTCGGGAGTGTCAAATGCTGGCCTTTCTCAACCAGGTGCGCAAGCCGACCCTGGATCTGCCGCTCGATGTGCGGCGCAAAATGTGGTTCAAACCGTTCATGCAGTCCTATCTGGTGGTCTTTATCGGCTACCTGACCATGTACTTGATCCGCAAAAACTTCAACATCGCGCAAAACGACATGATCTCCACCTACGGGCTCAGCATGACGCAGTTGGGGATGATTGGCCTCGGCTTCTCCATCACCTATGGCGTGGGTAAAACCGTGGTTTCCTACTACGCGGACGGCAAAAATACCAAGCAGTTCCTGCCGTTTATGCTGATCCTCTCCGCAATTTGTATGCTCGGCTTCAGCGCCAGCATGGGCGCGGGGTCAACCAGCCTGTTCCTGATGATCGCCTTCTACGCGCTGAGCGGTTTCTTCCAGAGCACCGGCGGCTCGTGCAGCTATTCCACCATCACCAAGTGGACGCCACGCCGTAAGCGCGGTTCCTACCTCGGCATGTGGAATATTTCCCACAACCTCGGCGGTGCGGGTGCGGCGGGCGTAGCGCTGTTCGGCGCGAATTACCTGTTCGATGGCCACGTCATCGGTATGTTTATCTTCCCGTCGATTATTGCCCTGATTGTCGGTTTCATCGGCCTGCGCTACGGCAGCGACTCCCCGGAATCTTATGGCCTCGGTAAAGCCGAAGAGCTGTTCGGCGAGGAGATCAGCGAAGAGGACAAAGAGACCGAAGAAAACGAGATGACCAAATGGCAGATCTTTGTTGAGTACGTGCTGAAAAACAAAGTGATCTGGCTGCTGTGCTTCTCCAACATCTTCCTGTACGTGGTGCGTATCGGTATTGACCAGTGGTCCACCGTCTACGCCTTCCAGGAGCTAAAACTCTCCAAAGAGGTGGCAATTCAGGGCTTTACCCTGTTCGAAGTGGGCGCGCTGGTCGGCACGCTGCTGTGGGGCTGGCTCTCCGATCTCGCTAACGGTCGTCGTGCGCTGGTGGCCTGCGTGGCGCTGGCACTCATCATCGCGACGCTGGGTGTTTACCAGCACGCCAGCAACCAGTACGTCTATCTGGCTTCGCTGTTTGCGCTCGGCTTCCTGGTGTTTGGCCCGCAGTTGTTAATCGGTGTTGCCGCCGTCGGATTTGTGCCGAAAAAAGCGATCGGCGCGGCCGACGGGATTAAAGGCACCTTCGCCTACCTGATTGGCGACAGCTTCGCCAAGCTGGGGCTCGGGATGATTGCCGACGGCACGCCGATTTTCGGTCTCACCGGCTGGGCGGGCACCTTTGCCGCGCTGGATACCGCCGCCATCGGCTGTATCTGCCTGATGGCCATCGTGGCCGTGTTTGAAGAACGTAAAATTCGCCGTGAGAAAAAGATTCAACAATTGAAAGTTGCTTGAGTTAAGTGTGCATTGGTAACTTTTGCCCGCCTTAATGGCGGGCTTTTTTATGCCTGAGACTGACAGAAAGTATTATAAGCCTCGATAAATGCCTTCGCATTTGCGGCTGTTTGGTGGATAGATTGTCCGGCACGATACAGATCGCTGCCTAAGCCGGCACCGAAACAACCTGCCTTCAGGTAATGGGACAAATTGTCTGGCCTAATTCCGCCAACGGCATACAAAGGGACTTGAGGAGGCAAAACGGCTTTTAATGCCCGGATGTAATTCGGTCCCAGTTCCCCCGCAGGGAAAATTTTCAATCCGTCCGCGCCATGCCGGAATGCAACAAATGCTTCGCTGACTGTTTGGCAGCCGATGCAGGTGGTCATTTTGGCCGCTCGCGCAGTATCAATTACTTCCGGATCGGTGTTGGGCGTAAGGATAAATGCACATCCCAGCGAAGAGAGTGTGCTGACATCACTGACATTAGTGACCGTTCCGGCACCGATTTTTATTGTATGACCATAATGTTCCACGGCAAGAGCAATACTACGTTGCCAGTCTGGCGAATTCAGCGGTATTTCTATTGTGCGGAACCCGGCTGTGATAAGTGCATCAATATGGGCCAGCACTTCATCGGGCTTCACCCCACGTAAAATAGCGACCAAAGGGTTACGACTATTCATTTAAAAGTCTCCTGATGCCATTAATAAATGCTTTTTCACCGTTACACAGCCGACAGCGATAACCGAAATGATGAAACAGGCTTTGATAGCGGCTGAGCAAATCGTCATTGCCCACCAGAATGACTTCTTCTTCAGTGTTAATGGCATAGTGCTGTAGCATTTGTGCTATTTCATGGCCAATCAATAACCCTGACAGAGATTCGTAAAGCGTATCGGGTAACAACGCATGGGTGAGTATTCTGGCTCTCAGATCAAATAGGCTGCGGGATAAACATGTTTCTTGCCAGCCGCGTTCGGCTCCTGCTAAAAAAGCCTGTTCGTTCTTGTTTTGTTCCTCGGCGTTTTTCCCAACGATGGAGTAGTGTGAAAGTAAGTGGAAAAATTCGCCGGTCATGACGGTTTGAAAATCGCAGACGTTACTCTCTTGTACCTGCACCCATTTGCTGTGTGTTCCCGGGAATACGTACCAGTTCCCATCAGCTAAGGCGCCAAATAGCTGAGTTTCCTCTCCACGCATAACGTTGTAGTTTTCCGGCCCGGCAATTTGCAGGCCAGGAACGATGAAAGTGGGAAAAGGGCCCGCATCTTCAACCTTTGTTAGATGCTGTGATAATGCACTTAACGGGGTTGGACAGCGTAAATAGTGGCTATCTACCCACCCGATATTACTGCCCACCATTCCGCTCATTATGACGGTTGTATCTGTGTTTAATGGCCGCGGACACAAACTGAGCAGTGTTAACCAGGTGTCTTTGAATACACCTGGTTGATGTTTGAGTACCCCATTCTGACTGACGTGTTGCCAGACACATTGATTCTGTTGATAGACCCAAATGCGCAGGTTGCTTGAGCCCCAGTCTACGGCAATGAAATTCTCTGAATTGAACATACATCGTTCCTGATGTTGAAAGATGGCCCGTAAACGGGCCAGATTCAGGCGGATTACTCGTCAGTAATGACCATTTTTTTATCAAAGTTGATCAGCAGCGAGCAGATGAGATAACCCACAGCAGCCAGCGCAAAGAACATCATCGCTGCGTAATAGTTCCCCGTGGATTGCACCAGGAAACCGATAAAAATAGGCAGGATGGCTGCAAACAAATTACTGGTGAAGTTCATGGTTCCGCAAATGGTGCCTGCAACTGATTGTGCGCCCAGTAGTCCGGGTATTGACCAGTAAACGCTGGCCCATCGCAGGGGAAAAAGGGCAATAGTGAGCAAGGTAATTGCGACGGCTGGCGTCGAGCTTTGTGCGCAAAGGAAAATACCAACACCAGCGGTGGTAGCCGAAATCGCCAACATCGTATGCATAACGCGGCTTGTTTTTGCTCCTTTGCTGCGCCATTTATCCATAATGTAGCCGCCAGTCAGTTGGCCGACAAAACACAGCAGGAAGATCAGCGCCATTGCTCCGCCCATCGATTTGATATCAAAACCGTAGGTGGCCTGGAAATAGAGCGGTAGCCAGGTCATCAGGCCATAGAACACGAAGCTATAGCAGACCCAGCCACAGATAAGTGCAATCACATTACGTTGTTTCAGGTAAGGTTTGATATCGGCCAGACGGTATTTCTTGCTACTGGTTTCAGCACCGTTTGCCGCAACAATATGGTCTAGTTCAGCTTTATTGATGCTGGGGTGTTCTGATGGATAAGTGCGGATGTACCACCAGGCCAGTAAACCGACAATCATGGTTCCCACACCAGCCACCACGAATGCCATACGCCATGAGTCGAAAAAGGCAATAAGTCCGGCGATGATCACCGCACCCAGCGCCGTACCCAATGGCGCGCCGCCATCAAGTAGCATCGAACCACGTCCGCGTTCGG
Organism: Citrobacter sp. wls717; assembly: GCF_005280955.1. Lineage (NCBI taxonomy): Bacteria > Pseudomonadati > Pseudomonadota > Gammaproteobacteria > Enterobacterales > Enterobacteriaceae > Citrobacter > Citrobacter sp. wls717. Next base: position 84,690 of record NZ_SZWW01000001.1, read on the forward strand.
TTGGCGTTAACCATGTGCCCATTAACTTCGCGCCGGCGGGCATGATTGGAGATTCAGTGACGCCTAACCCCAGACGAGAAAGTGAAAGGGTGAAAATAGAGTGACACAGAGCCGCAACGGCTTGAAATGCTCCCCATAAGATAGTGGCCAGCGCAATGATATGTCTGGCTTTGAATTTATCAGCAATGACCCCACTGGGGATTTGCATTAATGCATAAGCCCAGAAAAAGGCACTATGAATCACACCAACAACGCGAGTATCGGTAATACCAAATTCATCTGTAATATAAGGCATAGCAATAGAAAGAGAGGTGCGGTCAATATAGTTAATAGCACCTAATAAGAGCATAATAATAAATATGCGCCACCTTACTGTTGTTGCCTTTAATTTTTCTTCTTCAGTATTTACGTTAACAATAGACATAAGGGCTCCTTGCCATACTCATAATGAGTATGGCGGTACGAGGTATTATTATCTTGTGGAGTGTTACATTATGGAGCCAACAGTCCAGGGGACGAATTCTTGACTGCCATAGCCAAATTCCTCACTCTTCGTTTTTTTACCTGATGCCATCTCAAGGATCATCTGGTAGATACGTTCACCGACTTCTGCAATGGATTCTTCCCCCTCGACAATGGTTCCGCAATTAATATCCATATCCTCCTGTTGGCGTTGCCAAAGTGCATTATTGGTGGCCAGCTTCAAGCTTGGGGTCGGCTTGGAACCAAAGGCAGAACCTCGGCCTGTGGTGAAACACAGAAGATTTGCTCCTCCGGCGATTTGTCCCGTAACGGCAATAGGGTCATATCCTGGGGTATCCATAAAGACAAAACCCTTCGCGGTTACCGGTTCAGCATACTCATACACTTCTGTCAGATTGGTTGTACCCGCTTTAGCAATACCACCAAGTGATTTTTCCAGAATTGTCGTCAGCCCGCCGACTTTGTTACCCGCCGAAGGGTTGTTGTTCATTTCGCTTCCGGTGCGGCGACAATACTCTTCCCACCAGTGAATGCGGGCAATGAGTTTTTCACCTATCTCGCGGGAAACGGCACGGCGGGTAAGAAGATGTTCGGCTCCATAAATTTCGGAGGTTTCAGATAAAATCGCTGTTCCGCCTTGTTGCACCAGTTTATCTACCGCATAGCCCAGAGCTGGATTGGCTGAGATCCCGGAATAGCTGTCGGAACCCCCACATTCGAGCGCGAGTATGATTTCTGATGCAGGGATAGGTTGACGTGTTACCTGGTTAGCAACGGGCAACATTTGGTTAACCAGGGAAATTCCTTTCTCAATGGCGTGACGTGTACCGCCCACATCCTGAATGGTATAACTGTGCATCATTGGGCCATCGGCTAGTCCATGGGCATTCATCATGTCTTGAATTTGACTGGATTCGCATCCCAGTCCAACGATGATTACGCCGGCAAAGTTGGCATGGGTGGCATAACCGGCCATCGTACGTCTCATGACGTCCATTGATTCACTTTTAGAGCCAATAGCACAGCCAAAACTTTGTGGTAATGACACCACGCCATCAACATTCGGGTAATCTGCAAGACCCTGCAGACGGAAGTGATCCTCAATAGCTCTTACGACCGTGGCACTACAGTTTACGGAGCTTAAAATACCGATGTAATTACGTGTAGCTGCACGGCCATCGGCGCGGCGGATACCCATAAAGGTATCCTGTTGAAGGGCTGGAGAAGGTGAATGGCAATCTTCACCCCAGGCATAGTCGCGTTCAAAGTCACCCATTCCCAAATTATGCATGTGGATGTGTTCGCCAGGCTTAATGGGCTGAGTTGCGAAGCCAATAATTTGCCCATAACGTCTGACCGCATCGCCAACCTTCAGTGCATGCAGGGCGATTTTATGCCCTGCGGGAATATCACTGAGTACAGTAATGTGCTCTTCTTCAAGCCGGGTGCCTGCGGGGACAGCCTGCCTTGCGATAACCACATCATCTTTGGGATTCAATTTTAATACAGGGTTGATGTTCATTATCTTTGCTCTCATGCTGGTTTATACCGTAATACGGGATAATATATTTTTAACCTGTTCTCTTTTTTCTTCATTTAACGGTAATGCTGGCGGGACAACTGCAGTTGATATATCCACGCCACTTAATTTAATGGCGGTCTTGATAACGGCAAAGAAAGGTTGTTCTAAGGCATATAAAGGTGATAATCCGGCAAGTTGTTGTTGAAGTGCTTTGGCGGTAGCGAGATCGTTCTGCTGAATCGCCTGATAAATTCCGCGTGTAATATGAGGCGCAAAGTTAAATGTTGCCGGAATGCCGCCATGTCCACCGAGTAATAATGTATCAAGTAAATATTCGTCATAGCCGCTAAAAATGATAAAATCTGGGCGGAAACAGTGAACCTGATTAATAACTTCCCTGGTGTGGCTAATGTTATCAATTGTATCTTTAATGCCAACGATATTTGGTACTTCGCGGGCAAGGCGAGTGATGACATTTATACCAATATCCTGGCCAGTTAGTTCTGGAAAATTATATAAGAAGACGGGAATGCTTAGCGCTTCAGCAATTCGTTTGTAATGCGTAAAGCGGGCCTCATCGCTGAGTTTTGCATAATAAGGATTGACTACCAGTACTCCTTTTGCGCCCGCGTTTTCAGCATGCCTTCCAAGTTGGATAGTTTCCGCTGTGCTGGCGCAGGCGATACCAATAAGAACAGGAACTCTACCCGCAACATGCTGCAGGCTAAACTCTGCAATTTGCTTTCTTTGTTCGGACGAGAAATGGGAAAATTCGCCGCCACTGCCCAGAATGAGCATTCCGTCGGCACCATTGCTAATCACATGGTCAATCATTACTGCCATTCCAGCGCGATCCAATTCCCCGCTTTCGTCAACGATAGTCGGTACTGGCGGGAAGATGCCCTTAAAAATGTTCAACATTGCCACTCCTTTAGTTCTGTATATGGAACTTATGTTCTGTATATTGAAGTTAGTACAGCAAATATCCAAATCGTTCGTCAACGTTTTTTGCAGAACAAATGAACAACTGTGAGATGGATCGGGTTTGTGGGTATAAAATTTAGGTAATAGAGCCCAGTTTGCGTATGTGCAAAAAAGCCGCATTCCTGAGAAAAGTGATTGCGGTATACTGTGCAGAGTCTATGAATAAAAAAGATTAATAGCGCATGAACCAAGACATTACGACCTCTGTTCCCGCATTGGATAAGACAGTAAAAATCTGTAATTATCTTTTTAACTCCCCAGGAGCGACCTTCAGTCAGATTCAGCAGGATCTGGCATTACCAAAAAGCAGCACGTCTTCCCTGCTAAATGCACTGGTTGCGCATCATCTTTTGCGCCTGGAAAAGGGACGTTTCTTTTTGGGCTTGAAGCTGTACGAATGGGGAAATCGTTCGTTGGAACAATTTGATATTCGTAATGCGGCACTTCCTGTTTTGGAAAAACTGCGTCAGCAAACGGACCTGACCTGTCACTTAGGTATATTGGATGAAGTCGCGCCAATTTATCTTATGAAGCTGGAGAATACCCAGCCGATTGGCATTCGGACCTGGGTCGGTAAAAAATTACCGATGCACAGCTCCGGTGTGGGCAAAGCGCTTTGTGCCTGGCTGCCGCAAGATAAAATTGATGAGTTGTTGCCTGATGAAGTGTTGCCACGGTATACCGAAACCACCATTACCAGCAAAAAAGCATTAATGAAGGAATTTGCCAGAATCCGCGAGCAAGGCTGGGTCTTTGATAACGCCGAAGACTCCCCTGGCATCTATTGCATTGCCGCACCGGTTTTTAACCGTAATAAAGACGTGATTGCGGCAATAAGTATCAGCGGCGTTGAACTACAAATGCCAAAAAATTGTATTCCACAATATTCGCAGTGGGTGCGCGAAGCCTGTCAGTCACTCTCGGAAAAATTAGTTTAAGCGGGCGGTATCGTCATTAATGATTTGGATAATGCTGGCCACGTTGGTGGTTGTTTTTGTAGTGGGCTTCCGGGTGCTGACGTCCGGATCACGACGGGCCATTCGCCGTCTGAGTGAGCGACTGAGTATTGATGTAGTACCAGTAGAATCGATGATTGACCAGATGGGAAAAGTACAGGGGGAGGCGTTTTTACAGTACCTGCACCGCCCTGATGAATCGCATCTGCAAAATGCCGCCCAGGTATTGTTAATCTGGCAAATCGTCATTGTCGACGGCAGCGAGCAGAACCTGCTGCAGTGGCACCGCCTGCTACAAAAATCTCGCCTGGCCGCCCCGATCACCGACGCGCAGGTGCGCCTGGCGCTCGGGTTTCTACGTGAAATGGAGCCGGATATGCAGGAGCTTAACGCGTTCCAGATGCGCTATAACGCCTTTTTCCAACCTGAAGATGGCGTGCACTGGCTGCACTGATAGTGATGCCTGATGGCGCTACGCTTATCAGGCCGACAAAAGAGCTCCGCCGTAGGCCGGATAAGGCGACGCCGCCATCCGGCGGTGAGAGTTGTCAAAACGTTAAATACGTCACACTTTTAATGTTACAATACGTAACTTTTCTACAATAACCCCACGCAGGTAACAAAATGAGTGACGCTGTTGAACAAAAATCCCGCGCTGAGGTAAATACCCGGCCAAACTGGTCGGCGGTATTCGCCGTGGCGTTCTGTGTTGCCTGCCTGATAACCGTTGAGTTTCTGCCCGTTAGCCTGCTGACGCCAATGGCTCAGGATCTGGGCATTTCGGAAGGCGTTGCCGGACAATCAGTGACCGTGACGGCGTTTGTCGCCATGTTCGCCAGCCTGTTTGTGACGCAAATTATCCAGGCGACCGATCGTCGCTATGTGGTGATCTTGTTTTCGGTTCTGCTGACGCTTTCCTGCCTGCTGGTTTCATTTGCTAACTCTTTTACGCTCCTGCTGATCGGTCGTGCCTGTCTGGGGCTGGCGCTCGGCGGGTTCTGGGCGATGTCAGCGTCGCTGACCATGCGTCTGGTTCCCGCGCGTACGGTACCGAAAGCGCTGTCTGTGATATTTGGCGCGGTATCCATCGCGCTGGTGATTGCCGCGCCGTTGGGGAGCTTTTTGGGCGGCATCATCGGCTGGCGCAACGTGTTTAACGCGGCGGCGGTAATGGGCGTGCTGTGCACCATCTGGGTGGTGAGAGCGCTGCCTTCGCTGCCGGGCGAACCTGCGCATCACAAGCAAAATATGTTCAGCCTGCTGCAGCGCCCCGGAGTAATGGCCGGGATGATTGCCATCTTCATGTCCTTCGCCGGGCAGTTCGCCTTCTTTACCTATATTCGCCCTGTCTATATGAATCTGGCGGGCTTTGATGTTGATGGCCTGACGCTGGTGCTGTTGAGTTTTGGTATCGCCAGCTTTGTCGGGACGTCGTTCTCTTCGGTGATTCTGAAGCGCTCGGTCAAACTGGCCCTGGCCGGTGCGCCATTGGTGCTGGCGCTCAGCGCGCTGGTCCTGATTCTGTGGGGTAGCGATAAAGTGGTGGCCGCGGGCATTGCGATAATCTGGGGGCTGGCGTTTGCGCTGGTACCGGTTGGTTGGTCGACGTGGATCACCCGCTCGCTTGCCGATCAGGCAGAAAAAGCCGGATCCGTCCAGGTCGCCGTGATCCAGCTTGCCAATACCTGCGGGGCTGCGGTGGGAGGCTATGCGCTCGATAACCTCGGACTGCTGTCGCCCCTGATGCTCTCGGGCAGCCTGATGCTGCTGACAGCGCTTCTGGTAACGATGAAGGTCAGGATTCAGTGAAAACTGTTGCCGAATGGCGCATCGTTTTCAGTCAACACTGTCATCCGGCAACTTAATCAATCAAAACCATTATTTTCGGCGGTATGGGCAAACCATTCGCCGCTCTTTTTCACCGTGCGTTTTTGCGTTTCTAAATCCAATTGGACAAAACCGTAGCGGTTTTTATAGCCGTTGAGCCATGACCAGTTATCAATAAAGGTCCACATATGGTAGCCAAGACAATGACAGCCTTCGCTAATGCCTTTATGTAGCCATTTCAGATGCTCAGTAACAAATTCAATACGGTAGCTATCGTTAACTTGTCCTTCCTGAATAAAGCGCTGTTCGTTTTCTACACCCATACCGTTTTCTGAAATAAAGCAACGTGGGTTGCCGTAATTATCGCGAAGATTGGTAATAATATCGTAAATACCCGGCTCATAAATTTCCCAGCCGCGGTAAGGGTTCATTTTACGTCCCGGCATTTCATAGTAATCAAACAGCCACTCCGGCATAAACGGCGCATTCGGATTGACTGCCGTATCGCGACATTTCACACGACGCGGCTGGTAATAGTTAATCCCCAGCAGGTCGATTTTGCCGTCGGCGATCAACTGCGCATCGCCTGGCTGGCAGGCCGGAAGCTGATCGTACTCTTTCAGCAATGCCACCAGATCCGCTGGATATTCCCCTTTCAGCACCGGGTCGAGGAAGCTGCGATTAAACAGCAGATCCGCATGGTGCGCGGCTTTGACATCTGCCGGATGCTGCGAGCGCGGATACGAAGGCGTTAAATTCAGCACTACGCCAATTTCACCGTCATGGTTTGCATCACGATACGCCCGCACCGCCGTCGCATGCGCCAGCACGGTATGGTACGCCACAGTGGCGGCACGCTTGAAATCCACCACATTAGGATAATGGAAGTCATACAAATAACCGCCTTCTACAGGAACAATCGGCTCGTTGAAGGTGAACCAGTGCTTAACGCGGTTGCCGAACAATTTGAAACACGTCTGTGCGTAGCGGCCAAACGCCTCAACCACTTCACGGTTTTCCCAGCCGCCTTTTTCCTGCATCACCATCGGCATGTCGAAGTGGAACAGGGTGATAAATGGCGTTATGCCTTGCGCCAGCAACTCGTCGATGACGTTATTATAAAAATCGACGGCCTCAGGATTAACCTCACCGGTGCCGTCCGGGATCAGGCGTGACCAGCTCAGAGATGTACGGAAGCTATTGTGTTTCAGCTGTTTGAGCAGTGCGATGTCCTGTTTCCAGTGCTGATAAAAGCCCGAGGTGTTCGCCGGGCCAACCCCCTGATGGAAACGACCTGGCTGGCGGTCGAACCACACATCCCACGTGGTCGGGCTTTTACCGCCGTTCAGGCTATCGCCTTCGGTTTGTAGCGCCGAGCAGGCACTGCCCCACCAGAAGTTTTCAGGAAAACGGTATCGCATATTGTTGCTCCATTGCTATTGATTCATTCAGGCAACAATACGTGTTTTTACGATACAGAAACCGGTTACAGTACTCATTTTACAACATAAACGCCTATAAATCCGGGCATTCCACTTTGCCAAGCGCTTCCCAGTAGTTGTTCTGGTTATTTCTTTGTATTGCCAGAATGGCTTCGCGGATGTGCTGCTGATTACGCGTATCAGCCATAATCGTTTTTTCCCATACCTCATCCGACGGCGACCCTTGCGGGGTGCAAATCTTACGTAAGTCCTTCATAACGGTGTTTTTTTCGTGTACTGCCTGCAGTCCGCCATACGCCGAGTCGGCTTGTACCAGTGCGGGTAGCGTGAAAAGGACGGCAATAATCGGAAAAATGGCTCGTTTCATGATAATAATCCTTGTTGTCTATGCGCATCATCTCAAGAGTAAGTGTAGACGGCATACGACTCACTCATCAGCCTGTGTTAATGCCTAAAACTAAATCAGCCAGACGTTGTAGTTTTTCAGGAGGATAGGATGCAAATACAGATTACCGATACGGTTACCGAAGACGATCAAAACGCGCTGCTGGCCGGATTGCGTGCGTACAATCGCCAGTTTCTCAGAACCACCAATTTTGGCGACCTGGCGGTGTACTGGCGCGATGAGCACAATGAAATTCTGGGCGGGTTGATCGGCAAAATTAAAGGCGAATGGCTATGCATTGAGTTTTTATGGATGCATGATTCGCTGCGTAAAGGCGGTTACGGCACAAAATTGATGCAGGCGGCGGAACAAACCGCGCGTGAGAGAGGGTGTCTGCATGCGCTGGTGGATACGATGAGTTTCCAGGCGCTGCCGTTTTATCAGAAAAACGGCTATCAGCTGCAAATGACCCTCGATAACTTCCCGGAAACCGGTGCCGCGCGCCATTATTTGTCGAAAACGTTTTGATGACCGGAAGGTCTGGATGCCGCCTCACTTTCTTGCGCAGCAGAATAGTGTATGTTCTGAACAATCATTTATTTCTTAAGCGGTAAAGAGATGAGACGGATTGAGATAATACTGGGAGAGCTGGAACGGCTGACGCGAGGACTGAATCTTGCCCAACTGGCGCAGGAAACGGCGTTCACCGCGGAGGCCATCGGCTTTAATCTTGGGCTGGCGCGTAACTCGGTCAGTAAAGATCTCAATCAACTCTGGAATGACGGTCTGGCGATTAAAAGTCGCGGACGTCCGGTATTCTTTCTGCATCGTCAGACGATTGAAACGCTGCTGGGACGCAAACTGGATGAGTCCGAGCGCGACGTGCAAACCGTTGCCGATCTGTTGCCTGTTCAGGAAGCCCAGGTGACAGACGATCCCTTTTTCGGCCTGATTGGTTACGATCGCAGCCTGCGCGATGCGGTGGAAAAAGGCCGCGCGGCGGTGCTTTATCCCCACGGGCTGCACGTTCTGCTGACCGGTCCTTCCGGCGTGGGCAAAACCTTTTTCGCCGAACTGATGCACCGTTTTGCCTGCGAACGCGCAACGGGAACATCGCCGCCGCTGGTCTATTTTAACTGCGCGGAATACGCCCATAACCCGGAGCTGCTCTCGTCCCATTTATTTGGCCATCGACAGGGGGCCTTTACCGGCGCAAATGAGAATAAACCGGGGCTGGTCGAGCAGGCTGACGGCGGCTATCTGCTGCTCGATGAAGTGCATCGTCTGCCGTATGAAGGTCAGGAAAAACTGTTCTCAATTCTCGACAAAGGCGAATACCGACCGCTGGGTTCCAGCGCCGTGGCGCGCTCAATTTCGGTCCGTCTGATTTGTGCGACCACCGAACCGGTCAGCTCGGCGCTGCTGCGCACCTTCCAGCGACGTATTCAGGTGTGTATCGACTTACCCGGCATTCGCCAGCGCTCGGTGGAAGAGCAGGTTGAATTGATTGTTGGGTTCTTACAGCGTGAAAGCCGTAAAATCGAACGCACGATAAGCATCGACCGTACCCTGCTGCTCTGGCTGCTGAACAAGCCGCTGGAAGGCAATATTGGTCAGCTCAAGAGCGACATTCAGTTTCTCTGCGCCCAGGCCTGGGCCTCGGGGATGACGGAACACAGCGATACGCTACAGCTGGATAAACGTCTGGCAGAAATGCCGTTTAACGCCACGCCGGAACAACGCCTGCTGGTGGGAGCGCTGTTCGAAGGTAAAGAACATCTGAGCATCGATGCCCGTACATTGCCCGCACTGAAAAATTCGCTGGCGACCGGAGCCGAAATTGAAGAGAGCGATCTCTTTTACAGCTTCCTGACCCGGGAATATATCAACCTGCGTAACAGCAATGTCCCGCCAACTGAAACCCTGGCGATACTTAAAAACAAACTCAGCTCGATTTTTGAATACGGTCTCTACAGCCGCGACAGCGTGGCGCATCCCCCGCGCTATGGCGATCAGATTGAAGAACGCGTGACGCTGCTGATCGGCTGCGTTGAGCAAGTGCTTGGTTTCACGCTGCCGGAGAATCTGGTTAACCCGCTGCGCAAACACTTTCTGGCGCTGATTGGCTACGTGCAGCGCGGGCTTATTCCCCAGCTTTATTCTTCCAGTCTGATCCTCGACCGCTGTAAAGATGAATACGAAAACGCCACGCTGTTATGCCGAAAAATCAACGAACTGCTGCATATTCAGTGTCCGGCGACGGAGGTGGTCTGGCTGTGTCTGTTCCTCAAAGAGTGTCGGCATTACCGCCAACGAATTGACGCCAGCCCGGACTGCGGGGTGATTTTGATCGCCCATGGCGCGACGACCGCCACCAGCCAGGCGCAGTATGTGAATCGCGTGCTGGAGCGCGAGCTGTTCAGCGCTATTGATATGCCTTTCGAGCAGTCGGTGCATGATACGCTGGAAGCCCTGACGCAGATGATCCAGGCCCGGCAATATCGCCGACTGATCCTGATGGTGGATATTGGCTCATTGGTCCATTTTGGCAGCACGATCAGCAAATTATTCCAGATAGACGTTCTGTTGATGCCAAATATTACGCTCACCAGCTTGTTGGAGGTAGGACTGGATTTAAGCTATGAAACCAGTGATTTACCGCAGCTGGCGGTATTAATGCAGAGCAAAAATATTCCCTGTCAGCTCTGTACGCCGCAGCAGGAAAACAGCGGGAAAGTGCTGGTCATCTCCTGTATTACCGGTATGGGTACGGCGGAAAAAATCAAAAAGGTGCTGGAAGAGAGCTTCGGCGAGCTGATGTCGCAGGACACGCGGATGGTGATCCTCGACTACAACGAAGTCCGCAGCCTGGAGCGCGTTCAGCAGGCGATTAACGCCAGCGAGCGTCTGGCGGGGATCGTCGGCACTTTCCAGCCGGGACTGCCGGACATTCCGTTTATCTCGCTCGAGGAGCTGTTCTCCGAGCAGGGACCCGAACTGGTGCTCAGCCTGCTGACGCCGGATCTATCCAGCAGTGAGCGTCGTCTGGAGATGGAGCGCAGCGCAATGCGTTTCATCAGCGCATTGACCATGGAAAGCATCATCAACCATATTTCGGTGCTTAACCCGCAGCGCATTCTGAAAGAGATGGAAGGTGTGCTGAATCATCTGACCACCGCGCTTTCGCTAAAACCGAGCCGTCAGGTGACACTGCGCTTCCTGATCCACTGCTGCTGTATGGTTGAGCGTATCGTGATTAACCGCAAACCGTTACAGATGGCGTTAGAGAACAAGCCGGATCTTGATATCCGCGCGTTTAGTGTCATTAAATCTGCTTTCCTGCCGATCGAAGAGGCCTATGCCATTCGCTTATCGGACGCGGAATATTTTTATATCTACGAACTGCTGTATAGCTAATCTCTTGTCTGGTGGGGCTTTGCGCCCCGCCAGCATCCACAACTCCCCCGTGTGACACAAATTCTGGCACAGCCTTTGCTCTGTTGACCTATGTCTATGTAATCGAGCCAGGAGGCCATTTTGACTACCACTGAATCCTTGCCCCAGATCCTGCTGCTGACCCATGGCGGCTGGGGGCAACAGCTTTGCAACAGCCTGCGTATGGTGATGGGCGAAATCAAAGGCGTGACCGAAATTGCGTTGATGCCCGTTGATACGCTCGGCGAGTTTTATCAGCGCGTCGAAGTCGTGGTGAAAGCCATGCCGGAAGGCTCACTGATCCTGACCGATTTTATTGGCGGCACCACTTCTAATGTTGCGGCGCGGCTGAGCGCCGACTACCCGGTGGCAGTCATTTCCGGGCTGAATGCCTCTTTGTTACTGGAGGCGCTGGACAAACGCGAGCACGGTCAACTGACCGCCTGTGTGGCCGAACTGGTCGAGGCCGGGCGGAGCAGCTGCCTGGACGTTGTTGCTCACGTACGTCAATTACAACAATCACAATAAGGATTAAACATCATGGCAAACATCGTTTTATGTCGTATCGATAGCCGTCTGATTCATGGCCAGGTTGTGACTAAGTGGGTTGGACAATCTCAGGCAAACCGGATTGCGGTGGTTAGCGATGAGCTGGACGCCGACCCATTTATGAAAAATATCTACCTGATGGCAGCGCCGCCAAATATCAAAGTGGATTGCTTTGGTAACCAGAGTTTTGCCGCCGCATGGAAAGAAAATCAGCTTGGTGACGGTAAGGTCCTGGTGCTGTTCCCCTCTCTGGCTGCGGTCCAGGAGGCGGTCCAGTTGGGTTTTGATGTCTCCACCATTCAGGTCGGTGGGCTGGGCGGTGGGCCAAACCGCAAAGCGGTATTCCAGAACATCACGCTGGATGAAAAAGACGTCGGCATTCTGAGCGACCTGAAAGATCGTGGGATTCAGGTGTTCTTCCAGACTATCCCGGAAGATAAGCCGCAGTCGCTGGACGATATCCTGAAAAAATTCTAATTCTTTGATAACAGGGTACTTAACTATGGATACTTTAGTCTTTGCAAGCCTGATGGGGTTGTATTACTGGTTTGCCCGATTACGCCTTGGCTACACCTTTTCCGCCATGCTGCTACAGCCGGTGGTGATTGCCGTATTCGTTGGCCTGCTGTTAGGCAACATGGAAACGGCGATGATCATCGGCGCAGGTATGCAACTGGTTTACCTCGGCGTGACCTCTACGCCGGGCGGCAACGTCCCGTCGGATCCGGCGCTGGCTGCCTGTATTTCAATTCCTATCGCCGTGAAGGCCGGAATGGACCCGAACCTGGCCATCGCACTGGCGATCCCGTTTGGCGTTATCGGTGTGTTCCTCGACCAGTTGCGTCGTACGTTAAACGCCGCGTGGGTACATATGGCCGACAAGCACGCGGAAACGGCCAACATGGCGGGGATTATGCGCTGTGCGTTCCTCTACCCGGCGTTACTCGGGCTGGTGCTGCGTTTCCCGGTGGTCTTTGCCGCTAACTATTTTGGTCAGGACGTGGTGGAAAGCTTCCTGAAGCTGATGCCGCACTGGCTCACACACTCCTTTGAAATTATGGGCGGCATTCTGCCGGCGCTGGGCTTTGCCATCACCATTATGGTGATCGGTAAAAAGAGCCTGCTGCCGTGGTTTATCGGCGGATTCTTTGCAGTGCTGTACCTGAAGGTGGACATCATGGCGATGGCAATCTTTGGTACCTGCGTGGCCTTCCTGATTAAAGGTCTGGCGAAAAATGAAGGAGCAGCATGATGAGCAGCGACGTAATGCAGCATGAACTGGTGGAGCGTGCACGTGAAAGCGGCACGCTGACCAAAGCAGATATCACCAAAGCCTGGTTTATCTACTGGCTGGGTGCGGAAGTTTCCAGCTCCTATGAGCGTTTGCAAAGCCTGATTTTCTGCGCCTCGATGACACCGATCATCAAAAAACTATACCCGCAAAAAGAGGAGCAGGTGGAAGCGCTGAAACGCCATCTGAACTTCTTCAACTCGGAGCAAACGTTCGGGGCGGTGATTCAGGGGATTTCCATTGCGATGGAGGAGCAGAAAACACGCGGCGAGCCGATTAGCGACGCTTCGATCACCGGGATTAAAACCGGCTTAATGGGGCCACTGGCCGGGATGGGCGACTCCATTATCTGGGCAGCCGTTATGCCGCTGTTAATTGCTATTTTCATCCCGTTCGCCGCCAATGGCAGCGCGATGGGCGGAATTGTACCGTTAATTCTCTATCCTGCTATTACGCTGGCAATCAGCTACGGCATGGTCCACAAAGGCTATACGCTGGGGCGTGACTCGATTATCGGTCTACTGCAGGGAGGGCGAATTAAGGAGCTTATCTACGGTGCTAACGTGCTGGGTCTGATCATGATGGGCGCGCTTTCTGCGAGTTACGTCAAGATCACCACCCCGCTAAAACTCAGCGCCCTGAAAGGCTCTGAAGTGGTGGTTCAGCAAATTCTCGACTCTATTGCCCCCGGCCTGTTGCCGCTGGCGGCGGTGTTCGCCATCTACTTTTATCTGGTGAAGAAAGGGCCACGTTACACCACGATCCTGCTGTCAATTGTGGCGCTCAGCGTGGTTTGTTCGCTGTTGGGAGTGCTGTAAGCCATGACACAGAATATTTATCAACAACTGGGGCTAAAACAGGTCATTAACGCCTGCGGCAAGATGACGATTCTGGGCGTTTCCAGCGTAGCGCCGGAGGTGATGCAGGCCACCGCGCGGGCGGCCTCAGCCTTTGTTGAAATCGATCGGCTGGTGGACCGTACCGGCGAGCTGGTTTCCCGTTATACCGGCGCGGAGGACAGCTATATCACCTCTTGTGCGTCGGCGGGTATTGCTATCTCTGTCGCCGCAGCCATTACCCACGGCGACCCGGCGCGAGTCTCGTTAATGCCTGATAGCACTGGTATGGCGAATGAAGTGGTCATGCTGCGCGGGCATAACGTTGACTACGGGGCGCCAATCACCAGCGCTATTCGCCTGGGCGGTGGTCGCGTGGTGGAAGTCGGCTCAAGTAATCTTGCGGCCCGCTGGCAGTTGGAGAGCGCGATTACCGATAACACCGCCGCGCTGTTGTACGTGAAATCGCACCATTGCGTGCAGAAGGGCATGTTGAGCATTGCGGATTTTGTGCAGGTCGCGCAGGTTCACAATCTGCCGCTGATTGTTGATGCCGCCGCCGAGGAGGATTTACACGCCTGGGTGGCGAGCGGGGCGGATATGGTGGTCTACAGCGGAGCAAAAGCCTTTAACGCGCCGACCTCCGGGTTTATCACCGGTAAGAAACAGTGGATTGCCGCGTGTAAAGCGCAGCACCACGGGATTGCCCGGGCGATGAAAATCGGCAAAGAGAATATGGTCGGACTGGTGTATGCCCTGGAAAACTATCATCAGGGGCAGGTCGTGGTGACTGCTGAGGAACTCCAGCCCGTGGCACAGGCGATATCAGCGATTCCCGGACTGGACGCCGATATCGAACAGGACGAAGCCGGACGCGCCATCTGGCGGATTCGGATCCGCGTGAACGCGCAGACGCTGGGGCAGGATGCTTATGCTGTCGAAGCGCAACTTCGCGGGGGCGATATCGCGATTTACGCTCGTCGTTACAACCTTCATCAGGGCGTTTTTAGTCTTGACCCGCGTACGGTCGCAGAAGGGGAAATGGCGTTGATCGTAGCGCGATTAAAGGAGATTGCAGACCATGCAGCACATTAATTTTTATCGGAATAAAGTGGCCATTAACGTGCTGGCGAAGGATATCGCCAATGCCCGGGAAATCTATGATGCCGCTGAAGGCCATGCGGTGATCGGCGTGCTTTCCGCGCAGTTTACGTCAGTTGATGAGGGCGTTCGGGAAGTTAAACGCTGGATGACGGAGGTGCCGTCGATCTCCGTCGGATTGGGGGCTGGCGACCCGGCACAGTATTACAAAGCGGCGATGATAGCCTCAGCGGTTCACCCGGCGCACGTCAATCAGACCTTTACCGGCTGCGGGTTTGCGGCAGGGGCGCTGGCGGCCACGGGCGGCGAACAAACCCATATCAATGCGCTGGTCAGCCCGACGGGCACACCGGGGGAAGTGCTGATCTCGACGGGCGTTTGCAGTAGCCAGGGCACGCCAGCCCGCGTTTCCTGCGATGCAGCGGTACGGATGATGTTGGATTCAGGGGCGCACGCGGCGAAGTTTTTCCCCATGGGGGGAGAGCGGTCGCTGCCTGAGTTGTATGCGCTGGCGACGACCGCTGCGCGCAACGGCATGACGCTGATTGAACCGACGGGCGGGATCGATCTCGATAACTTCGGCATTATCCTGAAAACCTGTCTGGAGGCGGGAGTGCCCCGCGTGATGCCGCATGTTTACAGCTCGATTATCGATCCACAAACGGGTAATACCCGGCCTGAAGATGTCGCCAGGTTAATGGAGATAGTGAAAGAGATGGTGTGACGTTGTTATCGCCGGATGGTGCATAAAAGATGCCTGGTAAGCGTTAGGTTTCACCGGGCATTTTTGCGAACACCATTCCCGGAAAATGAATACATTGCAAAAGTATATATTTATTCGCCAAAGCGCCTCGCAGATGAAGAGTTTCCCTAATGTTGGTTGCGCTGCTGGCGAGTAAGGTTCCGTCATCTTGTTCTTTTGGTGACGGATCGCCATGAAAAATCCTACAACTTCTACCCCGCATGATGCAGTTTTTAAAAAGTTTTTAAACCATCCAGAAACGGCGAGGGATTTTCTTGATACCTATCTCCCAGCGTCATTGCGTGAACTTTGCGATCTGAACACACTGAAGCTGGAATCCGGGAGTTTTATTGAGGAAGACCTGCGTGTCAGCTATTCCGATGTACTGTGGTCACTAAAAACAAGGACTGGAAAAGGCTATATCTATGCGTTGATTGAACACCAGAGTTCGCCGGATGCGCATATGGCGTTCCGGATGATGCGTTATGCCATTGCCGCGATGCAGAGCCATCTTGATGCCGGAAACAAAACGCTGCCGCTAGTGGTGCCGATACTTTTTTATCATGGCGTTGCTAGCCCGTACCCTTTTTCACTGTGCTGGCTGGATGAGTTTGACGATTCAGAAACTGCGCGGCAGCTTTATGGCGCGGCTTTCCCGCTGGTAGACATCACAGTGGTGTCTGATGACGAGATTATGCAGCATCGGCGCATGGCGCTACTGGAACTTGTCCAAAAGCATATACGTGAGCGCGATTTGATGGTGCTGGTCGATAAACTGGTTGCTCTGCTGATTAAGGGACACGCTAATGACAGTCAGGTAGAAACGCTATTTAATTACCTGGTACAGTCCGGCAGCGCACCGCGTTTTGAAGCGTTTATTCGCGAGGTTGCCAGGCGTGTTCCCAGGCATAAGGAGAAATTAATGACGATTGCAGAATGCTTACGTGAGTCGGGGCGAAGAACAGGATTGCTGGAAGGCAAACTCGAAGGCAAAAAGGATGAAGCGTTGCGGATCGCCCATGCCATGCTTGAGAAGGGCATCGATCGTGAACTGGTGCTGATGATTACCGGGCTTTCCATTGATGAGCTCACGGCACATTCTGACTAATTATCCTTTTTTCCATTATGCTTTTTTCTTCTTGCTGATGCTTTTTCGTTTTTTAAACCGCAGTGGCCTTCCCGCTATAGTCATTTCATTACTCATCAGGCGGTTATTTCAAAAGGATAAAAACGTGAAACTGAAGATACCTCATTTTGCAGCCGGGACGGTGGTATTACTGGCGGGATTATTGCTGGCAGGGTGCGATCAGCAGAGCAACGACGCGAAACATATTAAAGTGGGCGTGATTAACGGCGCAGAGCAGGACGTGGCGGAGGTCGCGAAGAAAGTAGCCAAAGAGAAATACGGCCTGGACGTCGAGCTGGTGGGCTTCAGCGGTTCATTATTACCCAACGATGCCACTAATCATGGTGAGCTGGATGCCAACGTCTTCCAGCATCGTCCGTTCCTTGAACAGGATAATAAAGCGCATAACTATAAGCTGGTGGCGGTGGGAAATACCTTTGTTTTTCCAATGGCCGGTTATTCGAAGAAAATCAAAACGGTAGCGGAACTGAAAGACGGCGCAACGATTGCAATACCTAACGATCCGACCAACCTTGGGCGGGCGCTGTTGTTGCTGCAAAAAGAAAAGTTAATCACCCTGAAAGCGGGGACAGGCCTGCTGCCTACGGCACTGGATATTACTGATAATCCACGGCATCTGAATATCATGGAGCTGGAAGGCGCGCAGCTACCACGCGTACTGGACGATCGGAAAGTGGATGTGGCTATTATCAGTACCACTTATATCCAACAAACCGGACTTTCCCCGGTGCATGACAGCGTATTTATCGAAGATAAGAACTCGCCGTATGTGAATATCCTGGTGGCGCGAGAAGACAACAAAGATGCCGAAAACGTGAAAGAATTTCTGCAATCTTATCAATCACCGGAAGTGGCAAAAGCGGCGGAATCCATCTTCAACGGCGGCGCGGTTCCGGGCTGGTAATTAACCCGTTGCCGCGCCGGTTGGGGTTAAACCGCTCTGGCGCGGCGACGTGAGTCCATTGAGATCAGCACTACCGACGAGAGGATCAGCATCGTGCCCAGCCAGTCAGGCAGGGTGAACGTAATGCCTAACAGCAGCAGAGACAGCAACGCGCTGCTTAGCGGTTCCGCGCAGCTCAAAATGCTCGCTTTCGGGCCGCCAATCATCTGCGCACCTTTCAGGTACAGGCTAAACGTCAGTGACGTACCGATAACCACCAGATAGAAAAATGCCAGAATCAAACTGCCATTGACGACAAAGTGGGTTCCCTGCCCGGCATAAAACGGCAGCAGGATCATCCCGCCAATTAACATACTCCAGCCAACAACCGGCAGCGTACCGTAGCGCGCGATAAGCGTTGAAGGGTAGGTGGTATAAAACGCGGCGGCAAATGCGGAGGCAATTCCCCAGAACAGCGCGGCAGGTGAGATAGACAGCGATGTCGGGTTACCGTGGGTGACCAACAGGAACGTGCCAATGAGCGAGGTCAGGATCGCGGTTAGCACCAAAATGCCTGGTCGCGCTTTACGTACTACGGAAAACCACGCCACGATGATGGTTGGTGATAAAAATTGCAGTACCGTCGCAGTGGCGGCGTTAGATTTTTCAATAGTTAACAGAAAGGTCAACTGTACGGTAAGCGCGCCTACCACCGAGAAAATCAGCAGGCTAATCGCGTCTTTGCGGTTTTTGATAATGGAGAATACTTTGTCGCCGTGAACGAAAGAGAGCATCAGCAGAATAAGTCCGGCGAAAATCAGACGCGTCATGGTCAGGAACTGAGATGACATCTGACTTTGCTCCATGATGTACTGTGCACAAACGCCCGAACTTCCCCATAATACGGCGGCAATCAGGACGTTCATCATCCCTCTTCTGGTGGAACCCATCTTTCCCTCGGCATGTTGTTTTGTTTTATTTGTGTGCAGGCATCATAGCAGAGATAGCTGCGATTTCTGCCAGCACATCCGCAATCAGCCAGTCATTAAAGATTTTCACTTCCGGACGCATTACCGCGTGTTGCGGCGTGACGATGTAGTATGACCACGCCAGCGGCCAACGGGTGTCGGGATGAAGTTGCACCAGCTGTCCGTCGGTAAGTAACTGCTGAACCAGCGCCCGACGAACGATAGCCACCCCCTGGCCGCTGATTGCCGCCAGGATCACCGCAGAGGTGGAGTTAATGTGCAGTCCACTATCGCGGACGGTCGGGGAATGGGTAGCGTGCAAGACATCATCCCACGCAGGAAAATGAGCGCCGGGGTGGGGGGTATCGTCGTGGATCAGCTTTTGCGCGGCCAGCCATTCCCCGCAGGCGATTTTATCTACCGGTACCATTCGTGGGCTGCAGACCAGAACGGCTTCTTCATCCATTAACCAGGTTTTATTGACGCCGGGCCAGTCACCTTTGCCGCAGCGTACGCCCAGATCGGCTTCGCCGTGGGCGACATCCATCAGCTTTTCCGTCACATTCAAACGTAATTCGATGTTTTCATGCGTTTGTGAGAAACGATTGAGACGACTCATCAACCAGTTCATGACCAGGACCTGCGACGCGGTAATGATCACCACCGAGCGCGCCCGACGGCCGCGCAGTTTGTTGAGTCCGGATTCCAGGTTATCCAGTCCCAGAGTGATGTCGCGCAATGCGTCCTGTGCTTCGCTGACCAGCGTGAGACGTTCTTTGCCCGTGCGGGTGCGATGTAACAGTGGATGGCCTACCCAATCTTCCAGCGCACGCACCAGTTGACCAACGGCTGCAGGCGTCACGCCCAGTTCCTGCGCCGCGCCGGTGAAGCTGCCATGGCGGGCGGTGGCTTCAAAAGCGTGTAACCATTTTAGCCGATTGAGTGAACGCATCTGCTTTTTTCCATTCTTATTAACTGTTTCCAGTATACGCCAGCGAGATAGATTTTCTTTCTTGAGATGCTATTTCTTCTCAGTCGTCAACTCCTGAGCCGAGTGGCATCTTTAGCGCGTCAACGAATTCTTTAAACGAGGTTAACGATGAGCGCATTCTTTGCCGGAAAGAAATTATTAGTGGTGGGTGGGACCAGTGGGATGGGATTCGAAACGGCGAAACTGATCCTCCAGGGCGGCGGTAGCGTGGTGCTGGTAGGCAACCGCGCCGAGAAAGCGGAACGGGCCCGTCAGGCGTTGGCGGAGCTGGGTGACGTCTCCGTCATTGTGGCAGATCTGATGTCGGAAGCGGGGGTTAGGCAGGTGATGGCAACGGTGAATGCTGATCATAAAGACATCAACCTGTTAGTGAATGCGGCTGGCGTGTTTTTCCCGAAACCTTTTACTGAACATGAAGTTGAAGATTATGAGCTATATATGAGCCTCAATCGGGCGACGTTTTTCATCACCCGCGATGTGGTACGCAATATGTTGGCAGACAATATAAACGGCGCCATCGTGAATATTGGTTCAATGTGGGCGCAACAAGCGGTGGGCGCGACACCTTCATCGGCCTATTCGATGGCCAAAGCGGGTCTGCATGCTTTAACCAAAAATCTGGCTATTGAGCTGGGTGCGCATGGGATTCGCGTGAACGCCGTTTCGCCAGCGGTCGTGCATACCCCCATCTATGAAGGGTTTATCCCGAAAGAAGATGTACAAGGTGTGATGAACAGCTTTGACAGTTTCCACCCGATCGGTCGGGTCGGTAAGCCGCTTGACGTTGCCGAAACCGTCGCGTTCCTGCTGTCAGACAAGGCGGGTTGGGTGACTGGCGCTGTCTGGGATGTCGATGGCGGTGTTATGGCTGGACGTAATAGCTGACAGGGGCTGATGCTGCGCATTACAAAACGCCTGCTTATACGAAACAGGCGTTTGTGCAAGATCGGAAAAGTTAAGCGCGCTGAGAGTCCAGCAGCTCGTTATTTTTCACAACATCCTGGGCTTTGGTATAGCTTTCAATTAGTAACTGATAAGCCGGGAAGATTTTGGTATAGACTTCAGCCCATTCCGCTGCGTCTTCCCGATTCCAGGTTTTCTGCAGTTCAGACGCAACCGCGGCAGTATCCATCGGCACGACACCAGCCTGTACGACGCGGGCCATGGTGGTCTCCTGCGCCATTTTGCTGTAGGTACCGGAAGCATCGATGACGGCAAAGACTTTATAGCCTTCTGCTACCGCGCTGATGGCCGGGAATGCCATGCATACACTGGTGATGGTACCAGCAATAATCAGTGTCTTACGGCCTGTCGCTTTTACCGCCGCAACAAACTCTTTGTTATCCCAGGCGTTAATTTCACCTTTGCGTGCGACATAATGTGCGTGAGGCGCGTTCTCATGAATTTCCGGAATAAGCGGACCGTTTTGCCCCTGCGGCACAGAGGCGGTGGTAATCACCGGCATTTTGCATAAGGTGGCGATTTTTGCCAGAGCCGTAGCTCTTGCACGCAGTTCAGTCATTGGCATATCGCCAACGGTCTGGAACAGGCCGCTTTGATGATCGATAAGCAACATAACTGCGTCATTGACATCAATCACTGGGCGTTGGCCATTAAAATTAGCGGGTGTAGACATGATCCATTCCTTGTTGTTGCTTTTTGCAGGCTATCTAACCTGCAGTAAAGTCTAAATCGCCTGGGCGATATCCATTTTTGCTCTACAGTTCATTAACCATTATTGACATCTTCATGGTTAATTTCAGGGGGAGGCTAAAGCTATCTTTATCAGAATTGCCTTAGTGAATTAATTTCCTCCTGCCCCATTAAAATAACAATACTTGTTATTATGAAATTATATTTCTGCATTCACATTATTTTATGGTGTGTACTGGAAGTAAGAGGATGGAGATTCGGCGGGTGTTTCTGACTGATTTATTTTTATATGGTTATTATTATTGTGAAATAAAATGAATATTAACGATATATCTTCAATATCAATTTTGTGACTAATGCCACGGTTTTCCAGAGGATAATGATCATGTCTATTTTATTTTCTAAGTTATTATTGAGTTAAGTAAATTCTCAAGTTGATATTTATTGTGCTCCCCCGAACAGCAGAGAAGCACGGTATTAATATTACGGCTCTATAGGCGTCAGATAATCCAGTCGTAGCGGCTCGGCCAGTAGATCGTTCATTTGCAATACAAACGACTGGAAATGCGGCAGGGCGATATGTTCGTCCAGGCCAGCCTGACCGCGCCAGGATTCGCGCACATAAAATACATCTGGCGTGTCGCGTAACTGGAACAACGCATACTCAATATTGCCCTCCTCCCGGCGCGTGGGCAGTAAGAGAGCTTGTAGCGCCTGTTTCAGTGCATCGATTTTCCCTGGTTTGGCTTTCAGTACGGCAATAATTGAAATCACTTCTGCATCAGACATGTTAAAACCCCTCCAGCACAATCTTGCCGACCGAGCGACCCGTTTCAATTTGCGCATGCGCTTTTTGCAGATTCGCCGCCGTGATCGCGCCAAAATGTTCACCCAGCGTGGTATGGATGGTGTGGTCGTCGATCAACTGGGCCACGCGGGTCAATAGCTGATGCTGGGCAATGATGTCGTGGGTGGTAAACATCGAACGGGTAAACATAAACTCCCAGTGCAGCGAAATGCTTTTGGCTTTCAGCGGACGCGCATCAAGGGTTTGCGGATCGTCAATCAGCGCCAGTTTCCCCTGTGGAGCCAGGGCAGCAATAATTTGTTGGTAGTGCTGTTCGGTATTGTTCAGGCTGGCAACGTGTGTCACCTCTTTAATACCTATCCGTGCCAGCTCTTCCGTCAACGGCTTGCTGTGGTCAATCACATGATGAGCGCC
Source organism: Citrobacter sp. wls717 (assembly GCF_005280955.1). Classification (NCBI taxonomy): domain Bacteria; kingdom Pseudomonadati; phylum Pseudomonadota; class Gammaproteobacteria; order Enterobacterales; family Enterobacteriaceae; genus Citrobacter; species Citrobacter sp. wls717. Next base: position 107,107 of record NZ_SZWW01000001.1, read on the forward strand.
CGCTTCACGTACCCATTTCTGGCTTTCCGCACGTGATGCGGTGCCGATGACGGTCATTTTGGTCAGCTTACTGGCCAGTTGCGTCAGAATAGAACCCACGCCGCCAGCCGCGCCGACAATCAGTAACACATCGCCTTCGTTGCCGTTTTCCTCAATGCCCAGGCGGTCGAAAAGCATTTCCCAGGCGGTGATTGCGGTCAGCGGTAGCGCTGCCGCAGAGGCGTTATCCAGCGATCGCGGTTTCAGCGCGGTGATTCGTTCATCAACTAACTGAAATTCGCTGTTACTGCCCGCACGTCCCAGGGCCCCGGCGTACCAGACTTCATCGCCAGGCGAGAACAAAGTAACGGCTTCGCCCACGGACTTCACCACACCAACGGCATCCCAGCCCAGTACGCGCGGCACATCAGCGTTAAAACCTTCGCGGACCTTGGTATCAACGGGGTTGACGGAAATGGCCTTTACTTCAACCAGCAGGTCATGTCCTGTGGCAACTGGCATGGGCAGGTCAATCTCTTGTAAAAATTCAATGTTATTGCCGTCGGTCGCGGCGCGGGTAATGGCGATGGCTTTCATAGTCTCTCCGGTCACAGGAATCAGTTGAATAATTCGATGGTAAACCGGCAGCAGAACGGGAAAAATAGCCCTACGGCGACAGGACTTATACTCGGGGAGTGAAAATGTTCCGGCTTGAAGATCTCACGTTGTTTGTCCGCGCCGCGGCGCTGAATAGTTTTAGCGATGCGGCACGCGAAGCCGGCGTTCAGCCTGCTCAGGTCAGTTCTGCTATCAAGCGCCTGGAGTCTACGTTGACTATCCGCCTGTTCGCTCGCTCCACGCGCAGCCTGCGCCTGACGCCGGAAGGCGAGATTTGGTTGCCCTATGCCCGCCAGATGCTGGACGTGATGCATGCCGGGCTGCAAAAAATTCAGACCCCGGAAGATGAAGTTTCTGGCACGCTGCAAATCGCCGTTCCTTCCGATCTTGGGCGGAATTTGCTGCTGCCGGTCTTTCAATCTTTTCGACGCCGCTATCCTGCGCTGCGTTTGCGGATCTTTTTCTCCGATCAGGTGACGGATGTCTTTAAAGATCCTGTCGACGTCGCATTTCGTTATGGCAATACCGAAGATGCGTCATATATTGCGCTGCCCGTTGCGCCGGGTAACCGACGCGTGCTGGTGGCGTCCCCGGATTGGGTTTTACAAAACGGTGCGCCGAAAACCCCGGAAGATTTAGTGCAGCTGAACGCCATGACCTTTGTCTTACGTGGACGCCTGCACGACCGCTGGACTTTTACGCACGACGGCGAGGTCAGCAGTGTGCAGGTCAACGGCACGATTATGAGCGATGATGCCGAAGTGATCCGACGGCTGGCGATTGCGGGTGAGGGGATTGCCTACAAGTCGTGGCTGGATGTTAGCGAGGATGTACGCGAAGGGCGATTGCAGCTGCTGATGACGGATTATCAGGGAGAGAAAGTCCCGCTGAATATGATTTGTCCGCATCGTAAGCAGCTTTCAACGGCGGTACGCTTGCTGCATGACGCCGTGAAGGCGCGATGTGAAATGCTGGCGCAGAGCTAAGATACGCTTTGCGCCAGTACATTACTGTGGCTTAGTCTTTTTTCGCTGCGTTAGCAAAGAAAATATCAGACTGAATGTCTTTGGTGCGGATGGTAAACAACTGATTAGTGAGATCTTCCGTTAACTTCTCTGCATCAGCCATTATGCGCAGGTTGAAGTCATTCAGCATTTTATCTGCGGCAGGTTTATTGGTTTTCGCCATCTTCAGATATTCTGCTTCGACCTCTTTTTGCTCCTTCGCCACTTTATCTTCCCACGCTTTGTAGGCCTTTTTGACGATTGGCGCGAGCTTCGGATAATCGGTCATCGTCAGCGTCTGCAATTTACGATATTTCCAGTAGATGGATTGATCGTCAGCCTTATCTGTACCCATTGTATAGTTGGCCGGATATGCTTTCAGGCCGCTGTAGTACGGAACAAAGGCGGTGAGATCGGCCATACCCAGACCAATGTAGGTTGTTTCACCGATCTCTTTTGGCAACCACGGACGTACCTGCATAACGTGCGCTTCATAGGTGCGGAAGACGCTGACCGGACGCCACGGCTCTTTACCGTTCAGGCCGTTGGTGTACGGGTCATGACTGGTGCCTTCATAGTGGCTACGCAGCACGGCTTTTACATCGTCCAGCGTCATTTTCTTCTCTGGCTTCATGAAGACCGGGAATTCACGTCCTTTGGCCATATCCTGATTTGCGGAAGGATTGAACGTTTTCTGGATGGCCCATACGCGAGGATCGTTATACGTACGGTCACGCTCGTCATCACGGGTATAGGCTTTAGAGAAGTTGAATTTGCCATCTTTCGCCGGTTCGTACAGACCTTTTTCCGTTGCGAACTGAATCAGATTTTTTGACGCCATCATATCCGGGTTTTTAGGATCGTAATCCTGTAGGCGGCCCTGATTACCGGTGGCGAAATATTGGTTATTGGGCAGGCGCTGCGCCATCCACTGGTGGCCGCTGCCGGTTTCCAGGTACCAGATCTCGTTATCGTCGACGACGGCACGCCCGCACCGACGGTTTCAACAATATGTCCCAGCAGCGCAACGGCGTCACGTGCGGTTTTGCTCTGCGACAGCAGAATATCCGGGATATCGTCTTCAGTGATCCCTTTATCCTCAACGTACGGGTCGGCGGCCAGCGCTTTTGGTGAAGCAAAAATAGATTCTGTTCCACTCACACCGACGTCCAGTTCGTTAAATCCGGTCGCGCCGTGCAGTTGAGTTTTCCAGTTTGGGACGGTGGTATAACGCAGAGAGTTTTTCGGCAGTGGCCAGGTAAAATCATTCGCGCCATTATGTGCTTTGGTGCTGTATACCCCGGTCTGATTCTGTTTTGCCGGATGAATGACAAAATGCTGTGCTTTCAGGGCATCGCTGTCTGCGCTACGGGCGACCAACATGGAGCCGTCCGCTGATGCTTCATTGCCGACCAGCAGGGTCGTACAAGCAAAACCTGATGAAACAACCGCCAAATTTATTGAAAGTGCAATCAGGCACTTTTTAAAAGTAAACATTACGTATCCCTCATATGTACGCCAAAAATACACCGGAAACATACCGTTTCCTGAAATGCGAAAACGTCTGAATGCTCAGACATGTCTCGCGAGAGAGATAAACGCCCCTGCCCACGTCTTCTCCAAATATTCATGCGTAGGTTGAAGTCTTCTGGACAAAATAAAACGTCCATTTCGCTTAATTATTACGCAACGAATATCCTGATATTCAGGATGTTTCCTGATTCGCGGTGAAGAATAGAATGGCTTATTAGTGGATTCAGTGACCTGTGTCGCGTAAGTTAATGATGACAAAAGTGAATCCTGTGGCAGCACCGTGCTTTTTGTTTCCGGATATGACGTTACCTTTTGCGGCAATACAGCGAGGGAACATTGGAACTGGCGAAAATCCATGCGCCCTTATACTCCTCCATGACCAGGCTCAGGCTGCGTCCGGTCTGCCGATAAAACCCGGGCAACGTATTGTTGATATCCGCTTCATCGGCCGTGTCGGCGAAGGTTTTGACGACTTGCATGGCCTGTAACACCCGCGCATCACGCTGTTGGGTGTAGCTGAAATAGATGTTCCTGCTGATGTCTGAGGTATTACGCCCATACAGTTTACCGGTAATTGTTGATAAACCTTCCTGGTTGTACATCCGAAATGAAACCGTACCGGCAAAGCGGTTGCTGCCAATATTCCATTCAACGTTCCCAACGCAATTCAGCGGCTTTTCGGCATAGCGCGAATACCATAGCCAACTGCCTGAACCGAGCAAGGTAGCCAGGCCAATAGTGAGCAAGATTATGTGGCGTGTTTTTTTCATTGCCCGCGCATCCAGTAATAATGGGTAGTACAAAATGCGTGGGCATCAATCCGCGCATCTTTATCGCATACAAATGCCACCATCCTTTCTGCTTTGAGGTAGCCGGATAGAAACACGTGTTTGTTGTTTTCACAGAGAAAAGGATGAAGTTGCATCAGACTGAAATAGCCATGCTGGTCGTACTCATTCGGAGAGTAATAAATTTTGCAGTTTTGCCGCGAAGGGATCTGCATGGAAACAGAGACAAACTTACTAAATGGCATAACCGGGCGAGTCTGATACCACACCAGCCAGATAACCAGAGTGGCAATAACAACACTAACGCTAAATAAAATGTTCCACCAGGAGATCTGCGTCGTTTGTTGTGGTGCGGTAAGAATTACCTTTGCAGGCGCGCGCTCCTCAATAACCGGTGACTGGGAAACGTCACTCTGAGGATCCGTTATCACTTCTACCTGAGTGTTTTCATTCAATCTCAGCCCTCGCCGGGAAATAGTTTTCACCGTATCACGCGGTAGTCCCACTTCCGCCAGCGCATTACGTAACGTCAGAATTGCCTGGTAGAACGTGTTGGTGCTGGTGACATTATTTCTCTCTCCCCAACCCACTATCATCAACGTGTTCTGGGAAACAATGTCACTTGCGTGAGTAATTAAATAGAGAAAACAGAGCGAAGCTGGGAGCTGGAGTTGTATTGTGCGCCCGGTCTGACGATTGACCAGACTTTTGCTATCCGGATTAAATTCGACCAACTGATTGATAAGATACAATTGCCCAGCCCTCAGTAACCAAAACGTATCACAGCGTGTCCTTGTACACCCCTTAAATTTTACATCCAAATCGATAAGACGCCTCACTCTTTGTACATGATCTAAGATAAGAATTTCACTTAGGGGGTAAAAATCCTTCAAATACAATATGTTATTAACTTAATTTCTTAGGTGGGAATTAGCTAATGTTAAATAATGAGAATTCATTACAGTTTTATCTGGGTTATCATTATATTTATCCACAGAGCAACAAGGGTGATTGAGTTATCTGAATTGTGTAATTAACGAGTAACCTTTACAGCGGTTATTTTTTAGCAAGTAGTGCTTTTTTAAGATTTATCCTAGGGTTTTAATTTATGCATAAAATTCCTAATGCCCAGATTGTTATTCTGAGATAAAACACAAAAAAACTTAGCGGTATGGCATTGCTTACCGTACGTACATATTAGCGCATCAAGAGTTTATTACATTTTTTTAGGGTTGCTGTTATTAACTGACAAGGAATGTCATACGTGTCGGATTGACACATTTATTTACCGATGAAATATTTATGGAAAAATAACAGGAGTCATTTTTTATGAACAGATCCCCATCACAGAGTATTCGTTGCATAAGCTGTGAATTATCCTGTCAATTATTTCCGGATACTGCGGTACGCGCCAGCTACTGTCACCGTGCCGCTTTTGCGATCTGGCCTGAGGGAAACGGTTTTCTACAACGAGGCGTTATTGAAAAACTTTTGCTTAATAATCAAAACCATTTATCCCGCGGGTTTATTTTTGTGGATTTCTCCTTCCCCAACCTGCGCCTGTTCGCTGACCCGAAATGGGTTGATCGTCTGGCGTATAGCGGTATGCATATTGTCTTGATTGCGGACCGGAACCTGGCGCCGTTAGCCAACTACTGGCTGTCGAAAAGCAATAAAATACAAGGCATTATATATTCTGATGATGATGATGACGTACAGCATCAGAAGATGAGACGATTATTTACGGGTCATCTCGCTAACAGTAAACGTGGGCGCACACTCAACTATACAGAAATGATATTACTGAAGCGATTTGTCTCAGGAAAAAGTATTCAGCAAATTACCCAAATAGATAATATTGATATTAAGAAAATATACGTCTATAAGCTCCGGCTTGAAGATAAGTTGGGCCATAGTATTCATCAAATACTATCGAATATTTTATAACGCATTTCTGATTTTTATTATTTCACATCCTTGCGATGTGGTGGACGCTCTACGCCTGATAGCAGGAGGCTAATATGCCAAATCCCAAATCTTACTCTCGTATTGCCATCGCGGTTTCAGCCGCATTAACGTCTATGGTATTTTCAGCCCATGCAGCCTGGGTTGATGTTGATAGTCTTCCTTCCAGCGGTCTGGTTAGCAGTCTGCCCCCGGAATTGCAGGCAATAATCCCTGCGCAGGCCAATGCCAATTTCGCTAAAACCAGCGCCATGCCAAATTATGTTTATCAGTGGAGTGCGGGCACCATTCCTGTTTATGGTAATGGATTAACGTTAAATGGACCCGGTGCTGAAGCTTTTGAGCACTCTGTTACTGTTATTCAGAACAGCGCGACGGGTAGTCCGGGCGTTATTTTTGGTGACGACCTGACGATCCGCACCCAGTCAAAGAATGCCGCCAATAATGGTAAAGATGTTGACGGTATCCGCACGCATGGGGCCAATACGCCGGATAACCCGGTCTTTATCATCACCGGGGATCGCACCAGTATTTATGTAGACGGTCAGGATGGTGACGGTATTAACGCCGGTTATAACGCAATAGGCCAGGGCTGGATAGGCTCGGCTAATATCTACGTCGGTGATGATCTGTACATCAAAACGACGGGTAACCAGGGGCGTGGTATCACCGCCAATGCCATGCGAGATGCGACGCTTGCCAAAAATACGATTGTCGTTGGCGATCGTGCGCATATTGTGACGACCGGCGACGGCTCTGAAGGTCTTCGCTCCGGGCAGAGCGGTTCCTCAATCCTGCTTGGCAATGACGCTACCATCGAGACGTCTGGCGCCTCCTCAACGGGCATTTATGCTGCCACATCTTCTAAAACGGAACTGGGTAATAACGCCACTATTACGGTTAACGGCGCGAGTGCGCATGCTGTCTATTCCACCAACGCGACCGTGAACCTGGGCGACAACGCGACCATTAGCGTGAACAGTTCTGGAAAAGCGGCTTCATACAGCAAAGCGCCACGCGGCCTGTTTGCGATTTCACGCGGGGCGATAAACCTGGCCGGCGGCGCCGCGATTACTATGGTGGGCGACCACAGTACTGAAAGCTATGCCATCAGCACCGAAACGGGCGGCACCGTAGACGGATCCGCCGGTGGACGCTTCCTTATCGACGGAGATCTTCATGCTGCCGGAGGGACAAACGCGACCAGCAGCCTGCCCCAGCAAAACAGTACGATTAAGCTCAACATGACCGACAACTCGCTATGGAGCGGGGCGTCTTATATCACCAGCGCGACCGCCGGGACGGGGGTCATCTCGCTGCAAATGAGCGATGCGACCTGGAATATGACCAACAGCTCAACGCTGACCGACCTGACGCTGAACAGTGGGGCAGTGGTTAACTTTGGCCATGCTGACGGCGAACCGTGGCAGACGCTAACTATCAATGAAGATTTTACCGGGAATGGCGGCAAACTGGTTTTCAATACCGTTCTGAATGACGATGCCTCCGAAACCAATAAGTTGACAGTGCTCGGCAACACGACGGGTAATGCCTTTGTGGCGGTGAACAACATTGGCGGTACTGGGGCGCAGACCGTTGAAGGCATTGAGATAATCGAGGTTGCTGGCAACTCTGACGGCACATTTGAGAAAGCGAGCCGTATTGTCGCCGGGGCGTACGACTATAACGTAGTGCAGAAGGGCAGCAACTGGTATCTGACCAGCTTCATTCCTGCTCCGCCCGATCCGGTGGACCCTGTTGACCCTGATCCCGTAGACCCGGACCCGGTTGATCCGATTATCCCTGATCCGGTCGACCCGGACCCGATCGATCCTGTGGACCCGGTTATTCCTGAGCCGGAAGAGCCCCATGTTCCGCCGGTCACGGAGCAACAGTATCGTCCGGAAGCCGGCAGTTATCTGGCGAACAACTATGCCGCTAACACACTGTTCATGACCCGACTGCACGATCGTCTGGGTGAAACGCAGTACGTCGACATGCTGACGGGCGAGAAAAAAGTGACCAGTCTGTGGATGCGTAACGTTGGCGCGCATACCCGCTTCAAAGACGGTAGCGGGCAGTTGAAAACCCAAAGCAACAGCTACGTCTTACAGTTAGGCGGCGATCTGGCGCAATGGAGTAGCGATGGCCTCGACCGCTGGCATATTGGCGCGATGGCAGGTTATGCCAACAGCCAGAACCGCACGCAGTCCAGCCTGACCGGCTACCACTCTCGTGGTCAGGTCACCGGTTACAGCGTGGGGCTGTACGGCACCTGGTATGCCAATGACGCAGACAAGACCGGCACCTATGTAGATACCTGGGCGCTGTACAACTGGTTTGATAACAAAGTGATGGGTCAGGAGCAGGCGACAGAGAAATATAAATCCAGCGGTATCACCGCCTCGGTCGAAGCCGGTTACAGCTTTAAACTGGGCGAAAGCGAGCGCAATAGCTACTGGCTGCAACCGAAAGCGCAGGTGGTGTGGATGGACGTTCAGGCCGACAGCCATCGCGAAGCGAACGGGACCCGCGTGAAGGATGACACCGATGGCAACCTGATGACTCGTCTGGGCGTGAAAGCCTTTATCAACGGCCATAACGCCATCGATGACGGTAAATCTCGCGAGTTCCAGCCGTTTGTCGAAGCCAACTGGATCCATAACACGCAGACTGCCAGCGTGAAGATGGACGATGTGAGAAACGACATGCGCGGCACGAAGAACATCGGCGAGCTGAAAGTGGGTGTTGAAGGTCAAATCACTCCGCGCCTCAACGTATGGAGCAACGTGGCCCAACAGGTTGGCGACAAAGGCTACAGCGATACCCGCGGTATGCTTGGCGTGAAATATAATTTCTGATGTAAGTGAGTAATGGAAAAGCCGCTGATTAACCGATCGGCGGCTTTATTACGTATGAAATATGATGGTTATTGCAGTTGTTCGGTAAAACCGAACAACTGCAATAAAAAGCCGCAATGTTGTCACTTGTTGCATGCAGCCCGTAGGCCGGATAAGTGCAAGCGCCATCCGGCACCAATTGAACCTGTAAGTACCGCTTGCAGGTTCAGCCGTATTTCACTGGAGAGTCGCCAGTGTGCTCTCGATTCTGTTCAGCTTCTGACTGGCCTCTTTCAGTTCATCCTGCAACCGTTGTTCCTGCTCGCCATAGACCATCAGGACGATACAGCCATTCATCACTTTTACGGTAATCTGTTGGCCGGTATCAAACCCCGCGTCGCGTAGCCACTTGCCGGAAAGAATAATTTTTGGCGTGGATTTGTCGAAAACATTCGGGCGATATCCCACAATTACCGAACGCTCGGTTCCGGATTGGTCGGTGTCTGGGGTAGAATGCGAATCAGCCATAATCAACTCCTTGATAGTTGGTGAGGTTAGCTCTCGTCGGGTACTGCGAATACCGGGCGAGGGCGTTTATAAGTCAGGTCGGCAGAGAAAAAGGTACGTACCTGATTGGTGATATATTGCTCTTGTAGGTACGTACATGTCAACGACTAAACGCGACCCAAATCAGTCTAAATCCGGAAAAGCGCCGACTTTCCAGATTCGTATCACGCCTGAGTTAAAGGCGCAGTTCGAGGCTGCTGCAAAAGCTGAGGGGATGAGTTTGGGGAATTGGCTCAAAACCTTGGGGAGAAAGGAATTACGTAAATTAGGTATTGAGCCAGAAATGTAGGTTAGTTCTATTGAGAATTTTGAGTGTCAGAAGATTCGGGAAAAGAAACTACATCCATTTTTAATGCTGTTTCACCAGAGAAAATTGAAGCTAGGCCTTTGCGAATTTTTTGATTTTCTAAATTCATTTGTCCGTGAGCAACTGGTATATAAATAGCATTCTGCAAATGAACTCGATCAAAATCGTAGCCTATATCTTCAGCCATAGCAGAAAGTAAATTCACAAATAATCTATCGCTAGTCTGATTCCACATCGTGTTACCACTCTCACTTTCTGGACAGTGTGTGCATAAATGAGTGAAATATTCTTTCCAGGCATCAAGGACTTTTTTTTCGGATTTTGTCCTTTTGCTTATACTTCCTTTTATATCACCATAGAATGCTAAGTCGATCATATTCAGTGCTCTAACGTGCTCATTAGAAAGGCGAGCTGCGGTCGATCTTGTTGCCATTAGTTCGGTAAATATATTAACTTTTATGTTTCTCTTTTCTGAATGTTTTTCGATAAGCTTTTGTACTCTGACTGCGAGCAAAGGACTTAAAAGCGTAGCAAAAATAGTAGCGATAGCTAGTGCCCAACTCATGTCTTTTCCTTAATTCTGAAGGTTATGACAATTGAAACGAAATAAAATCTTTGAGGATGATATGAGAATTTTGGCGGAAGATCACAGGAGTCGAACCTGCCCGGGAACGCTGGCGTCCCCAACTGGATTTGAAGTCCAGCCACCTCACCGGAGATGACGATCTTCCGCGCCTCGATTGCTACATGGAGGCGGGGCGCATTATAGCTACTTCCTCGGGTTTCCACACCCCCTCACTCACTTTTTTAACTTCCGTTTCTCCATACCATGACCCGTTTCAAATAAATCCTCGCAAAATCCATTACTTACACTTGGACACATTTTTAGACGCTACCCTGATCACAGAAAACAAGAATCGTAATTTGATAACGAGATATCGCAATACCCGTGCTCACAGGGATGGTTTACAAGAACTGTAACCGGTACCAGTGCGTGTGAAAGTGCAAACAAGGATGCGTAATGAAAAGTGAGATTCTGTCTGTTAAGGAGAAGATTGGCTACGGCATGGGCGATGCCGCCAGCCACATCATCTTCGATAATGTCATGTTATACATGATGTTCTTTTATACCGATATCTTTGGTATCCCCGCCGGATTTGTCGGCACCATGTTCTTACTGGCCCGCGCGTTGGATGCCATCTCAGACCCCTGCATGGGGCTGCTTGCTGACCGAACCCGTTCACGCTGGGGGAAATTTCGTCCGTGGGTGCTGTTTGGCGCGCTGCCGTTTGGTCTGGTTTGTGTGCTTGCCTACAGCACGCCGGACTTCAGCCTGCACGGCAAAATGATTTATGCCGTCATCACCTACACGCTGCTAACCCTGCTTTATACCGTGGTCAATATCCCTTATTGCGCGCTGGGCGGCGTGATCACCAATGACCCGACGCAGCGCATCTCCCTGCAATCGTGGCGCTTTGTGCTGGCAACTGCGGGCGGCATGCTCTCCACCGTCCTGATGATGCCGCTGGTAAAGCTGATTGGCGGTGAAAACAAGGCGCTGGGCTTCCAGGGGGGAATCGCAGTGCTCTCGGTTGTGGCGTTCCTGATGCTCGCATTTTGCTTTTTCACCACCAAAGAACGTGTTGAAGCGCCGCCAACCAACAATTCAATGCGTGAAGACCTGCGTGATATCTGGCAGAACGACCAGTGGCGCATTGTCGGCTTGCTCACCATCCTCAACATTATGGCGGTCTGCATTCGCGGCGGTGCGATGATGTATTACGTCACCTGGATTTTGGGCACACCGGAAGTATTTGTCGCTTTCCTTACCACCTATTGCGTCGGCAATCTGATTGGCTCTGCGCTGGCAAAACCGCTGACTGACTGGAAATGCAAAGTCAGCGTCTTCTGGTGGACGAATGCCCTGCTGGCCGTCATCAGCGTGGCGATGTTCTTCGTGCCGATGCATGCCAACATCACCATGTTCGTCTTTATCTTCGTGATTGGCGTCCTGCATCAGCTCGTAACGCCAATCCAGTGGGTAATGATGTCCGACACCGTTGATTACGGCGAGTGGTGTAACGGCAAACGTCTGACGGGCATCAGTTTTGCGGGAACGTTGTTCGTGCTCAAGCTGGGTCTGGCGCTTGGCGGGGCGCTGATCGGCTGGATGCTGGCAGGCGGTGGCTACGATGCCGCGGCGAAAACGCAAAACAGCGCCACCATCACCATCATCATTGCATTGTTCACCCTTATTCCGGCTATTTGCTATCTGCTGAGTGCCGTGATTGCCAAACGCTTCTACACCCTGAAAACACCGTATCTGACTGAAATTATGCGTCAGCTGGCGCAGGGTGCGCACCGTAATCAGCAAGATTTTACGACGAAAGAATTACAGAACTAAGGAACCGATTATGAAAATTAGCGACGGAAACTGGCTGATTCAGCCCGGCCTGAATGTGATTAACCCAATCCAGGTGTTCGAGGTTGAACAGCAAGGTAATGAGATGCTGGTCTACGTTGCGCCGCGTGACGTACGTGAACGGACCTGGCAACTCGATACCCCGTTGTTCACGCTGCGCCTTTTTTCGCCGCAGGAAGGCGTGGTGGGTGTCCGGATGGAACACTTCCAGGGCGCGTTGGATACCGGTCCGCATTACCCGCTGAACGTGCAGCAGGACGTAAACGTTGAGATGCAGAACACCGCTGAGTTCGCTGAGCTGAAGAGCGGTAATTTGAGCGTTCGCGTCACCAAAGGCGAGTTCTGGTCGCTGGATTTCCTGCGTAACGGTGAACGCATTACCGGCAGCCAGTTGAAAAACAACGGCTATGTACAGGACGCCAACAGCGGACGCAATTACATGTTCGAGCGCCTGGATCTGGGCGTCGGTGAAACGGTGTACGGGCTGGGCGAGCGCTTTACCGCGTTGGTGCGTAATGGGCAGACGGTAGAGACCTGGAACCGCGATGGCGGCACCAGTACCGAGCAGTCTTACAAGAACATCCCGTTCTATATCACCAACCGTGGCTACGGCGTGCTGGTGAACCATCCGCAGTGCGTATCGTTTGAAATCGGCTCTGAGAAAGTATCGAAAGTGCAGTTCAGCGTCGAAAGCGAGTATCTGGAATATTTCGTCATCGACGGCCCGACGCCGAAAGCGGTGCTGGATCGCTATACCCGCTTTACCGGTCGTCCAGCACTACCGCCCGCCTGGTCGTTCGGCCTGTGGCTAACCACCTCGTTTACCACCAACTATGACGAAGCGACGGTGAACAGCTTTATCGACGGCATGTCCGAGCGCAATCTACCGCTGCACGTTTTCCACTTCGACTGCTTCTGGATGAAGGCTTTCCAGTGGTGTGACTTCGAGTGGGACCCGGTGACCTTCCCGGACCCGAAAGGGATGATTCAGCGCCTGAAAGCGAAAGGGCTGAAAGTCTGCGTATGGATCAATCCGTACATCGGTCAGAAATCACCTGTTTTCAAGGAGCTGAAAGAGAAAGGTTATCTGCTCAAACGCCCGGACGGTTCCCTGTGGCAGTGGGATAAATGGCAGCCGGGGCTGGCAATTTATGACTTCACCAACCCGCAAGCCTGCGAATGGTATGCCAACAAGCTGAAAGGTCTGGTGGAGATGGGCGTGGACTGCTTCAAAACTGATTTCGGTGAACGCATTCCAACGGATGTGCAGTGGTTTGATGGCTCAGACCCGCAGAAAATGCACAACCATTATGCCTACATCTACAACGAACTGGTGTGGAACGTGTTGAAAGAGACCGTCGGAGAAGAAGAGGCGGTGCTGTTCGCCCGTTCCGCCTCCGTGGGCGCGCAGCAGTTTCCGGTGCACTGGGGCGGGGACTGCTACGCCAACTATGAATCCATGGCCGAAAGCTTGCGCGGCGGCTTATCCATTGGTCTCTCCGGCTTTGGCTTCTGGAGCCACGACATTGGCGGCTTCGAAAACACCGCCCCGGCGGACGTCTACAAGCGCTGGTGTGCATTCGGGCTGCTCTCCAGCCATAGCCGCCTGCACGGCAGCAAATCCTACCGCGTGCCATGGGCGTACGATGAAGAGTCCTGCGATGTGGTGCGTTATTTCACCGAAATGAAGTGCCGCCTGATGCCGTATTTGTATCGTCAGGCCGCGCTGGCGAACGAACACGGCACGCCGATGCTGCGCGCCATGATGCTGGAGTTCCCGGACGATCCTGCATGCGACTATCTCGATCGCCAGTATATGCTGGGTGATTCGGTAATGGTGGCGCCAGTCTTCTCCGAAGCCGGTAACGTGCAGTTTTATCTGCCGGAAGGCCGCTGGACGCATCTGTGGCACAACGACGAAGTACAGGGCTGCCGCTGGTACAAACAGCAGCATGACTTCCTCAGTCTGCCGGTGTACGTGCGCGACAACACCCTGCTGGCGCTGGGCAGTAATAACCAGAAGCCGGACTATGCCTGGCATGAAGGGACCGCATTCCAGTTGTTCCATTTGCAAGAGGATAGGGAAGCGGTCTGTGAGGTCCCGGCTGCTGACGGGTCGGTTATCTTCACGCTGAAGGCGATACGTACGGGTAAAACCATCACCGTACAAGGTCGCGGTGAAGCGCGTAACTGGACGTTGTGCCTGCGTAATATCCCGCAAATTAGCGGCGTGAAGGGCGGTTCATATGCCGGCAGTGAGCAGGGCGTAGTGGTAACGCCTGAAGGTGATACTCTGACGATAACCCTGTAAATTCAGTCTACGTGGTGCCGGATGTGTTTTATCCGGCCCACGCTGCGAGCAGCGTTCCAGATCTGAAAATCAAAAATATTCTGACTTAAAATTTTACCTACCCATATTTGCGAGCGCTATCACTCTAATTCCCGTAAAAATTGTGATCTGCGCCGTAAATATCTCACTATTTCCCCGTTTTGTCTTATTTCTGTCCGGAATACAGGACACGATTTAGTATTGTTGGCGCATCGTAGTCCTCTTATATTTATCATCACGGATTACACGTGGAGCATAAACGCTTCTTTAGATATTTAATCTGGTGTGTGATAAGGGTAAATAATGCAAATGATTACCTCGCGACAAAACAGATTATTAAAATTCCTCCTGTCCCGGAAGGAATATGTCACGCTGCTGAAAATTGCCGAATATTTATCGGTTTCAGAGAAAACCGTGCAGCGCGATCTGCGGTTACTGGAACCATGGTTAGCGGAATGGAAAATAGCCATCGATAAACGTACTGGCGCAGGCGTAATATTAAGTGCCGATAATATTACAGACCTTTTGTATCTGGACCAGTTATTAGGGAACGAGGGTGATGATACTGACGGTATGATGAGTAATTCGCGGCGCGTTAAGATAGCATCGCAATTATTAAGCGAAACGCCGCATGAAACGTCGATCAGTAAATTATCTGAGCGTTATTTTATTAGTAGCGCATCGATTGTTAACGATCTGAAAGTGATTGAATCCTGGATAACGCCATTGGGGTTATCGCTTATCCGCAGTCAAAGCGGCACGCACATTGAAGGTAGTGAGAGCAGCGTGCGCCAGGCGATGGCATCGCTGATTAACGGTGTGATTAACCATAATGAACCCGGCAGCATGGTGTATTCGCGTCTTGATCCCGGCAGCTATAAAGCGTTGGTGCATTACTTCGGCGAGGAAGACGTTTTATTTGTCCAGATGCTGCTGCAGGAAATGGAGAACGACCTGTGTTGGTCATTGGGGGAGCCTTATTACGTCAATATCTTCACCCATATTTTGATCATGATGTACCGCATCACACGCGGAAATGCGCTGCCGAGAAAAGATGAAAACATCACCTCATGCGACGAGAATATTTTTTCTATTGCCAGTCGTATGATTCAGCATATCGAAAAACGTATCGCTCACCCGCTGCCGGAAGACGAGGTCTGGTTTATCTATCAATACATTATCTCGTCCGGCGTGGTGATTGAGGAACATAATGATGTGAGCGTGATTGGTCATATGCACTCCAGCGACGAAGCGCGCTTGATTACCCATCGACTGATTGCCATCTTCGCCGAGATGGTCGACAGCGATCTCAGCCAGGATACTGCACTGTATGACGGGTTGCTGATCCATATTAAGCCGCTGATTAACCGCCTGAACTACCAGATCCGCATTCGTAATCCGCTACTGGAGGATATCAAAGGCGAGTTGCAGGACGTCTGGCGTCTGACCCAATGTGCGGTGAATCGGGTATTTTGCGGTTGGGGCGAGCGGGCCGTTTCGGAAGATGAGGTGGGATACTTAACCGTCCATTTTCAGGCAGCAATGGAGCGCCAGATAGCGCGTAAGCGGGTGTTGTTAGTCTGCTCAACCGGGATTGGCACTTCGCATTTACTCAAGAGCCGCATTCTGCGCGCCTTTCCGGACTGGACAATTGTCGGCGTGGTGTCAGCTGGCAGTTTGCCCTCCGTACTGACGGACGATATTGAGCTGGTGGTATCGACCATTAATTTACCCGCCATTGCCATGCCGGTCGTCTATGTCACCGCCTTTTTCAATGATGCGGATATTAAGCGGGTAACGGAAACGGTTATTACGGAAAAATTACATCGGGCGACGTCGCTGGTCGTTGAAAATTAATGTCTGAACTCCATGAGGTATGATTGATGGACATCACGAAAATTCTCAATACAAATCGCGTTATTTTGGATATGAAGGCTACGAACAAAACGGAGGCTATTGAGGAACTTACTGATATTCTGCAAAAGGATGGGGCAATTAGCTGCCGGGAAACGTTTATTCAGGATGTCTGGCAGCGTGAATCCGAAGGCTCGACCGGCTTCGAAAATCATATTGCGATCCCCCACGGGAAATCCTCGGCGGTGGTTAATACCACCCTGGCGATTGGTCGTACCCGTCAGGATATTCCCTGGGAAACCCTGGACGGCAGCAATGTGCGCTGCATCATTCTGTTTGCCGTACGTCTTGAAGATCAAAACACTACTCATATTCGTCTGCTCTCGCAGGTTGCCGGCGCGCTAGCGGATGATGACATTATTGAACAACTCTTAGTTGAAAGTAGTCCACAGAAAATTATTGAGCTGTTTAGCCAATATGCTGAATCCAACGTCTGCTAAATAAAATGTGGAGCATGTTATGAATATTGTTTGTGTTGCCGCCTGTACGGCGGGTATTGCGCACACCTATATTGCCCGTGAAAAATTAATAAAAGGTGCTAAAGCGCTTGGGCATAATATAAAAGTTGAAACCCAGGGCACCATCGGTACGGAAAACGAACTGCTGGCAGATGATATTTCTGCCGCGGATGTCGTGATTCTTGCCGTCGATGTCAAAATAAAAGGGGAGGAACGCTTCTCAAACAAACGTATTGTGCGAGTAAAAACCGAAATTGTCATAAAATCGCCCATTCAGTTTCTTGAAAAGGTCGAAAAATCATTAGTTAATAATAACCAGTAGCGATCCTCATTCTGGAGGGATTTCACATGAGTGAAAATAAAATTCCGCTATCTCAGGAAATAAAAAAACATTTATTAACGGGGATCTCGTGGATGATCCCGTTAATTGTAGCCGCCGGGATCTGTATTGCCCTCGGACAAATACTTGGCGGTACTAACGTGGGCGAAAAAACAGGAACTATCCCCTGGATGCTCAATCAGATTGGCGGCTGGGGGATGGGGTTAATCGTGCCGCTGATTAGCGCGGCGATTGCGTACTCCATTGCCGATCGCCCCGGATTTGCGCCGGGTCTGATTGTCGGCTTTGTCTGCGGCGAAATTCATACCGGTTTTATTGGCGGGATGCTGGGCGGCTTTCTGGTTGGCTATACCGTCCTGCTGCTCAAACGCTATATCCGTTTACCGCAGTCGATGCAGGGTCTGATGCCCATCATGGTGCTGCCCGTATTGAGCACCATCATCGGCGGGTTGCTGATGATGACGCTGATTGGCAAGCCGATAGCCTGGCTGCAGGACGCGCTAATTCATCTGCTGGAGTCCATGCAAGGCGGGTCACGCTTCCTGATGGGGGCCATTCTCGGCGCAATGGCGACATTCGACTTCGGCGGTCCGGTGAATAAAACCATGTCACTGTTCGCTGACGGCATGCTGGTCAGCGGCGTGTATGGCCCCGAAGCGGTGAAGTTTGTCGGTTCGATAATCCCTCCGTTCGGCATTACGCTCTCCTTCCTGCTCACGCGTCACAAGTACACCCGTGCGGAACGTGAGGCGCTGAAAGCGGCATTCCCGATGGGGATCTGCATGATAACCGAAGGGGTTATTCCGATTGCGGCGCGTGATCTGCTGCGCGTGGTGGGCTCCTGCGTGGTGGCCTCGGCGATAGCGGGTGGCCTGATTATGGTATGGGGCGTCGAAAGCCCGGTACCGCACGGCGGCATGTTTGTGGTTCCACTCTTTACGCATCCGCTGCTGTTTTGCCTGGCGCTGGGGATCGGGACGGTGATTTGCGGCGTCATGCTATCGCTGTGGAAGAAACCGGTGACCGAGCGTGACGAAGAGTTTGATGAGCTCAGCGATCAAAAGCTGAAAGACGAAGAGATCACCTTCACCCTGGAATAACCGGAGGCCGTATGTTTGCCGATATGAAAAGCATGGTGACGAAAGCCTGGCGCGGGCGGTATGCGCTGCTGGCTATCAACTGTATGAACCTGGAAAGCGCCCGTGCGGCGGTGCGGGTGGCAGAGAAACACCGTGCGCCCATTATTCTGAATCTGTATCAGGGGCATCTGGACCATTTTCCGGCACCGATAGCGGTGGCGGTGGTCAAAGCGCTGGCAGAGGAAGCTTCGGTGCCGATCGCGCTGGCGTTAGATCATGGAAAGGATCCTGTACGCATTCGCCAGGCTTTTCGCGCCGGATTCAGCGGGTTAATGATCGACGCCTCCGCCTTTGCGCTGGAAGAAAACATTCGCCAGACCCGGGCGGTGGTCGAGCTCGCAGCCAGCGTTTCTCTGTGCGTGGAAGGCGAGCTGGGCCACCTGGCCGACGCCCCGCGCTATGACCATGCCGCTAACGCTGATTTGATGACTCAGGCCGCTGACGTGGAGCCATTTATCCAACAGACCGGGATTGATTTACTGGCGGTGTCGGTCGGTACGGCGCACGGTATGTACGCGCCGGGCGTAACGCCAGCCATTGATTTTCAACGGCTGGAGGAAATTGCCCGTTTATCAACGGTGCCGCTGGCGCTGCATGGCGGTAGCGGGACGCCGTTTGACCAGCTACAGCGTTGCCCGACGTTTGGCGTCGCCAAGATTAATGTTGGCGCGGCGGTCTTCGAAGCCGGAAAGGCCGCGCTATTGCACACCTTGTGTCGCGACACATCCTGCGAACTTGTTGATGCCCTGGCCCTGATGGAGCAGGCCTGCGAGGAAGCCATTATTCCATATCTACAGGCCAGCGGCGCTATCGACCAGGCCTGATTCATTTTCTGTAACGCCTTTTATGCCTCTGCGATGACGCATTGGCAGGGCTTTCTACACCCTGAAACTGGAGAATTAACATGTTAGTTTCGATGAAAGAATTACTGCAACCGACCCGTCAGCACGGTTTTGCCATCGGCGCATTCAACGTAGCAGATAGCTGCTTTGTGCGTGCGGTGGTGGAAGAAGCGGAAGCGACCAACACCCCAGCGATTATCTCCATTCACCCCAGCGAACATGATTTCCTCGGCGATGCGTTCTTTAGCTATGTGCGAGATATCACCCTGCGTAGCCCGGTCCCCTTTACTTTGCATCTGGATCACGGCGCTTCGGTAGAGCATGTCCTGCGGGCAATTCAGTGTGGATTTACCTCGGTGATGATTGATGGCTCGCTGCTGCCGTATGAAGAGAACGTGGCGTTGACCCGTGAAGTGGTCAAGCTGGCGCATGCGGTAGGCGTTTCGGTTGAAGGTGAGCTGGGTACGATTGGTCAGACCGGAACGTCCGTGGAAGGCGGCGTGTCGAAGGTTACTTACACCGATCCCGCCCAGGCGCAGGATTTTATCGCCCGTACCGGGGCCGATACGCTGGCAGTGGCGATTGGTACCGCGCACGGGATCTACCCGAAAGGGATGCAGCCAGAGCTGCAAATGAACATCCTGCGCGATATCGCCGGGCGGGTGGACATTCCGCTGGTGCTGCACGGAGGTTCCGCGAATCCGGATGCGGAAATCGCTGAATCCGTTACGCTCGGCGTGGGCAAAATCAACATTTCCAGCGATATGAAATATGCCTACTTCCAGAAAGTCCGCGAAATCCTGGCAAAAGAGACCTGGTGGGACCCGAACGTCATCTACCCGGAAGCCATCAGCGCCGCGCGGGACGTGATTCGCCACAAAATGAAACTGTTTGGCTCAACCGGCAAAGCGTCACTTTACTAACGGCATGCAGGCGGGGTGACCCGCCTCTTTCGCAACAAGGAAAAGTGCAATGAAGCGTTCACATATTAATTATGTCATCGATAAAGCGCATGCCATCGCCGAGACCTTTCGGGTCTGTCTGCCTGATTTTGCGTATTTAACGGTCGACGCCTGGCGACAACAGGACCACTCTTTGTGGCGTGAAGTGCGCGATCTCCAACTGGGCTGGGACGTTACCGACTTTGGACGCAGGGATTTTGCGCAAACCGGGCTGACGTTACTGACATTGCGCAATGGTCTGATGGGGTCAGCCGATTACCCCAAACCGTATGCCGAAAAGATGCTGCAAATTCAGCAGGAACAACAAACACCGTGGCATTTTCATCGCCATAAGATGGAAGATATCGTTAACCGCGGCGGCGGTGATTTGTGTATGCAGCTGGCGTGGTCCACGCCCGATGACGGGTATGACACCCGGCGCATTGTTGAGGTTAGCGTCGATGGTCAGCGGCGTACCGTTAAATCCGGTGATACGTTGGTGCTAAAACCGGGGCAGGGTGTGTGTCTGCCGCCGCGACTGTATCATCGTTTCTGGGCTGAGAAAGCCTTTGTTCTGGGCTGGGAAATCTCGATGGTCAATGACGACCAGCATGACAATCACTTCCTTGAACCGGGCGGTCGTTTCCCGACGATAGAAGAAGACGAGCCGGTGAAGTGGTTGTTATGCAGTGAATATAAGCGTTTATGAGCGGTAGGCCCGGTAAGCGAAGCGCCACCGGGCAATAATCACTGCGTAACGGGTGAGGCAACGTTACTACCTGATACCACACCCGCCTGCATGGTCTGCGTGACCTGCTGTTTCTCTGCATTCACCGCATGTAACTGACCGTTGACTGTGGGCTTGAGCGGCGTATCGGCCTGAATGTTGCCGCTGGCGGTGAGTTGAATGTTACCGTCGCCGGAAAGCGGCAGTGCTGGCCAGCCCCACTGTTGCAGGATGGTCATTGGCACGCCGCGCCCGTTCAGGCTGACCTGTGCCTGACGCTGAGGCAGTTGCGAAATGCTGGCGGTGGCCTCCAGCAGCCCTTTTTCTGTATAGGCGCTTAGTTCACTGATATTGATGGTACTGCCGTTCGCCGTTAGCGCCAGCGAAGGACGGCGCACGTCGGTGCGATTAAAGGTGGCAGCAGCGGCGTTGAGCGTGGTGTTACCGCTCCAGATCCCCCACTGGTTGTTCTGTACCAGCCCGAGGTTAGCGCCGTAACCGTCCAGTGCGGTGAGTTGCCACGGGAAGGCCGGGTCAATGTCGATCACCAGATTACGGCTGGCGCTGAATTTCTTCAGCGTCAGGCTGTTTAGCCAGGCTGGCAGAGGCTTCATCCATAGCTGTTTCCAGTTTTCCGGTAGCGTATATTCCAGGCCGGCAATCGCGGCATCGTCGAGAACCAGCGCTTTGTTGTTACGCATCCAGTTTCCGGATGTTCTGAGCATTCCCCCTTCCCAGCGGGTCGTGAACTGGCGCAGCGCAATGCCCTGCGGCGAGAACTCGGCGTTCAGAATCGGATCGAAGAAATGCAGTGAACCGTAGATAAACTCGCTGGCGTTCATCGACAGTTTTCCTTCCTGTGTTTGCCAGTCATCTTTGCTAAACGTCATGTTGCGCAAGCTCAGATCAAGGTCCGTGACCGCCCAGTCAGGACCTTGCAGACGGGCATCCGTCACTTCCAGACGACCAATTTGCAAGGATGGAATAGTGGTTAGCGGCGCAAAAAAGTCGGCCAGCGATTTGTCACTTTGCAGCCGGATATCGTTCAGGCGCAGATTCTCTACCACCCAGCTACCGTCGGTATTGCGCTGCGCCACGCCGGTTAATGCGCCACGCGCGACGTCTGCGCCAATATTACTTAGCGTCACCCGACCATGGTCAATGCTGCCTTCAATCAATACGTTGGTGGTTGGGACATCGTTCAGCGTCAATGAGCTGGCGCTGAGCTGAATTTGTGCTTTGCTGCCGAGAATTTTACCTGCCTCAGGGCTCCAGGGAATCACGCCGCCGTTCACGCGCTGGGCGCTCAGGTTCCACTCGCTACCGGGGCTGTTGAGCGCCATATCCTGTAACTGCAGGCGATCGGCCTGGAACGGTAGCGGTGCGGTTTGCTGGGAAAGATTCAGCGTGCCGTTTTGCAAGAGGATAGTGTCTACGTGCCGCGGGTCGGTGATTTGGCGACTGCTCAGCCCAATATCGACCGTTTTAGCGACCAGCGTTGCGGGCTGACCATCGCGACCAAAGGTGACGTTTTCCAGCAGAATATGGGAAGGGGAAGAAAACCGGTGATCGATAGCATCAAATGCCAGATGATAGCTGCTGTTCTCTGAGACCCAGGCGCTGACGTGCTCTGCGCCCCAACGGGTTTGCAGTAGAAAATAAAGGCCGAGAATCGCCACTGCACAGGCGATCAGCACGTAAAGAAGCAGCTTTCCAATAAATTTCATGGTCTTCCATCCCGCGAAGTGCACATAGTCAAGTTATGCACGATTTAGAGGCAATGCTCAAGGCAGGAATGGTGAAAGAGCGTTACAGCGGCGTTGATTCAGAACCAACGCCGCATTTTGCTTATTGCTTCTCTGGTGGGAACACCAGATTCAGAACGATAGCGGTGATACCGCCTGCGGCAATGCCTGAGGAGAGCAGATTTTTCACCCAATCCGGGGCAAATTGCAGAATCAGCGGCTGCTGGGAGACGCCCAGGCCAACGGCCAGCGACAGCGCAATAATTAAAATAGCGCGGCGGTTCAGCGGCTCGCGAGAGACAATACGCACGCCAGATGCGGCGATAGTACCGAACATTACCAAGGTTGCGCCGCCCAATACCGGTTCAGGAATATGCTGTACAAAACCGCTAACTGCCGGGAACAGGCCCAATGCTATCAGCATCAGTGCCACCACAAAACCGACGTAACGACTGGCTACGCCCGTTAACTGAATGACCCCATTGTTCTGACCAAAACAAGAGTTCGGGAAGGTATTGAACACGGCGGAAACAAACGAGTTTAGACCGTTCGCCAGCACGCCGCCTTTCAGGCGTTTCATATACAGCGGACCAGAAACCGGCTGTTCGGAAACATCGGAGGTCGCCGTAATATCACCGATGGTTTCCAGCGACGTAATCATAAAGACCAGCATCAGCGGCAGCAGTAAGCTCCAGTCGATACCGAGGCCATAATACAGCGGCGTTGGCACCATGATCAGGTCCTGGCTTACCGGTGCGGTATTTTGCGGCAGCATGTCCATAAACCATGCCAGCAGGTAGCCTGCCGCCATCGCAATCACCAGGGACGCAACGCGCAGGTACGGGTTGCGTTGGCGGTTAAGCAGGATGATCAGCGCCAGCACAACGCCAGCCAGCAGTAAATTCTTCGGTGCGCCAAAGGTGTTATCGCTCATTGCGGCATAACCACCGCCAATCGACGTCAGACCCACCTGAATCAGCGACAGGCCGATAATCATCACCACCACGCCTGAGACCAACGGGGTAATAATACGCCGCGCCAGGTGCAGTACACGCGAGATAACCATTTCAGTGCAGCTCGCTAACATCAGCGTACCAAACAGGGCCGCCATCATGGTTGGGACATCTGCGCCACCGGTTTTTAGCGCCGTGCCACCCATAATCAGCGGCGCAACAAAATTAAAGCTGGTGCCCTGAATAGATAACAGCCCGGAACCAACCGGCCCCCAGGCTTTGATCTGAATGATAGAAGCTACGCCGGAAGCGAACAGCGACATACTGATAATGTGTTGAGTATCCTGAGCCGGCAAACCGAGCGCCTGGCAAATTAACAGCGCCGGGGTGATCACCGCGACGAACATGGCCAGCAGGTGCTGACAGGCGGCAAACAGGGTCTGGGCTAACGGGGGGCGATCTTCAAGACGGTAAATCAGTTCACTGTTGTGAGTCTGCGCAACCGGTTGCGCATTTGTTGACTCTACGGCGTTAACGGACATCAGAGGCAATCCCATGGTGGAAAAGCGGTGATTTTATCTGACCAGGGCGGAAAAGCAAACGTTTGCCAGCAGTTATTCTTAATATTTAAAACGGATAAACAAACTTTTTTATATAACTTTTCATCATTTTCTGCTTAAAATCCACCCCGAAAACTCAATAAGAGCTAAAAAATCGGTCTGGAATGCATCGTGCGTGATTGTGCTAAACGCACTAATGGAGCTGTAAATGTTTTATCTCGATACGTTATCTACTCTGGTTGCGGCAACCCTTGTATTGCTGCTGGGACGTAAGCTCGTCCAGTCTGTCTCCTTCCTGAAAAAATACACCATTCCCGAACCTGTAGCCGGTGGATTGCTGGTGGCGATTGCGTTGCTGGTGCTGAAAAAAAGCATGGGCTGGGAAGTAAACTTCGATATGACCCTGCGCGATCCGCTGATGCTGGCGTTCTTCGCTACCATCGGCCTGAACGCTAATATCGCCAGCCTGCGCGCCGGTGGCCGCGTGGTGGGTGTTTTTCTGATTGTCGTTGTGGGACTGCTGTTGATGCAGAACGCCATCGGTATCGGTATGGCGAGCCTGCTGGGCCTGGATCCGTTGATGGGCCTGATTGCCGGTTCGATCACGCTCTCTGGCGGACACGGAACCGGGGCTGCGTGGAGCAAGTTGTTTATTGAGCGCTACGGTTTTACCAATGCGACTGAAGTTGCAATGGCTTGCGCAACCTTTGGTCTGGTGTTGGGGGGGCTGATTGGCGGCCCGGTGGCGCGCTATCTGGTTAAACACTCCACCACGCCTGACGGTATGCCGGACGATCAGGCTGTACCGACCGCGTTTGAAAAGCCGGACGTTGGACGCATAATCACCTCGCTGGTGCTGATTGAAACTATCGCGCTGATCGCTATCTGTCTGACGGTAGGTAAAATCGTTGCGCAAATGCTGGTCGGAACGGTGCTCGAACTGCCGACCTTCGTCTGCGTGCTGTTTGTTGGTGTGATCCTCAGTAATGGCCTGGCGCTCATGGGCTTTTATCGGGTGTTCGAACGGGCGGTTTCAGTGCTGGGCAACGTGAGCCTGTCGCTGTTCCTGGCGATGGCGCTGATGAGCCTGAAACTGTGGGAGCTGGCATCTCTGGCGCTGCCGATGCTGGCGATACTGGTTGTGCAGACGATTTTTATGGCGTTGTACGCGGTATTTGTTACCTGGCGCATGATGGGCAAAAACTACGATGCCGCTGTACTGGCAGCCGGCCACTGCGGTTTTGGGCTCGGCGCGACGCCAACGGCGATTGCTAACATGCAGGCAATTACCGAACGTTTCGGGCCATCCCATATGGCGTTTCTGGTGGTGCCGATGGTGGGGGCGTTCTTTATCGATATCGTCAACGCGTTAGTGATTAAGCTGTATCTGCTGCTGCCGATTTTTGCGCAATAACGGCTGTGCGGCGGAGTAACATCCGCCGCGATAAATCGATTATGCGTTGGAGTAACGTTCGGTTTCCGGCATCCAGCGCTCTATCAGCGCGGCAGCCTGTTGCGGATAACGTTCGTGAATATGGCGGGCTATACGCTGAACTTCCGGAATCATGGCCTGATCGCGCAATAAATCCGCTACTTTGAATTCTGCCGTTCCGGTCTGGCGCGTACCTAACAGCTCGCCGGGTCCGCGGATCTCTAAATCTTTTTGTGCAATCACGAACCCGTCATTGCTGTCCCGCAGAACCTGCAGGCGTTTCTGCGCCGTTTTTGACAGCGGCGATTTGTAGAGCAGGACGCAGTGGGAAGCCACGGCGCCGCGGCCTACGCGGCCACGCAACTGGTGCAACTGCGCCAGGCCTAATCGCTCCGGGTTTTCAATGATCATCAGGCTGGCGTTCGGCACGTCCACACCCACTTCAATCACCGTGGTGGCGACCAGCAGATGTAATTCACCCTGCTTAAAGGCGGCCATCACCGACTGCTTCTCGGCGGGCTTCATGCGCCCATGCACCAGGCCAATATTCAGCTCTGGTAAGGCAAGCTTAAGTTCTTCCCACGTGGCTTCTGCCGCCTGCGCTTCTAATAAATCAGACTCTTCGATTAGTGTACAAACCCAGTACGCCTGACGCCCTTCGTGGGTGCAGGCGTTGCGCACACGGTCAATGATATCGCTACGGCGGGTGTCGGGAATCGCCACTGTGGTGACCGGCGTACGCCCCGGCGGCAGTTCGTCAATGACAGACGTGTCGAGATCGGCATAGGCGGTCATGGCCAGCGTACGCGGGATCGGGGTGGCGGTCATAATGAGCTGGTGTGGGTGGAAACCCTGCTGCTGGCCTTTCTCCCACAGCGCCAGACGCTGATGCACGCCAAAACGGTGCTGTTCGTCGATAATCACCAGCGCCAGCCCGTTGAACTGAACTTGTTCCTGGAAAATTGCGTGTGTGCCGACAATCATCTGCACCTGACCGCTGGTGATGGCTTCCTGCTGTGCCTGGCGTGCTTTACCTTTTTGCTTACCCGCCAGCCAACCCACTTCAACGCCCAAAGGTTCGAACCAGTTGCGGAAATTATTTGCGTGCTGTTCAGCCAGTAATTCAGTGGGGGCCATCAGCGCCACCTGCTTACCATGCGCAATCGCACGCAGGGCGGCAAGTGCTGCAACCAGCGTTTTACCGGAACCGACATCGCCCTGCACCAGGCGCATCATTGGGACATCCAGCGCCATATCGCGTTCAATTTCGGCAGTGACCCGGGCCTGTGCGCCGGTTGGTTTAAAGGGGAGCGCCGCCAGCAGTTGATCTTTCAGCCGATTGTCAGGGCTCAGCGGTTGGGCGTGAAAACGTTGCGCCCCGGCGCGAAGCGCCAGCATGCTGAGATTGTGCGCCAGGAGTTCTTCCAGAATCAGGCGTCGCTGAGCCGGGTGTTGTCCGGTTTCAAGGTCGCTAAGCTGTAACGTCGGCGGCGGACGGTGTAATGTGCGCAACGCTTCCGGCAGGCTCATCATGCCTTGTAGTAACTCCGGAGGGAGCAACTCGGCAATGGCGCAGGTATCGAGCAGATCCAGCGCCTGATCGGTCAACTTGCGCAGCGTTGCCTGCTTAACGCCTTCCGTGGTCGGATACACCGGCGTGAGCGTTTCCTGCAGTTCCGGCGTGCTGAGATCGCCCTGTACGCGGTATTCCGGGTGGATCATTTCTGCGCCGTACTTGCCACGTTTCGCCTCGCCATAGGCCAGTACCCGACGCCCGGTGGCGAGGCTGTTTTTCATTGCTGCGCTGAAGTTGAAGAAGCGCATAGTGAGAATGCCGGAGCCATCGCTTATCTGGCAGGTCATCATCCGGCGGCCACCAAAAGTGATATTGCAGTTCAGCACTTCGCCTTCAACGGTGGCATAGACGCCCGGCAGCAGTTCGCCAATGGGGTACAGATGAGTACGGTCTTCGTAGCGCAGAGGGAGGTGGAGCAGGAGGTCCTGCACGGTGTGCAAGCCAATTTTCGCCAGTTTACTGCTTTGTGCTGCGCCAACGCCCGTCAGAGAGTTGAGCGGGATGGCATCCAGTAAACGGCCTTTCATCGCGATTATTTCGCAGACTGCATAGTGGCCCACCACGTTGCATCGGCTTCAATTTCGCCCTGCGTGTTTACGTGAGGGTAGGGAAGTCCTTTGCGCTTAGCGACATTCGCCAGCACCGGATAACCGCCTTCAAACAGCAAGCGCTGCTGTTCATCTTCCGGCAACATGCTGTTTTCTCGTCGGTACATGCCAGCATTTTGTCGCTGACGCTGTGCTTCGTACAGAATCAGCGCAGAGGCAACTGAAACGTTCAGTGACTGCACCATGCCAATCATCGGAATGATGATGTCCTGGTCCGCCAGAGCGAGTGCTTCCTGAGTAATGCCGGTTTTTTCCTGGCCCATCAGGATGCAGGTCGGTCGCGTGTAATCAATCTCGCGGAAATCGACGGCTTTATCAGAGAGGTGGGTCGCCAGAACCTGCATGCCCTGGCTTTTTAACTGCGTAACCGCATCGCTAATGGTCGGGTGGGTTTTAACCTGCACCCAACTGTTACTGCCCGCGGCAGAAGAGGCCATGGTACGCATACGACTACCCGGCCAGACGGCGTGGACTTCGTGTACGCCGACTGCGTCTGCGGTACGAATGATCGCAGAAACGTTATGAGGTTTATGGACCTGCTCCATGCAGACGGTCAGATCGGGCTGACGCCTGGCAAGCATTTCGCAAATGCGCTCATAGCGTTTTGAGTTCATATCTCTAGTTTCGGTTGCGGGTGACTTTAATCACGTCCGGCATGACGCGGATTTTGCGCATAATATTCGCCAGATGCACGCGATCGCGAGCGGTCAGGCGAATAAAGGCGCTATAAACACGACCGTCTTTCTCTTCAGTATTCAGACTTTGAATATTGGAGGTCGTCGTGTTGATTGCCGCCGTCAGGTTCGCCAGAGCACCCTGGTGGTTAAACATGTCCACCTTAATTTCGGTGATGAATTCCTGCTCTGTCTCTTTATCCCATTCCACCGCCATAAATTTCTCTGGCTCTTTCTGGTAGCCACGAATGTTACGGCAGGACTCATGGTGAATCACCAGACCTTTACCCGGACTGACGTGGGCAATGATCGGATCGCCAGGAATTGGACGACAGCATTTGGCAAAGGTGATCAGTACGCCGTCTGCGCCTTTGATCGGCAAATGACCATGACCAGATTGCGCAGGAACGTTCGCCGATGCTTCGCCCTGCTGAAGGTTTTTCGCTACCACCACGCTCATGGCGTTGCCCAGACCGATTTCCGCTAACAGATCGTCAAGCGTAGCGAGCTTCATACGCTCAAGCTCACGCTGGATACTTTCCTGCGGGATTTCAGCCAGTTTACGGCTACCACCCAGGGCATGGTTAAGCAGTCGACGCCCCAGACTGACGGAATCATCGCGCTTAAGGTTTTTCAGCAGTTGGCGAATTTTTGCTCGTGCTTTCGAGCTGACGACGAAGTTGAGCCATGCCGCATTCGGCCGGGCGCCCGGCGCGGTAATGATTTCAACGGTCTGACCGCTAAACAGCGGTTGGGAAAGCGGATAAGGCTGTCTGTCGACACGTGCGCCAACGCAGGCATGACCGATATCGGTATGTACCGCGTAGGCGAAGTCGACAGGTGTCGCACCGGCAGGCAGCTCGACAATGCGCCCTTCCGGTGTGAAAACATAAATCTCATCCGGGAAGAGATCAGATTTAACGCTTTCAATAAATTCAAACGAGCTACCGGCGCTTTGCTGCAATTCCAGCAGGCTTTGCATCCAGCGTTGTGCGCGGATTTGTGCCGTGGTGCTGGTTTCGCCATGCTCTTTGTACGCCCAGTGTGCCGCGACCCCCATCTCCGCCATCTGGTCCATGTCTTCGGTACGAATTTGTACTTCAACAGGCACGCCGTGCGGGCCGATCATTGAGGTATGCAAAGACTGATATCCGTTCGCTTTGGGAATGGCGATATAGTCTTTCACGCGACCTGGACGCGGTTTGTACAGGCTGTGCATCTGGCCGAGTACGCGATAGCAGGTATCGGAGTCATGAACGATGACGCGGAAAGCGTAAATGTCCATGATCGAATGAAAACGCTGCTCTTTGAGCACCATTTTGCAGTAGATCGAGTACAGGTGTTTCTCGCGACCGCTTACGCGACACGGAATGCCTGCTTCCTGCAAACGCCCTTCGATCTCCGAGAGGATTTTTTGAATCATCTCTTTGCGGTTGCCGCGGGCGGCTTTTACCACTTCTTTAATCACGCGATAGCGGTTCGGGTACAGCGCTTCAAAACCCAGCTCTTCCAGCTCGGTTTTAATGTGATGAATACCTAAACGATGCGCCAGCGGACTGTAGATTTCGAGGGTTTCACGGGCGATGCGGCGGCGCTTATCGGGGCGTAATGAGCCCAGCGTGCGCATATTGTGGGTACGGTCGGCAAGTTTGATGAGAATGACGCGGATATCCTGCACCATCGCCATAATCATCTTGCGAAAGTTTTCAGCTTGCGCCTCTTTCTTATCGCGAAACTTAAGCTTATCAAGCTTAGATACCCCTTCTACCAGTTCTGCAACGCTTTTACCAAAAAGCTGTTCCATGTCCTGGTAGGTGGCTGGGGTATCTTCAATCACGTCATGCAGCAGCGCAGCCATCAGCGTTTCGTAGTCGAGTTTCATCTCGGCCAGAATGCAGGCTACCGCTACCGGGTGCGTGATATAAGGTTCACCGCTTGAACGTGTCTGGCCCTCGTGAGCGTCACGTGCAACGAGATACGCCTGCCGAAGACGCTTAATCTGGTCTTCCGGCAGGTAGTTTTGAATCAGCTGATTCAGGCTTTCAAACAGATACAAGGGCGACCCGCTTTGTGATTAACGACGACCTTCAGCAATAGCGGTAACGGCTTGTAATTCAGCGGCTTCCTGCTCTTGCTGTTCCTGGCGCTCACGTACGTCGAGGATCTGGTTGTTGATCAGACCTTCTTCGATTTCGCGCAGCGCGATAACGGTAGTTTTATCGTTTTCTTCCGGTACGAGCGGATCCTTTCCGCCTACCTGCATCTGACGAGCGCGACGCGCGGCGACCAGTACCAGGTCAAAACGGTTACCAATTTTCTCTACAGCGTCCTGAACAGTTACGCGTGCCATACTTAAAATGCTCCACAGGTGAAGAAATGACTGGGCATGATACTGAATGTGGGTTCAGTCTGCCAACAGTTTGCTGATTAAAGCGTCATGACGCTGCTTTTGGCGGCTCATGCGCAGACGTTCGGCGCGAATGATGGTTTTCAAATCGCCCAGGGCGGTATCGAAATCATCGTTCACAATAAGATAATCATATTCGGCGTAATGGCTCATTTCTGCAACAGCTTGCGCCATACGTTTTGCGATCACGTCTTCGCTATCCTGACCTCGACCACGAAGACGGCGGTCCAGCTCAATCTTAGAGGGCGGCAAAATAAAAATACTGCGCGCATGCGGCATTTTTTCACGAATTTGCTGCGCACCTTGCCAGTCGATATCTAAAAAGACGTCTACGCCGGATGCTAATACTTGCTCAATGGCCTCACGCGAAGTGCCGTAGTAATTACCGAAAACCTCAGCGTGTTCCAGAAACGCGTCTCTGCCAATCATGGCTCTGAATTCGTCATGGTTCACAAAGAAATAGTGTTCACCATGCACTTCCCCCGGGCGCGGCGCGCGCGTGGTGTGTGAAACAGAAACCTGGGTGTCATACAACGGTTGGGTCTTTAATAAAGCCTGAATCAGGCTGGATTTACCCGCGCCACTGGGGGCAGAAACAATATAAAGCGTGCCTTGAGCCATGAGTATCTTAATGTATGTGATTGTCGAAAGAGAGCCTACATACGGGCTTATTATACACGTAGCCGCTATGTGACGTAGCCTTTGTCACACTTTTTGCGCATGTTTATTGCGTTTTGCGTACCCGTTTCCTGTTTTACCGGCAATTTGCAGCAACACGTGAAAATGTCAGGAAGCCTGCTCGCACGATGAATTTTTGTCGCTCTGTTTCGCTTGCACTCCGCGCTATACCTGCCGGGAAACACATTGGTTAGCGGAGGCAATATGGGGCTATGGAAATGCCTTGGCATAGTTTTACTGTTCTGGAATTTGCCGGTCTGGGCGGTATGCCCTGTCTGGTCTCCAGCTCGGGCAAGCGAGGAAATTTCACGATTACAGCAACAGATAACACGGTGGAATGACAGTTACTGGAAACAAGGGGTCAGCGCCGTTGATGACGGCGTTTATGACCAGCTCAATGCGCAACTCATCCAATGGCAGCGCTGTTTTGGCGATGAAGCTCCACCTGATCTGTCTGCGCCCCCAATCAGTGGCACAGTCTCACATCCAGTGCCTCACACGGGGGTCCGTAAGCTGGCAGATAAGCAAGCGTTACAGCAATGGATGCGTGTGCGCAGCGATCTCTGGGTACAACCAAAGGTCGACGGCGTGGCGGTCACGCTGGTCTATCGCAATGGCAATCTGGTAAGAGCGATTAGCCGAGGTAATGGCCTGAAAGGTGAAGACTGGACGCAAAAGGTGCTGCGGATACCTTCCGTACCACACACGACCAATGGTCTGCTGGCAAACAGTACGTTGCAGGGCGAGATATTTTTACAGCAGGAAGGGCATATCCAGCAACAGAGTGGGGGAATGAACGCCCGCTCAAAGGTCGCTGGAATGATGATGCGCCAGAGCAACCCGGAATTGTTACGTTCGTTGGCTATTTTCATCTGGGCCTGGCCTGATGGTCCGGCGGTCATGTCGGAAAGGCTGGAACAACTCACTGCCGCTGGGTTCAGTTTCACGCAACGCTATACCCAGCCCGTGAAAAATGCGGACGATGTCGAGCATGCCCGTACCCGTTGGTGGACTTCGACACTCCCTTTTGTGACGGATGGCGTCGTGGTGCGATCGGGGAAAGAACCGCAGGCGCGATACTGGTTACCTGGGCAGGGAGACTGGCTGGCGGCATGGAAATATCCGCCCGTGGCTCAGGTATCCGAGGTCACAGATATTCAGTTTTCAGTCGGTAAAAGTGGGAAAATTGCCGTAGTCGCGCTGCTGGCACCCGTCATGCTGGATGATAAACGCGTGCAACGCGTCAATATTGGCTCTGTACGCCGCTGGAATGAATGGGATATCGCGCCTGGAGATCGGATCCTGATAAGCCTGGCCGGACAGGGGATCCCGCGTATCGACGAAGTGGTCTGGCGTAGCACTCAACGCACTAAGCCAACGCCGCCTGTGGGACATTTCAATTCAATGACCTGCTTTTATGCCACGCCGGCGTGTTATGAGCAATTTATTGCCAGACTGGTTTGGCTGGGCGCGAAAGAAGTGCTGGAATTAGAAGGTATTGGTGAAGCGGGATGGCGTAACCTTCATCAGACGTATCACTTTGAACATATCTTTTCCTGGCTCGGATTAACTCAGGAGCAGCTCCGGTCCACATTAGGCGTAAGCAAAGGGGAGAAGATGTGGCATCAGTTCAACCTGTCGCGCCATCTTCCGTTCACACGTTGGGTTATAGCCATGGGAATACCGTTAACACAGGCAACGCTGAATGCCTGTCGGGATGCTTCGTGGCAACAATTGCAGGACCGTGATGAACAAAGCTGGCGACAACTCCCTTTAATGGGGGAGCGCCGGGCACGACAGATTATTCAGTGGCTGGAGGCCAGGGAGGTCATAGCGCTGAGCAACTGGCTGGCTGCTCAGCGTATTACGGGCTTTATGCCTTAATGGCCTTCATGGCGATAATAAAATACTGGCAGGCCCAACTTCAGGCGTAGCGCCAGTAAGCGGGCGGTAAAACCGAAGAGTAGGGTAGAGATAACCACCACATCGTGGCTGGAGACGTAATGTTGCAGCACGATGTAAAGCACGGCAGCGGCAAAAGAAACGCCAGCATATAGCTCTTTCTGGAACACCAACGGAATGCGTTTGCAGAACATGTCGCGTAACACGCCACCGAAGACGCCGGTAGTGACCGCAGCGACCACGGCGATAATCGGCCCGTGACCCATATCCAGCGCCACCTGTGCGCCAATAATAGAAAAGACCACCAGGCCCAGCGCATCCAGTACAAGGAATATTTTACGCAGGTAGGGCATGACAGGAGCAATAATGGTGGTGAGTACCGCAGCGGCCGCCACAATGATGACGTATTCAGGATGCTTTACCCAGCCAAGCGGATAGTGGCCGAGAAGAATGTCGCGTACTGAACCACCGCCAATGGCGGTCGCAGTGGCAATAATAATGACGCCAAATGTATCCATACGGCGACGTCCTGCCGCAAGCGCGCCGGTCATGGCTTCGGCAGTAATACCAATTAAATATAAAACGTGTAACAGCATGTATTCCCCCTGTTGTGCTGGGGGCTAAGGTTATCGATTTGTGCGCATTGTCACGATTGAGATTTTCTAAGGTGAAACGATTTTAATAACTACAGCTAATGCGAATTTGTCAGAAATGCTTTATGGCATGCTGTATAAAGTGTGGAGTGTAATAATAAACGATGAGAAAATATAATTCGAAGTGAAGGGGCGGAAGCGAAACGTCGGGAAAAACACGTAGTCCCGCCGTTTACTGGCGGGCTACGTATGATATTTCATCAAGCTATTACTCCTCGACCATAGGACAAGTTGACACGCCAGAAGCCATTAGGGAAGTCATCATGAGTAAACTCTGATATTCAGCGGCCTCTATTCTGAAAAATGGCCCCCTCAGCTATCGCTTCTATGTGTGTAGGGGCATTTACAGCAAAATCTTCAGCATTTAGTCAGTCGGAGTGGTAGATATGAGCGCCAGAGAAGGAATTCAGGATGGCAGAGAGGCTGGAATTTTAAGAAGTGGGATAATCTACACCGAAGTTTTGGGGTGGATAGATATGGGACATGCTCGAGGAGATGATGTTAGAAAGTTACTCTCGGATATGCACCAAGGCGAGCATTCAGGAAAGGATTATTACGATGTAAAATACACTCAAAGTATGGGAAGAGGAGGGCTTATAATTGGGAAGTTCATCAGATGGAGAATTAGAAAAGGGCGTAGCTTATTTGAACGATATAGTATAGCGCTTTCCATGATGATGGCGCTTGCTCATCGTTTTGAGGGTTTACAGTCAAATTTCCCCTTTTATCTTTACACCGACAGCGGTTTCAGTGGTGAGGATTTAGTATCCGATTTGCTGGGGTTCTACCGCGTAGTCTCATATAGTAACCCATTCCCGCTATTGCAACCCGTCAGCAAAGAGGAAGCCCTCAGACGTTGGGATTATTATGGTCCAATCGGCTCTTTTAAAAACACCTCATTCCAACCGATTTTATTTCCCGATCCGATGAAATCAGCTTTAGCTCTTCCTGTAAAAGGTGTTTTACCCTCATTCATGAGAACAGTGATACCTTACAGCGACTTTAGGTCTGGTAACGTTAAAATAGTTTCCAGAGATGGAACGGTCGTTAACTGGTAAAAAAGGGAAACATATGAAACAGGCAGTCATAATAGTGCTGATGGTAATAGCTATATGTAGCTCTTATTTCTGGCCTAATATTAAAATGAGACTTGCATGTAACGCACAATATACAGAGTTTGATAAAGCCAAATATGATTATTACACTCCCCAGGTTTTTAAAAAAATGCCGAGAATATCCCAAGTATATGACTTTAATTATACGAACATTTCTGGCCCTAAGGCTGATGTATGGAGTGTGACGTTCCATGATACCAGGGATACGTGGAAAATTAGTGAATATCTCTCAATGGTGGGCTATGAAAAACAGGAAAAATGCGATATAGAGGCAGAATGCTGGCGCCTCAGGGGATCTGATGAAGTACTGACAGTCGTGAAGATGAACAGCAGCAACGCTGTTCGGGTTGATATTCTGAAGAGTCTTTATAACGACAAATATATGCCAGATAAATAAGTGTTCAATTTTATATAAGCCAGTACTTACTGGAGGTACGGATAGCCTGCATTGAGCAGGCTATCTAGTACGTTATGATAGCATAGGCATGGTACGCAAAATTACTCGATGTTCTGAATTTGCTCGCGCATTTGCTCGATCAAAACTTTCAGTTCAATTGCGGAGTTAGTCACTTCGGCATTGATAGACTTGGATGCCAGAGTGTTCGACTCACGGTTGAATTCCTGCATCATGAAGTCCAGACGACGGCCAACCGCCTCTTTTTTCTTCAGAATGTTGTAGGTTTCTTTGACGTGAGCTTCCAGGCGATCCAGTTCTTCAGCCACGTCGATACGCTGTGCCATCAGCACCAGCTCTTGCTCAAGACGGTTATTTTCCAGTTGCACCTGTGCGTCTTCCAGTTTGGCCACCAGACGCTCACGCTGCCATTGCAGAATTTCCGGCATATGCGCACGTACCTTCGTCACTTCAGCGCTGACGCCTTCCAGACGCTGCTCGATCAGCGCCTTCAGCGCCTGACCTTCGGTTTCACGCGCAACGATAAAGTCATCCAGCGTACCGTCAAGCGCAGCGAGGATTTCGGCGGCAATGGCGTCCAGATCTTGCTCCTGGGCTGCCATTACGCCAGGCCAACGCAGGATATCAACCGGGTTAATTTCACCTTCATCACTCTGCATTTTAACCCAGTTAGCAGCACTCACGAGCTGTTTAGCGAGCTTTTCATTCAGAATCAGCTCGCCCTGAGCGCTGGCATCCGGCTCAAAACGCAGCGTACATTCGATCTTACCGCGCGTCAGACGCGTGCGGATGCGTTCGCGAACCACGGGTTCGAGACTACGGAACTGTTCCGGCAGGCGAAAATAAGTTTCCAGATAACGCTGGTTTACCGAGCGCATCTCCCAGGTTGCGCTACCCCATTCACCCTTGATTTCACGCCGGGCGTAGGCGGTCATGCTGCGGATCATAGACGTTCCTGTTTTTAAAGATGAGATGGGAGGATTATAGCCATCCACGTCTTGTCAGGATAGGAATAACCGTCGGAAGTCCGTATAATGCGCAGCCACATTCGTTTCAAGCCGGAGATTTTATCATGCGTCCAGCAGGTCGTAGTGCCAATCAGGTGCGTCCCGTCACCCTGACCCGTAATTATACAAAACACGCTGAAGGCTCCGTGCTGGTCGAATTTGGTGATACCAAAGTACTGTGTACCGCTTCTATTGATGAAGGCGTCCCACGTTTTCTGAAAGGTCAGGGCCAGGGCTGGATCACCGCAGAATATGGCATGCTGCCACGCGCCACGCACACCCGTAACGCCCGTGAAGCGGCGAAAGGTAAGCAGGGCGGCCGTACCATGGAAATCCAGCGTTTGATCGCCCGCGCACTTCGCGCTGCTGTTGACCTGAAGACGCTCGGTGAATTCACTATTACGCTGGACTGTGATGTTATTCAGGCAGATGGCGGTACGCGTACTGCATCGATTACTGGCGCATGCGTTGCGTTGGCGGATGCGCTGAACAAACTGGTGGCGAGCGGTAAGCTGAAAACTAACCCGATGAAAGGGATGGTTGCCGCGGTTTCCGTGGGCATTGTCAACGGTGAAGCGCTCTGTGACCTCGAGTACGTTGAGGACTCTGCCGCAGAAACTGACATGAACGTGGTGATGACTGAAGATGGTCGCATTATTGAAGTGCAGGGCACGGCGGAAGGTGAGCCGTTCAGCCATGAAGAACTTCTCACCCTACTGGCATTGGCCCGAGGGGGAATCGAATCCATTGTAGCGACGCAGAAGGCGGCGTTAGAAAATTGATTTTAAAGGCGACTGAAGAGTCGCCTTTTTTTTGTCTGTAATAAAGTGAGATGAGGAGCGAATCCATGAAACCGTATCAGCGCCAGTTTATTGAGTTTGCGCTTAGCAAGCAGGTACTAAAGTTTGGCGAATTTACGCTGAAATCCGGGCGCAAAAGCCCCTATTTCTTCAACGCCGGGCTATTTAATACCGGGCGCGATCTGGCACTGCTAGGCCGTTTTTATGCCGAAGCGCTGGTGGATTCCGGCATCGAGTTCGATTTGCTGTTTGGCCCAGCCTACAAAGGTATTCCGATTGCGACCACCACCGCCGTTGCGCTGGCGGAACACCACGATAAAGATTTACCGTACTGCTTTAACCGTAAAGAGGCGAAGACCCATGGTGAAGGCGGTAATCTGGTAGGTAGCGCACTTGAGGGGCGTGTCATGCTGGTGGATGATGTTATCACCGCGGGAACAGCAATTCGTGAGTCGATGGAGATTATTCAGGCTAATGGCGCTACGCTTGCTGGGGTACTGATTTCTCTTGATCGTCAGGAACGCGGTCGTGGCGAGATTTCAGCAATTCAGGAAGTGGAACGTGATTATGGTTGCAAGGTAATTTCGATCATTACCCTGAAAGACCTGATTGCGTATCTGGAAGAGAAGCCTGAGATGGCAGAACATTTGGCAGCAGTGCGGGCATACCGAGAAGAGTTTGGGGTTTAATCGTCGCGGAATTGCCCGATGGCGTTAAGCTTACCGGGCCTACGGGTTGCACAGGCCGGATAAGACAAAGTCGCCATCCGGCAATCGTGTTACTGCAATTGAGCGGCAACCAGCGGCCAGCGGGTGTCAAAATCATCCGTTGGTCGATACTTAAATTCGCTACGTACAAACCGGGACAACATCCCTTCGCAGAAAGCCAGTAACTGGCTGGCCAGCAGTGTTTCATCCACGGTGTAACCTTCGCCTTCACGCATTCTTTTTTCGCGCAGAACCTGGCGTAACTGGGCCTCAATACGTTCGAAAAGCTGGTTAATGCGGCCTTGCAGACGATCCTGTTCAAACATGAGCGCATGCCCGGTCAGAATGCGCGTCAGACCGGGGTTACGTTCACCGAAGCCTAAAATCAGCAGAACGATCAGACGCAGACGTGCGCTGGTGTCCTTTTCATCTTTTAAGATCAGATTGATACGGGTAATCAGACTATCTTCGATAAACTCAATCAGACTATCGAACATGCGAGTCTTGCTGGGAAAATGGCGATACAACGCCGCTTCGGAAACGCCTACAGAGGCTGCCAGTTTCGCTGTCGTGATGCGTTGGCTTCCATCGCTGGACTCAAGCATCAGTGCCAGAGACTGAAGTATTTCTTCGCGACGATTCCTTTTCGCAGTTTGCTTTTCTACCATGTTACAAAATACCCCTGAAAATAAGCTCTTGCCAGGCAGGCATCCACACAGCGACCGCAAACGGCTGTTTGCGGTGTGTTATTGCGTTATTACGCTGTGGGATACTTTTCTGCGGGTTACTTGCGCCCGGAATGGCCGAAGCCACCTTCGCCACGATCGGTGGCTTCAAACTCTTCCACCAGATTAAATTCAGCCTGCACGACCGGTACAAATACCATCTGCGCGATACGTTCGCCCGGTTCAATCGTGAAGCTGTCCTGACCACGGTTCCAGATAGATACCATCAATTGTCCTTGATAGTCGGAATCAATCAGACCGACCAGGTTGCCCAGTACGATGCCGTGCTTATGGCCCAGCCCGGAACGTGGCAACATCACCGCCGCCAGAGAGGGATCGGCAATGTGGATGGCTAACCCGGTTGGCACCAGCGTAGTTGCACCTGGCGCCAGCTCTACGGCGTCATC
Source organism: Citrobacter sp. wls717 (assembly GCF_005280955.1). Lineage (NCBI taxonomy): Bacteria > Pseudomonadati > Pseudomonadota > Gammaproteobacteria > Enterobacterales > Enterobacteriaceae > Citrobacter > Citrobacter sp. wls717. The sequence goes on from NZ_SZWW01000001.1 coordinate 146,184, forward strand.
AAGACAAGCACGCAGGTCAAGTCCGGCAGAGCCAGAAGTGGCGTACGTCGGGAGCGGAAATTGTTGCCCTACGCGCGGGTCCAGAATCTTAACGTCGATTTTTTTCATCATAACGGGTCACGATCTCGTCGAGTAATAATTGGCCCAGGAGTTCTTTACGCTCAAGCGGTAAGATTTTATCTCCATCCTGCCAAAAAAGGTGTAATGCGTTGCTGTCGCTGTTAAACCCTTGATTTGATAGCGAAACGTCGTTAGCACAGATCACATCAAGGTTTTTGCGGATGCGTTTTTGCCGGGCATATTCTTCCACATTATTTGTTTCGGCGGCAAACCCAACGACAAAAGGACGATTAGCATCCAGTGCGGCAACACCGGCGATAATATCCGGGTTTTTGACCATTTTTACTGTTAATTCATCACCCTGCGTCGCCTGTTTTTTGATTTTTTCGGGGGCGACGGTCTCGGCGCGATAATCAGCGACTGCGGCGCAGCCGATAAAAATATGCTGTTGTTGCACCACAGATTGCACGGCGGCTTGCATCTCCAGCGCGGTCATCACATCAATGCGCTGCACAAGTGGCGGTGTGGGTAACGAAACAGGTCCCGACACCAGCGTGACGTTTGCCCCGCGTTTTGCGGCAGCGGCTGCGATAGCAAATCCCATTTTTCCGGAGCTGTGATTGGAAATGTAACGCACGGGATCCAGCGGTTCGCGCGTCGGACCCGCCGTAATCATGATATTGAGATGTTGCAGATCGTTGACAGGCGAGAAATGTTCTGCGGCCATATCGACAATCGTCAACGGATCCAGCATGCGTCCAGGACCGACATCGCCACATGCCTGGCTACCACTGTCAGGACCCCAAATGAGCAAACCTCGCGAGGCAAGAATGCTCAGATTGTGCTGGGTCGCGGCAGCGCGGTACATCTGCTGGTTCATGGCTGGCAGCACAGCAACAGGAGCAGGCGTTGCCAGACAAATCGTTGAAACCAGATCGTTAGCCATCCCCGCGGCGACGCGGGCAATCAGGTCTGCCGTAGCAGGCGCCAAAATAACCAGGTCGGCCCATTTCCCCAGCTCAATGTGGCCCATCGCGGCTTCGGCTGCGGGGTCAAGCAGGCTGTCGGAAACGGGATAACCCGAAACCGCTTGTAAGCTCAGGGGAGTAATAAACGCTTTTGCCGCTTCGGTCATCGCCACGCGGACGTCAGCGCCGCGTTCCCGTAAACGACGCACCAGTTCAGGGGTTTTGTACGCAGCAATGCCGCCACTGACGCCAAGTACGATTTTTTTACCGGCCAGGCTCATCATGATCTTTCCTGTTGGGTTTCACCAGAAGGCGGATATTTTATCACAATCCGCAATGAGTCGTGCTTTTGCCCGCGCTTCAGTTTGCGAGCCGCTACGAAGAAGTGATAACAGAGCGTCGATTCGCGACAAGCGTTATGCCACTATGCGGACGCGAAAGGAGGGGAAAGCATGGAAAATACAGGACGTATGATGCCCCGGGAAAAGCTGTTGGCGCAGGGGGCTGGTTCACTTAGCGATGTTGAGCTACTGGCGCTTTTTTTACGCACCGGGATTCTGGGTAAAGATGTGCTGACGTTGGCAAAAGAGTTGATCCAGCATTTTGGTTCGCTGTATGGCCTGTTATCAGCAGACTATATGGCGTTTAGCCACGTTCACGGCATTGGCCTGGCGAAGTATGCGCAGCTTAAAGGGATTGCCGAACTGGCAAGGCGCTACCATAACGTGCGAGTGATGGAAGAGCGCGCGTTACTTAGTCCGGAAATGGCGCGAGAATTTCTGCAAAGCCAGCTCGCGCAAGAGGAACGCGAGATCTTTCTGGTGATCTTTATGGATTCTCAACATCGTGTGATTAAACACAGCAAACTTTTTTCCGGCACGCTTAGCCATGTTGAGGTGCATCCACGAGAAATTGTGCGTGAAGCGATAAAAATGAATGCGTCAGCGGTGATCCTTGCCCATAATCACCCTTCGGGTTGTGCAGAGCCGAGTAAAGCAGATAAACTCATCACCGAGCGTGTTGTGAAATGCTGTCAGTTCATGGATATCCGGGTGCTTGATCATCTGGTCATTGGGCGCGGAGAGTACGTTTCTTTTGCGGAACGCGGTTGGATTTAACGCACTTTACGCGATCCATCGGGATCTTTGTCTGTTCGGGACTTGAGCATAACGCCGGGTCAGCGTATACTACGCCACCTTTGAGAATCTCGGGTTTGGCATTTGGGCCTGGCAATCGAGAGTTCACTTAGAACTACGCGATGACCGGGCTGTAAAGCCTGACGAGGCGCCGATACCCCATACGAAGCTCGAGCTAATTTGATTTTTGGAGAATAGACATGTCCCGAGTCTGCCAAGTTACTGGCAAGCGTCCGGTGACCGGTAACAACCGTTCCCACGCACTGAACGCGACTAAACGCCGTTTCCTGCCTAACCTGCACTCTCACCGTTTCTGGGTTGAGAGCGAAAAGCGTTTTGTCACCCTGCGTGTATCTGCTAAAGGTATGCGTGTTATTGATAAGAAAGGCATCGAAACAGTTCTGTCTGAACTGCGTGCCCGTGGCGAAAAGTACTAAGTACTAAGAGGAAATAAATCATGGCTAAAGGTATTCGTGAGAAAATCAAGCTGGTTTCTTCTGCTGGTACTGGTCACTTCTATACCACTACGAAGAACAAACGTACTAAGCCGGAAAAACTGGAACTGAAAAAATTCGATCCAGTTGTCCGTCAGCACGTTCTCTACAAAGAAGCGAAAATCAAGTAATTCTCGCTTTGATGTAATAAAAAACCTCGCTTCGGCGGGGTTTTTTGTTTTCTGGCCGTCCCCATATTAATGTGACCTGATACATCGCCGGAGATACTATGCCTGAATTACCTGAAGTCGAAACCAGCCGCCGCGGTATTGAGCCGCATCTGGTTGGGGCAACGATTATGCATGCGACTGTGCGTAACGGTCGTTTGCGTTGGCCGGTATCCGAGGAAATCTACCGGTTGAGTGATAAACCCGTTCTCAGCGTACAGCGGCGCGCGAAATACCTGTTGCTGGAACTGTCGGATGGTTGGATTATCATTCATCTGGGGATGTCGGGTAGTTTGCGTATCCTTCCTGAAGAGCTTCCGGCAGAAAAGCATGACCACGTCGACTTAGTGATGAGTAACGGCAAAGTTCTGCGCTATACCGATCCTCGCCGTTTTGGCGCCTGGCTGTGGACGACAGAGCTCGATGGGCATAATGTTCTCGCTCATCTTGGACCAGAGCCACTGAGCGACGATTTCAACGCCAGTTATCTGCAGCAGAAATGCGCGAAGAAGAAAACCGCGATTAAACCCTGGCTGATGGATAACAAGCTGGTGGTGGGGGTAGGTAATATCTATGCCAGCGAGTCGCTGTTTGCAGCGGGTATCCATCCTGATCGTCTGGCGTCATCTTTGTCGCAGGATGAGTGCGAACTACTGGTGCGCGTCATTAAGGCGGTTTTGCTGCGTTCGATCGAACAGGGTGGAACGACGCTGAAGGACTTCCTGCAAAGCGACGGTAAGCCGGGCTATTTTGCCCAGGAACTGCAGGTCTATGGGAGAGAAGGCGAACCCTGTCGCGTATGCGGCGCGCCGATCATTGCGACAAAACACGCCCAGCGTACGACGTTCTACTGCCGTCGCTGTCAGAAATAACATTCGTTGCTGGCCGGATAAGCTGTATGTCTTATCCGGCCAGACGTATTACTTTAGTTTACTCATTAACGCCTGATGGACGTTTTCCGGCAGAAAGTGCGTCACATCTCCCTGGTGGCGGGCGACTTCTTTCACCAGTGACGATGAGATAAATGACCACTCTTTAGACGGCATCAGAAAGACGCTTTCCAGTTGCGGCATCAGGTGGCGGTTCATGTGGGCCAACTGCATTTCATACTCAAAATCTGCTACCGCGCGCAGGCCACGGATCAGAATGTTAGCTTGATTATCACGGGCAAAGTTTGCCATTAAGTCGCTGAATCCCAGAACTTCCACATTGCCGAGATGCGCCGTTGCCTGTTGCGCCAGCTCGACGCGTTCTTCAAGGGTAAACATCGGTTTTTTACTGGGACTTGCGGCAATCGCCAGGATTACGTGATCGAACATGCTGGTCGCACGGGTCACGATATCAAGATGGCCGTTAGTTATGGGATCAAAGGTTCCTGGATAAATCGCCCGTTTTTGCATGATTTGCCTCAATGCGTTTTGGGTGGCAGATAAGGTTCCAGCAGCTGCAGCAGGCGCTGTAGCGCGCCCTGATTTTGATACAGGACTTCAACTGCATGACGGCCATAAAAATTACGATAATCGGCATCGGTCAGTAAAGAAGAGACCTCTTTCACCAGCGTGGTTGCGTCGGTGACGGTAATCAATCCGCTTGCCTGTTCGAGACGAGCACAAATATCTTTAAAATTAAATGTATGTGGCCCCATCAGTACCGGAATGGCGTGTGCCGCGGCTTCCAGTGGGTTGTGTCCGCCACGTTCAACCAGTGAACCACCGACAAAAGCAAGGTCAGCAATGCCGTAAAGCAACATCAGCTCGCCCATGGTGTCGCCGATAACGACCTGAGTATCTGAGGATGGAACTTCGCCAGAAGAGCGTGTGGTATAGCTTAGCCCAGCCTGGCGTACGAGGTTAATGGCATCCGGGAATCGCTCAGGATGTCTGGGAACCAGGATCAGCAAAAGATTAGGAAACTGATTTAATAACGCCTGGTGGGCTGCAATGATAATGCTTTCTTCACCATCGTGCGTGCTGGTTGCAATCCACACCGGGCGATGAGGCGCCCATTGACGACGCAACGTAATCGCTTTGGCGGCCAACTGTGGCGTGACGGAAATATCAAACTTCAGGCTGCCGGTGACGGTGACCTGATTGCTCCTGGCGCCAAGCGTAATAAAACGAGCGCCATCTTCTTCGTTCTGTGCGGCAATCAACGTAATTCGACGCAGTAGCTTACCAACAAATTTGCCTAATTTTGCGTAGCCAGCGGCTGAACGCGCAGAAAGCCGTGCGTTGGCGATGACCAGAGGAATACCGCGTTTATGGAGTGCCGTGATCAGATTTGGCCACAGCTCGGTTTCCATGATTAACACCAGCTTGGGGTCAACTTTATTCAGGAAACGGTTCAAAGCATCCGGTAAATCGTATGGCAAATAAATGTGCTGAACGTCAGTACCAAACGCGGATTGTACGCGCTCAGAGCCGGTTGGCGTCATGGTGGTTACCGTGATCGGCAAGTCGGGATAACGATGTCGCAGAGCACGGACTAATGGAATAGCTGCCAGCGTTTCGCCCACAGAAACTGAGTGAAGCATGATGCCGCCTGGTTTTAGCGGACGGCGGTAAAAACCGTAGCGTTCACCCCAGCGTTTACGGTAGGCCGGAGCCTTACGTCCGCGCACCCAAAGCCGTATCCAGATCAAAGGCTGAATAAGGTAGAAAAGGGCGGTGTAAAGCAATTCGAGCATAATGGTAGCTAACTTATGAATGTGCTGGGGATTCTATGTATTTAACTATGGCTTTACCATCATTTTTATCCAGGTCGCAGCAAAACGATGGAATCGTCGCGGCACTGTTTTAATCGGCGGCATTTTTAAAAATGCCTATGAACGTACTGACGCGGCTTAACGTCTTGTGCGGCGCGTGTTTTAAGGTGAATGCGTTAATTTTATATCTTTTTGTTTTTAATGATTTATTTCTTTATTTTGTTCAAAAAATATTCGTTTCGGAATGCGTGGTAATAAATGATATACTACTGCGCAATTTCAGGTAGCTAGCCGGCAGAAACGTTTCGAAAACATGGGCGGTAAACTTTGGATGTATCAGACCTGCTATGCCTGGCGACGCGATGCGGATATTAATGCATGAATATTGCTTTTTGTTTGTACAAGTATTTCCCCTATGGTGGGCTACAGCGTGATTTTCTGCGAGTAGCGCTCACGGTTGCTGCACGAGGTCATCATGTCCAGGTGTTTACCCAGTCATGGCAGGGCGAACGTCCGGAAGGACTCGAAATTATACTCGTACCCGTCACAGCCAGAACTAATCATGGGAAAAACGAGCAATATTATCAGTGGGTTCAGAATTATTTAAGTCAGCATCCCGTCGATCGTATCGTTGGTTTTAATAAAATGCCTGGGTTGGATGTGTATTACGCCGCCGACGTTTGCTATGCGGAAAAGGTCGCCCGCGAGAAGGGCTTCTTCTATAAGTTGACGCGTCGGTATCGGCACTACTCTGCATTTGAAAAAGCGACGTTTCAACAAGGTTCCGGTACCACGCTTTTGATGTTAACCGATAAGCAAATCGGTGATTTCAAACAGCATTATCATACCGAGAGCCAGCGTTTTCGTATTCTGCCGCCAGGTATCTACCCAGACAGAAAATACAGCCTGCAACCTGAAAACAGCAGGCAGATTGTCAGAGAAAAGAATGGTATTGCTCTCGATCAGTTTCTGCTTCTGCAGGTCGGATCAGATTTCAAGCGTAAAGGTGTGCCAAGAAGCTTACACGCGTTGGCTTCTTTACCTGAGACTATACGTCACCGTACTCAGTTGATGGTTGTTGGTCAGGATAAGGCCGATCGTTATCGTGCTCTGGCCCGCCAATTGGGTATTGAAAAGCATGTGCAATTCTTCTCGGGGCGAGATGATGTCGCTGAATTGATGTCCGCTGCTGATTTATTGCTTCACCCGGCAGTTCAGGAAGCCGCTGGTATTGTCTTGCTAGAAGCCGTAGTAGCCGGGCTGCCAGTATTAACTACTGAGGTATGTGGCTACGCAGGTTATATCACTGCCGCCCGATGCGGCGTGGTGATTCCTGAACCTTTTGCGCAGGAAAATTTGAATACAGCGCTTTTCGATGCGCTGCAAAATAATGAGCAGAGAAGTCGTTGGGCTGGAAATGCGCGACATTTTGCTGATACAGAAGATCTCTACAGTCTGGCAGATAAAGCTGCAGATATCATTTTAGGTCTCGAAAATGATTGAATTGAAAGAACCATTTGCCACGCAATGGCAAGGAAAAGACCCGTTCACGGAAGTCACTAAGCTGGATGGCGAGGTTTTTCGCGCTCTGGAAACTCGGCGTACCCTGCGTTTTGAGATGATGGGAAAAGGTTACTTTCTTAAATATCATCATGGGACCACGCTTAAAGAAGTGGTGAAAAACCTGATTTCTCTGCGCATGCCTGTGCTTGGCGCGGACCGGGAGTGGCTGGCGATTCACCGTTTGCAAGCACTGAATGTGGATACAATGACGGGGGTTGCTTTTGGACAGAAAGGGCTGAATCCGTTAGAGCGAACCTCATTTATTATCACCGAGGATCTTTCTCCTGCCATCAGTCTTGAAGATTTTTGCGCCAACTGGGGAGTTGAACGGCCCGATTTTGTATTAAAACGGACCATTATTACCCGCGTGGCGGAAATGGTGGGTAAAATGCATCGAGGTGGGGTAAATCATCGGGATTGTTATATTTGCCACTTCCTGCTCCAACAGCCGATGCCAGCAGATGTTGCGGACATCAAACTCTCTGTGATTGATCTACATCGTGCTCAAATACGTCAGCAGGTACCACGCCGCTGGCGGGATAAGGATTTGATCGGGCTCTATTTCTCCTCACTGGAAATTGGTCTAACGTCCAGAGATATCTACCGTTTTTTACGTGTCTATTTTTCGATGCCATTACGTGAAATCTTTCGTCAGGAAGTCAGGTTGTTTGAACAGGCTGTCACAAAAGCGCAAAAAATAAGACAAAGAACAATAAGAAAAGCGCTATAAATTACACATGAAGTTTGAGGCTATTTTATTATGAACATCGATTTCCAGAAGTTGATCATTCAAAAACATATCATCGACAGCTCTACGCATGACAAGAGTAAAAAACTAAGCGTTGCGTATGGCGTTGATCGTAATTTTTTGTTTGGATCTGGCATTTCTATGACCTCAGTATTAGTGAATAATCCTGATATTGATATCCATTTTTATATCGCCACTGACTATATTGATGACGACTATCTGGAAAGCATAAAACGACTGACACAAATGTACAGTACGACCGTGACTGTCCTTGTTTTCGATAATGCGGCATTTCGTGAACTGCCGAGCACGAAAGCCTGGACTTATGCAATGTACTATCGTTACTTTGCATTTGAATATTTAAGCACCGAATTAAGCTCGGTACTGTATCTGGATGCCGATGTCATTTGTAAAGGTTCTCTACGGGAACTTACTGAGATTAATTTCTGTGGGGAATATGGTGCTGTCATTAATGATGTTGATGAAGTGCGAATTAAATCCGGTACCAGACTCGGTATCCCTGAACTGAGTAATGGGTATTTTAATTCTGGTGTTGTATTTGCGAATCTCGAAGTATGGCGTGAGCAGCAGTTGTTAACTAAAGCATTTTCTATATTAGACAAACGCCAAAAAGAATTGCTTTATTTCGATCAGGACGTACTCAATATTTTGTTTGTTGGGAATGTTATTTTTCTGAGAAGAGACTTTAACTGCATTTATGGCGTTGATCAGGAGCTCAAAAATAAAAACGATAAGATTTATCAGGATTTCATTACCGATGATACGGTATTAATTCACTATGTGGGCGTCACTAAACCATGGCATTCATGGGCTAAATACCCGGTGGCTAAGTTTTTTATTGATGCATATCAGAAATCCGCATGGGCGGAAAAGTCTCTGTTAAACGCAAACACAGCCAAGTTGTATAAACGTAAGTCACGACATGAAAGAGTGCAGCGAAAATATATCCGTTCTGTGCTAAGTCATGTTATGTATATAAAAAATAAACTACATAATGCACGGTCGCACTAGTCTGTTGTGCAGATAATTTTCAGATAGCATAAAAAAGGTGTAGTACATGAATTTTGATTGTCATCAGTCTATCAAGGATACCATTGAGATCTTTGGTGCTCCAACAGATCATACCCCGCAGCTGAATATTGCATGGGGGGTTGATCAGAATTTTATGTTCGGAGCGGCAGTTTCGATGTCGTCCGTTTTACTACATAATCAAGATATCAGCATTCATTTTCACCTTTTTACTGATTATATTGATTCAGATTATCGACAACGGCTTGAAAAACTAGCAAAAATTTTTGCTACTAACATAACTGTCTATGTAATGAATGCTGAAGGACTAAAGGTCTTGCCATGTGGAAATGCCTGGTCTCATGCGACTTATTTTAGATTTATTGCATTTGAATATCTTAGTGAAAAAATCGATAGTTTGCTCTATATTGATGCCGATGTGGTATGTAAGGGTTCGTTGATTGATTTAACGAATATCAAATTTGAGCATCATGTTGCTGCCGTTATCCAGGATGTTGATGATAGTCGCTCATATGCCGCTACTCGTCTTAACGTTCCAGAGTTTAATGAGCAATATTTTAATGCTGGGGTTATTTTTGCTAATTTAAAGGAATGGAAGGAACAACAATTTTTCTCTAAAGCATTTTCTACTCTGTTAGATAAAACTAAGAAATTTGCGTTTCTTGACCAGGATGTTTTGAATATCATGTTTTTGGGGAAAACTATTTTCTTACCACGAATTTATGATGCAATATATGGTATTAAACAAGAGCTTAAGAGCAAAGATATTTCAAAATATAAAGAGTTTATAACGCCTGAAACCATTTTGATTCATTATATAGGCGTTACCAAGCCATGGAATTCATGGGCTAACTATCCTTCAGCACAGTATTTTGTTGAAGCGTGGAAGTCTTCTCCATGGGCTGATGTTCCTTTGTTACCAGCCAGAACACCAAAGCAATACAAAAAGAAATCACGGCATGAAAGGCTACAAGGAAAGTATTTCGCTTCAGTAATTAGCTATATCGGCTATTTACGTGCAAAGTTACAAAGTAAGTAAAAAAACTCCCGAAAGGGAGTTTTTTATTTAGCGTAGTTTTGTCTTGAGATATTTCAGATACCATTTGATAGAAGCGCAGTAATTTCCCCTTTTGGCTTCCTGGCGTGAGTAAACCCGATAATCAGTAGGTCTCATTCGTGGAGCATAAGAGCGCATTTCTGTGTTCTGCCATGGTGTGAAATGATGGTAGAAAAGATACAGTTGCTGTGAAAGCCCAGTGTGTTCTTTATACCATGGCTTTCGTCCACCGGTGAAATGGATAATGCGTGGCAGGATATCTTTTTGATAGAAGAAACTCTCTTTTTGTTGGTCGTTAAACCAGTTAAACAAAAAATTCCATCGATTATCAATAAATTTTACGTTGCCATCCATTGCAATATTCAGAGCATCTTGATCAAAGTAAGGTAGAGTTTTTCCTTGTTCAAATAGAACAGTATTTGCTTTGTTTTCGATGTCGAATTTAATCCAATTTGCGATATTAATATACAAAAAACCAGCATTGAAGTAATGACCCGTACTGAGACCCAAGCGTTTGGCATTTTTTGTATCATGGATATCGAGCGAGTCGTGGCTGACTGCGCAAATGACGTTACTGATATCAATACTGTTAATATCATTGAGTTTATCGAAACACAGAGTGTCTGCATCTAAATAGATAAAGTACTCAACTTTATCTTTTAGTAAGCGCGGAACGGCAAGGCGCATATAGGTTGAACGGTTCAGGTGTTTGATTGCGAAGTCATTGTTATATTTCTCAATCTCTTCTTTATCAATATTGATAACCTGAATTTTATCGCTGGTTGCGCGCAGTTTATTGATTTCGTCGTCTGAGACGTCATAGACAAAAACGAAAAATGACAAGTCTTGTCCAGGGTTGTTCATTATGACAGACATAATGGACACTGCTACATATTCCAGATAATTGGCATCTGTACAGTAAGCAATATTAATAACGTTTTTTTTGTTGTCCATCTATGCTTTCTCATTGCCTTTATTATTGCCACTATCATGAAGTACCCTATCGATAGCGTCAATCACGGCTTGCTCCGGTATCCATGTTAAATATTTTTTTGACCTGTCGAGTTCATCTCTGGGAGGCATGGGATGGTAATCGCCAGCCCAAATCAATACAGCATTATCTGACCATGGTCTCCATTGCTGATAATTGGTTGCCCCAAACAGGCAAACCTGTGGTGTTCCTAATGCTGCCGCCATATGCATAGGCGCAGAATCGACCCCGATGTAAAGAACCGCATGGTCGATCAACGCGGCCAATTGCAGGAAGGTTGTTTTGCCTGCCAGTGTCAGGTCAGGTGATGATTGACACTGTTCAGCAATACGCTGGACTTGCTGTTGTTCACTCACTGCTGGCCCACAGGTTAGGTAAACATGCAGGCCACGCTGATGCAGATAGTCAATCACATGGGCAAATTTATCATCATCCCAACATTTGAATTCTTGTCTGGCAGTAGGTTGAATAACGACATATTTTTGTGAAGGTAATGCCGGAAGTTGGGAAACCAAATAGTGGTAATCATCCCGGCGGTAGTGCAGTGACATCTCTTTTTTCAGATCGGTCTCGCTAAACCCAACACCTTTTAGAATGGAGAGATTTTGTTCAACTATGTGCGTACCGGTCAGCGGTGTAACCCGTGAAAAAAGCTTGTTCCATTGTTTCTTATCACGCTCAAATGCAATTGAGGGGCGACGTAATGAGGCAATAAGAGCGCCAATCGGCCACTGCTCGGTTAAATTAACGATCAGGTCGTAGTGGTTTTTTTTCAGCTGTTGGCGCACTGAAAGATAATTTTTTACTGTATCTAAAAGGCCTTTCTTTTTCTCAATGAGATAAAACTCATTAATACTTTCATTTGCTGCCAAAATTGATTTTGTATCTTTATAAAGAAGCAGATCGATTTTAGCATGAGGATAACGAGCCTGAATGCTGGCAATGACAGGTGTTGTTAATAGAACATCACCATAAAATTTGAGCTTGCAAATAAGAACACGGTCGACTTTATCAAACATGTTAAAATCCCTTTCGAAACAATAAATTTTTGCATGCAGATAGTATCTTGTATCTTATTTCAGAAATTGAACGGTCGATATGCGGATATTTCATCTTAAGGATTATTTTGTTTTTAACGATTTTGGTATCGCAGCATGCAAGTGCATTCTGAATGTCATTTAACATACTTTCGTTATAACGATAGTAGCCTTTCTTTTTACGTAAAAGTTTGCGGCCTTCCAGAAAACAATTGATGATCATTAATGTGGCGACAGTACGTTTTTCTTTATTTTTATTTACATAGTTATACATTTTTCGCATAGCAAAGAAGATGCTGTCCGCATCGCTATCAATAATATTTTCGGTAATACTTTTTTCATTTACCCGATAGTAATATAATTTATTTTCTATCTTTAATATGCAATGACACTTAAAGTATTGAAAGGGGCAGAAAATCATGTCTTCATATCGACGATGTTCTTCGAATCGATCGTTGCCAATAATGTCGCGGTGAAAGATTTTTGTCATAAGATGCCATTGCCCGGCACGGAAAGTTGGCAACAGGGGAGCATAGTTATCATCAGCCAAAATAATTTCGTGTTCGGTTAAAGCATGCTTTTCACCAGGTTTGTTCTGATACAGATTGTTGATATCCCTGGTTAAGTTGAATTCCACGATATCATATTTTTCCTCCCTCAGTTTAGGGAGGAGAATAGTGAAATAATCCTTACAGACAATGTCATCGCTGTCGATAAAACCAATATACTTTCCCGTTGCATGGGCAAGCCCAACGTTACGGGTGATTGCAACACCTTGATTTTTTTGGTTTATATATTTAACGTTGTTGCAGTTATGCTCACGATAAAATGCCTTGATGCGCTCTTCCGTTAAATCTGTTGAACCATCATTAACAATTATTATCTCCACTTCGTCAGTAATGCTCTGATGGATAGACGCCAACGTCGCTGTGATGAGTTCAGCATTGTTATAAGTGGGAATAATTATGCTCAGCAAATAATCTGAAGCGTTAATCATGGCATTGTTCTCTCGTCGGAATTCGAACTCAGCATTACTGCTACGCATAACGCCAGTACGCTGCTCAAGGCTTCACCTTTGGCATATAATAATAAATCACTCAGGCCATAGATAGCGATAGCGCCTGAGATGACAAACAACAGAGGACTACGTTGCCAGTAAGCTCTTAAAAACATAGCGGTATAGAGCAAGAGTAGCACAACAACTCCGGGGATGCCCTTTAGCGAAAAGGTATCAACGATTTCGTTATGCAGATGAACGTTAAGGAACTCAAGTACCCCTTGTAGCGAGGTATCTTGCACAGCAAGTTGCTGAATTTCTGCACCACGTTGTTCAAGTGACTGTCCTCCGAGATGTACTTTCCCTGCCTCAATACCTGCTCGTTGCATTGCAAGTCGCGCGCCAATAGAGGTGTTACTATTATTCTGGTTGTAAGAGTGTACATCCAGCATAAAATTCTGGTAGCGATTTTCAACTACTGACTTTAAAGGGATGGCCGCCAGACCTACCAGCATCACGAAGCCCAATAATGCTTTGATCAACATGGCCCGGTTATGACGATAGTGCATGAGAAACAGGCCGATACTCAGGATCGGGTATACCAAAATAGCCGCCCGAGTTTGCGTGGTAATGATCACCGCCAGCGATATCAAAAAATGTAACAAATACAATGAAACGGTATGTTTTATACGCAGGTTGATGATGGCCTGAGATGCTAATAAGCCAATCAATGTTAGCGCATAAGCGGTGCCAGTTTGGTGTTCAAATCCGAGTGCCAAACGATAGCTTAATAAATCAGGCTGATTCACAAGTTCATATCCCGCGAAAAGATACAAACCGATTGCCGTAAGAATCATCCAGATACTGGTGATGCGGGTTTTATTGGCACACGGTGCTCGCGATGTTAGCGCGGTCATCACCAGCGCGGCAAACAGCATCACTTTGCCACCGTTCTGATATGAGCGGTAGGCTCCGGTAAAGGCCGAGCCTGGTTGTTTAAATATTTCTACCCAAATAATCTGGAGCAAACCGAAGAGCAGCAACATAAAAGGCAAAACCAGATTCTTTTTCTCACTACATACATACTTTAAGTTTTTACCTATAAGAGGCAGAGACAGAGCCGTGGAGAAAATAAATATCTTCAGCGCTTCATCTGGATTGACCAGCACCATCCCGAGAGTAGCAAGTATCCCGGCATAAAATAAGCAGTATACAAAATCGAATGGATTATTTTTTATACTATATATAAAGCGAGAAAACATGTGTTGCTGAAGCATGGTTCATCTCTTAAAGTTAAAGCAAATTATTATCAACCAGCGATGCGTTGACTAAACTAGCATTCAGATCCTGCAATTTTCCGGAATGACTCTGTTGTGTATATTGGTTTTTCCCATATCCCCCAATCAGTCCCGGATCAGTTGGGCCATACAGCGTAATATTTGGGCGATCCAATGCGGCGGTTAAATGGCTTAGGCCTGTATCAACCGATACTACAAATTTGGCCCCTGCGAGAACACGGGCGACCTCTTCCAGACTCATTCGTGGCAGGACATCAACGTAAGGGAACCCTTCCGCCAGTCGCCTGGCACGCGCTTCTTCATGCGTGGCTCCCCAGGGCAGTTTAATGCGTATGCCTGCATTGTTTAACAGGCCAATCAGCTCCCGCCAGTTGGCTTCCGGCCAGTGTTTATCATCACGGGTCGTGGCATGCAGAAACACCGCATATTGCCCTGCATCAGCATTTACTTCTGTCAAAAAATGCTGAGCGATAGCGTAATCACCCTGCGATTGCGGTTTGTTATATCCCAGACTTTTCGCAAACAATTCACGCGTACGTTCTACGGCATGCTGTTGTTTGGCAATATGATGCTTGCGATTATAAAACAGGCTCGCCAGCGGTTCACGGGCCGTGCTCCAGTCCATACCATGCTTGATCCCGTGAGCCAGACGAGTAACCAGCGCTGCGCTTTTTACCAACCCCTGCGCATCAATTATCGCGTCATACTGCAGTAAACGGACCGCATCGCGGAATGTTTTACGCTCAGCTTTAATCGGCGCTGAAAACCACGCTTTACGCCAGCGGCGGATCGCTACCGGAATCACGTGGTCAACGGCCGAATGCCAGGAGGGGATCTGAGCGAACCCTTCTTCCACCACCCAGTCAAAGTGAATATCCGGTATGGCCTGCTGCGCATCGGTTAATGCGGGCAACGTATGCAGCACATCGCCCATAGACGATGTTTTAACGATCAGAACCCGCATCCGTCAGGCTTCCTCTTGTAACAACAGGTCATTAAGTTCTTCCAGTACGCGCTGAGGAGTAATGTCGATCAGGCTCTGATGATAGCCTTCTGCTGCATCGCCTTTACGCACTTTGTGGTAGCCCGTAATCAGGCGGACGACTCGCGCTTTGTGCGACAACGGCGGGGTAAAGTCCGGACTACTTGGGCCATATAATGCTACCAGAGGTCGATTCAACGCGGCGGCAACGTGCATTAATCCAGAATCATTGGTGACAACCGCTTTGCAGGCAGCGAGAAGAATGACTGCCTGCTCCAGCTGTGTCTCACCCGCCAGATTGCGGCACCAGGACTGCTGTTCAAGGCTCAGCGTAGCGAGGATCTCATTTCCGGCTTCGTGGTCTTTTGCAGAGCCAAACAACACAATCTGATGGCCTTCATCGATTAATTGTTTCGCCAGTTCCGCATAGTGGTAATGCGGCCAGCGTTTCGCCGGACCAAATTCCGCACCAGGGCAAAAACCGATGATGGGGCGTTCGGCAGAAAGAGAGAACTGACTACAGGTCAGGGATTTTTCACCTTCGCTGACCTGCAACTGCGGCCATAGCAGAGGCTGCGGCAAATCTTTGGCCGTCAGCATCACGCCTTTATCATAGGCCAGAGCCACATAGCGCTCGACCATCAACGGCCATGCTTCTTTATCCAGCACGCGCGCATCGTTTAGCAGGCCGTAGCGCATCTCGCCACGCCAGCCGGTACGATGGGGGATGCCAGCAAAAAACGGCACCAGAGCGGATTTAAAAGAATTCGGCAGCACCCAGGCGCGATCATAGCGTCTTTCACGCAGGCTATGACCGAGCTTACGGCGCTCGCCGATCTCCAGCGCGCCGTGTCCCAGCGGCATGGCGATGGCTTCGTTGACTTCAGGCATACGCGACAGCAGCGGACGGCACCACGCCGGTGCCATCACGTCGATTATCGCCTGGGGATAGCGCGCCTTGAGCGTGCGATAGAGACTTTGCGACATCATCATGTCGCCCACCCATGACGGGCCGATCACCAGTATTTTCATGCTAACTTCTTACGCGTCGCGGTTCAGCCAGGCCATATATTCCGTTACGCCTTCGGCAACGGTCTTAAACGGCTTGTCATAGCCCGCTGCGCGCAGGTTAGTCAGATCTGCCTGAGTAAATGCCTGGTAGCGGCCTTTCAGTTTTTCCGGGAATGGAATGTACTCAATGCTGCCTTTTTTATGGTACGCCAGCGTTGCATCGGCAACGGCCTGGAAAGATTCCGCGCGACCGGTGCCGAGGTTAAAGATGCCGGATACCCCGTTTTCGAGGAACCACAGATTTACCGCCGCCACATCGCCAACATAAACGAAATCACGTTTGAAGTTTTCACTGCCTTCGAACAGTTTTGGTGTTTCGCCATTGTTAAGCTGGGTATTGAGGTGGAAAGCGACGCTTGCCATGCTGCCTTTGTGGCCTTCGCGCGGTCCGTAGACGTTGAAATAGCGGAAGCCAACAATCTGAGAGTTGGCTTCTGGCAGGATCTGACGCACGTATTCGTCGAACAGGAATTTTGAGTAGCCATAGACGTTCAGCGGTTTCTCATATTCACGGGATTCGATGAAATCAGACGTACGACCGCCGTAAGTCGCGGCGGAAGAGGCGTACAGGAACGGAATTTCGCGCTCCAGGCAGTAGTGCAGCAGCTCTTTGGAGTATTGATAATTGTTATCCATCATATACTTGCCATCCCACTCGGTGGTGGAAGAGCATGCGCCTTCGTGGAAAATCGCTTCGATATCGCCGAAATCTTCGCCAGCCATAATCTGGATCAGGAAGTCTTCCTTATCCATGTAGTCAGCAATATTCAGGTCCACCAGGTTAACAAATTTAGTGCCGTCTTTCAGGTTGTCCACCACCAGAATATCGGTGATGCCTTTATCATTCAGGGACTTAACGATGTTGCTGCCGATAAAGCCCGCGCCGCCGGTAACGATGATCATAAATGTAACCTTCGAATTATGGAGTCAGAGACAATCTCAGACACGAATACTTCTATCATATCACTACCTGGTCCAGGCTTCAGCCATTCACCGATAAGCTGTGCGGGTACGCGTGATTTATGCTTCATTTTGAAGAAGTGATGATGCGTCATCTCGTATCAATGTATAGCTTTGGGTAATATGTGCTGAAATTTGCCCAGTCTGGAGAATTGAAATGCGTGGGGATTTTTACAAACAGTTAACCAACGATCTCGAAACCGCACGTGCGGAAGGATTGTTTAAAGAAGAGCGCATTATTACATCTGCCCAGCAGGCGGATATCACCGTGGCAGATGGAAGCCACGTTATTAACTTTTGTGCGAACAACTATCTGGGACTGGCTAACCACCCGGAACTGATTGCCGCGGCAAAAGCGGGTATGGATTCTCACGGGTTTGGTATGGCTTCGGTACGCTTTATTTGTGGTACCCAGGACAGCCATAAGCAACTGGAGCAAAAACTGGCGGCTTTCCTTGGTATGGAAGATGCCATCCTTTACTCTTCCTGCTTTGACGCCAACGGCGGTCTGTTTGAAACGCTGTTGAGTGCAGAAGACGCGATCATCTCCGATGCCCTGAACCATGCTTCAATCATTGATGGCGTTCGTCTGTGTAAAGCGAAGCGTTTCCGTTACGCCAACAACGACATGGTCGAGCTGGAAGCGCGTCTGAAAGAGGCGCGCGAAGCGGGGGCTCGTCATATCCTGATTGCCACCGATGGTGTGTTCTCTATGGATGGCGTGATTGCGAACCTGAAAGGCGTCTGCGATCTGGCGGACAAGTACGATGCGCTGGTCATGGTTGATGACTCCCATGCGGTCGGCTTTGTCGGCGAAAATGGTCGTGGCTCTCATGAATACTGTGACGTGATGGGCCGTGTGGACATCATTACCGGTACGCTGGGTAAAGCGCTCGGCGGCGCATCCGGTGGTTACACCGCGGCCCGTAAAGAGGTCGTTGAGTGGCTGCGTCAGCGTTCCCGCCCTTATCTGTTCTCCAACTCACTGGCTCCGGCGATTGTGGCTGCTTCCATTAAAGTGTTGGAAATGGTCGAGCAAGGTAGCGAACTACGCGATCGCCTGTGGGCGAACGCGCGCCAGTTCCGCGAGCAAATGTCTGCCGCAGGCTTTACCTTAGCCGGTGCGGACCACGCGATTATCCCGGTTATGCTGGGTGATGCGGTGGTGGCGCAGGAGTTTGCCCGTGAGCTGCAAAAAGAGGGGATTTACGTTACTGGATTCTTCTATCCAGTGGTTCCAAAAGGCCAGGCGCGTATCCGTACTCAGATGTCTGCAGCGCATACCCCTGAGCAGATTACGCGTGCTGTTGAGGCGTTCACACGCATTGGTAAACAACTGGGCGTTATTGCCTGAGGATGTGAAATGAAAGCGTTATCCAAACTGAAAGCGGAAGAGGGCATTTGGATGACCGACGTTCCTGAACCGGAAGTCGGCCATAACGATTTGCTGATTAAAATCCGTAAAACAGCCATCTGCGGGACTGACGTTCACATTTATAACTGGGATGACTGGTCGCAAAAAACCATCCCGGTTCCGATGGTCGTGGGGCATGAATATGTCGGCGAAGTTGTTGGCATTGGTCAGGAAGTTAAAGGCTTTAAAATCGGCGATCGCGTTTCTGGCGAAGGTCATATCACCTGCGGGCATTGCCGTAACTGCCGCGGTGGGCGTACACACCTGTGTCGCAATACGACCGGTGTCGGCGTAAATCGTCCTGGCTGCTTTGCAGAGTACCTGGTGATCCCGGCATTTAACGCGTTTAAAATCCCGGACAATATCTCCGATGATCTGGCGTCCATCTTCGATCCGTTCGGTAATGCGGTGCACACGGCGCTGTCGTTCGATCTGGTGGGAGAAGATGTGCTGGTATCCGGCGCGGGTCCAATCGGTATTATGGCGGCGGCGGTTGCGAAGCACGTTGGCGCACGCCACGTGGTGATCACCGACGTGAATGAGTATCGCCTTGAGCTGGCACGCAAAATGGGTATCACCCGCGCGGTCAACGTATCGAAAGAGAATCTGACCGACGTGATGGCTGAGCTGGGCATGACCGAAGGGTTTGATGTAGGCCTGGAGATGTCCGGTGCGCCGCCAGCGTTTCGCGCTATGCTGGATACCATGAACCACGGTGGCCGTATTGCTATGCTGGGTATTCCGCCATCTGATATGTCCATCGACTGGACTAAAGTTATCTTTAAGGGGCTGTTTATTAAAGGTATCTACGGTCGTGAGATGTTTGAAACCTGGTACAAAATGGCCGCTCTGATTCAGTCTGGTCTGGATTTGTCGCCAATTATCACCCATCGATTCTCCATCGATGAATTCCAGCAAGGCTTTGACGCGATGCGTTCAGGGCAGTCAGGGAAAGTGATCCTGAGCTGGGATTAACCGTATCCACGTAGTGGATTCTGCATGCCGTCCCCGGATGTTGACTATCGTTAACTCTCCGGGGATTTTTTTTGTTTGCTGCGCTCATTCGTCAGGCGCATTTTCCGCTAAAGGTTTGAGAAATTTTCTCTGAAGAATTACCACTAAGTATGTTAGAAATTGCCGTTAATTATACTGTTTGGCAGGATTTGATATGACCTATACCCCCGGCCTATTGAGCGTCATTATGCCGCTCTACAATACGGGTGAACCATTCATTGCGTGTATGGATTCGCTGATTGCGCAAACGTGGAAAAATCTGGAGATCATCATTGTTAATGATGGCTCTACGGATAACTCTGCGCAGCTCGCACAGGCGTATGCGGATCGTTATCCGCACGTTCATCTACTGCATCAGCAGAACGGGGGAGTCTCAGCGGCGCGTAATACCGGCATGGAAGTCGCCAGGGGCGAGTACATCGCTTATGTTGACGGTGATGATATTGCTTATCCGGAAATGTATGAAACGTTGATGAAGATGGCGTTGCAGGACAATCTGGATGTTGCGCAATGCAACGCTGATTGGTGTATTGCCGAGACGGGTAAAACCTGGACATCTATTCCTACCGATCGAATTCGTTCTACCGGCGTGATGACCGGGCCAGATTGGTTACGCAAAGCGTTAGCCAGTCGTCGCTGGCGGCACGTTGTCTGGATGGGCGTTTACCGTCATCAGACCATCCGCGACGCAGGGCTGACCTTCCTGTCTGGCCTGCATCACCAGGATATCATCTGGACCACGGAGTTTATGTTTAATGCGAAACGCGCACGCTACACGGAAGTCCCATTGTACAAATACTTCCTGCACGGCTCGTCCGTGAGTCGTCTGCCGCGTACCGGGCTGAAGAACCTCGCCTATCAGCGTCACTACATCAAGATTACCCGCCTGCTCGACAAAATGAATCATGAGTACGCCGGGCGCATTCCCATTTACCCGGAATTCAAACAGCAGGTGATTTACGAAGCGCTACGCGTTTGTCATTGCATACGTAAAGAGCCGGACGAAAAAATCCGCCAGCGTATGATTGCTGAAGTATTTGTGTCGGGTATGTTCAAACGGATGGTGAGTAATATCTGCAGCGTTAAACTGGGTTATCAGGTGCTGCTGTGGGCCATCCGCTTTAGCCAGTGGCGCGATAAATCACTGACGCCGCGCCGCCTGGCCCATTTAACGTTGGATCTTAACGACTGATTATTGCCAGCCCTGCCACTGCAGGCGCATATATTGCACCAGCGTGCTTTGGGCGATGCTTTCACCGAGTACGGTGAAGTATCGACTGGCGTAAATGGGTTCTAACGGCTGTTTCGGTTTGCACAATTTCACACCGCGGAAAGGATTACGCGGTGCGCCGTTATTCGGTTGCGTGAGGTTAGTAGGTCTGGAGGTATCGACCTGCGGTTCATTGAGCAGGCTGCTCGGACGAACCAGCGTAATATCGGCTGGCAGATTATAAAGCATCTGCTGTAATACTCGCACCGTGGAAGGATGAGGGTGTCCAATGGCGATCGCTGAGCCGTTGCGGCGCGCAAGATCGACGGCGCGAGTAAACTGACGACGAATGTCAGCTTCATTTTGCGTATCATCCAGGAAGACTTTGCGTTTGATGACCTTCACACCGGTTCCTGACGCTGCGCGCATGGCCTGGCTGTTGCCGATGGTCATGCTGTCCAGAAAGTAGAGATCGTAACGTTCCAGCGCCTGCATCACCTTCTGCATGCCAAACAGGCTGGAAGTCATCGCACTGCCCATATGGTTGTTCAGCCCCACGGCATTCGGCACTTTGCTTACCGCGTCGCGAATAATGCGTTCAATCTCTTCGCTGCTCATTTCCGGGCGCAAAGTATCTTTCTCTAACGGTTGTTTGCTCAGCGGCGCCATCGGCAGATGGATTAACACCTCATGCCCACTGTTATGCGCTTTAATCGCCATTTCACGCGCATGTGGAGCATTGGGTAAAACGGCAACGGAGATGGTGGAAGGCATCGCCAGTACCTGATTTTCAGTTTGTGGACGATAGCCGAAATCATCAATAACGATGGCGAGTTTGCCAGCAAAAACAGGTGTTACGAAGGCCAGCACGCTGGCAAGAGAGAGTAATAGACGACGAAATTGAGGCAAAACTTATCTTCCCAACCACGGCTGTGGATTGACCGCCTGACCCTGGCGACGAATTTCGAAATAGAGTGCCGGCCTGCCCTGACCGCCGCTGCTACCCACAAGCGCAATAGGCTGCCCGGCGCGAACCTGCGTACCGACGCTGACCAACGCGCTCTGGTTATAACCGTACAGGCTCATATCGCCTTTACCGTGCTCAACCACGACTACCAGACCATAGCCCTGCAACCAGTCCGCCAGAATGACGCGACCATCGGCAATGGCTTTAACTTCGGTGCCTTCGGATGCGCCAATAACCATACCCTTCCAACGTAGCTCACCTTGCAGTTGTTCGCCATAACGATGCAGCGTTGGGCCGCGAACAGGCCAGAATGCCTGGCCGCGCGGCGATCCCAGGCCGCCGGTACGGGACATCAGTGATTTTTCGCTTTCGGTCGGCTTGTAGGTCGAGCCTTTTCGTGACGCATCCTTCTGCTTATCACGTACGGCCTGCGCCTCGCGCGCTTCACGTTCCGCGCGCGCTTTGGCCGCGGCTTCAGCGCGAGCAATGCTGTTGCGTAGACGGGATTCGTTAGCGCGCATTTCGCCCAGTTGCTGCTGGCCCTGTTGAATCGATGACTCCAGACCCGACAGTGTTTTCTGACGTTCGTTACGCGCCTGCTCCAGCTTAGCCTGCTGAGCGCGTTGTTCGTACAGCAGGGTCTGCTGTTCGCTCTGCTTATCTTCCAGCTCGGCTTTTTGTGAGTCGACCTCTTCGCGGGTTTGTTTCAGCTGCGCGATAGTTTCTTGCCGCGCCTGGTTCAGGTAGCCGAAATAGGCCTGCAGACGCTGTCCGCGCTGGCTTTCTTCGCCGCTAAGGATGAGCTGAAGACCGGTGTGTTCACCCTGGCGAAACGCGGCGTCTAACTGGGCTGCCAGGCTGCGCTCTTGCGCTGCCCGCTGTTTTTCCAGCTTCGCGAGCGCGGCGTTCATCTCAGCGATTTGTGCGTTCAGCTGTGCCAGTGAGTTTTGCGTTTCGCGCAGTTGCCTTGCGGCGACGGCGATGGCCTGCTCCTGAGCTTTAAGCTGAGCGAGGAGAGTGGAACGTTGTTGCTGCTGTTGGCGTACCGCGCGTTCTTTTGCCGCGATATCGGCCTGAATAGATTTGAGCTGATCGCGCTCGTCCGCGTGGGCGGAAAAGGCGCACAGCAATACGCCAGCGCTAAGCGCGCTGGCGTAGAACAAGGGCCTGACTGAAAACTTTGGCAGTTTCACGGCCCGAGTGATGGTATTAATCGCCTTTCCCCTCATGGGGAGGGATTATTCCACGATGAACAGCGGCTTACCAGTCATCTCTTGCGGGATTTCCATACCCATCAGCGTCAGCATCGTTGGGGCGATATCTGAAAGTTTACCGCCTTCGACCGCTTTAACGTTTTTACCACCGACATAAATCAGCGGAACCGGCAGGTTGGTATGCGCGGTATGTGCCTGACCAGTAGATGGATCGCGCATTTGCTCTGCGTTACCGTGGTCTGCGGTGATCAGCAGCTGTCCGCCAACGGATTCAACGGCTTTCGCTACCTGCTCAACGCAATGGTCCAGCGCTTCAACCGCTTTAACCGCTGCTGCCATCACGCCGGTGTGGCCAACCATGTCGCCGTTCGGGTAGTTACAAATGATGGTGTCGTATTTACCGCTCTCAATCGCTGCAACCAGCTTCTCGGTCAGTTCAGCAGAGCTCATTTCCGGCTGCAGATCGTAGGTCGCGACTTTCGGCGAGTTGATCAGGATACGGTCTTCGCCTGTGAACGGCTCTTCTACGCCGCCGTTGAAGAAGAAGGTTACGTGCGCATATTTTTCGGTTTCGGAAATACGCAGCTGCGTTTTTTCGTTCTTCGCCATCCACTCGCCGAAGGTGTTGGCCAGAGATGCTGGTGGGTAAGCCACCGCAGTTTTGATGTCGGCCGCGTATTCCGTCAGCATCACAAAGTTGAGGTTAACGACTTTCTTACGGGCGAAGCCATCGAAGTCAGCGTTAACGAATGCGCGAGTGATTTCACGCGCACGGTCAGCACGGAAGTTCATGAAAATCAGCGTATCGCCGTCTTCCATAGCGGCTTCTGCCTGACCTTCGGCACGGATCACGGTCGCTTTGACGAATTCGTCGTTCTCGTCGCGGGCATAAGCAGCCTGCAGGCCTTCAACCGCCGTAGCGAACTGGAACTCGCCCTTCGCCAGCGTCATCAGATCGTAAGCCTGTTCTACGCGATCCCAACGGTTGTCGCGGTCCATAGCGTAGTAACGACCGATGATGGAGGCTACGCGACCTTTGCCCAGCGCGGCAAATTTCTCTTCGAATTTCTGCAGTGAATGTTCAGCGCTGCGCGGCGGGGTATCACGACCATCAAGGAAAGCGTGCAGATAGATTTTTTCCGCACCGCGTTCAGCGGCCAGTTCTACCATCGCCATGATGTGATCTTCGTGGCTGTGAACGCCGCCAGCAGAGAGCAGACCCATGATGTGTACCGCTTTTCCGGCATTTTTTGCCTGGTCGACCGCGTGGGTCAGCACCGGGTTAGCGAAGAACGTACGCTCTTTGATTTCGACATCCAGACGGGTAAGGTCCTGATACACGATACGGCCCGCGCCCAGGTTGACATGACCCACTTCGGAGTTGCCCATCTGGCGATCGGGCAGGCCGACTTCCAGACCAGACGCATCAATCAGGGTATGCGGACGTTTTGCCCACAGCGCATCCATTACCGGGGTTTTAGCAGTAAAAATGGCGTTATCCTGGCTGTCTTCGCGATAGCCGTAGCCATCCAGAATCACCAGTACCATAGGTTTTTTAGAAACCGACATTGCGACAACCTCACACTCATAGATAAAAAATAATTGCGTAATTTTACTACAGCTGAATCGATAAAGTAGCCCCCGAAGATCAAATAATGGGGGATCGCGTGCCATGGGGAACACCGATTTACATTTTTTTTTCCGTAGCGCCCCGCAAAAATGCAATCCAATGCACGCTCTGGCTGTATTTGCGCCAACGCGCAGGTATACTCCTTTCCTGGTTTTTTTTAATCACTAGTCGGGAGTTGTTACCCCCCATGCAAGAAATTATGCAATTTGTTAGTCGCCACCCTGTCTTGAGTATCGCCTGGATTGCGTTACTGGCGGCTGTATTATTTACCACGTTTAAGAGCCTGACCTCAAAAGTGAAGGTGATTACTCGCGGCGAAGCTACACGTCTCATCAATAAAGAAGACGCCGTTGTTGTGGATTTACGCCAGCGCGACGACTTCCGCAAAGGCCATATCGCAGGCTCCACTAACCTGCTGCCGAGCGAAATCAAAGCCAACAATTTTGGCGAGCTTGAAAAACACAAAAACAAACCTGTGATTGTGGTTGATGGTTCAGGCATGCAGTGCCAGGATTCAGCAACTGCGCTGATTAAAGCCGGTTTTGAGCAGGTATCCGTACTGAAAGACGGCGTAGCGGGCTGGAGTGGTGAGAATCTGCCACTGGTTCGCGGCAAGTAATTTACCCGTCTTCTTTCATGCCGCAGGGTAAAAAGAACACTGGAGATAAGTCATGGCCAATATTGAGATCTACACCAAAGCAACCTGCCCGTTTTGCCATCGCGCAAAAGCGCTGTTGAACAGCAAGGGTGTGAGTTTCCAGGAACTTCCGATTGACGGCGATGCCGTAAAGCGTGAAGAGATGATCAAACGCAGTGGCCGTACGACGGTTCCGCAGATTTTTATTGATGCACAGCACATTGGCGGTTGTGACGACTTGTATGCGTTGGATGCGCGTGGTGGACTGGATCCCCTGCTGCGATAAGGCGTACTGAAAGTATTTAAAGGACAACACTAAGGGTTTTCTAAACATGTCAGAACAAAATAACACTGAAATGGCTTTCCAGATCCAACGTATCTATACCAAGGATGTATCTTTCGAAGCGCCAAATGCACCGCATGTTTTCCAGAAAGATTGGCAGCCAGAGGTTAAACTTGATCTTGATACCGCATCTACCCAACTGGCAGATGACGTGTATGAAGTCGTGCTGCGTGTCACCGTAACGGCTGCTCTTGGCGAAGAAACGGCGTTCCTGTGTGAAGTTCAGCAGGGCGGTATTTTCTCCATCAGCGGTATCGAAGGGACTCAGATGGCGCATTGCCTCGGCGCATACTGCCCGAACATTCTGTTCCCGTATGCCCGCGAATGCATCACTAGCCTGGTTTCACGCGGTACGTTCCCGCAACTGAACCTTGCGCCGGTCAACTTTGATGCGCTGTTCATGAACTATTTACAGCAGCAGGCTGGCGAAGGTACTGAAGAACATCAGGATGCCTGATGAACCAAAGTAATGCTTCAATGACTGTGATTGGTGCCGGCTCGTACGGCACCGCTCTTGCCATTACCCTGGCAAGAAATGGCCATCAGGTTGTCCTGTGGGGCCATGATCCAAAACATATCGCGACCCTTGAGCACGATCGCTGCAACGTCGCGTTCCTCCCTGATGTGCCTTTTCCCGACACGCTGCGCCTGGAAAGTGACTTAGCCACTGCGCTGGCCGCCAGCCGTAATATTCTGGTGGTGGTGCCGAGCCACGTCTTTGGCGAAGTGCTGCGTAACATCAAACCGTTGATGCGTCCTGATGCGCGTCTGGTCTGGGCGACAAAAGGTCTGGAAGCGGAAACAGGGCGTCTGTTGCAGGATGTGGCGCGTGAAGCGCTGGGGGATTCTATTCCGCTGGCGGTCATCTCCGGCCCGACGTTCGCCAAAGAGCTGGCGGCGGGTATGCCGACGGCGATTTCTCTGGCCTCGACGGACGACACCTTTGCTGACGATCTCCAGCAGTTGCTGCACTGCGGCAAAAGCTTTCGCGTTTACAGCAACCCGGATTTCATTGGCGTGCAGCTTGGCGGCGCGGTGAAAAACGTCATTGCGATTGGCGCGGGAATGTCCGACGGCATCGGTTTTGGCGCCAATGCGCGAACCGCATTGATCACCCGTGGACTGACCGAAATGTCGCGTCTTGGCGCGGCGCTGGGAGCCGATCCTGCCACCTTTATGGGGATGGCGGGTTTAGGCGATCTGGTGCTGACCTGTACCGACAACCAGTCGCGCAACCGTCGATTTGGCATGATGCTCGGCCAGGGGATGGACGTGCAGGGCGCGCAGGACAAGATTGGTCAGGTAGTGGAAGGTTACCGTAATACGAAAGAAGTTCGTGAATTGGCGCACCGTTTTGGTGTTGAGATGCCAATAACCGAGGAAATTTATCAAGTATTGTATTGCGGAAAAAACGCGCGCGAGGCAGCATTAACGTTATTAGGCCGTGCACGCAAGGATGAGCTGAGCCGCCACTAGCTGTAAGGAACTGTTGAATATAACGACCCGACCCGCGAAGAACGGGTCGGTCGTTTTGCTACCTTCTGGAGTACGCAATGCCGTGTGAAGAACTGGATATCGTCTGGAAAAACATTAAAGCAGAAGCCCGGGCACTGGCGGAATGTGAGCCTATGTTGGCCAGTTTTTACCACGCAACGCTGCTCAAGCATGAAAACCTCGGTAGCGCGCTGAGCTATATGCTGGCGAATAAGCTCGCGTCTCCAATCATGCCTGCCATTGCGATTCGCGAAGTTGTGGAAGAGGCCTACGCGGCCGATCCCGAAATGATTGCTTCGGCGGCTTGTGATATCCAGGCGGTACGCACGCGCGACCCGGCCGTCGACAAATATTCCACCCCACTTCTGTATCTGAAGGGCTTTCATGCGCTTCAGGCCTACCGCATCGGCCACTGGCTATGGCATCAGGGGCGTCAGGCGCTGGCAATCTTCCTGCAAAATCAGGTATCTGTTTCTTTCCAGGTAGATATTCATCCGGCGGCAAAAATTGGCCGTGGGATTATGCTCGATCACGCCACCGGTATTGTGGTGGGTGAAACCGCCGTGATTGAAAATGACGTCTCTATTTTGCAATCCGTTACGCTTGGCGGGACCGGTAAAGCGGGCGGCGATCGTCATCCAAAAATTCGTGAAGGGGTGATGATTGGCGCGGGCGCGAAAATTCTCGGCAACATTGAAGTCGGGCGCGGCGCGAAGATTGGCGCGGGTTCCGTCGTTTTACAACCCGTACCGCCACATACTACCGCCGCAGGCGTCCCGGCACGCATTGTCGGCAAGCCTGACAGCGATAAGCCGTCCATGGATATGGATCAGCATTTCAACGGGATACATCATACGTTCGAATACGGCGATGGCATCTGATTTCGAGCCATGCCCGGTGGCGCTGCGTTTACCGGGCCTACGTGGGATTTGTAGGCCGGATAAGGCGTCAGCCGCCATCCGACACAAATTAACTGCGTAATATCGCGCCGGGATATCCCAGTTGGCGCCAGGCTTCATACACCACCACCGACACCGCATTTGACAGGTTCATGCTACGACTGTCCGGCATCATCGGAATACGAATTTTTTGTTCGGCCGGCAGAGCGTCGAGGATACTGGCTGGCAGACCGCGTGTTTCCGGGCCAAACATAAGATAATCCCCATCCTTATAACTTACTGCGCTGTGCGCTGGCGTACCTTTGGTGGTCAGGGCAAACAGACGCTGCGGGTTTTCTGCGGCGACGAAGGCGGCGTAATCAGGGTGGCGCAGCACGGCGGTAAATTCATGGTAATCCAGGCCTGCGCGACGCAGGCGCTTGTCGTCCCAGGTAAAGCCCATTGGCTCAATAATATGCAGACGAAAGCCAGTATTGGCGCAAAGACGGATAATATTGCCGGTATTTGGCGGGATTTCTGGTTCGAATAAAACGATGTTAAGCATACTGCCCCCTTAATAACGGGGGGCAGAATAGCAGAAACAGCGGGTACTATGCGACGGTCAGCGCGCGCGGTTTATAGCGTTGCAGCTTGTAAATCGTGGCCGCAGCAGCCAGCAGCGCGGGAAGGCTAAGGAACATTAAGATACTATCAGCCTGCCATTGCAGGGAAAGCAACTGGGCGCTCATCATCGTTCCGGCCACGCCGCCGAATCGACCCACGCCCTGCATCCACGCAATACCCGTCGCGCGGCAGTGGGTAGGATAGAACGTTGCGGCCAGCGTCTGCAGCCCGGACTGCGCACCGTTCATGGTAATCCCCATCAGGAAAATCAGTGCGCCGAACAGGATGATATGGTTATGCTCAAACCCGAGGGCGAGGGCAAACAGCATCGTCAGAATAAAGCCGAGTGATACCACTTTATGTGCTTCCCAGCGATCCATTAACCAACCGGCCAGCAGGATCCCGGCCGTACCGCCGAAGGTAAACAGCGAAGTTAACCAGGCCGATTCCGCCAGTGGATAGCCCATGCCCAACATCAGGGTGGGCATCCAGCTCAGCAGTACGTAATAGATAACCAGCCCCATAAAGTAGGTCATCCACAGCATCAGCGTGCCCGGCAGCCAGGGCATACTGAACAACTGCGCCACGCTGCCTTTTTTGACCGTAACCTTGTCTTCATCCAAATAAAACTGGGTGACCTGTTCCAGACTGCCCGACATAAAGCGTTGGGCAATACGTTTCACCTGCGCAACGCTTTTGCCACGGTGCACCAAATACTTAACCGACTCCGGCAGGAACAGCACCAACAGCACGGTGAGCGTCAGTGGGGCGATTGCGCCAGCGAGCAGCACGCTGTGCCAGCCGTAGTTGGGGATCAGCCAGGACGAGATGACGCCACCGCCCGCAGCCCCTAATGGAAAGCCGCAATACATGGTGTTTATTGCCATCGAACGGCAGCGTTTGGGCGCAAATTCTGACACCAGGGTAATGGCATTGGGCATTGCTGCGCCGAGTCCAAGCCCGGTGAGGAAGCGCCAGAACGTTAACATATTCAGCGTCTGTGCATAGGCGGTGCCGAGACTGGCGAGGCCAAAGAACAGGCAGGAAAAGACCAGTACGCGCTTACGGCCCATCCGATCGGAAATCGGTCCGGCTAATAATGCGCCAAATGAGAGACCCAATAATGCGGCGCTTAAAACAGGCCCGAGATCCTGCTTCTGGATGCCCCAGTCAGCAGAGAGCGTGGGCGCAATATAACCCATCGCCGCCGTATCGAAGCCGTCAATGGCTAACACCAGAAAGCCCAGGACAATAATCACCCAATGAAAGCGTGAAAAAGGACTGTCGTCTATCGCCTGCTGGATATTCACTTTACCGGAATAAGCCATGTCACCCTCGCCCGTTATGATGGTTGTTATCTACCCGTCATACTTCAAGCTGCATGTGCGTTGGCTTTCCTCGCTCACCCCGGTCACGTACTTATGTACGCTCCTGAGATTCGCTGCGTTGCCGCCTTCCTGCAGCTCGAATTATTTGGGTATCTGTATAAAATGCCCTTGTATTAGCTTGTATATACATTTGGCAGTTGGATAAAAAGTTGTCAAATATATTGGTTGTAAATGTTAACTGGTCGTTATTTTTTGCATAAAAAATGGCCGGACTGAGAACAGGCCGACCATGCAGAAAACGCGATTTTACGGGGGAGAGTGTTACGCAGCGCTACCCTGGGCCAGAGGCGCTAATGCAGCAGGTAGGTTCTTACCCAGCTCCTGTACCAGTGAATCGCGGCTGATTTCGCTAATCGATTTCGCACCGGTTAAGGTCATCGCCACCTTCATCTCTTTCTCGATCAGGTTTAACAGGTTTGCCACACCGGCCTGGCCGTGGGTTGCGAGTGCGTACAGATAAGCACGCCCCAGCAGCACGCTATCCGCGCCCAGCGCAATCATGCGCACAAC
Organism: Citrobacter sp. wls717; assembly: GCF_005280955.1. Lineage (NCBI taxonomy): Bacteria > Pseudomonadati > Pseudomonadota > Gammaproteobacteria > Enterobacterales > Enterobacteriaceae > Citrobacter > Citrobacter sp. wls717. Next base: position 176,790 of record NZ_SZWW01000001.1, read on the forward strand.
GTCCAGACCGTTACGGATCCCGCTGTCTGCCAGAATAGTGATATCGCCTTTCACCGCATCGGCAATGGCGGGCAGCGCGCGAGCAGAAGACAGCACACCATCTAACTGGCGGCCACCATGGTTAGAAACAACAATGCCATCCGCGCCAAAACGGACGGCATCGCGGGCATCTTCCGGATCGAGGATCCCTTTGATCACCATCGGGCCATCCCAGAATTCGCGGATCCACTCAAGGTCTTTCCACGAAATTGACGGATCGAAGTTATTCGCCAGCCAGCCAATGTAATCCTCAAGGCCGGTAGGTTTGCCAAGATAGGTTGAGATATTGCCTAAGTCATGTGGGCGACCATTCAGGCCCACGTCCCATGCCCACTGCGGATGGGTAACCGCTTGCCAGTAACGACGCAGCGCGGCGTTGGGACCGCTCATACCGGAATGGGCGTCACGGTAGCGTGCGCCCGGCGTAGGCATATCGACGGTAAAGACCAACGTGGAGCAGCCCGCCGCTTTGGCGCGTTCCAGCGCGTTGCGCATAAAGCCACGATCGCGCAGAACATATAACTGGAACCACATCGGACGCTTGATGGTCGGAGCGACTTCTTCAATTGGACATACGGAAACCGTGGAAAGCGTAAACGGAATGCCTTTGGCGTCAGCGGCAGCGGCGGCCTGCACTTCTCCCCGACGCGCATACATTCCGCACAGGCCGACAGGCGCGAGGGCCACGGGCATGGAGAGCGTTTCGTTGAACAGCTTTGTCTCAAGGCTCAGATCGGACATATTCTTCAGCACACGCTGGCGCAGCGCCACTTCCGACAGGTCTTCGACGTTACGGCGCAGAGTGCGCTCGGCATATGCGCCGCCGTCAATGTAGTGGAACAAGAACGGGGGCAAAATACGTTGGGCGGCGGCGCGATAGTCGCTGGCGGCTGAAATAATCATGTGTTGTTCTCCCTGCTATTCTCACCAGGGTCACCGGGCAGGCGGGTGATACGTGCCTGGCGGGCCTGATCTTCATCAAATTGTTTAATCGTGGTGTGGACAAAGCTGAGGTGCGCCATCATGGCCTTACGTGCGCCATCGGCATCACCGGCGACAATGGCGTCCAGCACGGCCTGATGTTGTTCTGTAAGCTGTGAAAATACGGGTGGCACAAGGTACATACGTTGGCGGCTCTGTTTAACCGAAGACTGCAATACGTCGAAGAAACCGCGCATGGTCTGTAACAGCACCACGTTATGCGAGGCTTCCGCAATGGCGAGATGAAAGCGCACGTCCGCTTGCGAAGCGAGATCCGGATCTTCGCTCTGCGTGGCCTCGAAACAGAGTCTGATCTTCTCTTTGTCGGCGCTGGTGGCCCGCATGGCTGCGTGCCAGGCGGTACTGGCTTCAATAGCGTGGCGGGCTTCCAGAATATCGAAGCTGTAATCAGGATCGTCCGCCATCAAGGATTTCAGCGGCTGAACGATGTTTTGTTCAGACCAGGCTTCATGCTGCCAGCGAACAAACGTCCCGCCGCCGCGACGGCTGATTAACACGCCTTCACTCACCAGCTTTGCTAACGCCTCGCGCAGCGAGTTGCGCGATACGCCGAGCTGTACGGCCAACTGGCGCTCAGCGGGCAACTTCATGCCCGCCTCCAGCTGTTGTTCTTCAATCAGCGCCCGCACACGAGAAGCGACTTCGTCGGACAGGCGTCTGGGCATCACTATCATGGAATCATCCAGGTTAAGACATAGGCCTGCAGGGTGGTAATCACTCCCACCATGCAGGTGAAAATCAGGCTATGTTTCACGGTAAAGCGGAACAGATCAGACTCTTTCCCCACTAATCCCACTGCCGCACAGGCGATAGCGATAGACTGTGGAGAGATCATCTTGCCGGTCACGCCGCCGGTGGTATTTGCCGCCACCATCAGCACATCCGAAACGCCGATTTGCTGAGCCGCGGTGGCCTGCAGGGCGGCAAACAGGGCGTTAGATGAGGTATCGGACCCGGTCAGGAATACCCCCAGCCAGCCGAGGAACGGCGAGAAGAAAGTAAACGCGCTGCCGGTGTGCGCCAGGGCCAACGCCAGGGTTGATGAAAGCCCCGAGTAGTTAGAGATAAATGCGAATGCCAGCACCATCCCGATGGAATAGATCGGTAGCGCCAGATCTTTCAGCGTGTTGCCAAAGGTCTGCAGCGCAGCGGACGGCTTCATCTTCAACCAGACGATAGACAGCAGGGCGGCAAACAGAATCGCGGTACCGGTCGCGGAGAACCAGTCAAATTTGTACACTGCCGCGTAGGCTGTGGCTTCGTGTACGACTGGCGGCATGCGGGCTACCAGCTTGTCGAGGAACGGAACCGGAACATTCACTACCCAGTGGTACATTGCGCCACCCGGCGCAAACAGCGCTTTAAACGGTGGTATGCTCCACAGCGTGACGGTGGCTGTCAGGAACAGGAATGGGGACCAGGCGCGGATGATTTGCCCCGCAGTGTAGCGGGTGCGCGACAGGTCCATATCGACCTGCGAAGCGCCCATGTCGCCGAAGCGGAAGATACGTACCGGCTGCCAGCGTTTCAGGAACAGCGTCAGACACACCAGTGAGACCAGCGAAGAGATAATGTCCGGCAGTTCCGGCCCAATAAAGTTCGAGCTGAGGTATTGGGCGATAGCAAACGAGCCGCCAGCGACCATTACCGCAGGCCAGGTTTCTTTCACGCCGCGCCAGCCATCCATAATCGCCATAATCCAGAACAGCACGATAATCGTCAGGAACGGCAACTGACGACCGACCATCTGGCCAATTTCAAAGCTGTCCAGTCCGGTAACCTGGCCGGCAACCAGAATCGGAATGCCCATTGCGCCAAAGGCGACCGGCGCGGTATTCACGATCAGGCACAACCCCGCCGCATACAGCGGGTTAAAGCCAAGCCCCACCAGCAGCGCGGCGGTAATGGCGACCGGCGCGCCAAAGCCAGCTGCACCTTCAAGGAATGCCCCAAAGGAGAAACCAACGATCAGCATTTGCAGACGCTGGTCTGGGGTAATGGAGAGTATTGATGAACGGATGATGTCGAACTGCCCGGTTTTTACCGAGATTTTATAGACGAATACCGCTGCGATGATTATCCAGGCAATCGGCCACAGACCATAAAAGAAGCCGTACACCACCGAGGCCAGAGCGTGATCGACCGGCATTTTGTAGAACAGTAGGGCGACAGCCAGAGCAATCACCACCGTCCATGACGCCGCAACATAGCCTTTCAGCTTGAGCTTAATCAGGGCGAAGAAAAAGAACAGGATTGGGAGCGATGCGATCAGACTGGAAAGCCAGATGTTACCGGCTGGATCGTAGTTCTGTTGCCAGAGATTCATTGCAGGTCTCCTGGGGGCCTCAGACATAATGAAATGAGTCTTTGCTCATCTCTTCGTCACATTATGTGTAAAAGTGGCCCTGCCAATATTGTTGTGTAGGGGTAATGACAATGAATGGTTAATCAGATGTTATTTATTGGCAACGGTATTGTACGCGAATTTTAATGAAATGTGAGGTGATGGTAGGATCTGGTTATAATTGGTAGGGCCAATTGGTGGTGCGGGAAAGACCGGGCAAACGGATGTTGCCCGGCAGGAGATCAGAACTCGGTTTTTGCGAAGCCTGTCATCTCTTTCAGGCCCATTTCACGGCCAAGTTCGGTCATCGGGTGGACGACAATCAGACCACGCACGCTTTTCTTCAGCTTGCCCATGTCGGCCTGTTCTTTTTTGGTAATGGCGCGGCGAAAGGGAAGTTTCGTTAGCTTGTGCGCTTCTTTGCTCAGCTTCTGGCCGTGTACTTCACGCAGGCGCGCGATCTCGGCTTCCAGGGTTTCTTTCTCTTTTTCCAGCTCGGCATATTTGTCAGCGGCTTCAACCAGCGACAGGTCAGCCTGCTGGTGGCGGATAGCGTCCAGGCGATCGCTCAGGCGTTTAATTTCGTTTTTTTCGACTTCTTTCATAGGATAGCTTCTGATAAAAAATAGAACGTATATCCTATAGTATGCGCGCAGAGCGGGATTCTTCACAACAAATCGAAGATAAATAATCAAATGCCGCAAGTATTAATCAGCTAATGATAATATTACGTTTTTGATTGATAAGGAATTTTAAGCAATAAGATCGGCGATGGCGCTTTCTGTTGGCGGGTTGATAGCGAAGCACGTTTTCCTCAATATAATCGCCCAACCGATCCTAAACTTAAATGATCAACCGCGCAGGCTAAGCGTGGTTAATACATGGAGGAGGGAAGATTATGGCGAAAATAGGTGAGAATGTTTCGGTCCTTATTGATAAGACTGTTGATTTCATGGCCTCAAGCCAGGCTTTTCGTGAGTATCTGAATAAAACACCGCCGCGCAACGTTGTCCCTTCTGAAATACCGCAGGAGAATGCGCAGCTGTATCTGCAACGTCTGGCGTACTATCGACAGCTTTATCGACCGCAGCAGGAAGAGAAATAAGCCTGCATGGCCTTATTTTTGAAAGGCTTTTTTTAAGCTGATTTTAGAAATCAGCTCGGTCAGGGAAAGTACCATCGTGGAGCGTACCATTTGCTGGTAGCGCTGGATTTGCATGGCGTGCAAACCTGAGTCTGAGGTATCAAACTGTGGCGGTGGCGGGAGTGCCGTCACGCAGTGAAGCTCGCCAAACGGCCCAAGAATCTCGTCGTCGGTAAACGCATACTCATTGCCGTCGTGATTCAGCTCTTCCCGCAGCGCCATCAGAAGCTCCGCATCTTCATACTCCGGGCGGCTGAGTACGCCCAGACCGTAGATTAGCTTCAAACGAACCGAAAGATCGCCCAATGGACCGTCGCCGTCGAGCAACGGTTCTACGGCATATTTCACCGCATAGTCATCTTTGCGAAATACCTGAAGCACAAGGATATTCACCGCCTCGGTGAGCAGTTCTACGGCGGTGATGAGGAAGCTGCGTACGGTTTTGCCAGCATTCAGACGCTCAAGCACACGATTTTCAAAGGCCTGCGTTTGTTCCATTATTGCCTGCATATCTGACAATCTGTCATTCGTGCGCAGGCTGACCTGCGCCACATTCTCTATCATTTGGTCGCGTTATATGCGTTAACCGCCTCCGCCACCACATCACTGTTGGCATCCAGACCGGATACCTGCGCCAGCGCGGCCTGTGGACCTTTTTCGTCAATCAGCGCGGCCAGTTCCTGTGCCTGCGGATCTTCTTCACTGCGGTAATGCATTGCAGCAGCAATACCGGTAACCAGATTAACGTGCGGTAGACCATACTCAAGCGTGCCCAGCAGCGGTTTAATCAGACGGTCGCCTGCACTCAGTTTACGCAGCGGCTGACGTCCAACGCGCTCAACATCATCTTTCAGATACGGGTTTTCAAAACGACCGAGGATCTTCTGGATATAAGCCGCGTGTTTATCGGCATCAAAACCGTAGCGTTTGATCAGTACCGCGCCGCTCTCTTCCATTGCACCTTTTACCACTGCGCGGATTTTCTCGTCGAGAATCGCGTCACGGATGGTCTGATGACCGGTCAATTTTCCGAGGTACGCGGTTATAGCATGCCCGGTGTTCAGCGTGAAGAGTTTACGTTCGACAAATGCCATCAGGTTATCAGTTAATTCCATTCCCGGGATGTTTGGCAGCTCGCCTTTGAACTGCGTTTGGTCGACAATCCACTCGCTAAATGTTTCGACGGTAACTTCCAGCGGATCGTTGGTCGCAGAAGCAGATGGCGGCACGATGCGATCCACGGCGGAATCGACAAAGCCAACATGTTCTTCAACCCAGGCTTTGTCTTCATCTGCCAGCGCGTTCATGACGTGGCCTTTCAGTTGCGTGGTTCCGCGCACCATGTTTTCACAGGCGATGATATTCAGCGGGGTAGAGATGCCCTGCGCTTTGCGTTTTACCAGCCCTTTAGCGATGGCCGGAGCGATACGCTCAAGCACAACCGGACCTACGGCAGTAGTGATTAAATCAACGTGGGCAATCAGATCGACGACATCATCGCCGATGCTGCTGACGGCGTTGACGCCGGAAACGGTATCAACCTGCTCGTTTTCACCCACAACATGAACCTGATAGCTATGACGGGCATTCAGGGCATCGAGCACGACCTGGTTTACATCTGCAAACGTCAGCTGTATCCCCGCGTCCGCCAGCAGTTTGCCGATAAAGCCACGACCGATATTACCTGCGCCAAAATGTAATGCTTTCATAGTATTAACCTTCATTAATGTTTTTACCCAAGAGGGCTGGGGTGAGGGACCGCATAGCTTTCCCCTCAACCTAACCCTCTCCACAAGGGAGAGGATCTCGCCTTCATATTTCGAACTGCAGATGCGTTGGCTCTCCTCGCTCACCCCAGTCACGTACTTATGTACGCTCCTGGGGATTCACTGCGTTGCCGCCTTCCTGCAGCTCGAACTATTTTGGAGATACTTAACTGTTAAGCTTTTTTACCTGCCAGCAGTTCCAGAACTTCATCCACGCTGGTGGTATGGGCCAGACGTTCGATCACGGATTCATCATCCAGCGCGTTGGTCAGGCTGGTGATGACCTGGATGTGCTCATTGTTACGTGCGGCGATACCAATGACCAGACGGGCAATATCGTCTTCTTCTTCACCAAAGCGTACGCCTTCCGGGTACTGGCAGAACACCACGCCGGTTTTCAGCACCCGGTCTTTGGCTTCTACCGTACCGTGCGGTACTGCGATGGATTCACCGAGGTAAGTCGGCGTCAGCTTTTCGCGGTCCAGCATGGCATCGACGTATTCCGGCTCAACATAGCCGCCTTTCACCAGTTGTTCACCGGCAAAGCGAATCGCTTCTTCTTTGTTAGAGGCTTTCCGGCCAAGGAAGATATTTTCCGCACCCAGTTTGAACAGATGGGTATCACCCTCATCAAAGCTGTCTTTCAGGTGATCGCGGACTTTCTCTTCGTTCACGTTGTGGCGCTGTGCAGCGACCAGACGTTCGGTCAGGCTGGTATACAGACCGCTGTCGAGGAAGTTAGTCAGCGAGATGTGCTGTGCCTGAGGCACCTGACGCATCGCACGTTCAGTCAGGTCGCGGTGGGTAATGACCAGATCCACATCCGGCGGCAGATTGTTAATCGCGCTGTTGGTGACGGAAATCTGAGACAGACCGGCATCCTGCACTTTCTTACGCAGTACGCCTGCGCCCATGGCGCTGGAACCCATACCGGCATCGCAAGCCACGATGATTTTACGTACATGGCTCAGGTCGTTGGTCACGTCGCCAGCCGCCAGCGGAGATGCGCCTTTAGATTCCGCTTTCATGTCCTGCATACGACGGGTCGCCGCATCAATATCGTCTTCTTCTTTCACTTTGCTGGTTTTCAGCAGGATAGCTGAGACCACAAAGGAGACCGCCATGGCGGCACAGATAGCAGCGATGTTTGCGAAGTAAGCGCCTTTTGGCGTCATCGCCAGCACGGCCAGAATCGAGCCAGGAGAAGCCGGAGAAACCAGACCGCCATTCAGGATGGTCAGGGTGAATACGCCAGTCATACCGCCAAGGATAACGGCCAGAATCAGACGTGGGTTCATCAGCACGTACGGGAAGTAAATTTCGTGGATACCGCCCAGGAAGTGGATGATAGCCGCGCCGCCCGCAGACTGCTTAGCGCTGCCGCGACCAAAGAACATGTACGCCAGCAGGACGCCCATACCCGGACCTGGGTTAGCTTCAATCAGGAAGAAGATGGATTTGCCCATCTCATGGGACTGCTGAATACCCAGCGGTGAGAAAATACCGTGGTTGATGGCGTTGTTGAGGAACAGGATTTTTGCCGGTTCAACGAAGATAGACGCCAGCGGCAGCATGTCATGGACAACCATGAAGTTAACGCCTGCCGCCAGAATTTTGGACAGACCTTCAACCAATGGACCAATGCCGAGGAAAGCCAGGATGGCGAGGATCATACCGATGATGCCTGCGGAGAAGTTATTCACCAGCATCTCAAAACCGGATTTGATCTTACCGTCTACCCAGTTATCGAATTTTTTGATGCAGTAGCCGCCCAGCGGGCCTGCGATCATGGAGCCAAGGAACATCGGCATATCCGCGCCGACGATAACGCCCATGGTGGTGATAGCACCAACCACGCCGCCACGCTCTCCGCCCACCAGCTTACCACCGGTATAACCGATCAGCAGCGGCAGCAGATAGGTGATCATCGGACCGACCAGCTTCGCCAGCGTTTCGTTCGGCAACCACCCTGTCGGAATGAATAATGCGGTGATAATACCCCACGCGATAAACGCGCCGATATTTGGCATCACCATATTGCTGAGGAATCGACCAAAGCTTTGCACCTTGATCTTAATATCGGATGACATAAAAACACCCCTTCTTATGTTTGCTATCGCGCAGGCTGAAAGCCCGAGGTTTGTTAATGTAGCGGCAGGAGGTAGCCGGACCCTGTAGATACTGCGAAATCTGGCACTGAATCGTTCAACTGTCCAGTCGACGGCCTTTAATGTGATGTTGGTCACGTAAATATAGGGTGTGTGGTGTCAGTTAATGTGATTTTCATCACAAAATAATGGTACAAAAAAACATCACAGTGCAAGTAATCGCGAAAAATGGCGGTTAAATGTGATCTTATTCACGTTTTTGTATTTGCTGTTTGTTGAATTTTTGTGATGTGATTCACAAAGTATTTTTGTCTCGGTTTAACCAAATGTGATCTGCGACGGGTTCTGGAGCTCATATTTTTCTTGCCAGATAAAGCAACTTAAAACCAGAAAAAATATTTTTTTTGTGGTATGGCGAAAACCGCAAACTGCGGTTATGTTCAAAGCATCAGCCAGGATGCGTACGGCTGCCGGCATAAAAAACTCTAATTAGCGTGAATTCGAGGCAGGTATGTTTCTAAATTATTTCGCGTTAGGCGTGCTGATCTTCGTTTTTCTGGTTCTGTTTTACGGAATCATCGCCATCCATGACATTCCCTATAACATCGCTAAAAAGCGCAACCATCCGCATGCCGACGCTATCCATACGGCAGGGTGGGTAAGTCTTTTTACGTTGCATGTTATTTGGCCGTTCCTGTGGATTTGGGCCACGCTCTACCAGCCCGAAAAGGGGTGGGGGATGCAGTCGCACATCACGCCGACCGGAAAGGAACCTGACCCTGAAATCGCCGTGCTGGCCGCGCGCATAGCCCAGTTGGAAAAAAAACTGGATGGGGATAAAAAAATCGATAACTCCACCTTTCCGGAGATTTAATCATGGATTTGTTAATTGTCCTGACTTATGTGGCATTCGCCTGGGCCATCTTTAAAATATTTCGTATTCCGGTAAACCAGTGGACGCTTGCCACCGCAGCATTAGGTGGGGTGTTTATTGTGGCGGGACTCATCTTATTAATGAACTATAACCATCCGTATACCTTTACGGCGCAAAAAGCGGTTATTTCAATTCCCGTCACTCCACAGGTCACAGGAATTGTTAGTGAGGTAACAGATAAAAATAATCAGCTGATTAAAAAAGGCGAAGTGTTATTTAAACTCGATCCTGTGCGTTATCAGGCGCGAGTTGACCGGCTGCAGGCCGACCTGGTCACCGCGACCCACAACATCGACAATTTGAAAGCGCAACTGTCGGAAGCGGTCGCTAATACCACTCGCGTGTCTGCTGAACGTGACCGCCTGTATAAAGATTATCAGCGCTATTTGAAGGGTAGCCAGGCGAAGGTTAACCCGTTTTCCGAAAGTGATATCGACAATGCCCGCCAGAACTATCTGGCTCAGGATGCGCTGGTAAAAGGCTCAGTAGCGGAACAGACCCAGATTCAGAGCCAGTTAGACAGTATGGTCAACGGTGAGCAATCCCAGGTCGCCTCCCTGCGCGCCCAGCTTGCCGAAGCCAAATATAATCTTGAACAGACCGTTGTGCGTGCGCCCAGCAACGGTTACGTCACGCAGGTGCTTATTCGCCCGGGGACTTACGCCGCCGCGTTGCCTCTGCGACCCGTGATGGTATTTATTCCTGAACAAAAACGGCAAATCGTGGCGCAATTCCGCCAGAATTCACTGCTGCGTCTTGAACCGGGCGATGAAGCCGAAGTGGTATTCAACGCGCTGCCAGGCCAGGTGTTTAGCGGCAAGCTGACCAGTATCCTTCCCGTTGTGCCGGGAGGTTCTTATCAGGCGCAGGGGGCATTACAATCCTTAACAGTAGTACCGGGTACCGATGGCGTAATGGCAACCATTGAACTGGATCCGAATGCCGAGGTAGATGCGCTGCCGGACGGTATCTATGCCCAGGTGGCGGTCTATTCCGACCATTTCGCCCATGTGTCGGTGATGCGTAAAGTGCTGCTGCGCATGACCAGCTGGATGCATTACCTTTATTTGGATCATTGAGACCGTCATCACCTGCCATTTGCGCTGACCTGAGCCATACTAAGCTGTGTCCCCCAATCGTTGGGCATAGCTTTTTGTTGGCAAAAAGGACCCGGCATGAAACTCATTGGCAGCTATACCAGCCCTTTTGTGCGTAAAATTTCTATTCTGTTACTGGAAAAGGGCATCACCTTCGAATTTGTAAATGAACTCCCCTACAACGCGGATAGCGGCGTGGCGCGCTATAACCCGTTAGGAAAAGTGCCCGCGCTGGTTACTGATGAAGGCGAGTATTGGTTTGATTCTCCAATCATCGCGGAATACATAGAGCTGCTGGAAATTGCGCCAGCTATGTTGCCGCGTGAACCGCTGGCGGCGCTGAAGGTGCGTCAGTTGGAAGCGCTGGCAGACGGCATTATGGATGCCGGTTTAGTCTCGGTACGCGAACAGGCTCGCCCCGCCGCACAGCAGTCAGAAACTGAGTTGTTACGCCAGCGGGAGAAAATCACCCGCAGTCTGGATGTGCTGGAAGGCTATCTGGCGGACGGTACGCTGAAAACGGATACGGTTAACCTGGCCACCATTGCGATTGCCTGCGCTGTCGGCTATCTCAATTTCCGTCGGGTCGCGCCCGGCTGGTGTGTGGACCGCCCGCGTCTGGTCAAACTGGTGGAAACGCTCTTTCAACGCGAAAGTTTTGCCCGTACGGAACCGCCAAAGGCTTGATACACGTTATGTCCGCCTGAGCAAAGTCACGATACAATCCTTCCTATATCGATAGCCCTCTCCGCGGTGGAGAGGGCCACCAACAGCCAGGCCCTTTCATGACAACCGACATGCGTTCACTCTACAGCCAGCTTCCTGCTATCGATCGTCTATTGCGCGATAGCGCTTTCTCCGCCTTACGTGAATCCCACGGTCACACCCGGGTAGTTGACCTGCTGCGTCACATGCTCGACGAAGCCAGAGAAGCCATTCGCGACGCCCACGCGCTCCCGGCATGGTGTGAGGACTGGACGCAAGAAGCCAGAGCCCGGCTGGAACGTGAATCGCAAAGCGCGTTGCGTCCAGTGATTAATCTGACCGGAACGGTGCTGCATACTAACCTGGGTCGTGCGTCGCAGGCCGAGGAAGCCATCGATGCGGTGGTGCAGGCGATGCGCACGCCGGTGACGCTGGAATACAGCCTGGATGATGCCGGGCGCGGACATCGGGATCGGGCGTTGGCGGATTTACTCTGTCGCCTGACGGGGGCCGAAGACGCTTGTATCGTGAATAACAATGCGGCAGCGGTTCTGCTGATGCTGGCCGCCACGGCTAACGGCAAAGAGGTGGTCGTTTCGCGCGGTGAGCTGGTGGAAATTGGCGGCGCGTTTCGTATTCCTGATGTGATGTGTCAGGCCGGATGTACGCTACGCGAAGTGGGTACCACCAACCGGACCCACGCGAAGGATTACCGTCAGGCGGTGAATGAAAATACCGGCCTGCTGATGAAGGTGCATACAAGTAATTACAGCATTGAAGGCTTTACGAAGTCGGTGGATGAGGCAGAGTTGGCCGCCATTGGCCGGGAGCTGGATGTACCTGTGGTGGCGGATCTCGGCAGCGGTTCGCTGGTCGATCTCAGCCAGTATGGTTTGCCGCAGGAGCCAATGCCGCAGCAACTGATTGCCGCAGGCGTGAGTCTGGTGAGTTTCTCTGGCGATAAACTGCTGGGTGGGCCACAGGCCGGAATTATCGTCGGTAAAAAAGAGATGATCGCGCGCTTACAGAGCCATCCGCTGAAACGTGCGTTACGGGCAGATAAAATGACGCTGGCGGCGCTGGAAGCAACGCTGCGGCTCTATCTGCATCCGGAAGCGCTGGCGGCGAAGTTGCCGACATTACGCCAGCTCACCCGCTCGCAAGAGGCGATCCACACGCAGGCCCAGCAATTACAGGCGCAGCTTGCCGATCGTTACTGCGACGAGTTTGCTTTGAATGTGATGCCTTGCCTGTCGCAGATTGGTAGCGGTTCGTTACCTGTCGACAGGTTACCCAGCGCGGCATTGACCTTTACCCCACATGACGGGCGCGGTAGTCGCCTCGACGCGCTGGCCGCCCGCTGGCGTGCGTTGCCCGTGCCGATCATTGGACGAATTTATGATGGCCGCATGTGGCTGGATCTGCGCTGCCTTGAAGACGAGACCCGGTTTATGGAGATGATGCTGAAATGATTATTGCAACCGCCGGACACGTTGACCACGGAAAAACAACGTTATTACAGGCAATTACGGGCGTGAATGCCGACCGTCTGCCGGAGGAAAAAAAGCGTGGCATGACCATCGATCTCGGCTATGCCTACTGGCCGCAGCCGGATGGGCAGGTGCTGGGGTTTATTGATGTTCCCGGACATGAAAAGTTTTTGTCCAACATGCTGGCGGGTGTAGGCGGTATCGACCACGCGCTGCTGGTTGTCGCCTGTGATGATGGCGTGATGGCGCAAACGCGTGAACATTTGCAAATTCTGCAACTGACGGGCAATCCGCAAATCACCGTAGCGCTCACGAAAGCCGATCGCGTGGATGAGGACCGCATCAATACAGTGCGCGAAGAGGTACACACCACGCTGGAAAACTATGGTTTTGCCGATGCGGCTCTGTTTGTGACTGCCGCCAGTGAAGGCCGTGGGATCGAAGAACTACGCGACCATTTATTGCAATTAACCTCGCGCGAGCATGCCCGCGATCACAGCTTCCGTCTGGCGATTGACCGTGCTTTTACGGTTAAAGGCGCAGGGCTGGTGGTGACCGGGACGGCGCTCAGCGGTGAAGTGAATGTCGGTGATACGCTGTGGCTGACGGGCGTCAACAAGCCAATGCGCGTACGTAGCTTGCATGCGCAAAATCAGGCTACTGAGCATGCTCATGCCGGGCAGCGTATTGCGCTGAATATTGCCGGTGATGCGCAAAAAGAAGCGCTAAATCGCGGCGACTGGCTGCTTTCAGATGTCCCGCCAGAGGCTTTTACCCGCGTGATTGTCTCTTTAGAGCATGCCGCGCCGCTGATGCAGTGGCAACCGCTGCATATTCACCACGCGGCCAGCCATGTCACCGGGCGCATCTCATTGCTTGAAGGAACGCTGGCGGAACTGGTGTTTGATACACCGCTGTGGCTCGCCGATAACGACCGCCTGGTGCTGCGCGATATTTCTGCTCGCACGACGCTGGCTGGCGCACGCGTCGTCACGCTCAACCCACCGCGCCGCGGAAAGCGTAAACCGGAATATCTGCAGTGGTTGTCGGCGCTCGAAAATGCGCACACCGACGGCGACGCCCTGGCGCTGCATCTGTCGCGCGGGGCGGTGAATATTCCTGACTTCGCCTGGGCGCGTCAGCTCAATGGTAACGGTATGCGTCCGTTGATTGAGCAACATGGTTTTATTCAGGCGGGGTATAGCCTGTTGAATGCTCCCGTTGCCGCGCGTTGGCAGCGAAAAGTCCTCGATACGCTGGCGACCTATCACGAACAGCACCGTGATGAGCCAGGGCCAGGGCGCGAACGCCTGCGTCGTATGGCGTTGCCGATGGAAGATGAAGCGCTGGTATTGCTGCTGATTGAAAAGATGCGCGAGAGCGGCGCTATCCATAGCCATCACGGTTGGCTGCATTTGCCGGATCACAAGGCGGGTTTCAGCGATGAACAGCAGGCTATCTGGCAAAAAGCAGAACCGCTTTTTGGCGATGAGCCGTGGTGGGTGCGCGACCTGGCAAAACAGACCGGGACGGATGAGCAAATGATGCGCGTGGTATTACGACAAGCGGCGCAGCAAGGCATTATTACTGCGATCGTGAAAGATCGTTATTATCGTAACGATCGCATTGTGTCTTTCGCCAATATGATCCGCGAGCTGGACCAGGAGAAAGGATCGACCTGCGCCGCCGATTTTCGCGACAGGCTTAACGTGGGGCGTAAATTGGCTATCCAGATTCTGGAATATTTTGACCGCATTGGTTTTACGCGTCGTCGCGGGAATGATCATTTATTACGCGATGCCTTACTGTTTCCTGAAAAACAATGAAACAATTAATTCAGAGATTAAATGAATTAATACAAAATATATATTGATTGCAATCAGCACATTAGATTATGAACCTAATGTGCTTTTTTATTTTGAATGTGATTAAAATAACAACCGCGATCATATTTTGCTGGAAAATGCACACGTATGCTTCCTGACTCTTTAGAGTAATTAAGGATCGTACAATGGCTGCTTCAACATTTTTTATTCCTTCTGTGAATATAATCGGCGCTGATTCATTAAAAGACGCGATGAATACCATGGCTGAATATGGTTTTCGCCGCACGCTGATTGTCACGGATGCCATGTTGACCAAATTAGGTATGGCTGGCGAGATTCAAAAAGCATTACAGGAACATGATATTTTCAGCGTAATTTACGATGGTACGCATCCTAACCCGACGACCAGTAACGTAGCTGCTGGCCTGAAAATGTTGAAAGAAAACGACTGTGATAGCGTTATTTCTCTCGGCGGCGGTTCGCCACACGATTGTGCGAAAGGCATTGCGCTGGTGGCCGCTAACGGTGGCTATATCGGCGATTACGAAGGCGTTGACCGCTCTGCAAAACCGCAGTTGCCGATGATTGCCATCAACACCACGGCGGGTACGGCATCTGAAATGACCCGTTTCTGCATCATTACCGATGAAGAACGCCATATCAAAATGGCGATTGTCGACAAGCACGTCACTCCGCTGCTGTCGGTCAATGACTCCTCGCTGATGGTCGGTATGCCGAAGTCTCTGACGGCGGCTACCGGTATGGATGCGCTGACCCACGCTATCGAAGCCTACGTTTCTATTGCTGCAACCCCGATTACCGATGCGTGTGCGCTGAAAGCGGTCACCATGATTGCGGAAAATCTGCCGGTTGCCGTTGAAGATGGCAGCAATGCTCAGGCACGTGAAGCCATGGCTTACGCACAGTTCCTCGCAGGCATGGCATTTAACAACGCCTCTCTGGGTTACGTGCACGCCATGGCGCACCAGTTGGGTGGCTTCTACGATCTGCCACACGGTGTATGTAACGCCGTGCTGCTGCCGCATGTACAGGTTTTCAATAGCAAAGTGGCTGCCGCTCGTCTGCGTGATTGCGCGGCTGCGATGGGCGTTAACGTTGCTGGACTGAGTGCAGAGCAAGGGGCGGAAGCCTGTATCGCGGCGATCCGTGGACTGGCGCAGAAAGTGAATATTCCGGCCGGTCTGCGTGAGCTGAACGTGAAGGAAGAAGATTTTGCCGTTCTGGCGACCAATGCCCTGAAAGACGCCTGTGGTTTCACTAACCCGATTCAGGCGACTCATGACGAAATCATGGCGATTTATCGCGCTGCGATGTAATTCGTGATACCTGTCGTAAAGCAGTAAAAGGCTGGCGAATTATTCGCCAGCCCCGTCTACCCTTGTAGTACCCCTACAGCAAGGAGACGGTCATGACCAATAACCCCCCTTCAACGCGTATTTATCCCGGCGAGTATGGTTACCCTCTGAAGTTAAAGGCCCGATACGATAACTTTATCGGCGGTGACTGGGTCGCGCCGGTGGACGGCGAGTATTACCAAAACCTGACGCCGGTCACCGGGCAATTGCTGTGCGAAGTGGCCTCTTCCGGTAAGAAGGATATCGATCTGGCACTGGATGCCGCGCACAAAATAAAAGATAAATGGGCGCAGACATCCGTGCAGGACAGAGCGGCGATTCTGTTTAAAATCGCCGATCGTATGGAACAAAACCTGGAACTGCTGGCGACGGCAGAAACCTGGGATAACGGTAAACCCATCCGTGAAACCAGCGCGGCAGACGCGCCGCTGGCGATTGACCATTTCCGCTATTTCGCCTCCTGTATTCGTGCGCAGGAAGGGGGAATCAGCGAGGTTGATAGTGAGACCGTGGCTTATCATTTCCATGAGCCTCTTGGCGTGGTCGGGCAAATTATCCCGTGGAACTTCCCGCTGCTAATGGCCAGTTGGAAGATGGCGCCCGCACTGGCGGCGGGTAACTGCGTGGTGCTTAAACCTGCGCGCCTGACGCCGCTGTCCGTGCTGCTGCTGATGGAGGTCATTGGCGATCTGCTCCCGCCTGGTGTCGTGAACGTGGTAAACGGCGCGGGTGGGGAAATCGGTGAATATCTGGCGACGTCTAAACGTATTGCGAAAGTGGCGTTTACCGGCTCAACGGAAGTCGGCCAGCAGATCATGCAGTATGCTACGCAGAACATTATTCCCGTCACCCTGGAGCTGGGTGGGAAATCGCCCAATATCTTCTTCGCGGACGTGATGGATGAAGAAGATGCGTTCTTTGATAAGGCGCTGGAAGGCTTTGCGCTGTTTGCCTTCAACCAGGGCGAAGTGTGTACCTGTCCGAGCCGCGCGCTGGTACAGGAATCCATTTACGAACGCTTTATGGAAAGAGCCATTCGCCGGGTAGAGAGTATCCGTAGCGGCAACCCGTTAGACAGTGTGACGCAAATGGGTGCGCAGGTGTCGCATGGTCAACTGGAAACCATTCTGAATTACATCGATATTGGTAAGAAAGAAGGGGCGGATGTCCTGACCGGTGGACGGCGTAAGCAGTTGGATGGTGAGTTAAAAGAGGGTTACTACCTCGAACCGACCATTCTGTTTGGTAAGAACAACATGCGGGTTTTCCAGGAGGAGATCTTCGGCCCGGTGCTGGCTGTTACGACCTTTAAAACCATGGACGAAGCGCTGGAAATTGCCAATGACACCCAATATGGACTTGGCGCTGGCGTCTGGAGCCGTAACGGAAATCTCGCGTACAAGATGGGCCGCGGGATTCAGGCGGGGCGTGTCTGGACCAACTGCTACCATGCTTATCCGGCACATGCGGCGTTCGGCGGCTATAAGCAGTCGGGCATTGGGCGTGAGACACACAAAATGATGCTTGAGCACTATCAGCAAACCAAATGCCTGTTGGTGAGCTACTCTGATAAACCGCTGGGGCTGTTTTAATATCCCGTCACTTACCGCCCGGTCGCATTTAGCGTACCGGGCATCAAGTTATGTCCTGCAGTTCAAAGTATGACAAGGGTACCCTATGGATTTCGTGTTGCTTCGAGGCGGCAAGAGAGGGAATCCCCAGGAGCTTACTCCGGTAGGTGACTGGGGTGAGTGAACGCAGCCAACAAAGAAGCAGCTCGAAAGACGACGGGTATATATAGAAACTCATATATCGTTATATAAATAACCCCATTGCACCCAATCTGGTCATTCCACTACTATTATCAACTCTATTTTTTAAATAAATAGCAGCCAAGTTCTTTAATTTAAATCCCTGAGGCAAATATGTTCCTTGATTATTTTGCATTAGGAGTGCTTATTTTTGTATTCCTGGTCATTTTTTACGGGATTATTATTCTGCATGATATTCCCTATCTTATTGCAAAGAAACGTAACCATCCTCATGCCGATGCAATACATGTTGCGGGCTGGGTTAGCTTGTTTACCTTACATGTTATTTGGCCCTTTTTATGGATCTGGGCAACGCTTTATCGTCCGGAGCGCGGGTGGGGTATGCAGAGCGCGGATTCTTCCCTGATCCAGCTTCAGGCGCGGGTTGCCGACCTGGAAAAGAAACTGGGTGAGGTTAAGACCTCTCCGGCGGAGTAATATCGATGGATTTACTGATTGTTCTGACCTATGTGGCATGCGCATGGTCGATATTTAAAATTTTTAAAATTCCTGTAAATAAATGGACGGTACCCACTGCAGCATTGGGTGGTATTTTCATTGTTTGCGGGCTTATATTACTGATGAATTATAACCATCCGTATACCTTTAAGGCGCAAAAAGCGGTAATTTCTATTCCCGTCGTGCCGCAGGTCACGGGGGTTGTAACGGAAGTGACGGATAAGAAGAATACGCTGATCAAAAAAGGCGAAGTTCTGTTTAAACTTAATCCTGGACGTTATCAGGCGCGGGTTGATCGCCTGAAAGCCGATATTGTCACCGCTCAGCATAAAGAGCAGGCGCTGGTTGCGCAGCTAGACGAAATGAAAGCCAACACGCAACAGGCAAAGGCCACGCGTGACAAGCTGGCAAAAGATTACCAGCGCTATGCGCAGGGGAGTCAGGCGAAGGTCAACCCTTTTTCTGAACGCGATATCGATGCGGCGCGCCAAAACTATCTGGCGCAGGAAGCATCGGTGAAATCGTCTATTGCGGAGCAACAGCAAATCCAGAGCCAGTTAGACAGCCTGGTACTGGGTGAAAATTCGCAAATTGCCA
The DNA here is from genome assembly GCF_005280955.1 of Citrobacter sp. wls717. Taxonomy (NCBI): domain Bacteria; kingdom Pseudomonadati; phylum Pseudomonadota; class Gammaproteobacteria; order Enterobacterales; family Enterobacteriaceae; genus Citrobacter; species Citrobacter sp. wls717. The sequence goes on from NZ_SZWW01000001.1 coordinate 195,488, forward strand.
GCCTGAAGGCACAACTCGCCGAAGCGGAGTTTAACCTTGACCAGACCGTGGTTCGTGCGCCCAGCGATGGTTACGTTACGCAGGTGTTGATGCGCCCCGGAACCTATGCCGCCGCGCTGCCTATGCGTCCGGTGATGGTGTTTATCCCGGAACAGAAACGGCAAATTATCGCCCAGTTCCGTCAAAACTCACTGCTGCGACTGGAGCCAGGCGATGAAGCGGAAGTGGTGTTTAACGCCCTGCCGGGGAAGGTATTTAGCGGCAAACTGGCGGCTATCAGCCCGGCTGTACCGGGTGGTACATACCAGTCGAACGGGGCGTTGCAATCCTTAAACTCTACACCCGGTTCAGAAGGGGTGATCGCCACGATTGAGCTGAACGACAATGCGGACGTGAGCGCGTTACCTGATGGGATTTACGCCCAGGTCGCCGTTTACTCTGACCACTTCGAACATGTGTCAATCATGCGCAAAGTCTTGTTGCGGATGACCAGCTGGGTGCATTACCTGTATCTCGACCACTAGGTGCAGGCTATTTAGCTTACTCAGACAGCTGTAGCGTCTGAGTAAGCTGCTGACGTATCTCCGCTAACATTGCGTCGAGAATAAACTGTACACGCCAGGGCTGGTATTCACGCTTGCGGAAAATCGCCACTAAATCCAGCCACCATTCGTGCTGTTCGGAGAAACAGGGAACCAACAATCCGGACTGAACGTCTTTTTGTATACTCGCATAAGGCGCAAAAACAATGCCCAGATGATTACGCGCCAGCGCCAGCGCGGATTGCGTATTGTCACAGACGTAGTTTCCGGTCACCCGATAATCATGCATTTCCTTGCCGCCGGCGGAGCTGAAGCGCCAGATATTGGCATCATCAATCATCATGGAGTCGATTAAAATACAGGAATGATTTTCCAGCTCATCAGGGCTGTTAATGGGATGCTGTTTGATATATTCAGGGCTGGCAAACGCCATCACTGCATATTTGGTAATAAAGCTGGCGACCAGTGATTCATCTTTGGGATGCGCATAGGTAATTAAAACGTCACAATCATCCGGGAAATCTACACCTTCATAAAATGCTTTCCGTTCAAGATTGCAGGTTTTCAGCGAGAGAGTAATACCACCGATATCCTGAATTTTTGCAATAACATGTTGCGATAAGTAAGCAATAATTCCGGTTGGTGCATATACCGTTACCTTGCCACGTTTTTCATGCTTATAATCAGCGATGAAACTATTTAGCTGATCGTTTCTGTCCAGCATGTCATTGATGTAAGGCAGCAGCGCTACACCAAAGGGCGTCAGGGTCAACTGGCGGGTGGTGCGATCAAAGACCTTTAGCCCAACTTTTGATTCAAAATCAGCAAGGTACTTGCTGACATTAGCCTGTGCGATGCCGAGAACCGTAGCGGCATGACTGATGTTTTCACTGGCAGCAATTACCGAAATAATCTTCAGTTCCCGGTGTTTGAGTTGTAATTTGTTCATCGCCAAACCCAATATATATATGTTTGTATATATTACTATATAAATATGGAAGTTGCATCGATGAAATTGTAAGCATTATTATGCACCCGCTTTGTGGCTTATTTTAAAATGGAATGTTGGCATGTTAATTAAACGCAATATTGTGGCGCTGTTCGCCTTTTCTTTTATGGCGAGTGCAACTGCCGCAGAGTTTTCTATTGGCGGTGGCGCTGTATATAATGAATCTCCTTATCGTGGATATAATGATAATGTTCATGCAGTACCACTTATCAGTTATGAAAGTGAATCATTTTATTTTAGGCAAACAACGTTAGGCTATATTCTTTCAAAAAGTGAAAGTAATGAATTTAGCATTACTGCTTCTTACATGCCGCTTGAGTTTGATCCCGGTGATAACGACGATCATGCGATGAAGCAACTGGACAAGCGTGATGCAACCGCGATGGCGGGTGCCGCATGGTATCACCATGAAAAATGGGGCAGCGTGAAGGTCTCTGCCGCAGCGGATGTGCTGGATAACAGCAATGGCTGGGTGGCGGAAATGTCTATGTTCCGCCAAATGCCAATGGGCAAGCTGACGCTGACGCCGGCGATTGGCGTGCTCTACTATGACGAAAACTTCAACGAATATTACTACGGCATCTCTGGCAATGAATCCCGCCGTAGTGGGTTATCAAGCTACTCCCCAGGGGACAGCTGGACACCGTATGTTGGCCTGTCCGCTAAATACGCGTTGACCAGCAACCTGACGCTGCTGGCCAGCGCCAACTATAGCGTGCTGCCGGATGACATTAAAAATAGCCCGATGGTTGATCGCGATGACAGCTTTACCTTGATGTCCGGTCTGACCTGGCGTTTCTGATTCTCACCCGTTTGTCCTCAGGGAGGAGGGCAATCTTTTCATGATGCCTTGACGGATGGGGCTAACTGCCGCCATCCATCGTCATCATTACTGCTCGTTTATCCAGATTCGCATTTCGCCTTCACCACGGTTTGCCCAGCTAAACCACGGAATGAACGTCAGCGTATGCGCCTGACGCGAAGCTGGTGAAACATCGTAGTGCCACAACGCTTGTTGTGCCGCATTGCGGGCACTTTGCTTCACGCCTTCCGCCTGAATTAACATCTTATGGCTGAACAGTCCCTTACCCTCAAAGACCCTGAACTCACTCTCTTTTGGCAGCCACAAGTTATGCAACTCTTCGCCGTTGTCGGCCTGCTCCAGGCAATACACCAGCGGCCCACGCTGAATGGCGACCTTACCGGCAACATGGCGCACCAGTGGGTTTCCGTATACGCGACGCACGGGCATCGGCAGGGTCAGGCTTAGCGTATCCCCCTCCAGCCACGTTCGGCTGATGTGCAAATAGCCTTTCCGTATATCTTGTGTAACCGGTTGACCATTCAGCAAAATCTGCGGCGCGGTACACCAGTCAGGCAGGCGTAACGCGAGGGTATGATCGACCGGCAGCGGTGATTCAATGGCGATTGTTACCTGCTCATGCCACGGGTAATTTCCGTTAATGCGCAGCTTAAGCACACCGTCTGCCACAGGAACTTCCATGCTATTGCCCACATACATGTTGATATACAGTGCGTCCTGACGTGGCGTATAGATGTAATGGCCAATAGAAGTGAGTACGCGGGCGATATTGGGCGGGCAGCAGGCGCAGCCAAACCAGCGCTGGCGAACGGGCTTCACATGGTCGTAAATATGATTGAATTTTAACGATTTAGGATGCACCTCCAGCGGGTTAACGTAGAAGAAGTGCTTCCCGTCCAGCGCCATGCCGCCAAGTACCGTGTTATACAGGGCGCGCTCCATCACGTCGGCATACTGGCTGTCGGCTTCCATTTCCAGCATCCGGCGGGCGAACATCATCAGCCCGATTGAGGCGCAGCTTTCGGCGTATACGGAATCGTTGGGCAGATCGTAATCGCTGCTAAACGCCTCGCCGCTGCTTTGCGAGCCGATCCCGCCGGTGATATACAACTGACGCTGGGCCATATTGTTCCACAGACGCAAACAATCCTGACGCTTGCTTTCGTCCTGACTTAAGCGTGCCAGATGCGCCACGCCGGTCATCAGATAAACAAAACGGACGGCGTGACCGATAGCCGTTTGCTGCTCTGAAACAGGCTGGTGTGCCTGGCTATAGGGCTTATCCTTCACCATCCACGCCGGACCGTAGGTGTGCCAGTAAGACGTTTGGCCGCGTTTTTTGTACTCTTCGTCATAAAAATGAGGTTGCGCACCGCGTTGCTCAACAAAGTAATTTACCAGCGCCATATAGCGTGGTTGCTGAGTGACTTCGTACAAACGCATTAATGCCAGCTCGATTTCCGGGTGTCCGGGGTAGCCGCGCAGTTGATCTTCTCCCAGCCCAAAAACGCTGTCGATATGATCTGCCAGGCGGCACACCACCTCTAACAGACGACGTTTCCCCGTCGCCTGGTAGAAAGCGACGCCCGCTTCAATCAAATGACCCGCACAGTACAACTCATGACACTCAGCGAGGTTAGTCCAGCGTTCATCCGGCGCTTTGACCGTAAAATACGTATTGAGGTAGCCATCATCACACTGGGCGGCGGCGACCAGTTCAATAACCTCATCGGCAGTTTTCTCAAGTTCAGCATCGGGTTTCTGGCACAGCGACCAGGCGACGGCTTCCAGCCATTTCGCCACGTCGCTGTCCTGAAAAACCATCCCGTAAAACTCGCCTTCCTGAAGGCCTGCGGCGATGCGGAAATTCTCGATCGCATGGCTTGGCTCCGCTTCTGGAATGCGGTCATTGAGCGCATCCCACTGGTAGGGGATCACCACGTCACGCACAAGTTGCTGATATTGTCCGAGGAACGGATCGCTGACCGTGAGCTTATGCAGGTCGACTTCCAGTACGTTCATTTCGTGCTCCTTAAGGCTGTATATGACGCTGACGCAGATCGGTGGCAATGCGCGACATCATCGGGTTATTGAGTTTGCAGATGCGAACAGACAGCGCCAGCAGCAGGTGGAACAGTGCGGGCAGCAGCGTCTCCATGGCAGTAATCCCTTGCAGCGAGCTGGCGGTTTGATTACCGGCGCCGGGCTGATAGGCGACAAAGATAAACAACAGGCTGATGATCCCCGCGCTGGAGGCCCAGGCCAGTTTGATGAAGAACAGGTTGAAGGCGAAATTCATGCCGGAAGAGCGCACGCCGGTTTTCCATTCGCCGTAATCATCGGCGAAGGCCATCAGCGAGAAGTGCAGCGGTAGCGTGAAGCCCAGGATAATGCCGTTCCCGAGGATAACCGCCAGCCACAATGTCTGATAAGCCGGGCCGGTTGGCAAGAACCACATCAGCACCGCCAGCGCCGCCAACACCAGGTTGGTGTAGTAATAGAGTTTGACGGTATCGAACCCACGGGTCAGCGGGCTGACGAGCACTGAACCGATGATAGAGGCGAAGGTGACCATGGTGAAAAACAGCGATGTGTAAGCGGTGCTGCCTTCCAGCACATAGGTAATGAAGTACATGTACCCGCCGCCGCGAATATTAAAGACGTTGATCAGCAGGAACGACATCACCAGCATCAGCAGCAACTGGTCATTTTTGCGCAGGCCGCCAATATGTTCGCGCAGGGTAAATTTCCCCATCATCGCCAGCGGAACACGCTCACGCACCCAGAAGAAGCAGCACAGGAACATGACCACTGCAACGGCGCAGAGCACGCCGACACCGAACTGGTAACCCTGCGCGGCATTGCCCTGGCCCAGCACATCCACCATCCACGGCAGGCCGACGGAGACAAGAAAACCCGCCACGCCGCACAGCACAAAGCGCCAGGACTGGCAGGCGATCACCTCGTTGTGGCGGGTGGTCATGGTGTTAATCAGCGCACAGTACGGTACGTTGATGGCGGTATAGCCGACGGAGAGCAACAGATAGGTGCAGAATGCCCAGGCGATTTTTACGCCCATGCTGGCGTCTGGGACGGTAAATGTGAGCACGCCAATAATGCCAATAGGAACCGCGACCCATAGTTGCCAGGGGCGGAAGCGTCCCCAGCGGCTTTGCGTACGGTCGGCGAGAACGCCCATGATGGGGTCGGAAATCGCATCAAACACGCGCAGGGCAATAAACAATGTGCCGACCAGCGCGGGCGTTAGCCCGAAGACATCCGTGTAGAAGAACGTCAGGAAATTCATGATCAGGCAGGTAATGACCGTCCCGCCTGCATCGCCTAACCCATAACCTATTTTTTCACGCAGGGATAATTTGTCGTCTTGCGCACGCTGTGCCAAATCAGATGTCGTAATCGGAGCCGAAGTCATAAATAACTCCCGGAAGTGATATTCGGAAAGTATCCCGCTACGCCGCGGGTTATTTGGATGTAATTTGCAAAATACATGATTAATTTTGCACGTTATGTTTGGGTCAACAAGGGAAGAGAAAAGTATAAAAAGATGACAATTCCGACTTCATTGGGAAAATGTGATTTCGATCCGGCGAAAAGCAATTTTATCGTGAATAATCAAAGGTAAAGGCCGGTTTAATTAATACAAAAAGCGGGAATTTGAATATATATGCTCGAATTGTCCATGTCTCTGCCGATTAAAGTGCAAAACGGTGGGTTATTTATTTCACGCGGCATCGGTAGCCATCCTGCGCGGCAATTGCAATCCTGGGAAATAATCTTTGTTGAAAAAGGGACATTAACGATTCGCGAAGGCAGTAACATTTTTTCTGTTAGTGCCGGGGAAAGTCTGCTGCTGTGGCCGCATCGCTTACATATTGGCGTGGGACAATTTCCGCCCGATTTAAAATTTTACTGGCTGCACTTTGAGTTAACGACAGGAAACGATGCTTCATCAACACAACCGTTACTTGCGATTCCCCAGCATACCCGGGTGAGCGAGCCGCAATATATTATTTCACTGTTCCGCCAGTTCTTACACGAGCAGGAAAATATTCATCGCAGCATGGCGCTGGAACTGATCCTGCTGTTGATTTTGCAGCAAATATCCGCGGCCGCCAGCGAGCAACCTGTTGATCGCCCCGGGAATGCGCTGGCGTGGAAAGCGCAGCAAATGATCCACACTCAGTTCCACCTGCCGATTGGCGCTTCAACGCTGGCGAAAGAACTGCATTGCAATGCAGACTATCTGGGACGTGTTTTCCGTGGCGCTTTTCGGCTGACCCTCACCGAAGCGTTGCATCGGCAACGGGTGAGGGCGGCAGAAAAACTGTTAATCAGCGATTCGCTGTCGCTCACTGAAGTGGCGAGGAGATGTGGATTTAACGACGTGGGCTATTTTCGCAAAATCTTCCGCAAGCATACCAGCCTGACGCCCGCGGCCTGGAAACGGCGCTATTGCAAAGAACATATCAATAGCGCCTGACATGCTACTGTCCGTAATAGGCATTCGCACCGTGTTTACGCAGATAGTGTTTATCCAGCAACTCAGCCTGCATATCCGGTAACTGTGGGGCCAACTGGCGTGAGAACAGCCCCATATAGGCGCACTCCTCTAGTACCACGGCGTTATGCACAGCATCCGCGGCGTTTTTACCCCAGGCGAACGGGCCGTGTGAATGCACCAGTACCGCCGGAACCTGCATCGGGTTCAGGTCCCGTTGCTCGAACGTTTTAATGATGACTTCGCCGGTCTGGTATTCATATTCACCGTTGATCTCTTCCACGGTCATCAGTCGGGTGCATGGGATAGTGCCGTAAAAGTAATCGGCATGCGTGGTACCCCATGCCGGGAGCTCAAGACCCGCTTGCGACCAGATTGTCGCGTGGCGTGAGTGCGTGTGCACAATACCGCCGATCTCAGGGTAACGGCGATACAGCGCCAGATGGGTTGGCGTGTCAGACGAGGGTTTTTTACTGCCTTCAACCACGTTGCCGCTGGCGATATCCACCACCACCATATCGTCGGCGGTCATCACGTCATATTCCACGCCGGATGGCTTGATAACCATCAGTTTGCGTGTTTCATCCACTGCGCTGACGTTACCCCAGGTAAAGGTGACTAAACCATGTGCCGGCAGCGCCAGGTTCGCCGCCAACACCTCGGCTTTCAGTTGTTCTAACATGGAAAACCTCCTTCCTGCATACGGTCTTCTATCCAGCGTCGGGCCTGGATAATTTCCAGCACCGGTTCTTTTGCTTTTTCCGTCCACATTTCAATCAGAAACGATCCGCGATAGTTCAGCTCATGCAGCGTTTTGAAGATGCCCACAAAGTCCACGCATCCTTCGCCAAAGGGTACATCGCGAAACTGGCCCGGATGGGTTTCGGTTACCGGCAGCGTGTCCTTCAGATGGATAGCGGCGATACGGTCGATGCCCAACGTCAATTCAGCTTTGACGTCGTTACCCCAGGCGCTGAGGTTGCCCACGTCCGGGTAGACGGTGAACCACGGCGATGAGAGCATTTCATCCCACTTTTTCCACTTGCTGATCGAGTTCATAAATGCGGTATCCATGATTTCTACCGCCAGCATCACCTGCGCGGCGGCGGCTTGCTCAACTGCCCATGCCAGCCCCTCGGCAAAGCGCTGCTGTGTACCTTCGTCATGTTCTTCGTAATAGACGTCGTAACCGGCCAGTTGAATGGTACGAATACCTAAATCCCGGGCCAGGCGGATGGCTTTGGTCATGATGTCGCGTGCCCGGGCGCGGACGGCTTCATCGCGACTGCCAAAGGGAAAGCGGCGGTGGGCTGACAGGCACATGGAAGGAATGGCCACGCCGGTTTCCAGCATCGCGCTCACCAGCGATGCGCGCTGGGCAGATGTCCAGTCAAGGCGAGACAGACGTTCATCGGTTTCATCTACCGACATTTCAACGAAATCAAAACCGCAGCTCTTCGCCAGCACCAGCCGTTCCGGCCAGGTGAGGTCTTTCGCCAGCGCTTTTTCATAGATACCTAACGGATGGTTACGCATACTGTGCTCCCCAGATGGCGTCGATTTGCGCATGGAATTCGGCGGCCACCTGCGCCGGGTTTTGTGCTCCCGCCAGCGCGCGTCCGGCGATAAAGGCTTTGACGTTGATGTCGCGAAACAGCGGCAGGTCGGCAGGCGTAATACCACCGGTAATCGACAGCTCCAGACCAATATCGGAAAGCGCCTTCATCCGCGCCAGGTCCGCTTCCCCCCACTGTTGACCGCTGGCCTGCGCATCGCGTCCACGGTGGTAAATCGCTTGGCGAACGCCAACGCGATACCAGTCGCGGGCATCATCCAGGGTCCAGTTGCCGAACAGTTCCATCTGAATTTCACCGCCGCAGGACTGTGCGACGCTATGACCTTTTTCTACGGTAGCGAGGGGCGCGGCGCAGATGATGGTCATCCAGTTGGCGCCTGCGCCAAACGCTTGCTGGGCGAGGGTTTCACCTGCGTCGGCCACCTTCCAGTCGGCGACGATAATTTTATTTGGGCACTGAGCGCGCAGCGCTTTCACCGCGCCCAGACCTTCGGTTAAACAGAGAATCGTGCCGGCCTCAACGATATCGACACTTTCCTGTAACAGAGCGACATCGCGTTGGGCCGCTTGCAGATTCGTGTGGTCAAGCGCCAGTTGCAGTAATGGTCGACTCATTATTCGTGCTCCTTAATACGGGCGTGATAGCCCTGCAGTGCGGTAATTAAATTCTGGTATTGGCGGTATTTGCGCTGATAGTTCGCATGCGCCGCGGCGTCCGGCAACAGGGTGCGTACCGGATGCTGTAAGCTGCGCTGGGCATCGCTGAAATTGTGATAAACACCGGTGCCGACGCGGGCGGCGAGCGCTGCGCCAAAGCAGCCGGTCTCTTCAACCTGCGGCAGTTCGATACGTAAACCGCTGACGTCCGCCAGCATTTGCATCCAGACGTTGGAGTGCGCCGGACCACCGGTAACGCGCAGGGTATGGGCCTGCGTAAAACGTTCGCGCATGCGGTTGAGATGGGTCATATGGCTGAAAACCACGCCTTCGTAGATGGCTTGCAATAAGTGGGCGCGAGTGTGTAAAGCCTGCATGCCATAAAAACCGCTGGTCATCTCCAGCCCGGCGTTACTGCCATACAAAAAAGGCAGGAACAAAAGATTGCTACTGGCTTTCGGCAAGCTGGCAACGGCCTGGTTGACCTCATCAAAAGAGAGTTCGCCCCATTGGGCGGTAAACCACTCCAGATTGCCGGAAGAGGTCGGGCTGGCTTCGTGAACGATGTACTGCCCGTCATTGACATAGCGGCCATAGACGTAAGGATGCGCTTCGTGGTCGCGCAGGCCGTGAGCGATCCCGCTGGTGACAGCCCAGGTCCCCATCACCGCGTTGAGGGTGTGTTCATCTTCGATCCCGGCGCAGAGTGCGGTGGAAACCACATCAAACAGACCGCCGACGACGGGTGTACCCGCCGCCAGACCGGTTATGGCAGCCGTTTGAGCGGTGATTTCCCCGCATATTTCTGCTGAACCGACAATGGGCGGTAGCGCATTGTCGACTTCACTGATGCCCAGCCACTGGGTCAGACGCGGGTCGTACTGACCTGTCGTCATGTTGTAGAGATTTGACTCGGAGATGTTGCTCTCTTCGCAGCCTTTCACGCCGGTTAAACACCAGCGCAGGTAGTCATGGCCCATCATGACGCAGCCGATTTGCGCGTAGCGTTGCGGTTCATTTTCTTTCACCCAGCGCAGGAGGGATGCGGGATGTCCGGTCCACAATGTCTGGCGGGTGATCGGGTAGAGCTGTGCGGGGATTCCATCCTGCTGCCAGCGCTGAACGATGTCCATCGCCCGTCGGTCGGAAGAGAGAATGGCATTGCCCAGCGGCTTATCCTGTTTATCAAGAAGGAACAGTCCCTTGCCCTGAGCGGAGATACCGACGCCTTTGATTTGTTCACCGGATACGCCGGTGCGTTTCAACAGCCCGGCAATGGTGGCGATACACTGTTGCCACAGTTGGCGCATATCGCGTTCGGCGTAACCCGGTAATGGCGATACGGTCTGCAACGATTGACGGTTAATTCCATGCTCATGACCTTTGGCATCATACAAACCGGCTTTCAGATACGTACCGCCACAATCGATCCCTAGCCAAAAGGTCTCTCTATCACTCATCTTTGTTATCTCATTTTTGCCGGATGGCGCTGTGCGTATCCGGCCTTGGGTATTTATTGGTTTTGTAGGCCCGGTGAGCGCAGCGCCCCCGGGCATTGTTTCAGGCTGTGCGTTTATGTGGATTCAGTGTCTTTAGCGGAGCTGCGCCCGCATCGCATTTCGCCGGCAGCAGCAGCGCCATCAGCGCGGCCAGAGCCAGTGAGACGGCCAGGCAGTAAACGCCAGCATCTTTGCTGTACAGGGTGATAAGTACGCCGACCGCGTAAGGACCGCAGAAACCGCCAAGGTTCCCCAACGCATTGATGACCCCACGTGCGCCACCGGCCATTTCCGCGCTGAACAAACGCGCCGGAATAGTCCAGAACACCCCCGCGGCTGATTGCAGGAAGAATCCGCAGCCAACCAGCGCGGCATAAGCCAGCCAGACGTTATTTTTCAGCGCTACAGAGAGGAACATGCACAGGGCAAAGCCAATCAGCGGCAGGCAGACGAACAGCTTGCGTTTACCGGTCCGGTCAGAGAGGGAAGAGAACAGGAACATCCCGGCAATCGCGCCGACGTACGGCAGAATAGCGAGCATGCCAACTTGCCCCATGCTGCTGTGGGTCAACTCTTTGAGGATGGTCGGCAGCCACAGGGTGTAACCATAAATCCCGGTCTGATAGAAGAAGTTCAGGGCGATAAGCTGCCACATGGTTTTGTCGGACAACACCGCGCCCAGAGAGGCATTTTTGACCTCTGTTCCGGCAATCGCTTTTTGCTCGGCGGCCAGAGTTTCTACCAGGTAATTTTTCTCCGCCTCAGAGATCCAGCGCGCTTCCTGCGGACGGTCGTAAACGGTATAGGCCCACAGCACCAGAACGACGACGGAGAGTAAACCTTCAATGATGAACAGCCAGCGCCAGTCGAGTACGGTGATTATCCAGCCCGAGAGCGGGGCGGTAATGATCCCGGCAATAGGCACAAACATAATCACAATCGCATTGGCGCGACCGCGTTCGGCGTCGGGGAACCAGTTACTGATCATCGTCAGCACCACCGGCAGCATGCCGCCTTCGGCCACGCCGAGTAAGAAACGCAAAACCAGCAGTTGATACTGATTAGTGATCAATCCCGTCAGAACAGAAATAACCGCCCAGGCAACCAGCGACCAGCCGATAAATTTCTTGCCGCTGCCGTGTACGGCAATTTTTCCGCCGGGAACCTGTAAAAACAGATAACCGATGAAGAAAATTCCCCCGGCCAGACCGGCCATGGTGGCGGAAATACCTAATTCCTCATCCATACCGCCGGGCATCGCAAATGCGATATTAACGCGGTCCATATAAGAGATAATACAAGCGATCAGAATCGGGGGAATAATCCGCAGCCAGCGCTGACGGGGTATATCTTTGAGTGTAGGGCGAGAGGTCATGTTCATATTAATATTCTCGTAGAGTAGTATGTTATTTTTATAGTTTTGCTTTGTTTAATGCAGCGATGCCGTCGCGTAATATCGCTACGCGATGGTTCACATCTGCATTGGCATTTATTTCCAGCAATTTAATACCGGCAAATTGCAATAGATCGGTTCCTGCACAGGTGAATAATGCGCGGGCATGATCGGCGGTCATCAGGCTCTGCGGGCAGAAAGGAGCAAACGGCGCGTGTAGGTCCTGCCACTCGCCGTATTCTCCTGTAATCGTCGTGCCGGAGAACATCAGCGCGCCCAGTTTCCCGGCCCGTTGGGCCTGCTGCGTGTGGGCCAGCGGTAGGGCGAGGTCCTGCCCTTCAATCGCCGATCGCGCCCAGTTAATACACACGCTGATGTCGTAACCGGCGATCGCGTCCAGTACGTTTTCTAACGGCAAAAATCCTTTGCGTGGCGCGGGGCCAGTCATAGCATCGCAATGTTCCAGCACCAGATCGCAGGACCAGTCCCAACGGGTAATTTCCTGGAGCGAACGGGCAAACGCGTCGGTGGCCTGAGCGACATTGGGGTTGCTTGCCAGCGGAGCGGCATGCAGTTCAAGGGCGATTATTTTCCCGGCGCTGGCCGCATTAATACGGTTGATTTTCTGGTGCAGATGGCGGTAATACGCCACACAGGCCTGACGCTGCTCTTCGTCGCTGGAGGCCAGCCCAAAACCGCTATTGATGCCGCGACGGCGCATGGTCTCCATAATCGCTGTGACCACGATTTGCCACTCGCCTGGCGTATGGCGCAATAACCACTCGTCACCTAATGGATGCAGATGCTCAAGGCAGGGCTGTTCCAGCCCGCGAATATCCGGGGTATCGGAGAGTTGACGCCAGAATTCCTTCTCTTCCTCTTCACTCTTTTGGTGAAATGAGGGTGCACAAGGGTACGCACCGATAATATAACCGGTAGTGTTAGCTTTCATTTTTGTGCTCCTTTATAAAACTGAAATAGCAACCTTCACGACTATTTTGCGGATCGGCGTGGCGACAGTTTTATGACATGCAGGGCGATGAACATCCTGCGGGAAAAATATGGCGTAACTTCCCGGAATCATTTCAATAAAAGATTCATGTTCACTGGCGTGATAAAAAATAATATCGCGCTGTGCTAATAACGATTCGCTGATTTGATTATTTCCGGTATCAATGGCGATACCGATTTTTTCTTCACCCCAGGCTAAAAACTGAATATCAAGATAGCGACGATGTACTTCTGGGCGATTTTCGGCAGCGTCACGCGTGGTTAAATCGATAATCTGCGCGAAGATATTTTTACCCTCGATCTCCACCACGCCCGGCTCAAGTTTGCGGAAATCCGTGGTGCGCAGGAAGTCGAGCGCTCTTTCAATCGCCTCGGGCAAACGACACGGATTAGGCTGTGAGATATGTCCAAAGATCATGGGGTTGCTCCTTACAGCGTCTGAATTTTTGCCCAGACGCTGTCATCAACGGTGATGCCGTTACGGCGATTTTCTTCCAGTAGCTTTGTAAACTCGTGGCCAGGCAGACGAACAGGCGTGTTTTCATCAGCGCGTTCGGCGGTGGTGATGAAATCCATAATCCGCTGGAGTTTCGCATCGCGCGTGGCGCCATCGATCAACTTATCCACTTCAATGGCGATGAAAATCTGCGAAACGCCATATTCGTCGCTGTTATCCTGAGTGACCTCCGCAACAGAAGAGCCGTCAGAAAGCAGGGTGGCGATCATATCCAGCACAATCGACAGACCTGAACCTTTCCAGTAACCCATTGGCAGAATGCGACGATTTTTTTCGATAACGCCAGGCTCTTTGGTGAGATTACCTTCATTGTCAAAGCCACCGTCTACCGGCAGTTCGCGACCGGCCAGGCGATTCACTTCCAGCATGCCGTAGGAGAACATCGACATCGACATATCAACCATGGTGATTGGCGTGGAGGGGATCGCGACAATCAGCGGGTTAGTACCAATGCGGCACTCCTTCGAACCCCACGGCGGCATGACGGCAATTGAGTTGGTCCAGCAGATACCAATGTAACCTTTCTCCGCGGCCTGCCAGCCATAGCTGCCGCCGCGCATCCAGTGGTTGGCGTTACGCAGCGCCACCAGACCAATACCGTGATCGGAGGCCAGTTCAATGGCTCGGTCCATCATCTTTTTCGCCGTCAGATTGCCGATCGAACGCCGGGCATCCCATTGCTCAATCGCCCCCAGGCTGGTGATGCGCTGTGGTTTGGCTTCAGGAACGATGTCGCCGTTATCCAGTTGCTGAATGAAGCGGGGAAAACGGTTGACGCCATGCGAATAGACGCCGGATTCGGTGGTGCGGGCGAACATTTCTGCACAGGCATCTGCGGTTTCAGCGGCGATACCGCGTGCCAGCAGTACCCGATTGAACGCATCTTTTAACTGTTCAAAGGTGACTTTCATTCCTGTTTCCTTGTTTAAATTTGATCGCTTTTTTATCTCTAAATTTCACTATGCGAAATCTGATTTCAAATATAGCGATCAAAATTTAACAGATCAACGGGGTGGCCTGTTTTTTAAAATCTGCAAAATCAAACAGTTGTGTTTTTTCGGTTCAGATCGTGAACTGAAACACACTTTGCGCTACCATCAGAGCGCGACGAAAAGGGGAGCGGAAAAAATGGGCACAAAAGAGAGTGAAATGACGCAAGACAAAGAGAGGCCAGCCGGAAGTCAGAGCCTGTTCCGTGGTTTGATGTTGATTGAGATCCTGAGCAACTATCCGAATGGGTGCCCGCTGGCCCACCTGTCTGAACTGGCGGGGCTGAATAAAAGTACCGTGCATCGACTCTTGCAAGGATTGCAATCCTGCGGCTATGTCACACCCGCACCCGCTGCGGGCAGCTATCGGCTGACCACTAAATTTATCGCCGTTGGGCAGAAGGCGCTGTCGTCACTGAATATCATCCATGTCGCCGCGCCGCACCTTGAAGCGCTGAATATTGCCACCGGCGAAACCATCAACTTCTCCAGCCGTGAAGATGACCACGCTATTTTGATCTATAAGCTCGAGCCGACGACGGGCATGCTGCGTACCCGCGCCTATATCGGCCAGCATATGCCGCTGTACTGCTCCGCGATGGGCAAAATCTATATGGCGTTTGGGCATGCGGATTACGTGGCGTCCTACTGGGAGAGCCATCAGGATCTGATTCAGCCGCTGACCCGCAATACCATCACTGGTTTACCGGCGATGTACGATGAACTGGCGCAAATCCGCGAAAGCAGTATGGCGATGGATCGGGAAGAGAACGAGCTGGGGGTTTCCTGTATTGCCGTGCCGGTGTTTGATATTCACGGTCGGGTGCCATATTCGGTGTCGATTTCACTTTCTACCTCGCGTCTGAAGCAGGTAGGGGAAAAGAATTTACTCAAGCCGCTACGCGAAACCGCTCAGGCAATTTCCAATGAGCTGGGCTTTACCGTTCGCGATTAGGCGCGTGCCTGACATCGTTCAGTCACCTGACAAAATTTAACCGTTTCCCCTGTCCGATCAAGGCAGCAGGGAGTCTCTCTCTGGCAATCTGTGGTTTTCACTCTGACGGAGGGGGCAATGAACGAGTTTATTATGGCGGATGCGGCAAAATGTATTGGGTGTCGTACCTGCGAAGTTGCCTGCGTTGTCGCACATCAGGAAAATCAGGATTGCGCATCGGTCTCCTCCGGGGCATTTATCCCGCGGATTCGGGTGATTAAAGACGACGCCTTTACGACGGCAGTTGCCTGTCATCAGTGCGAAGATGCTCCCTGCGCTAACGTGTGCCCAACCCACGCAATTCGTCGTGAACATGGACATATCTTCGTTGAACAGGCTCAGTGTATTGGCTGTAAAAGCTGCATGATCGCGTGTCCGTTTGGGGCGATGAACGTTGTCGCACGAACGTCACGGGCGCAGGCGATAAAATGTGATTTGTGCTGGCATCGCGAGACGGGACCCGCATGTGTAGAAGCCTGCCCGACCAGTGCCTTGCAGTGTATTGATGCTGTCAGTATGCAGCGACAGCGTCTGCGTTCGCTGCCGCTGTGAAGCGACCCGACCCGCGCTTGGGTCGGGATTTGCGTTAGCCTTCCAGCCAGGCGCGCTCGATCTCTTCCGCCAGAATCTTCACGCCAGCCTCGATTTTCTCCGGCTCCGGAACGTAATTCATGCGCATGCACTGATGGGTATGCGGCCAGGGTTTATCCAGCCCCGGGAAGAAGTAGTCACCGGGAACCATCAGTACGCCGCGCGCTTTCAGGCGCTGATACAGCAGCTCGGTGGTGATCGGCAAATCTTTAAACCATAACCACAGGAAAATCGCCCCTTCTGGTTTGTGGATGAGGCAGCGATCTTCAGATAAATAGCGACGAATGATCGCAATAGTCTGCTGAACGCGCTGGTAATAAAACGGTTTGATCACCGTCTCAGAAAGGCGCAGAAGATCGTTACGTTTAATCATTTCGCACATCATCGCCGGTCCCATTCCGCCGGGCGCAAGGCTGATAATGCCATTCATATTGGTGATGGCGGTGATGATTTTTTCATTGGCGATAATGATGCCGCAGCGGGAGCCTGGCAGACCCAGCTTAGAAAGGCTCATGCACAGCACAATGTTGGGGTTCCACAGCGGCCGGGCTTCGCTAAAAATGATGCCTGGGAACGGTACGCCATATGCGTTATCGATCACCAACGGGATGCCGTGCTGGTTGGCCAGCCGATCCAGCTTCATCAGTTCTTCGTCGGTGATCACGTTGCCTGTCGGGTTAGTCGGGCGCGACACGCAGATCATCCCCGTTTCTTCACCGATGTGCAGATGTTCAAAATCAACGTGATACTTAAACTGGCCTTCTGGTAACAGCTCGATGTTTGGGCGTGCAGAGACAAAGAGTTCTTCTTCCAGCCCGGCATCGGCATAGCCAATATATTCCGGCGCTAATGGGAACAACACTTTTTGGGTTGTTCCGTCGGCGCGGCGTCCGGCGAAGAGATTGAATAAGTAGAAAAATGCGCTCTGACTGCCATTTGTCAGTGCAATATTTTGTGGCTCGATATCCCAACCCTGCTTCTCACGTAGCAGTTTCGCCAGCTCGGCCAGTAGCTCGGTTTTACCTTGTGGACCGTCATAATTGCAAAGCGCATCAGCGGCTTTGCCGTTTTCCAGCATATCTGCCAGCAGAGACTGAAAGTAATTTTTCATCTCTGGAATTTGCGCCGGATTACCGCCGCCGAGCATGATGGCGCCTGGTGTGCGTAAACCATCGTTGAGGTCCTCCATCAGGCGTGTGATGCCTGAATGGCGGGTAAATTTGTCGCCAAAAAGTGAGAATGTCATAGCAGGTGGTCTGTCGAACTGAGTAGTAAAGTGGCTAACCATAGCGCTACCTATGGCGGGGTGCAAATCAGGGGCATCAGGCTGGATTGATGTTTTGTGCTGCAAATTTTTGTCGAGCTGGTGTTTTATCGTGAATTTGGCTTCTCGCATCAGCGAGTACGAGAAGCCCGTCAGGATCAGGGCTGACCGGCCCACACCACCATAACTTTATCGTTGCCATGTTCACGGACGAATCCGTACCCCTGCTTCAATGTCAGTGTGGTTTGTTTACCGGTGCCAATGGCGGGATGTCTGGCCCTGAACTGGCTGATACGTTGCCAATGTGCGACGCTGGCGGCAGATTTCCCGGTCACGTCCTGCCAGTTCATCTCTGAGCGCGTACCCTGTAAGGGATCGGACCCCGTGGGGCCGAAAGACCGGGCCGACTCGTCACCGTAAAAAACTTGTACTGCCCCAGGCGCCAGCAGCAATAGCTCGGCGGCTTTGTCTCCACCTTCGCGAAACAGCCGGGTATCATGGGAGGAGAGATAGCTCAGAACGTTGAAATCCTGCAGTTTTTCCGCCATCTGTTGCCAGGTGAGATCCATATTTGCCAGACAATCAACGGCTTTCGCCGCCTGCTCCTGATAGTCGAAATTGATCATCGCGTCGAAACCGTGACGATAATAGTCGCTTTGCATGACGCCGTGACCCCAGGCTTCACCGGTCATCCAGAAGGGTTTATCATCCAGGGCTTTGTCCGGGTGGGCTTTCTTCCATTCGACCAGCGCCGCGCTGGCCTGTGTTTTGAGCTGCTGCCAGGCGGGAAGCTCGACGTGTTTGGCGGTATCGACCCGAAAGCCGTCAATTCCGTAATCGCGCACCCACTGACTGAGCCAGTGGGTCAGATAATCACGGGGCGTGTAGCCGGCGATCGCTTTGGCGTGAGTATCCGGTTTGTGCTGATAAAAATTAGGCAGGCCGGAAGGCGTGGTGGATTCGGTTTTCAGATCGGGCAGGAAAGCCAGCGACATGGTCAGGTCGTCAAAACCAGGGTTGTCGTAATCGCCAATATCGGTGCGGATCCAGTTTTTGCCCCACCATTTTTCCCAACCGGCTTTATCGCTGAAGTTGATGTAATCATTAAAGCTATGCCAGCTCTGCCCGGCAGCTGGCTTCCAGTCCGTCCAGCGTTCGCCGAGCGTGTTTTTCAGCTCATCGCCTGATAAGTACAGCGCCCCAAACTGATATTCCTGCATATCCGCCAGCGTGGCGTAGCCAGTATGGTTCATCACGACATCAAACAGGACACGGATGCCGCGCTGGTGAGCGCCGTCAACCAGCGCGCGCAGATCGTTTTCGTTACCCATATTGGCGTCGAGCGTGGTCCAGTCCTGAGTGTAGTAGCCATGGTAGGCGTAGTGGGGGAAATCGCCTTTGGTGCCACCGCCGACCCAGCCGTGGATTTGCTCAAACGGCGCGCTGATCCATAACGCATTGACGCCCAGTTGTTGCAGATAGTCGAGTTTGCTGGCAAGACCGCGTAAATCGCCGCCGTGGAAGGTGCCAATTTCCTGCATACCGTCGTTGCGCCGACCGTAGCTGTGGTCATTGTCCGGATCGCCATTCACAAAGCGGTCCGTCAGGACGAAATACACCGTCGCGTTATGCCAGTCGAAAGCGGCGGGGGCGTCGGTTTCCGCTCGTTCCAGCAGCAACAACCCGTTACTGGTTGCGGCGGGCTGCAGGGTAATCGACCCGTTTTTTACCGTCGCCGTTTGGTTGCTGTAGTAGTCGCGCACCACGGCGCCTTCCGGGAAGGTCTGACTGACGTCCAGCGTTAATGGCGAACCATCCCATTTCGGACACTGGCGAATTTGGCTACTGACGGGGTCTGCGGCGCTTTTGACTGAGAG
Organism: Citrobacter sp. wls717; assembly: GCF_005280955.1. NCBI lineage: Bacteria > Pseudomonadati > Pseudomonadota > Gammaproteobacteria > Enterobacterales > Enterobacteriaceae > Citrobacter > Citrobacter sp. wls717. The sequence goes on from NZ_SZWW01000001.1 coordinate 214,749, forward strand.
CATCAGCGTTGGCGTGCCGGAGCGGGTATCGACTTCCAGCGTGTAATCGCCGTCCTTGAATAAACGCCACTGCGGCGGCGCGCCTTCACAAGGTTTAAGCGACAGCATCTGGTTGAGTTTTATCGCGTCAGCTGGCTGCCAGCACTGTTGGTCAAAATTCAGAATTAAAGGACGAGTACCCTTCGTCAACGCTGCATGGCTGACGAATTTACCCGTACCTTCCGCTTCGAAGGCGGGAAGTCCCTGAGAAGTCCATGTTGAGGCGATGGCAATGCCGGGCATCAGCGCCAGCGCAACGGCGGCAAGTTTCATAATGCTGTCCTTGATGCTGCGATTTTAGCCAGTTTGCCAGTGAAATCAGGCCGGAAACTCCTCCTTTGAGGTGATTCCGCCAGGAGGAGAAGTGAGGGTGAGCTAATGCGCGCAAAAAATGAACTGATTTTGCGATAACCCCCACATTTTCATCAAATTAATGGCAGCCCGAATCGTTAACGCGTGACATAGTTTCAGAATTGGACTATTCCTTTGGGTGCTCTTGACCGTTATTTTTGATATGATTTGAGATTCATCTCTCATTTTTTTGAAAAATATAAGGTGTTGGAATGTATAAATCCGACCAGGAGACCTAATGATATTGACTCCCATTCGACGATATGGGGCAATGATTCTTATGTTACTCACCGTTGCATTTTCGGGTGAGGCGCTGGCAAAGACACACACGGCGACAACGAGTCACAAGCCCCAGGTAATCAAGGCAAGTAATAAACAGGTTAGCAGTAAACAAGAGTATTCTCGCAATAGTGCAAAGAGTAGTTCACTTCCTGATTTGCGAAAATACCCTTCCGGAACACCAAGGAAAAAAGCGTTTCTCCGGACGGTTATGCCTTATATTACCAGTCAAAATGCTGCCATTACGGCGGATCGTAACTGGCTGATTTCAAAACAGTACCAGAATCGCTGGTCACCGACAGAGCGTACGCGGATGAAAGACATCGCTAAGCGCTATAAGGTGAGCTGGTCTGGCAACACGCGTAAAATTCCGTGGAACACGCTGCTTGAGCGTGTAGACATTATCCCGACCAGTATGGTGGCAACCATGGCTGCTGCTGAAAGCGGCTGGGGGACGTCGAAGCTGGCGCGGAGCAACAACAACCTGTTTGGCATGAAATGTGGCAAAGGGCGTTGTAATAATGCCCCTGGTAAGGTGAAAGGCTACTCACAGTTTGAATCAGTGAAAGAGTCAGTCAATGCCTATGTCATTAACCTGAATACGCACCCCGCTTACTCTTCTTTCCGGAAGTCACGTGCGCAACTGCGTAAAGCCGATCAGGAAGTCACCGCTACTGCGATGATCCATAAGCTGAAGGGTTATTCCACTAAGGGACAGAGCTACAACAACTATCTGTTCGCAATGTATCAGGATAACCAGCGCTTAATTGCCGCGCATATGTAACGTGTGCTAATCCGGTCTACAAGTCATCTCGTAGGCCGGATCAGACGAAGCCGCCATCCGGCAATTCCCTCTATAGCAACACTTCACTATTCACATCGCGATACTCTTTTGGCGTCGTGTCGTACTCTTTCTTGAAGACGGAATAGAAGTACTGCAGTGATGGATAGCCGCACATTTGTGAAATTTCGTTGATCGACAGCGTGGTGGAAATCAACAGGCTGCGCGCTTTTTCCAGCTTCTCGGCATGAATCACCGCATGGATAGTTTCTCCGACCTCTTCTTTAAAACGTTTCTCCAGATTCGACCGCGAAATCCCCACTGAATCCAGCACCTGTTCGACTTTAATGCCTTTGCAGGCATGGTTGCGGATAAAGTGCATCGCCTGAATCACCGCCGGATCGGTCAATGAACGATAGTCAGTTGAACGGCGTTCAATGACGCGCACTGGCGGGACCAGTATGCGTTGCAGCGGTAGTTCTTCATTCGCCAGTAATCGGTGCAGAAGCTTAGCGGCCTGATACCCCATCTGTCTGGCCCCCTGAGCAACGGATGACAGCGCCACCCGCGACAGGTAACGGGTCAGTTCCTCGTTGTCGATTCCAATCACGCACAGTTTTTCCGGGACCGGAATATGCAGGTGTTCGCAAGCTTGCAGAATGTGCCGCGCTCGCGCGTCGGTGACGGCGATAATGCCGGTTTGCGGCGGCAGAGTTTGCAGCCAGTCCGCCAGACGATTTTGCGCGTGCTGCCAGTTTTCCGGCGCGGTTTCCAGTCCCTGATAGACAACTCCACGGTACTTTTCTTTAGCGACCAGTTGGCAAAACGCATATTCACGTTCAGCCGCCCAGCGTTTGCCGCTTGAAGCGGGCAGTCCGTAGAACGCGAACCGGTTGATCCCTTTTTCTTTCAGATGCAGGAAAGCGCTTTCTACCAGCGCGTGGTTATCGGTGGCAATGTAATGCACCGGCGGATAATCCTGTTCCGCATGGTAGGAACCCCCGACGCCGATGATAGGAACATCCACATCGGCAAGTAATTGTGCAATGTCATCATCGTCATAATCGGCAATAACACCATCGCCTAACCAGTCTTTAATATTATCAATGCGGGCGCGGAAATCTTCCTCAATGAATATATCCCACTCTGATTGCGATGCCTGTAAATATTCACCCACCCCTTCTACCACCTGGCGGTCGTAGGCTTTATTGGCATTAAATAATAGAGTGATGCGGTGACGTTTATCAAACATAAGAATCTGTCCTGGAAGGTTAACGTGGCCTGTCGATACTAGCAAAACCGCAGGGACGACTGCTTGATGAAGCGTGACAAATTTTTATTTTCTTAATGCTACGCAAAATTCACATACTGAACGCGGGATGACAATTGCCATTTTTTATCTGCGCATTACGGTTTTTTGTTTAATGATTAACCTTCGATCGCGATCGCTTTTTTAATTCTCTTTTCAATGCGCTTTTTTGGGAGCCAGCGCACGTTTGGGTATTCTCTTAATGGCGGTGTGAAATAACGTAATTGAGCAATAAATCAGGAAATTCCAGTATAGCTATATCGCAGTTTACTTGCCGTATTACCTGATTATGGAGCTTATTATGCAGGCTTATTTCGACCAACTCGATCGTGTTCGTTTTGAAGGGACTAAAACTACTAACCCGCTCGCATTTCGCCATTACAACCCTGACGAAATCGTGTTGGGCAAACGCATGGAAGATCATCTGCGTTTTGCCGCCTGCTATTGGCATACATTCTGCTGGAACGGTGCGGACATGTTCGGCATGGGCGCTTTCGATCGTCCGTGGCAGCAGCCCGGAGAAGCACTGGAGCTGGCGAAACGCAAAGCGGATGTCGCATTTGAGTTCTTTCACAAGCTGAACGTCCCTTACTACTGCTTCCATGACGTGGATGTCTCTCCGGAAGGCGCGTCGCTGAAAGAGTACAAAAACAACTTTGCGCAGATGCTTGATGTATTGGCGGCAAAACAGGAACAAAGTGGGGTCAAGCTGCTGTGGGGAACGGCAAACTGCTTCACCAATCCACGCTACGGCGCGGGCGCGGCCACTAACCCGGACCCGGAAGTGTTCAGCTGGGCTGCCACACAGGTAGTTACGGCGATGGATGCCACGCACAAGTTAGGCGGTGAAAACTACGTTCTGTGGGGCGGCCGTGAAGGCTATGAAACGCTGCTGAATACCGATCTGCGTCAGGAACGTGAGCAGATTGGCCGCTTTATGCAACTGGTGGTAGAGCACAAACACAAAACGGGTTTCCAGGGCACTTTGCTTATCGAACCGAAGCCGCAGGAACCGACCAAACACCAGTACGACTACGATGCGGCGACCGTTTACGGGTTCCTCAAGCAGTTCGGCCTGGAAAAAGAGATCAAACTGAATATCGAAGCCAACCACGCCACGCTGGCGGGTCACTCATTCCATCATGAAATCGCCACTGCTATCGCGCTGGGTCTGTTTGGTTCTGTCGATGCCAACCGCGGTGACGCACAGTTGGGATGGGATACTGACCAGTTCCCAAATAGCGTAGAAGAGAATGCGTTGGTGATGTACGAAATCCTCAAAGCGGGCGGCTTCACCACCGGCGGTCTGAACTTTGACGCCAAAGTTCGTCGTCAGAGCACCGATAAATACGATCTGTTCTATGGTCATATTGGCGCAATGGATACCATGGCGCTGTCGCTGAAAATTGCGGCCCGTATGATTGAGGACGGTGGTTTGGATCAGCGTGTGGCCAAGCGTTACGCTGGTTGGAATGGTGAGCTGGGCCAGCAAATTCTGAAAGGGCAGATGACGCTGACGGAAATTGCGCAGTACGCTGAACAACATAATCTGGCGCCAGTGCATCAGAGCGGCCATCAGGAACTGCTGGAAAATCTGGTAAACCATTATTTGTTCGACAAATAACAGGTTTCTGAGAACGTCCGTAAGCCCGGAAAGCCACGCGCTGCCGGGCCTTTCTTTAAGGAACGATACGCTATGTATATCGGGATAGATCTTGGCACCTCAGGCGTAAAGGCCATTCTGCTGAATGAGCAGGGCGATGTGATCGCTTCGCAAACGGAGAAACTCACGGTCTCGCGTCCGCATCCGTTATGGTCAGAGCAGGACCCTGAACAATGGTGGCTGGCAACGGATCGCGCCGTAAAAGCGCTGGGCCAGCAGCATTCGCTCAGTGAGGTGAAAGCGTTAGGGATTGCCGGCCAGATGCACGGCGCGACGTTACTGGACAAGCAACAGAAAGTATTACGTCCCGCAATCCTGTGGAACGATGGTCGCTGCGCTGAAGAGTGCGTAATGCTGGAGAACCTGGTTCCGCAGTCTCGTGCTATCACCGGCAACCTGATGATGCCTGGCTTTACCGCGCCAAAGTTGCTGTGGGTGCAACGTCACGAGCCGGAGATTTTCAGCCGGGTAGATAAAGTGCTGCTACCGAAAGATTACCTGCGTCTGCGTATGACCGGCGATTTTGCCAGCGATATGTCTGATGCGGCAGGTACGATGTGGCTGGATGTCGCCAAACGTGACTGGAGTGATGTCATGCTGGCGGCCTGTAAGCTGTCTCGTGCGCATATGCCTGCGCTATACGAAGGTTGTGCGGTTACCGGAACATTGCTGCCAGAAGTCGCCCAGGACTGGGGAATGAATGAGGTTGCGGTCGTTGCCGGGGGCGGTGATAACGCGGCGGGAGCGGTCGGCGTAGGCATGATGAATGCCGGTCAGGCGATGCTTTCGTTGGGTACATCCGGCGTCTATTTTGCGGTAAGCGACGGCTTCCTCAGTAAGCCGGAAAGCGCGGTCCACAGTTTTTGTCATGCTTTGCCGGAGCGATGGCACCTGATGTCCGTGATGCTGAGTGCGGCATCCTGCCTGGATTGGGCGGCGAAATTAACCGGACTGGCGAGCGTACCGGCATTGATCGCCGCAGCGCAACAAGCGAATGCAGACGCCGAGCCGGTCTGGTTTTTACCTTACCTGTCCGGTGAACGTACGCCGCATAATAACCCGCAGGCGAAGGGCGTATTTTTCGGTCTGACGCATCAGCATGGTCCGGCAGAACTGGCGCGGGCGGTACTGGAAGGTGTGGGTTTTGCGCTGGCCGACGGCATGGATGTCGTGCATGCGTGCGGTGTACAGCCAGCCAGCATTACGCTCATTGGCGGCGGGGCTCGCAGCGAATACTGGCGTCAGATGCTGTCTGATATCAGCGGGTTGCAACTGGATTATCGTACCGGCGGCGATGTCGGTCCTGCACTCGGTGCGGCGCGCCTGGCGCAAATTGCCATGAACCCGCAAAAGCCGTTATCAGACATACTGCCTCAGCTTACGCTGGAACAGGCGCATTATCCTGATGCTGAGCGCCATGCGCTCTACCAACAGCGTCGGGAAACCTTCCGTCGAATTTATCAGCAATTACAGCCGCTGATGTCCTGACGACTTTCCCCTCTGGATAACAGAGGGGATTGATTTAATATATATTTCAATCTGATAAATAATTGATACGCATGGATTTATTCTGAAAATCCAGTGTGGTGGCATTTTTCTGTGTTGTCTTTAGCGGGTTATTCATATTGTACCCATGATGGATAAGGAGATCCCAATGAAGACCACCAGGCTGTTGCCATGGATATTATTCTTCTCTGGCATACTGATTTACGTTGTTGGCTTATGGCATGCCTGCCCGTTATTGAGTGGCAAAGGCTATTTTTTGGGTGCGCTGATGACGGGAATGTTCGTGACGTATGCTTATCAGCGTGCTGTAAATCTTAATCAGAATGACGAATGCTTCACCTCCATATGCAAGATGGTGGCGTTGATAACGCTGGGACTACTGCTGGTAGGGATATGGAATATTCCGTTAGCGCCCATCGAAAAGGGGCTATACCCGGCAGCATTCTTCGTGTGTTTGGTCGGACAAGTTTTACTGCTGCGTCCAGGGCAGAATGAACAGAACGGTGAGTCTTAACTCACCAGCCTGCGTGTATCAATGCGCTGCAACAGTATGGATAACAGCAGGCTACCCGCCAGCGTGGCGCTAAAAATCCATAGCATATCCAGCGGCGGCCAGTTCTTGAGTTCTAAACCGTTGGTGCGCAGCGCGTGAATGATCAGCGCATGAAAGCCATAAATACCCAACGAGTGACGGGAAATAAGGCCCAATACCGGCAGAGTGCGCGTGCTGAGCGTGTTTTTGACCAGCGTCAGGAGCGAGACGGCGCAAATAAATACTGCCGGGCCGCAGTAGAGGTACCAGGTATCGGCAAAATTGCCTCGCCAGCGCAGTTCATGCAACGTGCCTCGAGAGATAACAAACACGGCGACGATGAACAACGCTGCACAGAGCCAGGTGAGCGAACGTTTCTGTGTATCCATCATGCCAATCGCCCTTCCCAGCATGCCGTACAGGATGTAATAGAAAGTGTCGCCACTGATGTACAGGTTGATGGGAAGCCACTCAAAACCGCCGATTTTTTGCGAGACGGTGTTGGGATTGGCAATCACCCCAGTCACTACCATGAGCGCCAGCAGCATCTTGCCGCTGATATTTTTCACCTGTATCAGCGGGGAAACCAGGTAGATGACGGCGATGGCGAAGAAAAACCACAGGTGATAGAACACCGGCTTTTGCAGCAGGTTTTTCAGCGACAGCTCAGCGTTGATCGAGGTAAACAACAGGATATAGGCCAGAGACACGCTGCTGTAAAAAAGAATGCACAGCGCGATGCGCGTGAAATGGCGCGGTTTGGCGCTGCGTTCGCCAAAAAACAGATAACCCGAAATCATAAAGAACAACGGTACGCTGACGCGAGAGGCGGAATTGAGCACATTGGCCAGATCCCAATTAAACGGGCTGACGCTGTGCGCATTGGTGATGTACCAGGTTGTGGTGTGGATCATCACGACCATTAAACAAGCTATTCCGCGCAGGTTATCAATCCAGAAAATTTTGGGCTGCATCAGTTCCTCTGTCTCCATTAAAAAAGTCTGACCGATTTTTTGCGAGCGTAACTCACTGGAATAATCTGAGTTTTTACGCTAAAGCTTGAGATGGTCTGATGAGATTCTCAAAATAAGATCCGTTTTCAGACACTAATAATAAGACTGACCAGCAAACCAGGCGGTAATAAAATGATGATGAAGTATTTCTTTCCCGCGCTCGCTATCTTTTTGTTGGCGGCGTGCGCCGACACACAGCCGCCTGCACCTGCGCAGAAGGCGCAAAAGGTGAATGCCGCACGTTCGCTCGATATGGAGGCATTGTGCAAAAGTGAAGCGGCAGAGCTTTATAACACCGGCGCGCAGAAAATTGATATCGCCGGCCTGGAACAATTCCAGGGCAGCTATGAAATGCGCGGTTCGACCTTCCGTAAAGAGAGTTTTGTCTGCTCTTTTGATGCAGACGGGCAGTTTTTGCACCTTTCCATGCGCTAAGTTCCCCCTTTTTCCCGTTTCGTACTGTATATCTTGCAGCCAGCGGGTATACTGACCGCTTCCTTTAAATCCACACGTATCCAGCACGAAATAATATGCAAAAGTTTGATACCAGGACCTTCCAGGGCTTGATCCTGACCTTACAGGATTACTGGGCTCGCCAGGGCTGCACCATCGTTCAACCATTGGACATGGAAGTCGGCGCGGGGACATCTCACCCAATGACCTGCCTGCGTGCGCTGGGGCCGGAACCGATGGCGACTGCGTATGTGCAGCCTTCTCGTCGTCCGACCGACGGCCGCTATGGCGAAAACCCGAACCGCTTACAGCACTACTATCAGTTCCAGGTAGTGATTAAGCCGTCTCCGGACAATATTCAGGAGCTGTACCTGGGTTCTCTGAAAGAGCTGGGTATGGACCCGACCATTCACGACATCCGTTTCGTGGAAGATAACTGGGAGAACCCGACGCTGGGTGCCTGGGGGCTGGGTTGGGAAGTGTGGCTGAACGGTATGGAAGTCACGCAGTTCACCTACTTCCAGCAGGTTGGTGGTCTGGAATGTAAACCTGTGACCGGGGAAATTACCTACGGTCTGGAACGTCTGGCCATGTACATTCAGGGCGTAGACAGCGTTTACGACCTGGTCTGGAGCGACGGCCCGCTGGGTAAAACCACTTACGGCGACGTGTTCCATCAGAACGAAGTGGAGCAATCCACCTATAACTTCGAATACGCCGACGTGGACTTCCTGTTCACCTGCTTCGAGCAGTACGAGAAAGAAGCGCAGCAGCTGCTGGCGCTGGAAAACCCACTGCCGCTGCCTGCGTATGAACGTATTCTGAAAGCCGCTCATAGCTTCAACCTGCTGGATGCGCGTAAAGCCATCTCCGTCACCGAGCGTCAGCGCTATATCCTGCGCATTCGCACCCTGACCAAAGCAGTGGCAGAAGCTTACTACGCTTCCCGTGAAGCCCTTGGCTTCCCGATGTGCAACAAAGAGAAATAAGAGGCGGCCATGTCTGAGAAAACTTTTCTGGTGGAAATCGGCACTGAAGAGCTGCCACCAAAAGCACTGCGCAGCCTGGCTGAGTCCTTTGCTGCGAACTTTACCGCGGAGCTGGATAACGCTGGCATCGCGCACGGCAACGTTGAGTGGTTCGCCGCACCGCGTCGTCTGGCGCTGAAAGTCGCGAACCTGGCTGAAGCGCAACCTGACCGTGAAGTTGAAAAACGCGGCCCGGCAATTGCTCAGGCGTTTGACGCCGAAGGCAAACCGAGTAAAGCGGCAGAAGGTTGGGCGCGTGGCTGCGGTATCACCGTTGACCAGGCCGAGCGTCTGACCACCGATAAAGGCGAGTGGTTGTTGTACCGCGCGCATGTGAAAGGCGAAAGCGCTGAAACGCTGCTGCCGAACATGATCGCCACCTCGCTGGCTAAGCTGCCGATCCCGAAACTGATGCGCTGGGGCGCGTCTGACGTCCATTTCGTGCGTCCGGTTCACACCGTGACTCTGCTGCTGGGTGACAAAGTGATTCCGGCAACGATTCTGGGCATTCAGTCCGATCGCGTGATTCGCGGCCATCGCTTTATGGGCGAAGCGGAGTTCACCATCGATTCTGCCGATCAATACCCAGAAATCCTGCGTGAGCGCGGTAAAGTGATTGCGGATTACGCTGAGCGTAAAGCGAAAATCAAAGCCGATGCTGAAGAAGCGGCGCGCAAGATTGGCGGTAACGCCGATCTGAGCGAAAGCCTGCTGGAAGAAGTCACCTCGCTGGTGGAATGGCCAGTAGTGCTGACCGCGAAGTTCGAAGATAAATTCCTCGCGGTTCCGTCAGAAGCGCTGGTTCACACCATGAAAGGCGACCAGAAGTACTTCCCGGTTTACGCCAACGACGGCAAACTGCTGCCGAACTTTATCTTCGTTGCCAACATCGAATCGAAAGATCCGAGCCAGATTATTTCCGGTAACGAGAAAGTGGTTCGCCCGCGTCTGGCGGATGCCGAGTTCTTCTTCAATACCGACCGTAAAAAACGTCTGGAAGATCATCTGCCGCGTCTGCAAACCGTGCTGTTCCAACAGCAACTGGGTACGCTGCGCGACAAGACCGATCGTATCCAGGCGCTGGCGGGCTGGATTGCTGGCCAGATTGGCGCTGACGTTAACCACGCAACGCGTGCGGGCCTGCTGTCCAAGTGTGACCTGATGACCAACATGGTCTTTGAGTTCACCGACACCCAGGGCGTGATGGGCATGCACTATGCGCGTCATGATGGCGAAGCGGAAGATGTGGCCGTGGCGCTAAACGAGCAGTATCAGCCGCGCTTTGCCGGCGATGACCTGCCGTCTAACCCGGTAGCCTGTGCCGTGGCGATTGCCGACAAGATGGATACCCTGGCGGGTATCTTTGGTATCGGCCAGCATCCGAAAGGCGACAAAGACCCGTTTGCGCTGCGTCGTGCCGCGCTGGGGGTGCTGCGTATTATCGTTGAGAAGAACCTGAATCTCGATCTGCAAACGCTGACCGAAGAAGCGGTTCGTCTGTATGGTGACAAGCTGACCAACGCGAAAGTCGTGGATGACGTTATCGACTTTATGCTCGGTCGCTTCCGCGCCTGGTATCAGGATGAAGGTTACACCGTTGATACCATTCAGGCCGTGCTGGCGCGTCGTCCGACTCGTCCGGCTGATTTCGACGCACGCATGAAGGCGGTATCGCACTTCCGTACGCTGGAAGCCGCGTCCGCGCTGGCTGCGGCGAACAAGCGTGTATCGAACATCCTGGCGAAGTCTGAAGAAACGCTGAACGACCGCGTGAATGCGGCAACGCTGAAAGAGCCGGAAGAAATTGCGCTGGCGATGCAGGTTGTGGTGCTGCGCGACAAGCTGGAGCCAGTCTTTGCAGCCGGGCATTACCAGGAAGCGCTGGTTGAGCTATCGGCACTGCGTGAACCGGTCGATGCCTTCTTCGAGAAAGTCATGGTTAACGTAGAAGATAAAGAACTGCGTATTAACCGTCTGTCTATGCTCGAAAAACTGCGCGAGCTGTTCCTGCGCGTGGCGGATATTTCGCTGCTACAGTAACGGTCCTGAGCTGACTTAGAAAATGCCGGATGGCGTCTCCGCCTTATCCGGCATTTTTTTATGTTGTTAGCGCAACTGCAACTTAGTCAGGCAGGTCTGGCTGTCTTCCATAGTCTTAATGGGATACTCGGCTGATTTACCGTTGTAGTTTACTGCGATGGTGCCTTCCATATTGCGCGGTAGCCATACCCCGACGAAGCCGTTTCGACCGCTCTTCATCGCTTTTTGTACTACGACCTCTCCCTTACTGTCCGTCACTTTGACATTGAATGTCTTCTCCGGCATTTCGCCCTGGCAGCCAGACAGACTATGGTTGAAGCAAGGGTGTGTTTGCCATTCATAGGGGGCAAATGACAGGTAGAATTTGTCACCGAGCGGCAGGGTATAAACCTGATCGCCAGAAGAGAGTTTCAGCGCGGCGCTGGTGACAGACGCTGAGTAAGGCAACGGGCGACTCTGCGGCGACTGGTCAATAGTCTCTACGATTTGCTCAACGGATTTACCGCTGAGTCCATGTTCCGCCAGAAAAGTGGCTTCCGGGGTCGCCGCGAATGCAGTACCCGTTGTGAGCAAACCTAAAACCAGCAGCAGTGAGGATTTCGACATAGCTTCAATTCCTTGTGAACATTATGGAATACAGACTGGCTCACTATAAAGCTTGCCCTTAGGGAAAGGTCAAAGGTACGGCGGGTAAAGTAATGCAAAGACGCGTTTCGGTGGGATGTATTGCGAAATACAGGTAAAAAAAATCCCCGCCGTTTGGCAGGGATTCAGAATTTTGAGCTTTTTAAGCTTACAGGCTGGTTACGTTGCCAGCTGCCGGGCCTTTAGCGCCGCTTTCGATGGTGAAGGAAACTTTCTGACCTTCGTCCAGAGATTTGTAGCCATCGTTCTGGATAGCAGAGAAGTGTACGAACACGTCTTTAGAGCCATCGTCAGGAGTGATGAAGCCGAAACCTTTATCAGCGTTGAACCATTTTACGATACCAGTCATTTTACCGGACATAGTGTATTACCTTTTAAAAAATAAGTGTGCCTTTCGGCGATATGGCGTGCTCTACAGATTTTTTAACAGTAAAGGAAATGCTCACTACGAGGGGTATCAATGATAACTCTTGAAGGGACTTGCCTTACTAAACTGCTGTAATGGTCTGTACGTCAAACCGTTGAGAGCATTAACTCATTTTACGCCTGTGGATGCAACTACTATTTTCTTATTTGTGGATACCCTCCGTAAGGGAACGGCCCTTTTACCGGACCGTTCTTCAGCAAAATTAAAAAATAGTTCAATCCATCAACTGCTTACTTAATCTCGGATCGGCCTGGATCAGGCGCATCAACTTCAATTCGGTAGTGGAAGGCTTTACGCGTTTAGACTCCCATTCATGCACCATCGCGACCGTCACGCCCATCACTCGGGCAAAATCATCTGTTTTTAAACCTGTCCCTCGTCGTAGCTGTTCAAATTCGGTGAAAGGGTTGGTTTTTTGCGTCAGAGTAACTGTCTGCGATACATCTTTAAAAACAATCTGCTCCAGACTGCTCAGCAGTTCAAACATTGGATCTTTGTATTCCATTGAGAACTCCTATAAATCACACAGCGGGATCGTGAATTTCATCGAAGCTCCTTAAGAGTAGTCGGAAAAAATGAAGTCGGATCTAAGGTTTGCGTGATGGATTCGTTTCAGCAGAGTATGAGCGACAAGCCTTTACAGGCTAACAAACTGATTAAGGTCGCGATCTCCGAACGATCGCTCCCGATTGTAAAGATGATGAAAATATGACCCTGGGTACTGAATGGCGCATTGTTTAGCAAAAAAAAGGGGGGCGGGAGCGGTTATTTTCCCTCACAAGATTACGCGGAAAGGGTATCTTGCGAGCTTGACCTGGACTATCCTTGTCAACGTCTGGCACGCGGGTGTCGTTGTGCGCATTTTTGGGTGAAAGGAGTATTAAAATGGCGACAGGTAAGTCCTGCTCTCGCTGGTTTGCGCCTGTTTTGGCGCTCTTAATGGTAGTTGGCCTGAGTGGGTGTTTTGATAAAGAAGGCGATCAGCGCAAAGCGTTTATCGATTTTCTGCAGAATACTGCAATGCGTAGCGGGGAGCGTTTACCAACGCTGACCGCCGATCAGAAAAAACAGTTTGGCCCGTTTGTGTCCGATTACGCGATTCTGTATGGCTATTCTCAACAGATTAATCAGGCGATGGACTCCGGTCTGCGCCCGGTCGTTGATAGCGTAAATGCGATTCGTGTTCCTCAGGATTATGTGACTCAGCGTGAACCGCTGCGTCAGGCAAATGGCGCACTGGGTGTGTTAGGGCAACAGTTGCAGAATGCGAAACTGCAGGCAGATGCTGCGCATGGCGCGCTGAAACAGGGCGAGGATCTCAAGCCGGTCTTTGATCAGGTCTACAATAAAGTCGTCACTGCGCCTTCAGAGGCGTTACAGCCACTGATCCCTGCCGCGCAAATCTTCACGCAGCAACTGGTGCAGGTCGGTGATTTTGTGGCGCAACAGGATACGCAGGTGAGCTTTGTCGCCAACGGTATCCAGTTCCCAACCTCACAACAGGCAAGTCAGTACAACACGCTGATTGGCCCGTTGGCTGCTCAGCATCAGGCGTTTACTCAAGCCTGGACTGCTGCGGTGAATGCCACTCAGTAAAAGAGTACTGTAATACATGCGAGGCCGGGTAAGCGTAAACACTACCCGGCCTTTTGTTTATTGCGCGACCTGCGGGTTGACGCAGTTCTTCTCCACTCTTCCTTGCAGCGCATCGATTAAGTTATCCACCGCGCAGGCCGCCATGTTATAGCGCGTTTCGTGCGTGGCGGAACCGATGTGCGGCACGGCCACCACATTGGGCAGTGACAGCAGCGGAGAGTCTGTCGCTACTGGCTCCTGCTCAAATACATCCAGACCTGCGGCATGAATGTCGCCGTTTTGCAGAGCGCTAATCAACGCTTTTTCATCGACCACCGGGCCACGTCCGGCATTAATGAAAATGGCGGAAGACTTCATTTTGGCAAACTGCTCGCTACTGAACAGATGATGTGTTTCGTTGGTTAATGGCAGGATCAGGCAGACAAAATCAGACTCCTGCAACAGTGTGTCGAGATCGCAGTAACGCGCGTTGAAGCGTTCTTCCGCTTCGTGATGATGACGGCGGGCGTTATAGAGAATCGGCATGCTAAAGCCGAAATGCGCACGCTGCGCCAGCGCGAGCCCAATACGACCCATGCCGACAATTCCCAGCGTTTTGTGGTGGACATCCGTACCAAACCAGTCCGGCCCGATACTTTTGGTCCATTCGCCAGACTTAACCCGTTCAGCAACTTCCACCACACGGCGAGCGGTGCTTAACATCAGCGCCATCACCGTGTCGGCGACGGTTTCCGTTAGTACGGTTGGCGTATGCATCAACAGCACCTTACGCGCATTAAGGGCATCGACATCGAAGTTGTCATAGCCTACGGAAATTGTGGATGTCGCTCGCAGCCTGGGCATTTTCTCCAACAGCGCGGTATTGACGGCTTCACTGGAGCCCAGCAGGCCTTCGGCGTTGGCAAAGGCCTCGGCGTGCTGTGCGACCGTTTCCGGGCGCAGGTTCGGTACAGAAGTCACAGTAAAATGCTCTTCCAGGCGATGCAGTAAATCGTCAGGTAACGCTTTATAGAGAATAATGGACGGCTTCATGCGGATCTCCGTAAGTTAAAATTTAAGCGTGGCGTGCGCCAACAGGTAGCTGTTGATTATTAGCAGGCTTAACAATGAGAGTTAGCCATACTGAGGCAAAAAGCGCTACCCCCATAAAAATGTACGAGGCGGATGGGCTGCCGGTTGCGCCATTGAGGTAGCCGACAAACCAGGAACCAAAGAATGAGCCTAATGCGCCCATGCTGTTAATCAGCGCCATGGCGCCACCGGCCACGTTGCGCGGCAGCATTTCAGGAATGATGGCGAAGAAGGGACCATATGGGGCGTACATTGCCGCGCCCGCGATAACTAACAGCGTGTAGGACACCCAGAAGTGATCTGCACCAACGGCCCAGGAGCCGATAAAGGCGAAAGCGGCAATCAGTAACAGCGGCCAGACAAACAGCTTACGATTTTGCAGTTTATCAGAGGCCCAGGAGACGAGAATCATCGCTGCCGTCGCCGCCAGATACGGTACGGATGACAGCCAGCCAACTTCCACCATCCCCAGATTTGCACCACCGTTGCGAATGATGGACGGCAGCCACAGCACAAAACCGTAGACGCCAATACTCCAGGCGAAATACTGCATACACAGCAGGATGACGTTACGTGAGCGGAAGGCCTCACCGTAGTTACGCACGGCTTTGATCCCTTGTTGCTCTTGTTCCAGTTGGGCCTGAAGCGCAGCTTTTTCGGATTCCGACAGCCAGCCGACCTGAGACGGTTTATCTTTTACCAGTACCCACCAGCAGAACGCCCAGATGATGGCCGGGAAGCCCTCGATGATGAACATTTCCCGCCAGCCCAGCGCCTGAATGAGATAACCGGAAACGACGGACATCCATAAGACAGTCACCGGGTTACCGAGGATTAAGAAGGTGTTAGCGCGTGAACGCTCGGATTTCGTAAACCAGTTGCTGATGTAAATCAGCATTGCGGGCATCACGGCAGCTTCAACGACACCAAGAATAAAGCGGATAGCGGCCAGCATCGGAATATTGCTGACCATCCCGGTTAACGAGGCGCAAGCCCCCCACAGGATCAGGCAGATAAAAATCAATTTTCGTACGCTGCGACGCTCGGCGTAAATTGCGCCCGGGATCTGGAAGAAGAAATAGCCAAGGAAAAACAGAGCGCCCAGCAGGGAAGAGATCCCTTTGGTAATGCCGAGATCCTCGTTAATGCCTGCGGCGGAGGCGAAGCTGAAGTTCGCGCGGTCAAGGTACGCCAGGCTATACGTGATAAACACGATTGGCATGATGTACCACCAGCGTTTTGCTGCATTGGTTGAGCTATTCATAGACTGCCCTATGATTATGCTGATACACCGCCTCTGTATGTAGGGTACAGAGTTGGCCGGGGGGTTATTCCCCTAATTGTTCACGTGTGGGTAATCCTTCGCTGTCGCCCTGAACCTGAATGGCCAGTGCGCCAATTTTATTGCCGCGGGTCACCGCCTGATGCAGCGAGCGGCCTTCCAGCAGAGCGCTGATCACGCCCACGGCAAAGCCATCTCCTGCGCCGACCGTATCAACCACGTTGTCGACTTTTACCGGTGCGACGCAGCCGTGCTCGCCGCTGGCGGTTTTGTACCAGGCACCATCTGCCCCGGTTTTGATAATGACTGCCTTCACCCCATGGCGCAGATAAAAGTCGGCGATGGCTTCAGGTGTTTGTTGTCCAGTGAGAATCATTCCCTCTTTTAGACCTGGCAAAACCCAGTCAGCCTGGAATGCCAGCCGGTTCAGTTTTTCCACCATCTCGGCTTCGCTTTTCCACAGCACCGGACGCAAATTCGGGTCAAAGGAGATGGTTTTCCCTTGGGCTTTCAGCGTGCGGGCGGTATGCGCCAGAAGTTCATAGGAGCTGGCGGAAAGCGCGGCTGCCACGCCGCTCAGGTGCAAGTGACGTGCGCTGGCAAAATAGTTCTCGTGGTAATCCTCAATACTGAGATGGCTGGCTGCGGACCCTTTACGGAAGTACTCCACAATGGGATCGGTTCCATTTTCGACCTTAGATTTGAGCTGAAAGCCGGTAGCGAAGCGCTCATCCTGGGTGACTCCCTGCGCATTAATCCCTTCTTTTTCCAGCGACTTAATAATAAAACGGCCAAAACTGTCGTTACCTACGCGGCTTACCCAGCCGACATTCAGACCCAAGCGAGCAAGACCGGTCGCCACGTTGAGTTCAGCGCCTGCCACGCGCTTGATAAATTGCTCTACATCCGCCAGGTCGCCGGTTTGCGTGGCGACAAACATCGCCATCGCTTCACCAATGGTGACCACATCCAGTGAATTCTTCATGCGTTACTCCTCGCGTAACAGCTCGACGTAATGGCGGGTAACCGCCGTCAAATCCTGCCCTTCCAGGGGAAACTCGATGCCGCGCGGAACATCGTCAGGCAGCGTTTTTAACAGCGCCAGCCAGCGCGGTTCGGCGGCATCAGGCGGCACTGCGCGGTAGCTGTCGCGATGTGTAACCGCGGCTTTGACATGGATGTATCCCACGGTTGGCGCCAGGTTTTTCGCCGCCTCTTCCGGGGAGTCGCCAACCCACAGCCAGTTGCCCATATCAAAGGTCAGAGAGATCGGCAGGTTTTGCGCCTGACAGGCTTCGTTAAAGCACTGCATCGACTGCAGGCGTCCGCAGGCGGTCTGATCGTTTTCGACAACCAGCTCCATCCCGCTGTCAGCCAGCCATGTACGTAAAACGTCGAACTGGCCGGTATGGGAAAAATGACCAAGGGAGACTTTTAACCACAGCGCTTGCAGGGCCTGCGCTTCCGCGAGTAACGCCGGAAGACGGGGATTGAGGTTACCGTCCTCAAGGAACAGCGGCTCAGGCGCTGAATAACAGGCCAGCAGGCCGAAGATTTCGATCGCTGAGGCCATCGTTGACAGTGTGGTGAGTTCGGTGTCAGTTAACATCTCGCGGCGAATTTCGACGCCGTCAGCACCGGCTTCAGCAATGATGGGCAGCATGGCGGTTTGTCCACCCGCAGCGCGGACCTGCTCATAGCCGTAGGCGGCGGTGACCACCATAATTTTTCTTTTCATGGAAACTCCATAACCAGCGTTCTTGCTATAACGCTAAATGGAACCGGTTCCAAAGAAAAGCCCATGATGCTGAATTTATGATCACCATCACGAAGGAAATTTAACGGGCGGTAGATCCGCGCACGATCAGTTCACCAGAGAAAACCTGCTCCTGAATGGCATCAGAACCGCCATCGATCCGGCGTACAACCTGTTCCACGGCGGTGTAGCCAATCTGCCAGGTGGGTTGTTTCAGCGTGGTAATGCCGACACCCGCCAGCTCGGCCCATTCCAGCTCGTCAAACCCGAGCAGGCCGATA
The DNA here is from genome assembly GCF_005280955.1 of Citrobacter sp. wls717. Classification (NCBI taxonomy): domain Bacteria; kingdom Pseudomonadati; phylum Pseudomonadota; class Gammaproteobacteria; order Enterobacterales; family Enterobacteriaceae; genus Citrobacter; species Citrobacter sp. wls717. The sequence goes on from NZ_SZWW01000001.1 coordinate 232,801, forward strand.
TCGCTGCCCCAGTTGAGGCCAATGCGCTTCAGGGCGCGGGCAACCTGTAGCGTGAGGGCGCCGTTGGCGGAGATAACGGCTTTGCGCATGCCTCGATGCTGCTGGTGGAACTGGCGCAGCGTGTCATCCAGTTGCGCATTGTCCGTTAGCGGAACTTCGGCATTTTGCGCGATAACGCCGGGGTAGCGTGCGAGCGTGGCGCGAAAGGCGCTCAAACGTTCGCGGCGGGTATTCACCATGCCGAGTGGTTCGCTGAGAAACAGAATGGCTTCAAAGCCTTGTTCAAGCAGGTGTTCCGTGGCAATCGTTGCGGCCTGGGTGTTATCCAGTCCGACCATATCACAGGCGAAATCAGGTATTTTACGATCAATTAGTACCATCGGTAGCGCAGACTGTTGCAGGCGGTTCAGCCCCTCTTCACGCATCCCAACGGCGTTGACCACAATCCCTTCGACCTGGTAACTGCGCAACAGGTCAAGATAGTGCAACTCCTGATCCACTTCATTGTTGGTGTTACACACCAGCGGGGTAAAGCCTTTATCGCGACAGGCGGCTTCAATTCCGCTTAATACGTTGACGGAGTAGGGGTTGGTAATATCGGCGATGATCAGGCCAATCAGGCGGGTGCGACCGTGTTTCAGGCCGCGTGCCATCAGGCTGGGTCGGTAGTCGAGATCGGCAATGGCTTGTTCAATGCGGGCCAGCAGCGCGTCGGAAAGCAGGTGCTTTTCACCGTTGAGGTAGCGTGAAATGCTGGTCTTGCCGGTTTTTGCGGCTTTCGCCACATCGCTGATGGTTGCCCGTGTTGATTTGCTCATCGCTGATTTCCCTGAATTTGGTGACAACACCTTAACGCGAAAATCAACGATGGCAAGTGCTTCATGCCGGATCGGGCGCACCCTGTCTCCGGCTCAAAACGTTACTGGATCGGGCTTAAGGTGATCTCTACGCGGCGGTTCTGCGCCTTACCTTCCGCCGTGCTGTTGCTGGCGATTGGGTTTGCCGGACCCATACCCTGAGTGCGGATACGGTTAGCTGCGACCCCTTGAGTGATCAAGGCGCTGGCGACGGAGTCCGCACGCTGCTGCGACAGACGCATATTCAGATCTTGGCTGCCGGTGCTGTCGGTGAAGCCCAGCACGTTAACCGCGGTTTTATTGTACTCTTTCAGGACCATGGCCACGCCGGTCAGGGTGTTAGCCCCGGCAGGTTTCAGGTTAGCGCTACTGCTGTCGAAGGTGACGTTGTTTGGCATGTTCAGAATGATGTTATCGCCACTACGCGTCACGCTGACGCCAGTTCCCTGCATTTTTTCGCGCAGTTTTGCTTCCTGCACATCCATGTAATAGCCGATACCACCGCCAACGGCCGCGCCAGCCGCTGCGCCAATCAGTGCGCCCTTGCCACGATCTTTCTTCGAAGAAGAGAGTGCGCCAATACCCGCGCCGACCAGAGAGCCAATGCCTGCGCCAATGCCGGATTTACCCGCTTCGCGCTCGCCGGTGTAAGGGTTTGTTGTGCAGCCAGAAACCGCCAGGGCGCCGCTCACGATGGCAGCAATAACAAAAACACGTTTCTTCATCTCAATTCCTTAATGACTTATTCTTCTTTGCCACAGCGACGGTGGCGGTTGATTATGACGTGTGAACATGAAGAAAATTCCAGGGAAGACTCTGAAATTTGTAAGTAACATTGAACGGCAGAATAAATAAGCCGCCACATCGTATTCAGGAGCGCCATCTTGGCTAATTCACCCGCACACTACTCAGTGTTAACCGCCGCCCACTGGGGACCTATTCGCGTCGAAACCGATGGCGAGACCGTTTTCTCCTCCCGTGGCGCATTGCCCACCACTCATCCCAACTCTTTGCAAACTGTGGTGCGTGACCAGGTACACAGTAAAACGCGGGTACGTTTTCCGATGGTACGTAAAGGCTTCCTCGTCTCGCCGGAAAACCCACAAGGCGTGCGCGGGCAGGATGAGTTTGTTCGCGTCAGTTGGGATGACGCGCTGACGCTTATCCATACGCAGCATAAACGCATCCGTGACAGCTATGGCCCGGCCTCGATTTTCGCTGGTTCCTACGGCTGGCGCTCCAACGGTGTGTTACATAAAGCCGCGACCCTGTTACAGCGCTACATGGCGTTGGCGGGGGGGTATACCGGGCATCTGGGGGATTACTCCACGGGCGCCGCGCAGGCCATCATGCCGTACGTGGTGGGCGGTAACGAAGTTTACCAGCAACAGACCAGCTGGCCTGTCGTGCTGGAACACAGCGATGTGGTGGTGTTATGGAGCGCCAATCCGCTGAATACCCTGAAGATTGCCTGGAATGCTTCCGACGAACAGGGTCTCGTTTACTTCGAGGCATTGCGTGATAGCGGCAAACGTTTGATCTGTATCGATCCGATGCGATCGGAAAGCGTGGATTTCTTTGGCGATAAGATGGAATGGATCGCCCCGCATATGGGAACCGACGTGGCGCTGATGCTGGGCATCGCGCATACGCTGGTGGAAAACGGCTGGCACGACGCGGACTTTCTCGCCCGCTGTACCACCGGTTATGACCGCTTTGCCGACTATCTGCTGGGTAAAACTGACAATGTCGCAAAAACGGCAGAGTGGGCTGCTGAAATTTGTGGGATAACAGCGGAAAAAATACGCGAACTGGCGGCGATATTTCACCAAAACACCACCATGCTGATGGCGGGGTGGGGGATGCAGCGCCAACAGTATGGCGAGCAGAAACACTGGATGATTGTCACCCTGGCCGCCATGCTCGGGCAAATCGGCACGCCTGGCGGTGGCTTTGGGCTGTCGTACCATTTTGCCAACGGCGGTAACCCAACGCGTCGTGCCGCTGTATTGGCTTCAATGCAGGGCAGCGTTAAAGGCGGCACCGACGCGGTGGATAAAATCCCGGTGGCGCGAATTGTCGAAGCGCTGGAGAACCCCGGGGGTTTTTACCAGCACAATGGAATGGACCGGCATTTCCCGGACATCCGCATGTTGTGGTGGGCCGGCGGGGCCAACTTTACTCATCACCAGGACACCAACCGTCTGATTCGCGCCTGGCAAAAACCGGAGCTGGTGGTTATCTCGGAGTGTTTCTGGACCGCCGCAGCAAAGCATGCCGATATCGTATTACCGGCGACCACCTCGTTTGAGCGCAACGACCTCACCATGACGGGTGATTACAGCAACCAGCACCTGGTGCCGATGAAGCAGGTTGTGCCGCCGCAGTATGAGGCGCGCAATGATTTTGATGTTTTTGCCGAACTGAGCGAGCGCTGGGAAAAGGGCGGGTATGAACGCTTCACCGAAGGTAAAAGCGAGCTGGCGTGGCTGGAGACCTTTTATAATATTGCCGGGCAGCGCGGGGCCAGCCAGCAGGTTACTCTGCCGCCCTTTACCGAGTTTTGGCAGCGCAACGCCCTGATCGAAATGTCGGAAAACCCCGCCAGCGCGCAATTTATTCGGTTTGCGGATTTTCGCCGCGATCCACAGGCGCATCCGCTGAAAACGGACAGCGGAAAAATTGAAATCTACTCCGCGAAGATTGCGGGTTACGGCTATGCGGATTGTGCGGGACACCCGATGTGGCTGGCGCCTGATGAGTGGTTTGGTAACGCCGAGCCGGGTCAGTTACAGCTGCTTTCCGCCCATCCGGCGCACCGTTTGCACAGCCAGTTGAATTACAGTGCGTTGCGTGAGCAGTATGCGGTGGCGGATCGTGAGCCCGTTACGATCCATCCGCAGGACGCCAACGCTCGTGGTATTAAGCATGGCGACACGGTGAGGGTGTGGAACCCGCGTGGGCAAATTCTGGCGGGTGCAGTCGTGACGACAGGGATCAAACCTGGCGTCATCTGCATTCATGAAGGCGCCTGGCCTGATTTGGATCTTACTGCCGGTGGTATTTGTAAAAATGGCGCCGTCAACGTGCTGACCAAAGATCTCCCCAGCTCGAAGCTGGGGAATGGCTGCGCGGGCAACACTGCGCTGGCGTGGCTCGAAAAATACAATGGACCCGCCCTGACGCTTACGGCGTTTGATCCGCCTGCCAGCCCATAATCCACGTGGGGTGGTGAGTCTCTTCCTGCCATGCGCCGTCTTCAATGCGAAAACCCAGCGCATGGTAGAAGTTTACCGCTGACTGATTCTTCTGGTAGACCTCCAGGCTGAGCAGGGAAAAGCGCTGCTGGACATGCTGCACCAGCGCTGTGCCAATTCCGCTTCTGATGGCCGCTGGCGCGACAAACAACGCGCCAAGAAAGCGTTCGTCAATCACGCTGACAAAGCCTTTGAGTACACCTTCTTCTTCCCACACCCAGGTTTGCGCGGCGGGCAGGTATATATCACGCACGACGGGTTCACTTTCGCGCCAGTAGCATTCGTCGATAAACGGATGGGCATGGATCGTGCTTTCCATCCACAGCGCCAGAATTGACGGCAGATCGTCAGCTTTAGATTCACGAATCATGTTGTGCCCCTGGGTAACAGATGCAACTGGTGATATGGTCGTTGACCAGACCACAGGCCTGCATAAAGGAGTAACAGATGGTGGTGCCGACAAACTTAAACCCGCGTTTTTTTAATGCCTTAGACAGAGCATCTGACGCAGGCGTTGAGGTGGGGATATCGCTCAGGTTGGCGGCGCAGGTCACTTGCGGTTGGTTATCAACAAATGACCAGACAAACTCGCTAAACGGTTCACCGTTTTGCGCCATGGTCAGAAAGGCGCGAGCGTTACCGATAATGGCCTGAATTTTTCCGCGATGGCGAATAATGCCGGCATCCTGTACCAGCCTTTCCACATCCTCTTCGGTCATCGCTGCCACTTTTTCCGGATCAAAATGGTGGAAGGCGTGGCGATAATTTTCCCGTTTCTTCAGTACGGTAATCCATGATAATCCCGCCTGCTGGCCTTCCAGGCAGATCATTTCAAACAGCTTCTTGCCATCGGTTTCGGGGACGCCCCATTCCTTGTCGTGATAGGCAATGTAAAGTGGGTCCTGGCTGACCCATCCGCAACGCTGCATATTCTTCCTCGCTGTTTTTACTGGCGTAAAAATTTCATTCGGCCCGCCTTGACGCGCCAGCTAAAAAGACAATATTTAATACAGGGCCTGATGGGCCCGATTTCCTACACACAATGACAATAATATCGCCGAATTCGGCTCTTTTCTGGAGTCGCGTTGATGATTATAAGAAACAGTAGTGGTCGCCAAAGGTTAACTCTGGCGAGCGTCGTAGTTTGTGCGCTGTCCATCAATACAGCATATGGCTGGCAACAAGAATATATCGTTGATGCGATGTCAGGGCATACGGCTGAACGTTATACATGGGACAGCGATCACCAACCACGTTATAACGACATTCTGGAGGAACGTATTCGTTCTACGCAGAACGTGGCGGGTCCGGTGGTGAATCTGGCCGATCAGACGCTGATGGATACGACCAGCGGCATGAGTATGGGCTGGAACTTTCCGCTTTCCAGACAGGTAACGACCGGACCGGTCGCCGCCTTACATTATGACGGCTCGACCACGTCTACCTACAACGAGTTTGGTGATAGCGCGACCTCAATAACACCGACCGATCCGTTGTGGCATGCCAGCGTCAGCACGTTAGGCTGGCGAGTCAATTCGCAGTTCGGTGATGTGCGTCCATGGGCGCAAATCAGCTATAACCAACAGTTTGGCGAGAATATCTGGAAGGCGCAGTCGGGCCTCAGCCGCATGACGACAGCAGGACAGGACGGTAACTGGCTGGATGTTACCGTCGGTGCGGATATGCTGTTGAACCCGCATATGGCGGCTTACGCCGCACTTTCTCAGGCAGAAAACAGTACCAACAATAGCGACTATATGTACACCATGGGGGTTAGCGCTAAATTTTAACGAAAGAAATCATTGGTTATACATCTTAGTTACATATTAGGATCAATAATCACACGCCTTCCAGCGATAGTGTGTACTAACTCTTGCGATAAAATTCAGTATCCCGACTTTTTGTCTCGTCATTCATTCCGCAATCCAGGCATTTCATTCCGTCCTGGCGGCATTTCATGCCGTTTTTTCCTGGTATAAATGGCGCTTCGGTATGGTTGTTGGCAGAGAATTTCCCATTTTGCTTATGCAGGAAGACTGCCATGAAAACTTCTGATTATCAGCGTACCCGTTGGCTGACACTGATCGGCACCATCATTACCCAATTTGCCTTAGGTTCTGTTTATACCTGGAGCCTGTTTAATGGCGCGCTCTCTTCTAAACTGGACGCGCCGGTGAGTCAGGTTGCATTTTCCTTTGGTTTGCTGAGCCTGGGGTTGGCGATTTCTTCTTCCGTCGCCGGAAAACTGCAAGAACGTTTTGGCGTGAAACGCGTCACCATGGCCTCCGGTATCTTACTGGGCGTCGGCTTCTTCTTAACCGCCCACTCTGACAGCCTGATTATGCTGTGGTTGAGCGCCGGTGTACTGGTCGGCCTGGCGGATGGCGCAGGATACCTGTTAACCCTTTCCAACTGCGTAAAATGGTTCCCTGAGCGTAAGGGGCTGATTTCCGCCTTTGCCATCGGCTCTTATGGCCTGGGTAGCCTCGGTTTTAAATTTATCGACAGCCAACTGCTCAGCACCGTGGGTCTGGAAAAAACCTTTATGATCTGGGGCGCAATTGTGCTGGTGATGATCGTCTTTGGCTCCATGCTGATGAAAGATGCGCCGAATCAGGAAGTGAAGGCGAAAAATGGCGTGGTCGAGAACGACTACACTCTGGCGCAGTCCATGCGTAAACCACAGTACTGGATGCTGGCCGTGATGTTCCTGACTGCATGTATGAGCGGGCTGTATGTAATTGGCGTGGCGAAAGATATTGCACAGAGCCTGGCGCATATGGATGTAGCCACGGCGGCAAATGCAGTAACCGTCATCTCCATCGCTAACCTGTCAGGCCGTCTGGTACTGGGTATTCTGTCCGACAAAATCTCTCGTATTCGTGTTATCACCATTGGTCAGGTTGTTTCGCTGGTCGGTATGGCGGCACTGCTGTTCGCCCCGCTCAATGACGTTACGTTCTTTGCGGCGATTGCCTGCGTGGCATTTAACTTTGGCGGCACCATCACCGTGTTCCCGTCACTGGTGAGTGAGTTCTTTGGTCTCAATAACCTGGCTAAAAACTACGGGGTTATTTACCTGGGCTTCGGTATCGGCAGTATTTGTGGTTCCATTATCGCCTCGCTGTTTGGCGGATTCTATGTGACCTTCTGCGTTATCTTTGCGCTGTTAATCATCTCGCTGGCACTTTCCACCACTATTCGCCAGCCGCAACGTAGCGTATATACTGAGGCGCACGCCTAAATCTATTAGTAGCCTGATTAATACCTGGCGCATATATTTACAAAAATATATGCGTCATTTGCATTCTCTATAAGCACTTTTCTTCCCTCCTGTGGTCTACTTACCCGCGCCCGTAGATTTCACCTCTGCTGTTGTCGCATTTTTCCCCTGTTAGGTCTGTTTGGCCGCTGCACAGGGAGTTTTTATCCCGATCCCCAGGGTTTGTTTGCATGAGATACATTAAGTCGATGACGCAGCAGAAACTCAGTTTCTTGCTGGCAATCTATATCGGTTTGTTTATGAACTGTGCTGTATTTTTCCGTCGCTTTAGCGGATATGCGCACGAATTCACCGTCTGGAAAGGACTCTCTGCGGTTGTTGAATTAGCTGGCACTGTGCTGGTGACCTTCTTTTTATTACGTCTTCTCTCTTTATTCGGCCGCCGGGTCTGGCGTGTGCTGGCAACCTTTGTGGTGCTGTGTTCTGCCGGCGCCAGTTATTATATGACCTTCCTGAACGTGGTAATTGGCTACGGTATTATTGCCTCCGTCATGACCACGGATATTGATTTATCTAAAGAAGTCGTCGGCTGGCATTTTATCGTGTGGCTGGTTTCAGTCAGTATTGTGCCGTTGGTTCTTATTTGGAGTAACCGCTGCCGCTATACGCTAATGAGACAGATTCGTACCCCGGGCATGAGATGGCGTAGCGTGGCGGTGGTGTTACTGGCAGGCCTGATGGTGTGGGTGCCGATTCGCCTGTTGAGCATGCAACAGAGAAGCGTTGAACGGGAAACCGGCATCGATCTACCCAGCTATGGCGGGGTTGTGGCGAACTCTTATTTGCCGTCAAACTGGCTCTCAGCGTTGGGCCTGTACGCCTGGGCGCAGGTGGATGAGTCTTCAGATAACAAATCGCTGATGAACCCGGCCAAAAAGTTTACCTATGTTGCGCCGAAGAACCTCGACGACACCTATGTGGTCTTTATTATCGGGGAAACGACCCGCTGGGATCATATGGGAATTTTTGGCTATGAGCGAAATACCACGCCAAGGCTCGCCCAGGAGAAAAATCTGGCCGCATTCCGCGGATATTCCTGCGATACGGCAACCAAACTTTCTCTGCGCTGCATGTTTGTCCGTGAGGGTGGGGCGGAAGAAAATCCGCAGCGTACGCTGAAAGAACAAAACGTTTTCGCCGTGCTTACTCAGCTAGGGTTCAAGACAGATCTCTACGCCATGCAAAGCGAGATGTGGTTTTACAGTAATACCATGGCGGAGAATATCTCCTACCGTGAGCAGATCGGCGCTGAGCCGCGTAACCGTGGCAAAAACGTTGATGACATGCTGTTGATTCCCGAGATGCAGCAGTCTCTGCAGCAGAACGATGACGGTAGTAATCACCTGATTATTCTGCATACCAAAGGATCGCATTTTAACTATACGCAGCGCTACACCCGTGAATATGCACAGTGGAAGCCGGAATGCGTCAATGTTGATAGCGGCTGCTCAAAAGCGGAGATGATCAACTCATTCGATAACTCGGTAACTTATGTTGATCACTTTATCACTCAAGTATTTGATCAACTGCGCGATAAGAAAGCGATAGTGTTCTACGCTGCCGATCACGGTGAGTCAATTAACGAGCGTGAGCACCTGCACGGGACGCCGCGTAAAATGGCGCCGCCTGAGCAGTTCCGCGTTCCTATGCTGGTGTGGATGTCTGACAAGTATCTGGAAGACCCCGATCATGCGAAGGCGTTCGCCCATCTGAAGCAAGAAGCGGATATGAACGTGCCGCGTCGTCACGTGGAGCTGTACGACACTATTTTAGGTTGCCTTGGTTATACCTCGCCAAATGGCGGTATTAACGAGAATAACAACTGGTGCCGTATCCCGGACGCGAAGAAGGTTGCAGCCCAGTAACGGAGGCTGCTGACTTTCTCGCCGATCAAATGCCATTTTGATGCTAAGGGATTGACGGGCGCGCTGCTGAGCAGTAAGATGCGCCCCGCATTCGGTGATTGGCGCAGCCTGGTAGCGCACTTCGTTCGGGACGAAGGGGTCGGAGGTTCGAATCCTCTATCACCGACCAAATTCAAAACCCTGCTCAACGAGCAGGGTTTTTTGCATTTGTAGGCCTGATAAGCGCAGCGCCATCAGGCAATATTGGAGATATTGCGGATGGCGGCATGGACGCCTTATCCGGCCTACAGGCTCAGTTTCACCCCGGCGTGTATGGCGTTTCCAACCCCATCTTTGACCTTCATTTTGTCTACAAAAATTGTGCGCCACTTCTCACTGACTGTTAACGATTCTGTGACATATTCCATTGCCTTTTTTTATATTTGCATGAAACTTTTTTTGCGCTACTTATGGCTGAACCTGGCATTTTCCGCTGTGCGTTTTAACGTTCATGGTATTAATCGCTCAGATATGCAGCATTAATTTAGAAAGTTTTAAGAATTTGCATAAATGTTAATCACCAAATGTTGCTAAATATTAAGATATTTATTCTGGTACAGAGCGCGTAGCACAAATTTCCCTGCTGAAAATAGCCGTCTGCACTTTTTTTAATCTTTGTTTGTCAATTCTCACCGTTGGTGTAAATCACGGTTACCTGTATTGACGTTTTCACATTCTGTTGACAGATTGTAGGGCATGAGGGGCATTTCATGGAGAATCCGCACTGCAACTCAGTCGCTTATGTGAACGGAATCCCCATCCTCTTAACGCCGACCCGGCCGGGTAAAAAACAAAAAAGGCCAGGCGGTGCAAACCCACTGCAAAGGGTAAAACAACAAACATCACATTTGGAGCAGAAGAATGAGTATTTCCTTGAAGAAGTCAGGGATGCTGAAGCTTGGTCTGAGCCTGGTGGCCATGACCGTCGCAGCAAGCGTACAGGCAAAAACTCTGGTTTATTGTTCAGAAGGATCTCCTGAAGGCTTTAACCCGCAGCTTTTCACCTCTGGCACCACCTATGATGCCAGCTCCGTACCGATCTATAATCGCCTGGTTGAATTCAAAATCGGTACCACCGAAGTGATCCCGGGCCTTGCTGAGAAGTGGGAAATCAGCGAAGACGGTAAAACCTACACCTTCCACCTGCGCCAGGGCGTGAAGTGGCAGGACAATAAAGATTTCAAACCGACGCGCGATTTTAACGCCGATGACGTGGTGTTCTCGTTCGATCGTCAGAAAAATGCCCAGAACCCGTACCACAAAGTCTCTGGCGGCAGTTATGAATACTTCGAAGGGATGGGTCTGCCAGATCTGATCTCCGAAGTGAAAAAAGTGGACGATAAAACCGTTCAGTTCGTACTGACGCGTCCGGAAGCTCCTTTCCTGGCCGATCTGGCGATGGACTTCGCTTCTATTCTTTCTAAAGAATACGCAGACAACATGCTGAAAGCCGGTTCCCCGGAGAAAGTAGACCTCAACCCAATTGGTACCGGTCCGTTCCAACTGCAGCAATACCAGAAAGACTCCCGTATTCTGTATAAAGCTTTCCCGGGCTACTGGGGTACTAAGCCGCAGATCGACCGTCTGGTCTTCTCTATTACGCCTGATGCTTCCGTACGTTACGCCAAACTGCAGAAGAATGAGTGCCAGGTGATGCCGTATCCAAACCCGGCAGACATCGCGCGCATGAAGCAGGATAAAAACATCAACCTGATGGAGCAGGCTGGTCTGAACGTGGGCTACCTCTCTTACAACACCGAGAAGAAACCGTTTGATGACGTCAAAGTTCGTCAGGCGCTGACTTACGCGGTAAACAAAGAAGCGATCATCAAAGCCGTTTATCAGGGCGCTGGCGTGGCCGCGAAGAACCTGATCCCACCGACTATGTGGGGCTATAACGATGACATTAAAGACTACAGTTACGATCCTGAGAAAGCGAAAGCGCTGCTAAAAGAAGCCGGTCAGGACAAAGGCTTTACCGTTGAGCTGTGGGCAATGCCGGTACAGCGTCCGTACAACCCGAACGCACGCCGTATGGCGGAGATGGTTCAGGCTGACTGGGCGAAAATTGGCGTTCAGGCCAAGATTGTGACCTACGAGTGGGGCGAGTATCTGAAACGCGCCAAAGCGGGTGAGCATCAGGCCGTCATGATGGGCTGGACCGGTGACAACGGGGATCCGGATAACTTCTTCGCCACCCTGTTCAGCTGTGCGGCAGCGAAAGACGGTTCCAACTATTCTCGCTGGTGCTACAAGCCGTTTGAAGACTTGATCCAGCCGGCGCGTGCCACCGACGACCACAACAAGCGTATCGAACTGTACAAACAAGCTCAGGTTGTTATGCACGATCAGGCTCCGGCTCTGATTGTTGCTCACTCCACCGTGTACGAGCCAGTGCGTAAAGAAGTTAAAGGCTATGTGGTTGATCCATTAGGCAAACATCACTTCGAAAACGTCTCTGTCGAATAATTAAAAGCAATCAAGGAAGCGCTGCGCCCCGGTGTTGTGTAGGCCGGATAAGCGCAGCGCCATCCGGCGTAATGCTTTACCCGCGATGCAGTTTGCGTGGGATAAGATTTGTGAGCAATACAGACTCACGGTTCCAGGCCGTGCGTCATTAGAGAGAATCCGGGTTATGTTGCAGTTCATTCTCCGACGTTTGGGACTCGTCATCCCCACGTTTATCGGTATCACTCTTCTCACTTTTGCCTTCGTCCATATGATCCCCGGCGATCCGGTAATGATCATGGCGGGTGAGCGTGGGATCTCCCCTGAGCGTCATGCTCAACTGCTGGCCGAACTTGGTTTGGATAAACCGATGTGGCAGCAGTACCTCCATTATATCTGGGGGGTTATGCATGGTGACTTAGGTATCTCGCTGAAAAGCCGTTTACCTGTGTGGGATGAGTTCGTGCCTCGTTTTAAAGCCACGCTGGAACTCGGCGTCTGCGCGATGATTTTCGCCGTCGCAGTAGGTATTCCGGTGGGGGTACTTGCTGCCGTGAAGCGCGGCTCCATTTTCGATCACACCGCCGTTGGCCTGGCGCTGACCGGTTACTCTATGCCGATTTTCTGGTGGGGCATGATGCTGATCATGCTGGTTTCCGTGCAGTTAAACCTGACCCCGGTTTCCGGCCGGGTGAGCGACATGGTATTCCTTGATGACTCCAACCCGCTGACCGGTTTTATGCTGATAGATACCGCCATCTGGGGCGAAGAGGGTAACTTTATTGATGCGCTGGCGCATATGATCCTGCCGGCGATGGTGCTGGGTACCATTCCTCTGGCGGTAATTGTGCGTATGACCCGTTCATCAATGCTGGAGGTACTGGGTGAAGATTACATTCGTACCGCCCGTGCCAAAGGTCTGACCCGGATGCGCGTCATCATTATTCACGCTTTGCGTAACGCCATGCTGCCCGTCGTGACCGTTATCGGCCTGCAGGTTGGGACATTGCTGGCCGGGGCGATCCTGACTGAGACTATCTTCTCATGGCCTGGGCTGGGACGCTGGCTGATCGATGCGCTACAGCGCCGCGATTATCCGGTAGTGCAGGGCGGGGTGTTACTGGTCGCGACGATGATTATTCTCGTCAACCTGCTGGTAGACCTGCTGTACGGCGTGGTGAACCCGCGTATTCGTCATAAGAAGTAAGGGGCCATCATGTCACAGGTTACTGAAAATAAAGTTATTGCCGCACCGGTGCCAATGACCCCGATGCAGGAGTTCTGGCACTATTTCAAGCGTAATAAAGGCGCGGTTGTCGGGCTGGTTTATGTTGTCATCATGATTCTGATTGCGGTCTTTGCGAATGTTCTCGCCCCGTATAATCCGGCTGAGCAGTTCCGTGATGCGCTGCTGGCGCCGCCTGCGTGGCAGGAAGGCGGCACGATGGCGCACCTGTTTGGTACTGACGATGTGGGCCGCGATGTACTCTCGCGTCTGATGTACGGCGCGCGTCTGTCGCTGTTGGTCGGCTGTCTGGTCGTAGTGCTCTCCCTGCTGATGGGCGTAATTCTCGGGTTGATCGCCGGTTATTTTGGCGGGATTATCGATAACGTCATCATGCGCGTGGTCGATATCATGCTGGCGCTGCCGAGCCTGTTACTGGCGCTGGTGCTGGTGGCGGTATTTGGTCCTTCGATTGGCAACGCCGCGTTGGCGCTGACGTTCGTGGCGTTACCGCACTATGTGCGTCTGACGCGCGCCGCCGTGCTGGTGGAAGTCAACCGCGACTACGTTACTGCTTCGCGCGTGGCGGGTGCCGGTGCGATGCGCCAGATGTTCGTCAATATTTTGCCTAACTGTCTTGCGCCGCTGATTGTTCAGGCATCGCTTGGTTTCTCTAACGCCATTCTCGATATGGCTGCCCTCGGCTTTCTGGGGATGGGCGCACAGCCACCTACGCCGGAATGGGGCACCATGCTCTCTGACGTTCTGCAGTTTGCCCAAAGCGCCTGGTGGGTCGTGACCTTCCCGGGGCTGGCGATCCTGCTGACGGTGCTGGCATTTAACCTGATGGGTGACGGTCTGCGTGACGCGCTCGATCCCAAACTGAAGCAGTAAGAGGTTCGAGATGGCGTTATTAAATGTAGATAAATTATCGGTGCACTTCGGCGACGTAGGCTCCGAGTTCCGCGCCGTAGACCGCATTAGCTACAGTGTGAACCAGGGGGAAGTGGTTGGCATTGTGGGGGAGTCCGGCTCTGGTAAGTCTGTCAGTTCGCTGGCGATTATGGGGTTGATTGATTACCCTGGCCGCGTGATGGCCGAAAATCTGGAGTTTAACGGTCGTGACCTGAAGCGCATCTCTGAGAAAGAGCGTCGTCAGTTAGTCGGTGCAGAAGTGGCGATGATTTTCCAGGATCCGATGACCAGCCTTAACCCGTGCTACACCGTCGGCTATCAGATTATGGAAGCCATCAAGGTGCATCAGGGCGGCAATAAAAAAACGCGCGTTCAGCGGGCGATTGACCTGCTGACGTTGGTGGGGATCCCCGATCCGGCCTCGCGTCTGGACGTGTATCCGCACCAGTTGTCCGGTGGGATGAGCCAGCGCGTGATGATCGCGATGGCGATTGCCTGTCGTCCGAAGCTGCTAATTGCCGACGAACCGACGACGGCGCTGGACGTGACCATTCAGGCGCAGATCATTGAGCTGCTGCTGGAGTTGCAGCAAAAAGAGAATATGGCGCTGGTTTTGATTACCCACGACCTGGCGCTGGTGGCGGAAGCGGCACACAAAATCATCGTGATGTACGCCGGGCAGGTCGTGGAAACTGGCGCTGCGCAGGATATTTTCCGCGCGCCGCGTCATCCGTATACCCAGGCATTGCTACGTGCGTTACCAGAGTTTGCGCAGGATAAAGCGCGTCTGGCTTCGTTGCCAGGTGTGGTCCCAGGTAAATATGACCGTCCGAACGGCTGTTTGCTGAACCCGCGCTGTCCGTATGCAACCGACAAATGCCGCGCTGAAGAACCTGAACTGAATCTGCTGGAAGGCGGTCGTCAGTCGAAATGCCACTACCCACTTGATGATGCCGGGAGGCCCACACTATGAGTACGCATGAGGCCACCTTGCAACAGCCACTGTTGCAGGCTATCGATCTGAAAAAACACTACCCGGTAAAGAAGGGATTATTTTCCCCTGAGCGCCTGGTGAAGGCGCTGGACGGCGTCTCCTTTACTCTTGAACGCGGTAAAACGCTGGCGGTAGTAGGTGAGTCCGGCTGTGGAAAATCCACGCTTGGCCGCCTGTTGACGATGATTGAAGTTCCAACTGGCGGTGAGTTGTATTACCAGGGGCAGGATCTGCTCAAGCACGATCCGCAAGCGCAGAAGCTGCGTCGGCAGAAAATCCAGATTGTGTTCCAGAACCCGTACGGCTCCCTGAATCCCCGTAAGAAAGTGGGGCAGATTCTGGAAGAGCCGTTGCTGATCAACTCCACGCTCAGCAAAGAGCAGCGGCGTGAAAAAGCGCTGGCGATGATGGCGAAAGTGGGGCTAAAAACTGAGCACTACGATCGTTACCCGCATATGTTCTCCGGCGGCCAGCGTCAGCGTATCGCCATTGCCCGTGGTCTGATGCTGGACCCGGACGTGGTGATTGCCGACGAACCGGTCTCGGCGCTCGACGTTTCAGTGCGTGCGCAGGTCCTGAATCTGATGATGGATTTACAACAGGATCTTGGACTGTCCTACGTTTTTATCTCGCACGACCTGTCGGTGGTGGAGCACATTGCCGATGAAGTGATGGTGATGTATTTAGGCCGCTGTGTGGAAAAAGGGACCAAGGATCAGATCTTCAATAATCCGCGTCATCCGTATACCCAGGCGCTACTTTCAGCCACGCCACGTCTGAATCCGGACGACCGCCGCGAACGTATCAAGCTGACCGGCGAGCTGCCGAGCCCGCTGAATCCGCCGCCGGGCTGCGCGTTCAATGCCCGCTGCCGCCGTCGTTTTGGTCCGTGTACCCAGCTTCAGCCGCAGTTGAAAGATTATGGCGGTCAACTGGTGGCCTGTTTCGCCGTGGACCAGGATGAAAACCCACAGCGATAAACGTGGGTTATGACCTAATAACCGGAGCCTTGTGCTCCGGTTTTTTTATATTTTGTTTTTACGCCCACAATGTGAGTCCTCTGGCAGAACATTATTCCATAGCGTCTAAAATGTAGTCAGATACCCTTTTGTCACAGAAATAGCGATTTCGCAGTTGCTAACGATCAGGAGCAAATGTGGTCACGATACGCTGGGATATTAAAACAATTGATCGACTATCGATGGTTGAGGATGTCCTGAAGGAATTTTCCTGCTGTGATATCAATATCATCTCAATGAAAGTCACACCGGGACGGATCCTGATTAAATCCTGGTGCCGCCAGCTGCAGGATATTTCCTACGTGCAAACGTGTTTGAGCCAGCGAGCCGATATTATTAATGTCGCTTACCTGTGTGAAGAGATAAGCGAACTGTCAACGTCCGAGCCGGAACGCCCGCGCTATTTCTCTGACATTATTTGCACTAGCCAGAGCATGCGCTTGCTTATCGAAAAGGCGATCAGAATTGCCGACAGCAAATATACCGTTCTGATCCGCGGTGACACCGGAACCGGCAAGGAGCTACTGGCTCGGGCTATCCATAATTCAGGGAAGCGGCGGTTTTATCCGTTTATTCCGGTCAACTGCTCTGCATTGCCTGAGTCGCTGATGGAGAGTGAATTCTTTGGCTATGAGAAAGGAGCCTTTAGCGGCGCAGATTGTAAAGGCAAAAAAGGACTGTTTGAAATGGCCGATAAAGGCACCCTTTTTCTTGATGAGTTTGGTGAAATGTCGCTGAGCTTACAGGCTAAATTACTGCGCGTGCTTCAGGATGGTGGGGTTCGTCGCGTTGGCGGCGCACAAATTATACCGGTTAATGTACGTATTATTGTGGCAACCAACGCTAATCTGGAAGAGATGGTGGAACAACGTCTGTTGCGCGCCGATCTCTATTATCGCATCAACGTACTTTCACTCACCATTCCTCCCTTACGGGAGCGCCCGCAGGATATTAGTCTGCTTATTCACCACTTTGTGCAGAAGTATGCGAAGGAGTTCCAGCGCCGGATAATCCTGGATAAAGCCTGTTTTGCGGCCTTGCATCATCACGCCTGGCCGGGAAACGTTCGTGAACTGGAAAATACCATTATTCGTCTGATGTTGATGGCGGAATCGGATGTCATTACCCTGGACGAACTGGGAATGGTGAATTTACCTGCGGTTGAACAAGCCCCAACGGAACGCCCTTTTAAAGAACAAGTGCTTAGTGCTGAGCGCCAACTCATCGAACAAATGGTAGAAGATAATGTGTCGTCGCGGCATATCGCTAAAGCGTTGGGGGTGTCGCATACCACGGTGTTGAATAAAATTCGCAGCTATCAGTTGGAGAGTGTGAGTTAAGCGCCGCCAGTGGCTGACGGCGCGTTAGACGGGTTATTCAATCAGCTTCAATAATGGCGACAGGCACAGCAGAATTCCGTACAGCAGAATCAGCCAGGTTTTAACACCGCGCAATTTCTCTAACTGCGTCACTTTATAGATCAGGAAAAACGGAATAATACACGACACAATCCCGTACAGTGGGCTCCCCAACTGGAAGAATACCAGCACCGATACGCGGAACGACACCCAAATAACCAGAGTAATCACAATAAATGTGCAAATACCCAGCGTGAGCACCAGCGGATTAATTTTCTCAACGTCAATGACGCGACTCAGGATGTTAAGAATAATACCCTTAATGGCCTCATGGAATCCCAGGTAAATACCAAAAAACGCCGTTAATACGGCGAAGATATTCAGTACCGTTGAGGTGATATGAATAATTTGTCCTGGAATAACCTGCGCTGCCAGCGCCAGGGCGGAAATATTTTGCTCAAAGGCCGAAACGGCCTCTTCATGGCTAATAGAAAAGGTAAAAGAGAAGGAGAAAAACAGAATAACCGCAATCAGCGTAATGTAACTGATGCGATGCGTGCGAATCGCCATGCGCGTCGCCAGTACCCGGTCAGCCACCCGTTTGCGATAAGCTATGTTCATTGGGTTTAATACCTGAATAAACACCGCTGAGAAGAAGCAGAACGGGATGGTCAACAGCACGTTGCGAAAGAAAACCGAGGCTTCAGGAAACGCGCTGATATTGCTAAAGTTCCAGTGCGGGATCATCGCAAAACCAAACACGATGATGATACCCACTTTTACTACTACCATCGGACCGGAGATTTTGAACAGCAGCTTTTCTCCCCCGGATGCAATGGCGACCAGCACGGCAAAAATGGCTACTTTGTAGATTATTGACTGCGAAAGGTCGGACTCGGTCAAGCCAAAAGTTTTGATATAAGAGGCACTGTCAAATACTACTGATAGGGAATAAATAAATATGCCGTGAATAATCATCAGGAAATAGATGACGCCAAGAAATACGCCCCAATTTTTCCCCAGATAATGACTTATAATATCGGTATAGTCATTACAGGTTTCACTCTCTGATAATGTTTTTAAATAAATGTCCTGCACAATATAAGTTGCGGGATAAGCAATAATAAAGGCGACAATAAATACCCAAATACCTGTTAAGCCAATTTGTACCGGCATCAGTACTGTTCCGGCGCCAATTGCCATGCCGATACAGAGTAATACCCAGCCAAAATCGTATTTCGTAAACGGTATCTTTTTTGAGATTGGTACGGCGGTTGCTGTATTGTTGCTTAATTGTAATGTGTTGTCCTGCATAGAACCCCCTGCCCAAAATACACGCTCTCCCCGGAAAAGGATTGCGCGTATAGCCAGACTGTTGTGCCTTGATTCTCAACAGTCTGAACCGATCGGCGTCGGTTCAGACTGTAGTGGTCAGAATGTTGCCTTTCTGATGGCGTGTTCAAGGTCGTTAATAATATCTTCTGGATCTTCAAGACCCACAGAAAGACGGATAAGTCCGTCGGTAATACCTGCTTTAAGCCGTTCCTCTGGCGCAACGGGCGAATGTGTCATAGACGCTGGGTGCTGAATGAGGGTTTCGGTATCACCGAGACTGACCGCGAGGAGGCACAATTCTACAGAATTGATCATCCGTCTGCCAGCCTCGAGGCCGCCGGCGATTTCGAAGCTGATAATTCCTCCTGGCAGACTCATCTGCCGTTGGCCAAGCTCATACTGCGGATGTGAAGAGAGGCCGGGATAATAAACGTGGGTGATGGATGGATGCCCTTCCAGGAAGCGGGCGATTTTCATCGCATTTTCGCAGTGACGCTCCATTCGAATACCCAGTGTTTTAACGCCGCGCAGCGTTAACCAGGCGTTGAACGGACTCATGCAGCCGCCGGTGATATCTTTCAGCCCCACAAACCGCGCCTGGTCAATAAACTCCTGCTTGCCGACGATAATGCCGCCAATCACATCCCCGTGACCGTTGATATATTTGGTGACGCTGTGCACCACGATGTCTGCGCCCAGTTGCAAAGGCTGCTGACAGTACGGCGACATAAAGGTGTTATCCACCACCAACACTGCGCCTTGCTGATGGGCAATACCGGCCACCGTTTCAATATCAACCAATGAGAGCGTCGGGTTGGCGGGCGTTTCGATATACACCACTTTGGTTTCCGGGCGCATGGCGGCGCGAATTTCTTCAGGATTCGCCGCATCGACAAAGCTGACGTTAATCCCGAACTTCGGCATGCTGTGCGACAGAAACGCGTGGGTGCAGCCGTAAATTGCGCTGGCGGAAACGATATGGTCACCCTGCTGGCACAATGTCAGCAGCGTTGTGGTGATGGCAGAAATACCGGACGCGGTTGCCAGTCCGGCTTCACCTCTTTCCAGCACCGCCAGCTTTTTCTCCAGCGCATCGGTGGTGGGGTTACCCAAACGAGTATAAATGTACCCGGACTCCTCAAGCGCAAAGCGGGCGGCACCTTGTTCGGCGCTGTCAAATACAAACGTTGAAGTCTGGAAAATAGGCGTACTGAGCGCGCCAGTTGAAGGATCGGGTTGTTGCCCTGCGTGAACGATCTGGGTGTTGAATCCGTAAGTACGACAGTCAGACATGATATCTCCTTTAATTCGGAACAGAACAGCTCACACTCAAATAGCAATCGCTGTGCCAGAAAATGAATTAATAGATATCAATGAGTTATGTATTTACCTGAATTAATAGTCGGCAGGAATGTTGCCAACTGGCAAGAATCTTTCCAGCGTACTGGCGAGAAACGGGTGAAGTGCGAGGCGCTACGCAGAGCGGAATATTGCGCAGTGATATGGCGAATGGGCTACCGTAGAATCAGCGGCAAGCCGGGAATTCCCGGTGAGGCGCAATGTTGCGGGGGCTTGATCCCCGGCGGCATCGGTTGCTGGAAAGAGAAAACCCCCGCACGTTGTTCGGTATAAACCTGGCAACAAAACGGGGGCTAACTTGAACCTGAACAACTCAAGGATAGCCGTGAACAGTTGCCATTGCAACACAGGCGGCTATATGACGCTCGCACAGTTAGGCGTAGCCTTCTGGCACGATTTAGCGGCTCCAGTCATCGCTGGCATTTTTGCCAGCCTGATTGTGAGCTGGCTACGTAACAGGAAGTAATGCGCTTAGTGGGCGTCTGCCTGCCGTGATGGCAACATGCGCCCGAACCAGGCCGCAGGGGTGACCTTGCGGCCTTTTTCGGCTTAAATGCAGATAAATCTCGTCGTCAGGTGCCTATCCTGTCGCGATAATGCACGCTGGGAAGTTTTCAGATACCGTCTCTCTTAATACCGCTACGATCGGGTATACTCTGACGGCAGTTTCGTCTATCCGTGGAGAGTCAGTTTGCGTGTCAGTCGCTCGTTAACAATTAAGCAGATGGCAATGGTCGCGGCCGTTGTCATGGTGTTTGTTTTCATTTTTTGCACCGTTTTGTTG
This sequence comes from Citrobacter sp. wls717, assembly GCF_005280955.1. NCBI lineage: Bacteria > Pseudomonadati > Pseudomonadota > Gammaproteobacteria > Enterobacterales > Enterobacteriaceae > Citrobacter > Citrobacter sp. wls717. The sequence continues at coordinate 253,539 of NZ_SZWW01000001.1, forward strand.
TTCCATCTGGTACAGCAGAACCGCTATAACACGGCTACACAACTGGAAAGTATCGCTCGCTCCGTCCGTGAACCTCTTTCCGACACTATCCTGAAAGGGGATATTCCCGAAGCGGAAGCCATTTTACGCAGCATTCGGCCAGCGGGCGTGGTCAGCCGCGCTGATGTGGTGCTGCCTAATCAGTTTCAGGCGCTGCGGATGAGCTTTATTCCCGAACGCCCGGTTCCCGTTACGGTGACCCGCCTGTTTGAGCTTCCGGTGCAAATTTCGCTGCCGGTCTATTCACTTGAGCGCTCAGCGAACCCACAACCGCTGGCGTATCTGGTGCTGCAGGCGGATTCGTACCGCATGTACAAGTTTGTGATGAGCACACTCTCAACGTTAGTGACCATTTACTTACTTTTGTCGTTAATACTCACGGTAGCCATCTCATGGTGTATTAACCGTTTGATTGTGCACCCATTGCGCAAAATCGCTCGCGAGCTGAACGACATTCAACAGCAGGATCTGATTGGCTATCAACTGGCATTACCACGTCTGCATCAGGATGATGAGATTGGTATGCTGGTGCGTAGCTACAACCTCAATCAGCAGCTCATCAAACGCCATAGCGAAGAGCAAAGCGACCATTCGATGCGCTTCCCGGTTTCCGAATTGCCCAACAAGTCGTTTTTAATGGGATTGCTGGAGCAGGTGGTGACGCGTCAGCAAACGACGGCGCTGATGATTGTCACCTGTGAAACCCTGCGTGATACCGCGGGCGTGTTAACCGAAACTCAGCGAGAAATCTTGCTGCTGACGTTAGTCGAAAAACTAAAATCGGTATTGGCCCCCAGAATGGTGCTTACCCAGGTGAGCGGCTATGACTTTGCCATCATCGCGCATGGTGTAAAAGAGCCCTGGCATGCCATTACGCTAGGTCAGCAAGTACTCACTATCGTTAATGAGCGGTTACCGATTCAGGGCATTCAACTACGTCCGAACTGCAACATCGGGGTGGCGATGTTTTATGGTGATTTAACCGCAGAGCAGCTCTATCGCCGCGCCCTGTCCGCCGTGTTAACGTCGCGTCATAAAGGTAAAAACCAAATTCAGTTCTTTGATCCGTTGCAAATGGAAGAGGCGCAGCAGCGTTTAACCCAGGAGAACGATATTTTAACCGCCATGGATAACCAGCAGTTTGCGCTCTGGATGCAGCCCCAGGTAGAAATGTCCAGCGGCAAGGTATTGAGCGCAGAAGCATTATTGCGGATGCAACAGTCGGACGGTAGCTGGGAGCTGCCAGAAGGGTTAATCGACAGAATTGAGTCTTGTGGTCTGATGGTGACCGTCGGTTATTGGGTGCTGGAAGAAACATGCCGCCAGCTGTCAGCTTGGCAAGAACGCGGTCTGATGCTGCCGCTCTCGGTGAATTTATCCGCTCTCCAGTTGATGCACCCCAATATGGTGTCTGATCTGCTGGAGTTGTTAACGCGCTATCGCATTAAGCCTGGCACATTGATCCTCGAAGTGACTGAAAGCCGACATATTGACGATCCCAATGCCGCGGTGGCCATTTTGCGACCGCTGCGCAACGCGGGCGTGCGCATCGCGCTGGACGATTTTGGCATGGGGTATGCGGGTCTGCGGCAGCTACAGCATATGAAGTCGCTACCGGTGGATGTACTCAAAATTGATAAGATGTTTGTCGATGGCGTGCCCGAAGATTGCAGCATGATCTCCGCCATCATTCAATTGGCACACAGTCTCAACTTGCAGATGATCGCCGAAGGCGTTGAAACGGAAGCGCAACGCGAATGGTTATCACAAGCAGGGGTGGAAGTGGCGCAAGGCTTCCTGTTTGCCCGACCGGTTCCGGCAAATATCTTTGAAGAACGCTATCTGGCACCGGAAGGCGCTGATTACAAAAGTTAAAAAAGGTCTCGCTTGTGCGAGCCAGCTCAAAATTTTTAACATTTTTGTATCAATTATGATCCAGGTGCATTTCTGTCATGTTGAGTGGGTGTTACTTTAAGGCCGCAGGTTAAACAAAACCTTACAAGACCTGTGGTTTTTACTTTAAGGACACCCTATGAAGACCTCTATATTCAAAAGCCTTTACTTTCAGGTCCTGACAGCAATTGCCATTGGTATTCTCCTTGGCCATTACTACCCTGAATTAGGCGCCCAAATGAAGCCGCTTGGTGATGCTTTCGTTAAGCTCATCAAGATGGTCATCGCACCTGTCATCTTCTGTACTGTCGTGACCGGCATTGCAGGCATGGAAAGTATGAAAGCAGTAGGCCGCACCGGTGCGGTTGCACTGCTCTATTTTGAAATTGTCAGTACGATTGCGCTGATCATCGGCCTCATCATCGTCAACGTGGTGCAACCTGGTGCCGGGATGAACGTCGATCCGGCAACGCTGGATGCCAAAGCGGTAGCGATTTACGCCGAACAGGCAAAAGACCAGGGGATCGTAGGTTTCCTGATGGACATTATCCCTGCGAGCGTCATTGGCGCGTTTGCCAGCGGTAATATCCTGCAGGTATTGCTGTTTGCGGTAATGTTTGGTTTTGCTCTGCATCGTCTGGGCAGCAAAGGCCAGATGATTTTCAACGTAATTGAAAGCTTCTCGCAGGTTATTTTCGGCATCATCAATATGATCATGCGCCTGGCGCCGATCGGTGCTTTCGGTGCCATGGCTTTTACCATCGGTAAATATGGCGTCGGAACGCTGGTGCAACTGGGGCAGCTGATAATCTGCTTCTACATCACCTGTATTCTGTTTGTGGTTCTGGTACTGGGTTCCATTGCTCGCGCGACTGGCTTCAGCATCTTCAAATTCATCCGCTATATCCGTGAAGAACTGCTGATCGTACTGGGTACGTCTTCATCTGAATCCGCACTGCCGCGTATGCTCGATAAAATGGAGAAACTGGGCTGTCGGAAGTCGGTTGTCGGGTTGGTTATACCCACAGGGTACTCGTTTAACCTTGATGGGACATCCATCTATCTGACGATGGCGGCGGTGTTTATCGCTCAGGCCACCAACAGTCATATGGATATTTTCCATCAGATAACCCTGCTGGTCGTGCTCCTGCTCTCCTCAAAAGGGGCTGCGGGTGTGACCGGGAGTGGCTTCATTGTTCTGGCCGCGACTATCTCTGCGGTGGGGCATTTACCGGTCGCTGGCCTGGCGCTAATTCTCGGTATTGACCGCTTTATGTCTGAAGCCCGTGCGCTGACCAACCTGATTGGTAACGGTGTGGCAACTGTCGTTGTGGCTAAATGGGTGAAAGAATTGGATACCAAAAAGCTGGATGACACGCTGAATAATCGTGCGCCGGATGGCAAAACGCACGATTTATCCTCTTAATCTCGTCACTTATGCCCGTAGTCCCTTCCAGGACTGCGGGTGTTTGCGCATAATTACCCCCTGTGCCTGAAACCGTCGATTCGGCGGCGTCGGGATTTTTTCACTTCCTCCGTGACATTTTCATGTTCTTGCGGTCTAACACGAAGTGTTTTTAACGTCATATTCAGAGAGTCCTTTCGCGGGCTGTCTTTTTATTACCAGGATAGTTGATCAGGGGTTCACATGCAGGGCACAAAAATTCGACTTTTAGCGGGCGGCTTGCTGATGATGGCCACTGCCGGCTATGTGCAGGCAGATGCGCTCCAGCCTGACCCGGCGTGGCAACAGGGCACGCTGGCAAATGGTCTACAGTGGCAAGTGCTAGCCACTCCCCAGCGCCCCAGCGACCGTATTGAGGTTCGCCTGCTGGTCAATACCGGTTCACTCACCGAAAGTACGCAACAGAGTGGTTTCAGCCATGCGATCCCGCGTATCGCGCTGACGCAAAGCGGTGGCCTTGATGCCACGCAAGCCCGTTCACTGTGGCAGCAGGGGTTCGATCCCAAACGTCCCATGCCGCCCGTTATCGTTTCTTATGATTCCACGCTATATAACCTCAGTCTGCCTAACAGCCGTAACGACTTGCTGAAAGAGTCACTTACTTACCTGGCGAATATTTCCGGCAATCTGAGCATCACTCCTGAAACGGTTAATCATGCGCTGAGTAGCGAAGATATGGTCGCAACCTGGCCGTCAGATACCAAAGAGGGGTGGTGGCGTTACCGTCTGAAGGGATCAACCCTGCTGGGGCACGATCCAGCTGATCCGCTAAAAACGCCTGTCGATGCCGCGAAAATCCACTCCTTCTACCAGAAATGGTATACCCCGGACGCGATGACGCTGATTATCGTGGGTAACGTAGATGCGCGCAGCGTGGCTGAACAAATCAATAAAACCTTTGGCGAGTTAAAAGGAAAACGGGAAACCCCAGCGCCGGTGCCGACGCTTTCGCCGCTGCGTGCGGAAGCCGTGAGCATTATGACCGATGCGGTACGTCAGGATCGCCTTTCCATCATGTGGGACACGCCATGGCAGCCAATCCGTGAATCCGCCGCGCTGTTGCGCTACTGGCGCGCTGATTTAGCCCGTGAAGCGCTGTTCTGGCATATTCAGCAGGAACTGACCAAAAACAATGCCAAAGATATCGGCCTTGGATTTGATTGTCGGGTCCTGTTTCTGCGTGCCCAGTGCGCTATCAACGTGGAATCGCCGAACGGTAAGCTGAATGCGAACCTCGGTACGGTTGCGCGTGAGCTGGCGAAAGTGCGTGATAAGGGCCTGCCGGAAGAAGAGTTCAATGCGCTGGTGGCGCAAAAAAATCTGGAACTGCAGAAACTGTTTGCCACCTATGGCCGTACCGATACCGACATTTTGATCAGCCAGCGTTTGCGCTCGCTGCAAAATCAGGTGGTGGATATCGCGCCTGAACAGTATCAGCGTTTACGCCAGAGCTTCCTCAACAGTCTGAACGTTGAGATGCTGAATCAGGATCTGCGCCAGCAATTGTCGCAAGATATGGCGTTAATTCTGCTGCAGCCGAAGGGGGAGCCTGAATTCAATATGAAGGAACTGCAGGCGACGTGGGATAGCATTATGGCACCCGTTACCGCGGCGGCAACGCCGGTAGAAACGGATGAATCACATCCTGAAGTGACGGATATCCCGCCGGTACAGTAACCTCCAGGCCGGATAAGGCGATTACGCTGCCATCCGGCCTTGGGTGGGTAGCCCGGGGGTGCTTCGCTTGCCCGGGCTACAAGAACAACACGTTATTGCGGCATAGCGTCGCGTGGGATAATCGCCCCGCGATGCTGAATCACCGTGCTTGCCGTCAGGTGACCGCGTTTTGCGGCATCGGCGGCATTGCCACCGGTCAGACGTACCGCCAGATACCCGGCGCTGAAGGAGTCTCCCGCTGCGGTGGTATCAATCACTTTCTCTTTCGGTAATTTAACGGCCGGGACGTCGATCAGCGTTTCACCCTCGATAGAAACCAGACAAGAGTCTGCGCCGCGCTTCACCACGACTTCCTGAACGCCAGCCGCGTGAGTACGGGCAATCACCTCGGCTACAGGTTTTTCACCCCACAATGCGTCTTCATCATCCAGCGTCAGGAACGCGATATTGGTGCATTCCAGCATCTGCTGATAAACCTGCTGCGTTTCTTCTTTGCTGCTCCACAGGCGTGGGCGGTAGTTATTGTCAAAAATGACTTTTCCACCGTTAGCGCGGCATTCACGCAGTAACGTCAGCAGTTTGTCACGGCTGGCCGGGCTTAGAATCGCCAGGCTGATTCCGCTCAGATACAGATAATCAAATGTCGCCAGCTCTTCGCAAATCGCGGCGGACTGTTCGCTCTCCAGCCAGAATTTTGCGGCAGCTTCATTACGCCAGTAGTAGAAGGTGCGCTCGCCGGTGCTGTCGGTCTCAATGTAGTAGAGTCCCGGCAGGCGGTTTTCCATACGCTGGGTTAATGAGGTGTCAACATTTTCACCCTGCCAGGAGTCCAGCATTTGTTGGCTGAAACTGTCAGTACCCAGTGCAGTCACATAGTGTACCGAAAGCGCCGCCGCATCGACCTGGCGGGCGATATAAACGGATGTATTCAACGTGTCGCCACCGAATCCGCGCTGAACGTCGGCGCCTTTCTGTGACAGCTCAATCATGCATTCGCCAATCACGGCAATCTTTCTGGACATAGTCGTAACCTGCTCTGAAAAAAATTAGCGTTAGTGTGCGCTGTGGGTGTTAAGTGGTCAACTATATTAAAACAACGTTCCATTATTTTTTGAGCCAGCACGTGTTCTGCGTTGTTTTTTGCCGCCTGGTTTTTATTTTGCCTGCGGCGGAACGTAAAGTTCTGCGCCTGAGCGCCGATAACCTTTGACGAGTCCGGTCAGTCACACTCTTATTTACAGGACATCTTTGATGATAAAGCAGGTTACCCAGCAGCTCATTACGCCCGATGCGAGTATCGAAAGCTTGCAGGCGAGACGCTATTGGCTGCAGTGCGAGCGTGCTTACACCTATCAGCCGATTTACCAGACCGACGGACGGCTGATGGCCGTTGAACTGCTGACCGTCGTGACCCATCCTGATAATCCTGCCCAACGTATTGCGCCAGATCGCTATTTTGCTGAAGTGGCCGTCCGACACCGTATAGAGGTTGTGAAAGAGCAGCTCCTGCAGCTTGAGCTGAAAAAGGACTTTTTCAGAGCCAATAACCTGCTGGCTTCAGTGAATGTCGATGGCCCAACGCTGATTGCGATGCGCCAGGATCCTGAAATCCTGAAAATCATCGAATGCCTGCCGTGGCTGCGTTTTGAGCTGGTGGAGCATATCCGCCTGCCGAAGGGGTCGTCGTTCGCCTCAATGTGCGAGTTTGGTCCCCTCTGGCTGGATGATTTTGGTACCGGAATGGCGAACTTCTCGGCCCTGAGCGAAGTGAGTTACGACTATATTAAAGTGGCGCGGGATCTGTTTGTCATGCTGCGCCAGACGCCGGAAGGCCGCAATCTCTTCACGTTGTTGTTACAGCTGATGAACCGCTATTGCCGCGGGGTGATTGTTGAAGGTGTTGAAACACTTGAAGAGTGGCGTGATGTGCAAAACTCACCGGCTTTCGCGGCGCAAGGCTATTTTCTTTCTCGTCCAGTACCTCTGCACACCCTCGAAGAGGTGATCCTGTCGCTTTGATTCGGATGTAGCGTCCCTCATTTTGCCCTGCTGGACTATCTTTAGGACAGGCAAGGAAGGAAGTGAGGACGCTAACTATGACAAAAGCAGGCAAAATAACCGTATCAGTATTAGGGGTTTTCTTGTTGTTGATCGTCGTATTCATCATTGTGATTGCGACATTTGACTGGAACCGGCTCAAACCGACCATCAACCAGAAAGTCTCTACAGAACTCAACCGGCCCTTCGCCATACGGGGCGATCTGGGCGTGGTTTGGGAGCGCCAGAAGCAGGAAACCGGCTGGCGTAGCTGGGTTCCGTGGCCGCACGTTCATGCCGAGGATATTATCCTTGGCAACCCGCCGGACATTCCCGACGTCACCATGGTGCATCTTCCCCGTGTGGAAGCCACGCTCGCGCCGCTGGCATTGCTGACAAAAACCGTCTGGCTACCGTGGGTCAAGCTGGTAAAGCCTGATGCGCGCCTTATTCGCCTGTCGGAAAAAAACAATAACTGGACCTTTACCCTCGCAGAAGATGAAAACCGCGATCCTAATGCGTCGCCCTCTGCGTGGTCTTTCCGGCTGGATAATATTCTCTTCGATCAAGGACGCATCGCTATTAACGATAAGGTGACCCGCTCGGAGCTTGAGATCCTGGTCGATCCACTGGGTAAGCCATTGCCTTTTAGCGAAGTGACGGGCGCAAAAAGTAAAGAGAGTCAAACCCGCGTTGAGGATTACGTATTTGGTTTGCAGGCCAAAGGACGCTATAACGACGAACCGCTAAGCGGTAGCGGAAAAATAGGCGGGATGCTGGCGCTGAGGGGCGAAGGAACCCCTTTCCCGGTGCAGGCTGATTTCCGGTCGGGCAATACGCGCGTAGCATTTACCGGTACGGTAAATGACCCGATGAATATGGGCGGCGTGGATCTGCGGCTTAAATTCTCAGGTGATTCGCTAGGGGATTTGTACGATTTGACGGGGGTGCTGCTCCCGGATACGCCGCCGTTTGAAACCGACGGGCGTCTGGTGGCGAAAATCGATCCGGAAAAATCCTCTGTTTTTGATTACCGCGATTTTAATGGCCGTATTGGCGACAGCGATATTCATGGAACGCTAACTTATACGACCGGTAAGCCGCGTCCGAAACTGGAAGGGGACGTCGAATCACGCCACTTGAGACTGGCTGATTTGGGACCGCTGATTGGTGTGGATTCGGGGAAAGGCGCGGAAAAGGCCAAACAGTCTGAACAGCGCAAAGGTGAGAAGAGCGTCCAGCCTGCCGATAAAGTCTTACCGTATGACCGTTTCGAAACTGACAAATGGAATGTGATGGATGCTGACGTACGTTTCAAAGGTCGGCGCATTGAACACGGCAGCAGCCTACCGATTAGCGATCTCTCCACCCATATCATCCTGAAAAATGCCGACCTGCGCCTGCAGCCGCTGAAATTTGGCCTGGCGGGAGGCAGCATTGTTTCCAGAATCCATCTGGAAGGGGATAAAAAGCCGATGCGTGGGCAGGCGGATATTCAGGCTCGCCGCCTGAAGCTAAAAGAGCTCATGCCGGATGTAGAACTGATGCAGAAAACGCTCGGTGAAATGAACGGTGACGCTAAATTTAGCGGCAGCGGAAACTCGGTGGCCGCGCTGTTGGGGAACAGCAATGGCAACCTGAAGCTGCTGATGAACGATGGCTTAATCAGCCGGAATCTGATGGAAATTGTGGGATTAAATCTGGGTAACTATCTCGTTGGTCAGATATTTGGTGACGATGAGGTCCGGGTGAACTGCGCGGCGGCGAATCTGGATATCGTTAACGGCGTGGCGCGTCCTCAAATCTTTGCTTTTGATACGGAAAATGCGGTGATCAATGTGACCGGGACCGCGAGTTTTGCCTCTGAGCAACTGGATTTAACCATCGATCCAGAGAGCAAAGGTATTCGTATTATTACGCTGCGTTCGCCGCTGTATGTTCGCGGGACCTTCAAGAACCCGCAGGCAGGTGTAAAAGCCGGGCCATTGATTGCGCGTGGTGCGGTTGCCGCCGCATTAGCCACGTTAGTCACTCCAGCGGCGGCACTGTTGGCGCTGATTTCTCCTTCCGAAGGGGAAGCCAACCAGTGCCGGGCGATACTGTCGCAAATGAAGAAGTGATGTCAGGCCGGATGCGATGGTTACACCGCATCCGGCAAAAGAATCATAATGACTGATGACGGGTCTCATGGGTTAACAGCAGCGCGATCAATGTCAACGCCGCCATCGATGCCAGATACGTTCCTACCGCTGCCAGACCGTAGTTAGCCTGCAGCCATGCGGCAATATACGGGGCAACGGAAGCGCCAAGAATCGACGAAACGTTATATGAGAATGATGCGCCCGTGTAGCGAACCTCGGTTGGGAACAGCTCCGGCAGCAACGCGCCCATCGGACCAAATGTCAGTCCCATCAGGCTTAAACCCAGCAGCAGGAAAGCGAACACCAGCGCCGGATTGCCAGATCCGAGCAGCGGTTTAAAGGCAAACAGCGCAAACAGAATGATAAGCGTGGTGATGATGAGCATGCTCTTGCGGCGACCAAACGCGTCGGCCAGCAGACCCGCCACTGGCACCATAACGCCAAAGCCAATTACCGCCATCATTAGCATCCACAACACTTCATTACGCGGCAGGCCAAGCCCTACAGGCGCGGCGGCTGTACTGAACGTCATCGAATAGACGGTCATGATATAGAACAGTGTATAGGTCGCCAGCATGATGAACGTGCCGAGGATCGTTACGCGAATATGCTTTGTCAGTAAGGTACCCAGCGGGATTTTCACCTGTTTTTTCGCTGCAGCGACTTTGGCGAAGACCGGGGACTCATGCAATGAAACGCGAACATACAGGCCGATGATCACCAGTACCGCAGAGAAGATGAACGGTACGCGCCAGCCCCAGCTCATAAACTGTTCATCGGTCAGCAGCCAGGAGAGCAGCAGAAAAGTGCCGTTGGCGAAGAAAAAGCCGATAGGCGCGCCCAGTTGCGGGAATGATCCGTACAGCGCGCGTTTACGCGGCGGCGCGTTTTCCGTTGCCAGCAACGCCGCGCCGCCCCACTCACCGCCCAGACCTAAACCCTGACCAAAACGCGCCAGCGCTAGCAGCAACGGGGCGAAAATGCCGATAGTTTCATAGCCCGGCAGCAGGCCAATGACAACCGTTGAAATCCCCATGGTAAGCAGTGAAGCAACCAGCGTGACTTTACGGCCTACGCGATCGCCGAAATGGCCGAACACCGCGGAGCCGATTGGCCGGGCCACAAAAGCGATAGCGAAGGTGGCGAGGGACTGCAGCGTAGCCGCGGTCGGATCTCCCTGCGGGAAGAAAATATGGGGAAACACGATCACCGCGGCGGTCGCGTAGATATAGAAGTCGAAGAACTCAATGGCGGTACCAATGAGTGAGGCGACGACAACTTTATTGCGCGAGTTGACCGGGGTGTGTTCCTGTTCGTTGTCGAGTGTTGTGGCTGTTGCTTGCATAATATTTTCTTATTTTTGGCCGAACGAAAGGCCATATTACGCACAGCAAAAGCGATATTTCAATCTGTAACAAACCCTGCAATTGGTCAAAAAAAGAGCAAAAAGGGGATAATATTCAGGCTGAAGATTTCACTTCCATGAAATGCTTCACATAATTTAAAACTTGGATGATAAAACTGGTTTTTGGTTAAATAAAAGTTACGGGTTGGATTTATTCACTAAATCAGTAAGAACAGGCGGCATTATAATTGCCGGATGGCGCTGCGCTTATCCGGCCTACAAACTCACCCGTAGGCCGGATAAGACGCGTGCGTCGCCATCCGGCAATTCACAACTAATCCGGCGGTGGCTATTGCGTTTTCCCCGGCATCCGCGGGTCATCTTTGTATTCCGCCGTGGCTATCCAGGCGGCGCAAAACAGCGTCAGACGAGCGAAGAAGTAGAAGAACGCCATCAGTCCAAGCACGGAACCAAACGCTGCGCCTGACGGCGATTGCACCAGTGACGGCAGCGTGTAGGTCATGATCATTTTGATAACTTCAAACCCCAGCGCCGCGATAAATGTGCCGCGAATGAGTGCTTTCTTACGTGGTCGGTGACGCGGCAGTCGCCAGAAAATCCAGAAGAAAAGCAAATAGTTGGCGAAAATAGAGATGGTCAGGCCGATCAGGCGCCAGGCGGGCTTCAGCCATTCGATGCCGTCGAGATATAGCGCAGAGATAATCATCTGCTGGGCGGAACCGGCGATAGAAGTAATGGACAGAGTGACAATCAGCGCAATCAACAAACCAATCAATGAAACAAAATCGCGCAGGTATTTAACCCAAATTTTTTCCTGATCCTGCGGCGTACGCTCCCAGACATCTCGCGACTGGGCACGAATCGCTTCGCGCAGATTACCCATCCAGTTAATCCCGGAATAAAGGGCGATCCCAAGCCCGACCAGACCCACGGTGGTTCGCTGCTGAACGGCAGTGTTAATGGTGTTTTTTAACGTGGAGGCGAGCGTCGGGTCGCTGACGTTAAGCAGTATTTTGCTGAAGATATCCTGCAACAGCGTAGGGTGGGAGGCGAGAATAAAACCGGCGGCGGCAAATGACACCATCAGGATAGGGATCATCGACAGGAACGAGAAGTAGGTGATAGCGGCGCCAAACTGGTTTCCCATGCGGTCATTAAAACGCTCTGCGGCTCGAATCATATGGGCGATGACGGGCTGGCGTTGAATTTTATCGGCGAGGGTCAGGGCTGTTTGCAATGCCTGGTTGGTCGTACCGTTGGTTTCTGTTTTTTCACGCTCCTGGGGCTCAATTTTTGGGATCGGTGCGTGCTCAAGTTCCTGAATGGGGCGTTTTATCTCTTTTTCCTGCGTCATCAGGCCAGTATTCCTTGTTCTGTTCATTCTCAAGACAGTATAGCTTGTCAGTCCACATAATCTTTCATTACGCCGGTCAGCCATTCCATAAACAGATGAACCCGGCGGGAGAGGTTGCGGCGATGCGGATACAGCAGAGAAACCGGCATCGGCTCGGCACGATACTGCCCTAACACCTCGACCAGCGTACCGGCGCGCAGGGCGTCGCGTACGCCGACGCGTGGCACTTGAATAATGCCCAGGCCGGCAAGGCATGCTGCATGATAGGTTTCCGTGCTGTTCACCGTCAGCATGCCGCCGGTTTTAACCCATTGAGTACCGTTGCCTGTCGCCACCTCGAAACCTTGCGCACGCGTTCCCAGGTTCACCGAGTAATGCACCACCGCATGCGAGGCTAAATCTTCCAGGCTTTCCGGGTAGCCAAAGCGGGCCAGATATTCTGGGCTGGCGCAGTTAATCTGCGTGAGTTTACCCAGCGGACGGGCAATCAGCCCTGAATCTTTCAGCGTACCGACGCGTACCACGCAGTCGAAACCTTCGCGGATCAAGTCCACCAGCCGATCGCTGCTGCTGAGTTCGAGTTCAAGTCCCGGATATTGATGCAAGAAGGCTGCCAGGCGAGGCATCACCAAATTTCTCGCGACGCCCACCGGCATATCCACGCGCAGCTTGCCGCTGATACTGGCCGAATCGTGATGGAATAGGCCATCCAGTTCATCCAGATTGCTTAGCAGATCTTTCGCGCGTTCATAATAGATCATGCCGTCTTGTGTGAGCTGGACGCGTCGGGTGGTGCGGTGCAACAGCTGCGTGCCAAGATGATTTTCCAGGGCCTGGATTTGTCGCGATACGCTACCTTTAGGTAGTCCAAGGGTGTCCGCCGCACGCGAAAAACTCTCCAGTTCTGCGACGCGGATGAACAACTGCATTGCGTGAATTTTATCCATTCTCATGCCCTATTGTTGTTCTGTATGAAACAGTAATGCGCAATCAGCGATATTTATTGTTTTTCTACCACCTAATAAGCTCTGTCTCAATCTTCACTACACATGAAATGAGGTTTCTTATGACGCAACGTATCGCATTGGTGACCGGCGGTGGTCGTGGACTCGGTAAAAACGCGGCGCTTAAGCTGGCAAGCAAAGGAATCGGTATCATCCTGACGTGGAACAGCAATGAAAAAGAAGCGCTGCAGGTTGTGGATGAAATTCGCCAATCTGGCGGTAAAGCAGCGGCATTACCGTTGAATGTCGGGGATATTTCAACATTCCCTCAGTTTATAAAACAGGTGCGGGAAACCTTACGGACCCAGTGGCAAAGCGACACCTTTGATTATTTATTGAACAATGCCGGGATTGGTATTAACGCGCCGTATCCGGCGTTCACCGAAGCGCAATTTGATCAACTTTTGAATATCCATTTTAAAGGTCCTTTTTTCCTGACGCAGAACCTTTTACCGCTGATGAACAGAGGCGGCAGGATCCTCAATGTTTCAACCGGACTCGCGCGCTTTGCGCTGCCGGGTTACAGCGCATACGCGGCTATGAAAGGGGCGATGGAAGTGTTAACCCGTTATCAGGCAAAAGAGCTGGGGGAGCGCGGAATTACGGCCAATATTATTGCCCCCGGCGCGATAGAAACCGATTTTAGCGGTGGAAATGTGCGGGATAACGCGCAACTGAATGCGTACATTGCTTCGCAAACAGCGTTGGGGCGCGTTGGTTTGCCGGATGATATCGGTGACGCGACTGCCGCGTTGCTCAGCGATGAGCTGGCGTGGATGACGGCGCAGCGTATTGAGGTCTCCGGCGGAATGTTCCTGTAACCCGTCGTGTCTTATTCAGCCAGATATTGGCTGAATAAGCATTTAATGCGATTTTTTATTTTGTAACATATTTGAATGATGGTTGGCATTCCTTATTTTTCGACAAAAATATAGACTGCATATAATTAATATTAATTAATATACATGAGCGTCAAAATATAAGAATTTACTTAATATGTTTCTCTGTTTTTGTTTCTTTGTGTGATTCTGTTGATTGAGCTGTAACTAATCATAATTTCTGCTTCTTTCTTCTACGACTATCGGTACAATGGCCCCCCGCCAAATGGTGACTTCTTATTTTACCCTATGGGTAATACCCTTCCGCGCGCTAAGGCTAATATCTTATTCAGACGGAGATAAATAATGCAGTTAATAATGTTTGACAGGCAGTCAATATTTATTCATGGAATGAATGTAAGTTTACAGCAACGTATTCCAGGAGTGGATGTTCAGGGTGTCAGTCAGACAGATGACCTGTGGCAGAAGCTGGAAGACAACCCTGATGCAATGGTAATGCTGGATGGCGATCTTGATGCTGAGTTCTGCCGCAGCTTGCTGCAACAGATCGCGCAACGCTATTCGGCGGTAAAAGTGCTGGTAACAGCAACGGATTGCCGAAAAAGATGGCTACAGGAGGTCACGCATTTAAACGTGCTGGCCATTGTTCCACGTGACTCTGACGCGGAAACCTTCACACTGGCGCTCAATAGTGTCGCGATGGGCATGATGTTTATCCCCAGAGACTGTATTACAGCGGCTGAGAGTAGCCGCCAAAATATAAGATCGCTCAGTGCGCGTCAGCGAGAAATTCTGACTATGCTGGCCGCGGGCGAGTCGAATAAACAAATTGGCCGACTGTTAAATATCAGTACCGGAACGGTAAAAGCCCATCTTGAGTCGCTTTACCAGCGTCTGGAGGTAAAAAATCGTACGCAGGCGGCAATGATGTTAAACGACGCTATTTAATTGACGTAAATTTCACAGTCAGAAAATTTCTGGCTGTGAAATAGCTTAAGGCCAAATTTCTGTCATGTTAAATCGGGTTATTCCCACGCTGAATATCCACGCAATTAACGTCTCTTGTTGAAACCGATCTTTTATTTGCGGTTTTTTTTCATATAGTAACGCCTCACAGAGATGCAGATCGGCGAGCAGAAGTGCTTCTGCCTGCATTAGCGTAATTGGGGTATCAAAGGTTTCGTCTGCGGCAATTTCATGCCCGTAACCTATCACCCAAATTCCATGTTTATCCTGATACTTTTCCAGCGACAGGCCTTGCCATTGCTTAATAAATGCGACACAGGCGGGTGTGAAGTGCGTTGAACGGAGCGGCATAATACTCTCTGAGTAAAGAGATATATTTTAAGAAATCCACTCCGTTACGCCAGTTGCCATGTAGCCAGTTTTTACAGCAAAACGCCTTATGGCATTGGCGGCTGATATTCACGTTTTAACAGGCCGAAAAGCCAGTCATCGCGCCAGGTTTGTTGTAGCCAATAGCTTTCCCGCAGCGTACCTTCGTGAATGAACCCAATCTTTTCCAGCAGACGTCTTGAGGCTTCGTTTCCTGCGGTGACGCAGGCCGTCAGCCGGCGGAGTCCGCCGTGGGTAAATGCGTAATCGCAAACGGCATGCAGGGATTCAGTGCCATAACCTTTACCCTGTGCCTCGGGAGTAAGCAAAAAACCGACCTCGGCACATTCATTGTTATCATGAATATATCCAGTCACCCCCAGCGGCGTTCCCGATGCCTTATCGCACAGCACCAGGCAAAGCCAGTGCGGGCTGCCGGGGGACCACTCTGGTAAGCGTGAATGAAAGGCTGCCTGTATCTCTTGTTCTGTACGCGTATCAGCGACAAAGCGCATCACATCAGCGTTCTGCTGTAACGTTAAAAAGAACGCCCAATCTTCAATATTCAATGGACGACAGATCAGGCGCGATGTTTTCAATACGGGCACGGACATATCTCCTGAATAATTTTCCATGATTGTGCGGAAGTCACTGTAAAACAGATTTATTTGCTATATGAATGTGTTTTAGTCTACGTCGATACACATCTGCTTTTATAGAAAATAACGACATACCATTGTGAGGCCGCACGTTTTGGGTCCTGTTAGGGAAGATGATGACCAATAGCGCATTACAAGCGACATGTACACCCTTTGAACGTTGTCTGGCGATCATCCGTCAGGCATCGGTAGAAATATTGCTGCTGTTAGGCGTGCATGTCGCAGAGGGTAAAGAGCCGCGATGGTTCCTTGAGCAGCTTGACCAGGCCAGATTGAATCTGGGCGGCTGGGGAGCTGTCGCCAGACGTTTGCAGATGAATGATGCGCAATTGAGCCAGTTCACTCTGCGGCTGCGTCATCTGCAGCAGAGCGTGCCGCAGTATGAAAATGGCCAGGACGTCAGTGAAAACCAGCTGATTTCTGCGCTACGCTTCGTGGCGTCTCTGGAACAATTGCGTCAGCAACAGCCCATACTGAAGTATGAAACTGAGATTGAACGTGCAGAGCCGGAAGCACAGATCCATGCGCAGCGTCAGCTTCGTGCCATAGAATTAACGCTCAAATCGCTTATCGCCCGGGTATGGCCGGATCAACATCCACTCAACAGCTTCCTGAAACAGCACTTCGGTGGGGAACGCCTGCGCCGTTGGTTAAAACTGGGTGACAGTCGGGATGCGCTGGACGGCATGATGTTTAGCGAGCTGGCGCTTATGGTCGTGGATAAGAAATTGTTTGTACGCCACTTTACCCAGATTTTTAACGACACCTCGGTGCTGACGTTGTTTGTCGAACCACGTCTTACGTTGCGTATGTTTCTGGATGATTGCCGGCTGGCCCGCAACGGCGTTATCGCGCAGCAGCCGCTGACCTCAGTACAACTGATGCTGCTGGATTGTCAGTACCGACAGATTACTCACCCTGTACAACGGGCATTTGCAGAAAGGCGTACGCGTGTTAATCCCGCGTCATATCTGGAGTCTGATGAGACGACCGTCCGCCAGTTCTGGGAAATGGCAAAGCAAAAGGATGAGCAGGCGGGGGGCGACAAACAGGAAATCGCCGACAGTATTGATCCGCCGGAGAAGCGAGCAAAGCGCACCGCGGAGGAGCGTGAACAGCTGATTTCAGGCATGTTGTGGGTCGCGGTCGGCGTGATGGTGCTGGTGATTTCGCTGGGTGCGTTCTGGTTATTCACTTCGCCAGCGCCACAGGCGCCATCCGGACAATCCGTTGAAATCGTGCAGGAGGAACCGCGCCGCGATGCACCTTCCGCACGGGAATCTGTGACCCGAATGGGTATCACCTGGGATGCCTTTAACATGCGCGCGGCTATCGATCGCAACGATACCCGTGTGACGTCACTGTTCCTGCAGGGCGGGATGGACTGGAAGCTGGCGTGGACGGAACAAGCATTCGCTGCGGGCAATACCGAGGTGTTGAGACTGCTGCTGCGTTATCCTGCGCAGATGAACGAGAGCAAACCTTGCAGACAGTTTATGAGTACGCTCAGTCATGCCATGTCGAATGGGGCGTCACTCACTTCCTTGCACAAAAGCTACCTGCAAAGTTTTTGTTCGGTTCCGGCGGTTATCGCACGTCAACACTATGATCTTGAGCAGGCTCAGCTCCGCGCTCGTGCAGAACCCAGCCCGGAGAACAAAAAGTGGCAAAAAATTCATTCTGAACTCTACGATGCGATTAACTAACGGCCTGAGGAGTCAGGCCGCCAGCGGCTAAGGTTCGCCATACAGCCCGATGAGTCGGCGCACCACGCCGTTTGTCCAGCCAAAGCCGTCCTGCAGCGGATATTCCCCGCCGCCGCCTTCTCGCGGCATGCCGTCGGCAATATGGTATTTTTCGATAAGCTTGTGGTGTTCCTGGTAAAAGAGATTCACCGTTTTCAACCAGTTACGGGCAATTTCATCCCCGAGATGGTCGTCGCCATACAATTTGAAACCTTGAATAGCCATCCATTGCAGCGGCGCCCAGCCGTTGGGTTTATCCCACTGCTCACCGGTTTCATGTTCTGTGGCTAAAATACCCCCTGGCGTTAGCAGGCGGCTGCGTACCGCATTGGCCAGCCGGTCGGCTTGTTCATGCGTTGCCATGCCGACATACAGCGGTACGATACTGGCGGCAGAGAAGAGGGCCATTTGTTCACGTCGCCAGTCATAATCGCGATAGCAGCCGTTTTCATCATCCCATAAGTAGCGATTCACCGCATCGCGGCGGTCATTGGCTTTCTGGCGAAACAGCGCTTCAGCTTCTTTGTCACCTTTCAGCGCCGAAATATTGGCGATGGCGCTCTCCAGCTTGTAGAGGAACGCGTTCAGATCAATTGGGATGAATTGTGTCGTGCGTATGCTGGCAAGGCGGCCTGCATCGCGTAGCCAGCGTGAGGAGTAATCCCATCCCGATGCCGCGCCTGCACGCAAATCGCGATACACCTCATTGGGCGGTCGACCTGAATGCTTGGCGGTCTCGACGTCTTCAAGCCACGATTCATCGCGCGGCGTATCACGATCGTCCCAATAGCGGTTGAGCAAGGATCCGTCCGACATTCTGATTACGTGGCGGTAGGCCTGGTTGAGCACCAGCGAATCGGCGCCATCCATCCAGAACGCGTACTCCATTTTTAGATGATCAAGATAACGGCGCGCGCCACGTACGCCATCCTCTTCAAACAGTTCCACCATCAGCGCAAAGACCGGCGGCTGCGAGCGGCTCAGGTAGTACGTTCGATTACCGTTTGGGATGTGACCATAATTTTCGATCATCCAGGCAAAGTTATCCGCCATACATTTCAGCAGATCTTCGCGACCGCTCTCTGCCAGACCCAGCATGGTGAAATAGGAATCCCAGTAGTAGGTTTCGCTAAAACGTCCGCCAGGCACAATATATGACTGCGGTAACGGCAGCAACGAGGACCAGGGAATGTGGTCCTGCGGTTCGCGCGTCAGCACTGGCCACAATTGATCGATATGCTCTTTCAGCGAATTTTCCGGGTCAGAAACGTATTCGCTGGAGGGCGTTTCCGGGAGCCAGAAATGGTTCTCAACAAAGCGTTTCAGGTCAAAGTCCCGATGGCGTTTGACCTTGCGATAACGGATCAAAATGTCCAGCGGGTCCATTTTGGGTGCACAGTCGGGGAAGGTTTTGCTATCGGCAAACAGTTTCGACGACTGGACATGTTCGAACAGCTCAAGGTAACGATCGGCCGGGGTTAACGCATCTGAGGCGGGCAGCCCTTCAATCATCTCCGGCTCAGGCTCTGCCTCAATCATTTCATCCAGCTTTAACTCGCACGGATCCATTTCATAAAGCAGATCGATGTCGATCGTCAGTTCTTCAGAAGGGGCGTGGGGTAGTTTCTGGTTGAGCATAATGAGAAAGACCTCCGATGGACGTTGAAATAGTAAGGCTGTTGCCCGGTCGTCAGTTAAGCGTAGACATTCGCTTCGGTATTGGCTGAGTAAAGCGTGCGGTTGATCACGTTTTAGTGTTGAGCATTATTTAAAAAAATAAACTATCCCAATGATAATAATGAATAATTCAGAATCGTGCGCGACCTGAAGATATTCCATTTTCAGAACATTCGATTGCAACGAGGTGTGAACGAAACCTGCTAATGGCTTAACGCTATAATAGGCACAGGCTATTCTATTGATAGTTCTCCTCCATGTAATTGCTTGATACTTATCAAAATAGTAATCCCCTCATTTCCTATGATGGTCAAGTCTGACAAAGACTGTGCATTAATTATTCTAATTTTTCTGGGTCACAATAACTCACAACGGTGAGGGTAAAATAATGAAAATCATTACCCGTCTTACCGCGATTGCCATAGCTGGCATCGTGATTTGTTATTTTGGATTATCCGGTTATGTGTGGTATCACGATAATCAACGGAGCAAACAGGCTGATGTTCAGGCCTCTTCGCTGGAAGCAAATAATAAAGTTTTAGGATTCTTGCGCGAAAAAGGATGTGATTATTGTCACACCCCTTCGGCTGAATTACCTTTCTATTCTTCTTTTCCTGTCGCTAAGCAGTTGATGAATTACGACATTCAACTGGGATATAAATCCTTCAATCTTGAGGCCGTTCGTGCGGCGCTGGTCGCGGATAAACCCATTTCGCAAAGCGACCTGAATAAAATTGAATGGGTGATGCAGTACGAAACCATGCCGCCGACGCGTTATACCGCGCTGCACTGGGCCGGTAAGGTGAGCGATGCGGAGCGCGAAGACATTCTGGGCTGGGTCGCCAAACAGCGTGAGCAGTATTACGCCAGTAAAGATACCGCCGCGCAGCATCGTAATGAACCCGTACAGCCAATACCAGAAAGCATCCCGACTGATGCCCGGAAGGTGGCGCTTGGCTTTACGCTTTATCACGATCCGCGTATTTCCGGCGACAGCACGATCTCTTGCGCGCACTGTCATGCCCTGAATGCGGGTGGTGTGGATGGCCGGAAAACGTCAATTGGCGTAGGCGGAGCGGTCGGGCCGATCAACGCGCCAACGGTGTTTAACTCAGTCTTCAACGTGGAACAGTTCTGGGATGGCCGTGCGCCGACATTGCAGGCGCAGGCAGGTGGTCCGCCGTTGAACCCGATTGAAATGGCATCTAAATCCTGGGATGAAATTATCCAGAAGCTGGATAAAGATCCGCTCTTGAAGCAAGAATTTATTGCGGTTTATCCACAGGGATTCAGCGGAGATAATATTACCGATGCGATTGCTGAATTTGAGAAAACGCTGATCACGCCAAATTCACCGTTTGATAAGTGGTTACGTGGTGATGAGGAGGCGTTAACAGCTCAGCAAAAACATGGCTATCAGTTGTTTAAGGAAAATAAGTGCGCGACCTGTCATGGCGGTATTATTTTAGGCGGACGCTCATTTGAACCATTAGGTTTGAAAAAGGACTTTAATTTCGGCGAAGTCACTGCCGCAGATATTGGCCGGATGAACGTTACCAATGAGCTACGTGACAAGCTACGTCAGAAAGTCCCTGGATTACGTAACGTTGCGCTGACTGCGCCTTATTTCCATCGCGGTGATGTGCCTACGCTCGATGGTGCGGTCAAACTGATGCTGCGTTATCAGGTGGGTAAGGAACTGCCGCAGGAAGATATCGACGATATCGTGGCGTTCCTAGAAAGTCTGAACGGGGTTTATACGCCGTATATGCAGAACCATCAGTAATTTCAATATGATAAATCGGTCACCAGATTGATTTTGTGGCCGATTTTCTTTTTTTTATGCCAGCAAATGTCAGGTAAATAGTTATAATACATGTCATGGTATTCTAATAATACAAACGGATACAAATGATGGAGCAACCTGACAGCAATAGCGCAAAACCTCTCTATAAACAGCTTGAGGCATCCTTGAAAGAGGCGATTTTGCGCGGTGAATACAAGCCCGGTCAGCAGATCCCCACAGAAAATGAACTCAGTAGCCAGTGGCAGGTTAGTCGTGTAACGGTGCGTAAAGCTCTGGATGCTCTAACGCGTGAAAATCTTCTGACGCGTGTTTCTGGCAAGGGAACGTTTGTCAGCAATGAAAAATTTCAGCGCAGCATGACCGGGATTATGAGCTTTAGCGAGTTGTGTCAGTCCCAGGGGCGGCGGCCTGGCTCCCGAACTATCAAATCGGTTTTTGAATCGGTGGATAACGAGACCAGCGCCTCGCTGGGAATGGCTGAAAAAGAGAAAGCGGTAGTCATTGAACGTATTCGTTATGCTGACGATATTCCCGTTTCGCTGGAAACCATCCAGTTACCTCCTCGTTTTGCCTTTCTGCTGCAAGAGGACCTCAATAATCATTCGTTATACGCTTGCTTACGTGAAAAATATGGGCTGTGGTTTACCCATTCGCGCAAAATGATTGAGCTAGTGTATGCAAGCTTTGAGGTTGCTCACTATCTTGGGGTGAGTGAAAATTATCCTCTGATTTTAATTAAGAGTGAAATGATTGATAACAAAGGAGAATTATCTTGTGTGTCCCGTCAGTTGATCGTTGGCGACAAGATTCGATTCACCGTATAGGTCCTCCTCTTACATCTTTGATACTGGCTAAAATCGGGATCCGTGTCGCGGATCCCGATTTTTTATGGTTCTTACGTTGATCAAATGTCTTTAAATGTATTATAAAAACACCAATACATTAAGAGTCATTTTGTAGGCGATATCCGCCTGTATGATTGATTGAACCAGAGGGAACCATAATGAGCATTAAAGAAATTGTGAACGATATTGTGGCCAGCCAGGCGGAAAAAGGGGGGACTAAACATGTTTACTATGTTGCCTGTGGTGGGTCTTATGCCGCGTTCTACCCGGCAAAAGCATTCTTAGAAAAAGAGTCAAAAACGCTGAGCGTGGGCCTTTACAACAGTGGGGAATTTATCAGTAACCCGCCTGTTGCGCTGGGTGAAAATGCCGTCGTTGTTGTTGCTTCGCATAAAGGCAATACCCCTGAAACCACGAAGGCGGCAGAAATTGCACGCCTGCATGGCGCGACCGTTATTGGGCTGACCTGGGTTATGGATTCACCTTTGGTTGCGCATTGTGATTATGTTGAGACCTATACCTTTGGCGAGGGAAAAGATGTCGCTGAAGAGAAGACGATACAATGTTTGCTTACCGCGGTAGAGCTTCTTCAGCAAACAGAAGGCTATGTTCACTATGACGATTTCCTGGATGGCGTCAGTAAAATTAACCGTATTGTATATCGTGCTTGCGAGCATGTGGCTGAACGGGCACAAGCATTTGCTCAAGAATATAAAGACGATAAAGTTATTTATACTGTTGCCAGTGGGGCGGGCTATGGCGCGTCATATTTACAAAGTATCTGCATATTTATGGAAATGCAGTGGATTCATTCAGCCTGTATTCACAGCGGTGAATTCTTCCACGGACCGTTCGAAATTACGGATGCTAATACACCATTTTTCGTACAGCTTTCTGAAGGTAGTACCCGCCCGGTCGATGAGCGTGCATTAGATTTTCTGAAAAAATATGGTCAGCGAATTGAAGTGATAGACGCGAAAGAGTTAGGGTTGTCGACTATCAAAACTACGGTTATTGATTACTTTAACCATTCTCTCTTCAATAATGTTTACCCTGTCTACAACCGAGCGCTTGCTGAAGCTCGCCAGCATCCGCTCACTACACGTCGCTATATGTGGAAAGTAGCATACTGATTACTAAAGGATTAAGGTAAAAGCAGGGACGCTTTTTAAGATTTTATAGAGCAGGGTATTATTATGAGTATTCGCGTAATAGGTATAGGTGACAATGTCGTCGATAAATACCTTCATTCTGGAATGATGTATCCAGGTGGCAATGCCTTAAATTTTTCCGTCTACGCAAAGCAAGCCGGTGCTTCAAGCGCCTTCATGGGGGCGTTTGGGAATGATGACGCGGCAAAACATATACAAGATGTATTGCATAAGTTACAGATAGATATTACCCATAGTCGACATTATGAGGGGGAGAACGGTTACGCCTGTATTCGCCTCAATAATGGCGATCGTGAGTTTGTCACCAGTAATAAAAATGGTGTTTTACGCGAGCATCCCTTCATGCTGACGGTGGATGATCTGCGATACATTGCCAGTTTTGACTTAGTTCACACCAGTATTAATGGTTATCTGGAAAGTGAGCTGGAAAAAATAAAACAGAAAAATATCATGATATCATTCGATTTTTCTGGACGTGGCACCGATGATTATTTCGCAAGAGTATGCCCATGGGTAGATTATGGCTTCATTTCCTGTAGTGGCATCTCACCAGATGAAACCAAAGAAAAAATAAATAAGCTTTACCAATACGGTTGTCGACATATTATTGCAACCTGCGGGCATGAACGTGTTTATTATTTTTCCGCTGGTGGTTTTCTTGACTGGACGCCGAAATATATTGAGCCAGTAGATACCCTGGGGGCAGGTGATGCGTTTTTAACCGGATTTATGCTTTCCATTATCCAATCAGGTACAGCTGAGCCCGATCGAGAAAGGGTGCTGTGCGCCATGCAGGCTGGTGGTAAATCTGCAGCGAATGTTTTGTCTGATTACGGTGCATTCGGTTTTGGTAAACCGTATTAACCCTGTTAACGCTGTTCCACTCATGTAACCCAACATTCACTCCAGATAAGCCAGGAGGAAGTATGTTTTGGACGGAATTGTGTTTTATTCTTTTAGCCTTAATGGTTGGCGCCAGGATTGGCGGTGTGTTTTTAGGCATGGTCGGTGGACTCGGTGTTGGCGTCATGGTATTTGTTTTTGGCCTGACCCCATCAACGCCACCGATTGACGTTATTCTTATTATTCTTTCGGTTGTTTTAGCTGCCTCGTCATTACAAGCCGCCGGTGGTCTGGATTTACTGGTTAAACTGGCAGAGAAAATTCTGCGCCGTCATCCTCGTTATATTACGCTGCTGGCGCCTTTTATTTGCTATATCTTCACTTTTATGTCCGGAACGGGGCATGTTGTTTATAGTTTATTACCGGTTATTTCTGAAGTCGCTCGTGATTCGGGGATCCGTCCTGAGCGGCCATTATCCATTTCTGTTATTGCATCGCAGCAGGCTATCACAGCCAGTCCAATATCGGCGGCGATGGCGGCAATGATTGGTTTAATGGCCCCATTAGGGATATCCATTTCTACAATTATGATGATCTGTGTTCCCGCTACGTTAGTGGGTGTCGCGATGGGGGCCTTAGCGACCTTTAATAAAGGCAAAGAGCTAAAAGATGACCCAGAGTATCAACGCAGGCTTGCGGAGGGTTTAATAAAGCCTGCTCAGAAACAACACGATAAAACTGAAGTTACCTTTCGCGCTAAGCTCTCTGTCGTACTGTTTTTGATGAGTGCCGTGGTGATTGTGCTCTTAGGGATTATTCCTCAATTACGACCGGTAGTGGAAACGGCAAAAGGGCTGCAACCGTTATCGATGTCGGCAGCGATCCAGATAACAATGCTCTCTTTTGCCTGTCTGATAGTCTTGATATGCCGACCTCCGGTGGACCAAATTATCAGCGGGACTGTGTTTCGCGCGGGGGCACTGGCGATTGTCTGCGCCTTTGGCCTTGCCTGGATGAGCGAAACCTTCGTCAATGGGCATATTGATCTGATTAAGGCAGAGGTTCAGACGCTATTACAGCAACATACCTGGTTAATTGCCATCATGATGTTTTTTGTCTCTGCGATGGTCAGTAGCCAGGCGGCAACAACGCTCATTCTTCTACCGTTGGGGCTGGCATTAGGCTTACCTGCATATGCGCTCATTGGTGCATGGCCTGCGGTGAATGGATATTTCTTCATTCCGGTGGCGGGTCAATGTCTGGCTGCGCTTGCTTTTGATGACACGGGAACTACGCGCATAGGCAAATATGTATTTAACCATAGTTTTATGCGGCCTGGTTTAGTGAATGTTATTGTTGCTGTCGTCGTTGGCCTTATTATCGGGAAAATAATCCTGGCTTGATTTTTTTGAAGCATTTCCTGTATCCCTAATTAATTAAATTCAGAGGGTGAAAATGAATATTAAAATATTCATCGCGGCGGCGATGTTATTTATCAGTTCAAACGTTTTTAGTGCGATAACGCAACCTCACATAATAATTCTGGCGACGGGAGGAACCATCGCTGGTACCGCTGAAAATAACACCCAAACATCGGGATATAAATCTGGTGAAATAGGTGTTCAGACATTAATTAAAGCGGTGCCTGAAATTAATAAGATTGCCAGTGTTGATGGTCAGCAAATATCTAATATCGGCAGCGAAAACATGACCAGTGACATTATTTTAAAGCTATCTAAGCAGGTGAATGCGCTGCTCGCGCGTGATGACGTTGACGGTATCGTTATTACCCACGGAACCGACACGCTTGATGAAACGGCCTACTTTCTCAATCTGACGGTTAAGAGCGATAAACCCGTGGTGTTCACTGCGGCGATGAGACCCGCGACGGCCATTAGCGCAGACGGTGCAATGAATCTGCTGGAAGCGGTCACGGTGGCCGCCGATCCGAATGCAAGGGGTCGGGGGGTTATGGTGGTTTTAAATGATCGCATAGGTTCTGCAAGGTTTGTGACCAAGACAAACGCGACCACGCTGGATACCTTCAAAGCCCCTGAGCAAGGGTATTTAGGGGTTATCGTCAATGGCAAACCAGAGTTTGAAACTCGCATTGAAAAGACGCATACCCTGCGTTCCGTTTTTGATGTAAGAAATCTTAAAAAGCTGCCGCAGGTAGCGATTATTTATGGTTACCAGGACGATCCTGAATATATGTATGATGCTGCAATTGCGCATCATGTAGATGGGATTGTCTATGCCGGAACCGGTGCCGGGTCGGTTTCTGTCAGAAGTGAAGCTGGAATTAAAAAAGCAGAGAAAGCGGGAATCATTGTGGTGCGTGCATCCCGAACGGGTAACGGCATTGTTCCACAGGATAAAGGGCAGCCGGGATTGGTGTCTGATTCATTAAATCCTGCGAAAGCCCGGGTTTTGCTGATGACAGCCCTGACAAAAACGAAAAATCCTGAGCTCATTCAGCATTATTTTAATACCTACTAAGATCGGTTGTTTAACGCGCTCGTTTGTATGCAAAATGGGCGCGTTTCCTCCCATCCGGATATTTTGTTACCTCTGCTCGCCCACGAATATTTCCCACAATTCTTCTACCGCTCTGGACATTCTGCCCGCAGGCCGAAACAGTCGGATATCAATGGGTATCCATAATCCGCTCTTTTGTGGGGCCGCCGCGGCAATCGTCCCGGCCTGAACATCCGGAGCCGCCAGACTTTCCGGCAGCCAGGCAATGCCGTCCCCGGCTTTGACCATCGCCAGCAGCGTGGCGGCCAGATCGGCGGTGAAGGCGATGTCCATACCGCGTCGGGCATGATTCACCGGTGACGTGTTCGAGAGGATCCTCCCCAGACCGGATTCTGCAGAGAAGGAGAGGAACGGAAATTTTTTGCCCCCCGTAGCCTGCCAGAGCGGCTGATGAGAGCCGGGATCACATTTGGAGTAGGGTAATAACGTTTCTTGTCCAAGGCGAACGCTGAGATATTTCGTCTGATCAAGATTGATGTGCATGTGAGGGTGGTAATAACACAGCAGAAACTGCGCATCCCCATTTTCAATCATCCTTTCACAGGCGCTGAGCGTGTCTGACAGCAGGCGAAATGAGCCGAAACGGGCGATTTTTTCGTTATTACGCATCAGCGCCGGAAAAAATGAGAACGACAGGGAGTGCGTTGCGGAGAAAATAACATCCGGTCGTGTATTTCCCGCCGCTTCAATGGTTTCATTTCTCAGGGTGTATAGCGCCCGGATCAGTTCGGGCACTTGAGCGACGAAAACTTCCCCCGCACGAGTCAGGCTAACGCCACGGCGGTTACGCTCAAATATCGGCGTTCCCAGCCACTCTTCCAGCGAGACAATGCGCCGACTGAATGCGGGCTGCGTCACATATCGGGAAGCGGCTGCGCGGGAGAAATTGAGTGACTGCGCCAGCGCAACGCAGTCTTCAAGCCAGGTGAGTTCCAGGTGATGCCGATTTTGCATTACAGCCAGCCTCTTTGGCATTAGATCAGTAAATGAGCACTGCTTAAGATGGAGAAATACAGGACGATGGCGTCCTTAAATGCTGCCTGGATGCATTATGCCAATAATAAACCGGCATGAGTTATCACTTTTTACAGGCGTGTAAGTGCGAGCATAACTGACTAAGAACCCGCCGGAGAAAACATGCGTATCCTCGATGTTGTAGAAATTACCAAACCCATCGCTTCCCCTATTCGTAACGCCTATATCGATTTCAGCAAGATGACGACCAGTCTGGTGGCCGTTGTGACTGACGTTGAGATAGAGGGTCGTCGCGTGGTGGGATACGGATTTAACTCTAATGGTCGTTACGGCCAGGGGGGATTGATCCGCGAACGCTTCCGTAACCGCATTCTGGACGCTGACCCGGAAAGTCTGCTGAATGCCGAAGGCGATAACCTGGATCCGCATAAAATCTGGGACGTCATGATGAGTAATGAAAAGCCGGGGGGCCATGGTGAGCGCTCGGTGGCTGTTGGTACGCTGGATATGGCTATCTGGGATGCCGTTGCCAAAATTGCCAACAAGCCGTTGTTCCGTCTGCTGGCTGAGATGAAGGGCGTTGAGGCGAATCCACGCGTCTTTGTCTACGCGGCGGGGGGTTACTATTATCCGGGTAAAGACCTGAGCGCGCTGCGTCAGGAAATGCGAGGCTACCTGAACCGCGGCTACAACGTAGTTAAAATGAAAATCGGCGGCGCATCGTTGGAAGAGGACCGTCGCCGTATCGAAGCGGTATTGACTGAAATTGGCGACGAAGCGCGTCTTGCCGTCGATGCCAATGGCCGCTTTGATCTGGAAACCAGTATTGCCTATGCCAAAATGCTACGAGATTATCCATTGTTTTGGTACGAAGAAGCCGGCGACCCGCTGGATTATTCTCTCCAGGCCGCGCTGTCAGAATTTTACCCAGGCGCGATGGCGACAGGTGAAAACCTCTTTTCTCATCAGGATGCGCGCAACCTGCTGCGCTACGGCGGCATGCGCCCGGATCGCGACTACCTGCAATTTGACTGTGCGCTTTCCTACGGTCTGGTCGAATATCTGCGTACCCTGGACGTACTGGCGCAGTTTGGCTGGTCTCCATCACGCTGCATACCGCATGGCGGTCACCAGATGTCGCTGAACATTGCGGCGGGTCTTGGCCTTGGTGGGAATGAAAGTTACCCGGATCTGTTTCAGCCGTACGGCGGTTTCCCGGATTCAGTGAAGGTGGAAGAGGGTCATATCGTCATGCCAGAACTGCCGGGCATCGGTTTTGAAGGGAAATCTGATCTGATTAAAGAGATGCGTGCGTTGGCCGAATAGCGCGGGCGGAGGTGACATAACACCCCTCCAGTTGCCGGAGGGGTGTGACTTGAGCATGTAGTGAATAGCGTCTACACCTGTGCGATTAGCGCATTGTGACGAATTCTTCTGCCGCCGTTGGGTGAATCGCAACGGTGTTATCGAAGTCTTTCTTCGTCGCGCCCATTTTCAGCGCCACCGCGAAGCCTTGCAGCATTTCGTCCATGCCAAAACCGATGCCGTGAATACCAACAATCTTCTCTTCCGGACCCACGCAAACCAGCTTCATGCGGCACGGCTGGCGGTGTGAAGTCACGGCAGTGTACATCGCGGTAAACGAGGATTTATACACTTTCACCTGGTCATCGCCGTGCTGTTCGCGAGCCTGCTGCTCGGTTAAGCCCACGGTGCCAATTGGCGGGTGGCTGAAGACCACGGTCGGAATGTTGCTGTAGTCCAGATGCTCGTCCGGCTTGTTGTTAAACAGGCGCTCGGACAGGCGACGACCCGCGGCAACGGCAACCGGCGTCAGCTCAACAGCACCGGTGTTATCGCCAACGGCATAAATCCCCGGCACGCTGGTATTCTGGTATTTATCAACGATGATGTAGCCTTTTTCGTTGGTTTTCACGCCAGTAACGGCCAGGTTAAAGTTATCCGTGGCTGGTTCACGACCGATCGCCCAAATCAGGCAATCCACCGTTTCGCTACGGCCATCTTCCAGTTGCAGGGTCAGACTGCCGTCGGCGTTTTTAATGACCGCTTGCGGAATTGCGTGAGTATGCAGAGTCGGACCTTCGGTGTTCATCACCTCGACCAGCGTCTCGACGATCATCGGATCGAAGCTGCGCAGCGGCGCGTGTTTACGCACGAACAGGTGAGTTTCTGCGCCCAGGCCGTTAATCACGCCCGCCAGTTCAACGGCGATATAACCTGCGCCAACAACGGCTACACGTTTTGGCAGCGCTGGCAGCTCAAAGAAGCCATCGGAGTCGATACCGTATTCCACGCCTGGAATGTTCGGATGGCTCGGGCGCCCGCCGGTAGCGATCAAAATATGATCGGCAGTAATGGTTTCACCGTTCACTTCAATGGTTTTGGCATCAACGAAGCGGGCAAAGCCTTTAATCACATCAACGTTATTTTTACCCAGCACGTTGTCGTACGAGGTATGAATGCGATCGATATAGGCGGTACGGCTGGCGATCAGTTTATCCCAGTCGAACTTATTAATGGTGGTATCGAAACCGTAATCCGGGCCGTACATATGAATCGCTTCACGGATTTGTGCGGCATGCCACATCACTTTCTTCGGTACGCAGCCAACATTAACGCAGGTGCCGCCTAGCTCTTTGGCTTCAATCAGTGCGCATTTCTGGCCGTACATTGCCGCACGGTTAATGGAGGCAATACCGCCGCTGCCGCCGCCAATAGCGATGTAATCATAGTGCTTGGTCATGACCGCTCCTTCATGTTCATTGTAGGGCGGAGAAGCGTTACGCCATCCGCCAAAATATTCGCGATTGTATACCTGAAATTAAAAGGTTCCACCGATGGCTGCGATTACTCCGGCACGATCCAGCTTACGGAAGTGTGGCCGGTTCCTGCGGGAACTAGCTTGCTATGTAGCCACGGCAGGACGTTGTTCATCTGCTGCTCCAGCTTCCACGGCGGGTTAATCACAATCATGCCGGACGCCGTCATGCCGCGCTGATCGCTGTCCGGGCGCACCGCCAGCTCAATTTGCAGAATTTTGCGGATACCGGTGTCTTCCAGATCGTGGATCATGCGCTTGATTTGCTGGCGCAGGACCACCGGATACCACAGCGCATAGGTGCCCGTTGCGAAGCGTTTGTAGCCTTCATTAATGCCGGTCACTACCGCCTGGTAGTCGGTTTTGATTTCGTATGGCGGATCGATAAGGATCAGCCCGCGGCGGGAAACCGGCGGTAATTTTGCTTTTAGCTGTTGATAACCGTCAGCCTTGGCCACACGTGCGCGTTCATCTTTCTGAAATTCGCCGCGCAGCAAAGGAAAGTCGCTTGGGTGCAGCTCGGTTAATTGCAGGCTGTCCTGTTCGCGCAGCAACTGACGAGCAATTAACGGAGAGCCCGGGTAGTAGCGCAACTGGCCGCTACGGTTGAAATGCTGCACCACGGAAATATAGGGTTCAAGTTCGGCAGGCAAATCGTCCTGCTGCCAGATACGGGCGATACCTTCCAGGTATTCACCGGTACGTTCGGCATGCTCACTGCTCAGCTGATAACGGCCAGCGCCAGCGTGGGTGTCCAGATAGAGAAACGGTTTTTCTTTCTCTTTGAGTGATTCAATGATCAGGCTCTGAACGGTGTGTTTAAGGACGTCGGCGTGGTTGCCTGCGTGATAACTGTGGCGATAACTGAGCATGGGTAATGAAATTCCGCTGAAATGACGATTTGCCACAGTTTACAGCAGATCGGCACAGATTACCCGCAGGCCCGGTAAGCGCAGCGCCACCGGGCGTCTTTCCGTCACGGTTAGCATTGAAATCCTCTACACTTAACCCCATTGTACAAATTAATATGCACAGCGCCGGATACGCGCTTCATTCACTCTTTTCAACAGGACCGCGCTAATGACCAATCCATTGCTGACTCCCTTCGAACTGCCGCCATTTTCTAAAATTCAGCCCGAACATGTTGTGCCTGCCGTTACTAAGGCGCTGAACGATTGTCGCGAAAACGTTGAGCGAGTCGTTGCGCAGGGCGCGCCGTACACCTGGGAAAATCTCTGCCAGAGGCTTGCGGAAGTGGACGATGTGCTGGGGCGTATTTTCTCTCCGGTCAGCCACTTGAACTCGGTGAAAAACAGCCCGGAACTGCGTGAAGCCTACGAGCAAACACTGCCGCTGCTCTCCGAGTACAGCACCTGGGTTGGGCAACATGAAGGTCTGTACAAAGCGTACCGCGACCTGCGTGATGGCGACCATTACGCCACCCTGAACACTGCACAGAAAAAAGCGGTCGATAACGCGCTGCGTGATTTTGAACTGTCCGGTATCGGCCTGCCGAAAGAGAAACAGCAGCGCTACGGCGAAATCGCCACCCGTTTGTCCGAACTGGGTAACCAGTACAGCAACAACGTGCTCGACGCCACCATGGGCTGGAGCAAGCTGGTGACCGACGAAGCTGAACTCTCCGGCATGCCGGAAAGCGCCCTGGCGGCGGCGAAAGCGCAGGCCGAAGCCAAAGAGCAGGAAGGCTACCTGCTAACCCTGGATATCCCAAGCTACCTGCCGGTCATGACCTACTGCGACAACCAGGCGCTGCGTGAAGAGCTGTATCGCGCCTACTCCACCCGCGCCTCCGATCAGGGGCCGAACGCGGGCAAGTGGGACAACACCCCGGTGATGGAAGAGATCCTCGCACTGCGTCACGAGCTGGCGCAACTGTTGGGCTTCGAAAGCTACGCCTTTAAATCTCTGGCCACCAAAATGGCGGAAAACCCGCAGCAGGTGCTCGACTTCCTGACCGATCTGGCGAAACGCGCCCGTCCGCAGGGGGAAAAAGAGCTGGCCCAGCTGCGCGCCTTCGCCAAAGCCGAATGTGGCGTTGAAGAGCTGCAGCCGTGGGATATCGCGTACTACAGCGAGAAACAAAAACAGCATCTGTACAGCATCAGCGATGAACAACTGCGTCCGTACTTCCCGGAAAACAAAGCCGTTAACGGCCTGTTTGAAGTGGTAAAACGTATTTACGGTATCACCGCGAAAGAGCGTACCGATGTTGACGTGTGGAATCCGGAAGTGCGCTTCTTCGAACTGTATGACGAAAGCAACGAACTGCGCGGCAGCTTCTACCTCGACCTGTACGCCCGCGAACACAAACGCGGCGGGGCGTGGATGGACGACTGCGTCGGCCAGATGCGTAAATCAGACGGCACGCTGCAAAAACCGGTTGCCTATCTGACCTGTAACTTCAACCGCCCGGTGAACGGCAAACCGGCGCTGTTTACCCATGACGAAGTGATCACTCTGTTCCACGAATTTGGTCATGGCCTGCATCACATGCTGACCCGCATCGAAACTGCCGGTGTTTCCGGTATTAACGGCGTGCCGTGGGATGCGGTCGAACTGCCAAGCCAGTTTATGGAAAACTGGTGCTGGGAGCCGGAAGCGCTGGCGTTTATCTCCGGCCATTATGAAACCGGCGAACCGCTGCCGAAGGAACTGCTGGATAAAATGCTGGCGGCGAAAAACTATCAGGCAGCGCTGTTTATTCTGCGTCAGTTGGAGTTCGGCTTGTTCGACTTCCGCCTGCACGCGGAGTTTAACCCAGAGCAGGGGGCGAAAGTCCTTGAGACGCTGGCCGAAATTAAGAAACAGGTCGCCGTGGTGCCGGGCCCAACCTGGGGCCGCTTCCCGCACGCCTTCAGCCACATTTTTGCTGGCGGCTACGCAGCGGGTTACTACAGTTACCTGTGGGCCGACGTGCTGGCGGCGGACGCATTTTCCCGCTTTGAAGAAGAGGGCATCTTCAACCGTGAAACCGGTCAGTCGTTCCTCGATAGCATCCTGACTCGCGGTGGTTCGGAAGAGCCGATGACGCTGTTCAAACGCTTCCGTGGCCGCGAACCTCAGCTCGACGCCATGCTGGCGCATTACGGCATCAAGGGCTGATTGTTCGCGTGAAAATTTGTTTACTGGATGAAACGGGCGCCGGAGACGGCGCCTTATCTGTTCTGGCCGCCCGCTGGGGGCTGGAGCATGATGAAGACAGCCTGATGGCGCTGGTGATGACGCCGGAACATCTGGAATTGCGTAAGCGAGACGAACCGAAACTCGGCGGCATCTTCGTCGATTTTGTCGGCGGGGCAATGGCGCACCGGCGCAAGTTTGGTGGCGGTCGCGGCGAAGCGGTGGCGAAAGCCGTCGGCATTAAAGGCGATTATTTGCCGGACGTGGTCGATGCCACTGCCGGGCTGGGGCGCGATGCGTTTGTGCTGGCCTCCGTCGGCTGCCGTGTGCGGATGCTGGAACGCAATCCGGTGGTCGCCGCGTTACTCGATGACGGCCTGGCGCGCGGCTATGCCGATGCGGAAATTGGCGGCTGGCTTCAGGAACGTTTACAGCTGATTCATGCCTCGAGTCTGACAGCGTTAACCGATATTACCCCACGCCCGCAGGTGGTGTACCTCGATCCGATGTTCCCGCATAAGCAAAAAAGCGCGCTGGTAAAGAAAGAGATGCGCGTGTTTCAGTCGCTGGTGGGGCCGGATCTCGACGCTGACGGCTTGCTGGAACCGGCGCGTCAGCTAGCGACTAAACGTGTGGTAGTGAAACGCCCGGACTACGCGCCGCCGCTGGCTGACGTGGCCACGCCTAACGCGGTGGTGACCAAAGGGCATCGGTTTGATATTTATGCCGGAACCCCTCTGACGGAGTAACGGATTGCCCGATGGCGCTACGCTTATCGGGCCTACGATTCTCAATTATTTGTAGGCCGGATAAGGCGGTTGCCGCACCCGGCATTACGGCTTAAACAAACGGCGCCAGCGGGTCCGCAATCTCAAACGCCGCTTCGCGCTCCGCCTTCGGCGGGTAAATCAGCTCGCTGACAATCGATAACTTCAGCTTTTTCGCCTCTTCACGCGTCAGTTTCACCTGCTGATCCCATCCTTCGGTGTATACCGCCCCCCACGCGCCGAGATCCAGACAGGTGACATACATCTCCTGACGATACGGCAGCGGCGCGACGTTCAGCAGACTCGCCGCCGCGTTATTACCGGCAAATTTCCCCAGCAGAATGGCGTGCTGGCATGTCATCAGCGCATGATTGCCTTTGTCATCGGTAGCCGCATAGGCGACGTCGCCGGTGGCGTAGATATCCTCATGACCCAGTACCTGGAGGTTCTTGTTCACATGCAGGCGTCCCTGACGATCGCGTGGGGCGTTAATCTGTGCGGTCAGGTCGCTCGCCTGGACGCCGACGGTCCAGATCACCGTTTGTGAAGCGATAACCTGCCCATCTTTCAGCGTTACGCCAGCCGCGTCGACGCTCTCTACTTCCGCGTTGACCAGCCACTCCACGCCCAGCTCGGCGGAAGCGTCGATAATCACATCGCGCAGCGCCTGACTCCAGCGTCCGCCCGGTTGTGCACTGCGTTCAACTACGACTACTCTGGTCTTAGCATCAGCCCCTAAAATTTCGCGCAGACGGCCGGGTAATTCCAGCGCCATCTCAATTCCGGTAAAGCCGCCGCCGCAAACTACCACGGTATTGCGGGCCTCACTCTCCGGCTGTAAGGCCAGATCTTTAATGTGCTGCTCAAGCACCGCGGCGCTCTCCAGTTGGTCGAGATCAAAGGCGTGTTCGGCGGCACCGGAAACGGCGTCGCGGTTAACGTGGCTACCGCTGGCCAGTACCAGGCGGTCATAGCGATGCAGATGGTTTTCTCCGTTGGTATCTTGCCAGCTAACTTCGCGGGATCCTGGCAGAATCTGTTCTACATGCCCTTGTAAAAAGTGTATGCCAGTGACCTCGAACAGCGGCTGTAGCGGAGCGACCAACGTTTGAACGGCATTTTCATAAAAGCGTGGACGCACGCGCAGCTCGGGCTGCGGTGCAATCACAGTGATATCAATATGTTGCTGATTTTTATCCGCTAAACGCGCGGCGCTCAGCGCTGCCCACATCCCGGCAAAGCCGGCGCCCACGATCAGAATTTGTTTTTGCATGATGCTTATCTCACTGGTGACTCCGATTTATTTACTCGGATTTTATTGGTCGTAGTTATAGATTGCAATGAGATTTCAGTCCTGTCGCGGATTGAGTCCGGCACTTTGTTATTATCTTTATGATAAATATAGTTTTTAATTTTAATCTATTTGCAGGTGTTATCCGGTATCTGGAATGCGTGATGCGAAAAAGCTACAATATACTCAGATTCGTTTTGGCTGAGATAAGAGCATGGCATTTTACAGTTCCGGGGTTGAGTACGGCATCCATAGCCTGATGTGTATGGTGGACAGCAAAGGCGACGCACGTGATATGAGCGTGCGCGAAATCGCCGAGCTGCAGCGCGTACCGTATGACTATCTGGCCAAAATCTTTACCCGTCTGTCGAAGGCCGGGCTGGTACGGAGCAGCGAAGGGAAGGGCGGCGGTTTCCAACTGGCGAAACCGGCGGAGGAGATCACCGTGCTGGACGTGGCCAACGCCATTGACGGCGATAAACGCATCTTTGAGTGCCGCGAGATCCGTCAGCGGCTGGCGGTATTTGAGGAGCATCCACCGCAGTGGGCCTGTGAAGGCATTTGCGGTGTGCGTTCGGTGATGGATATGGCGCAGCAGCGAATGGAAGAAGCGCTCGGCCAGCATACGATTCTGGACCTGGCGCGCAAAATGTACCGCAAAGCACCGGACACCTTTGTGGTGGAAGTGCAGGAGTGGATAGACGCGCGCAAAGGGTAGTGAGTGAAAATGCCCTATAGCGCGAGGTAATCGGGCTTGTTGAATGTAGGCCGGATAAGGCGGTAGCCGCATCCGGCACTGAGTATTACTGTTCGGTACTTGGCGTATTAATCATTCGG
Source organism: Citrobacter sp. wls717 (assembly GCF_005280955.1). Lineage (NCBI taxonomy): Bacteria > Pseudomonadati > Pseudomonadota > Gammaproteobacteria > Enterobacterales > Enterobacteriaceae > Citrobacter > Citrobacter sp. wls717. The sequence continues at coordinate 289,825 of NZ_SZWW01000001.1, forward strand.
TTCAGCCATGGCACCATAATCGCCATCACTACCGTTACCGCCAGCGTCACCAGGCCTATCTTACTGAAGACATTGGTATAGATAGGCAGCGTTTGCAGTGGGTCGGTGATGTTTTCCGGTACTGCGGTGAACGTCGCGACATAACCTCCCATCAGGAAAGCAGCGGCCTGGGTCAGGAACCACATCCCAAGAATGAAGCCCATCAGGTGCTGCGGTACCAGCGCGGCGACCATCGCCAGTCCCAGGGCGCTAATCAGCAGTTCACCCAGACTCTGGAACAGATACACCAGCACGATAAACCACGGCGACGTCAGTCCCTGCGCATCGGCAAACCACATCCCGGCGGCGGCGGCGGTCAGGAAACCCAGCGAGCACAGGAACATACCGAGCGTAAACTTCATCGGCATGGTCAGGTCCTTACCTTTGTTTCCCAGACGGGTATAAATTGCGGCCAGTACCGGGCTTGCCACTACCACCCAGAACGGGTTCAGCGCCTGGAAGCTTACCGGGTTGATGGCGAAACCAAGAATTTCATGGTGTACGTTATTGATAGCAAAGAAGTTAAGTGACGTTGGCATCTGTGCGTACAGCACATAGAACACTACCGCTTCCAGCATAAGGATAAAAGCCACGAACATTTTGTTACGCCCGGTTTTATCCAGTTTGAAGGCCTGGCGGAAGAAGATGATCGTCACGGCAATCGACAGGACAATCAGCACCAGGTTGGCAATCTTCACGTTATGCATCAGCCAGGCGCAGATAAATATCGTCACTACCGTACCGGCCAGCACGCAGAATAGATTACGGAAATTCAGCGGCTTATGATCTGGCTCAGAACCGATATTCTTCACCATCCCACGGCAGGCAAAGTAGACCAGCAGCGCGACGATAAGCCCGGCCCCGCACAGGTTGTAGGTCACCGCGTAGCCAAACTTATCGGCAATCACCGGCGCCAGCGACAGCGACAGCAGCGAACCGATGTTAATCGACATATAAAACAGGGTGAAAGCGCCATCCAGTCGGGCGTCTTTCGGTGGATAGCATTTTGACAGCAGGCTTGCCGGGTTGGCTTTAAATAACCCGTTACCCACGGCAATGGTACCTAAAGCAATAAAGATCAGATCGGGCTTGAGCAGCGACATCCCGGTCATGAAGTAGCCGATCGCCAGCACAATCGCACCGAGTACCAGCGTGCGCTTGGTCCCTAACAGGTGGTCGCCGACGTAGCCGCCGATCGAGATCAGGCCGTAGACCAGTGCGGCAAAAGCACCAAAGGTGACGAATGCCTGTTCCTGAGAAAAACCGAGTTGCTTAACAAAAAATACCGCCAGGATGCCCTGAACGCCGTAATAGCCAAATCGTTCCCATAATTCCACAAAGAAGATCATGAAGAACGGACGAGGTTGCTGCAGCAAGCCCGTAGGTGCAGTTTTATTCATATTCCATCGCCTTTCAAAGCCATCCCGAAAAGTATGAACGCGTATACTTAAACGCGCCGAAAAGTCTTATTTTGTTATAGACTGCGGCGATTAGCCGTGCGGGTAGAGTATTATACAGATAGTTTTCGATCCAATTAGTTGATCACACTAATTATGATTTATTTGTTGGGTTGATGTACTAATTGTGTCCGAATGATAAAAACAAAAACGCCCGCGCGGGCGGGCGTTTACAGGCTTTACTGTTTGCTGCGGGACGGGTTATCTCCCGGCGGCAAGCATTTTATGCTTCTTCGTCGTCACGCAACGGAACAATCAGCATGTCGACGTGGACGGTGTTGATCAGTTGACGTGCGGAGGACATCAGTTTGCTCCAGAAATCCTGGTGGTGACCACAAACGACCAGATCCATGTCGTATTTTTTGATGGCATCAACCAGAACCTGGCCCAGGTCGCCGCTACCGCTCAGGGTTTCGGTGATAGGGTAGCCTGCATTGGTGGACAGCTCGGTTAACGCGTGGTGGGTTTCTTCAGAAATACGTTTCTGCATGTCGCCCAGATTCACGTCGATTAGCCCGGTGTACAGGTCGGAATAGTTTACGTCAACGTGGATAAGGGAGACTTTAGCATTGTAAGGCCGCGCCATAGAGACCGCTTTTTCAACCAGAACTTTGCTTTCCGGAGAAAGATCAACCGCGATAAGAATGTGTTTATAAGCCATAGTGTTACTCCTTCCATAAGTTGTCGATGACTAGCCTGCTGGCGTTTATTTGCCGCCGCGTCATTCGCGTCCTGCGAACCTTATGCGCGGGGCTAGCCCAGTCGTAAAAACGTACCATATAAGGACTATCCTTACATTATAGCGACCTGGATAATCCGTCAATCCGCCTTGCTTGCCAAGCAGTTAAACAAATTTTTTAGTTAATTGCATTGATAGCGATTAACCTTCTGGCAAAAAAATTAACTAATCTCCTACACTATTTAGAGAGGCGCTCGGATGCGTGATACTAACACGAGCGGTTTCGGTAGCACTCTTCACTGAATGATTGGTAGGGTATCGGGGAGCGGTAGTCCCGGAAAGGAGTTCCGTGGGCGGGTCGCCGGGGAGGAGATATGATAAGCACCATTGCGTTGTTCTGGGCTTTGTGTGTCGTTTGCATTGTTAATATGGCGCGCTATTTTTCTTCGTTACGCGCACTGTTAGTGGTACTTCGTGGTTGCGATCCATTACTTTACCAGTATGTCGATGGTGGGGGATTTTTTACCTCGCATGGGCAACCCAACAAGCAGATGCGTCTGGTGTGGTATATCTACGCTCAGCGTTACCGCGATCACCATGATGATGAATTTATTCGCCGCTGTGAGCGGGTTCGCGGTCAGTTCATTCTTACCAGCGCGTTATGCGGACTGGTGCTAATCAGCATGGTTGCGCTGATTATCTGGCACTGATTACCAACGACAGATACAAAAAAAGCGGGTCAGTTTCCTGACCCGCTTTTTTACCGTGCATCCGCTTAGATAAGCTTCAGGGAGAGCCAGTACAGCACCCCGGAAAGAATAATCGCCGCCGGCAGGGTGAAGACCCAGGCCATCAGAATGCTGGTTACCGTCTTACGCTGTAAACCGCCGCCATCAACAACCATCGTTCCCGCAACGGAAGAGGAGAGAACGTGGGTGGTGGAAACGGGCATACCGGTGTAGCTGGCAAGACCGATAGAGACTGCGGCGGTCATCTGCGCCGACATCCCCTGGGCATAGGTCATGCCTTTCTTACCGATTTTCTCACCAATGGTGGTAGCTACGCGACGCCAGCCAATCATCGTACCAATACCCAGCGCCAGTGCGACGGCCATAATGATCCAGATAGGCGCGTACTCAATGGTGCTCAGCATGTCAGCTTTCAGTTTTTTCAGCAGACGTTGATCGTCAGCGCTTACGCCAGGCAATTTCACCACTTTATCCGTGGTATCAGAGATACACAGCATAATACGGCGCAGCTGGCCACGCTGTTCAACGCTTAACTTGTCGTAGGTTTCCAGATTCGCCAGCATACCTTTCGCACGCTCAAGCGCGTTGATGGTATTCGCTGGGTGGCAATGGAACTCTGTCGATGCCGTTGTGACCGTTTCCGTCGGGGACGGAATCAACTGGTCTACGCCAGTCGCCTGCTTGAGCAGGTCTGGGCGTTGCTGGAAGAAGACTTCGACGTTATTGATAGCATCGCGGGTACGGGTAATTTCGTAACCGGAAGCATTCATATTCACCACGAAGCCTGCAGGCGCTACGCCAATCAGCACCAGCATCACCAGACCAATGCCTTTCTGGCCATCGTTCGCGCCGTGAGAAAACGCCACGCCGATAGCGGAGAGGATCAGTGCGATACGCGTCCAGAACGGCGGCTTTTTCTTGCCATCTTTCTTTTCACGTTCTGCCGGTGTCAGGTGGATACGGGCACGTTTTTTCGTACCACTCCAGTAGCGACGCAGAATGAATATAAGGCCGCCAGCAACCACCAGACCGACAATCGGCGAGATGATTAGCGAGGCAAAAATACCCATCACTTTCGGGATGTTAAGTGCGTCCACCACCGAGGTGCCGTTCATCAACGCATTGGTTAAACCAATACCGATAATCGCGCCAATCAGCGTGTGGGAGCTGGATGCAGGTAAACCAAAGTACCAGGTACCCAGGTTCCAGATAATTGCCGCCAACAGCATGGAGAACACCATGGCGAGGCCATGTGACGATCCCATATTTAGCAGCAGATCCGTTGGCAGCATATGCACGATGGCATACGCTACGCTGAGACCACCCAGCAAAACACCAAAGAAGTTGAACAACGCAGCCATGACCACCGCCAATTGCGAACGCATTGCACGGGTATAGATCACGGTTGCGACAGCATTGGCTGTGTCATGGAAGCCGTTAATTGCTTCATAGAACAGCACGAAAGCCAGAGCAAGCAATAGTAAAAGCCCGGTATGTAAATCCAGGCCAGCAAACAAATGTAGCATAGGACGTTACGCCATTTTGAGGACATGAACGCGGCGCATTATCAGTGACTTTGGCGGCGCGGGCAAAGTGAAATATAGAGTTTTTTTGATTTGTCTCCTGCTTTGTTTTACACCACTAAAGAATTATCCTATATATTTCAGATAAATACCCTTTATCGGTAGTTTGGTGCTGGTGCGACCACTGAGGAATCTTTACAATTCACCCCCGCTTTTTAGAGAGGATCGCAACGTGGAAAGGTTTGATACCGTTATTATAGGCGCTGGCGCAGCGGGTATGTTTTGTGCCGCGCAGGCAGGACAAGCAGGTAGCCGGGTACTGCTGATTGATAATGGTAAAAAGCCGGGACGCAAGATCCTCATGTCTGGCGGGGGACGCTGCAACTTTACCAACCTTTATGTCGAACCTGCCGCGTATTTGAGTCAAAACCCACATTTTTGCAAATCGGCGCTGGCGCGTTATACGCAGTGGGATTTTATCGATCTGGTGGGCAAGCACGGCATCGCCTGGCACGAAAAAACGTTGGGTCAGCTGTTCTGCGACGATTCCGCCCAGCAAATTGTCGATATGCTGGTGGACGAGTGTGAAAAAGGTAACGTAACTATGCGGTTACGTAGCGAAGTCCTCAGCGTTGAGCGTGAGGGGGAAGATTTCATCCTGGCGCTGAACGGCATGACTGTCGGCACGAAAAAGCTGGTTATCGCCTCTGGTGGTCTTTCGATGCCGGGTCTGGGCGCGACGCCGTTTGGCTATAAAATTGCCGAACAATTCGGTCTGAACGTGTTGCCGACGCGCGCAGGTCTGGTGCCTTTCACCTTACACAAGCCGCTGCTGGAGCAGCTTCAGGTGCTCTCTGGCGTATCCGTTTCCTCCGTTATCACCGCCGAGGACGGCACCGTATTTCGTGAAAACCTGCTCTTTACGCACCGCGGGCTTTCTGGTCCGGCCGTGCTGCAGATTTCCAGTTTTTGGCAGCCAGGTGAATTTGTCAGCATTAATTTGTTGCCGGATGTTGACCTTGCGAGCTTCCTGGATGAACAACGCAGCGCCCACCCTAATCAGAGCTTAAAGAATACGCTTGCTATGCAGTTGCCAAAACGCCTGGTGGAATGTTTACAGCAGTTAGGGCAAATCCCGGATGTCTCGCTGAAACAGCTTAACGTGCGCGATCAGCAAACGCTGGTGGAGACCCTGACCGAGTGGCGGGTGCAGCCGAACGGTACGGAAGGGTATCGTACTGCTGAAGTCACGCTGGGCGGCGTGGATACCAACGAGCTGTCATCGCGCACGATGGAAGCCCGTAAAGTGCCAGGACTCTATTTTATTGGTGAAGTGATGGACGTCACCGGCTGGCTGGGTGGATACAACTTCCAGTGGGCATGGTCGAGCGCCTGGGCGTGCGCGCAGGATTTGGTCTCTGGTGAGTGAATTTGTTTACCGCTGTTACAAGGAACTGACTCAGGCATGCGTTTCTTAACTCCGGGAATGATAAGATAATCAGTTAAAAATCGCACAGATAAGAGAACGGGAGGCACATGGTTATTCCTGAGGTAAAACAGGAGCGGCTCTATCAAAAGATAGCCAATCTCATCATTAAGCTCATCAACGATAGTATTTTTCCGCCAGGAAGCTTCTTGCCCCCTGAACGTGAACTGGCGAAGCAACTTGGCGTGAGTCGCGCCTCGCTCAGAGAAGCGCTGATTGTGCTGGAGATCTCAGGATGGATCACCATCCAGTCCGGTAATGGCGTTATTGTTACTGATAAAAAGCATTCCGCCAGTGATTATACGGTTGAAGAAATACTCTATTCGCGAGAGTTGGTTGACAGTCATTGCGCGCGTCTTGCTGCAGAAGCAGGCAAAGATGAACTTATTAGTCAGCTTGAAGCGCTGCACCTCAGCATGGAAAAAGCCATTAGTGAAAACAATGTCCATGGCTTTTACTCCCTCGATAAGCAGTTCCATTTAACGGTATCTGAAGCCAGCCAGAACCGCGTACTGCTTGATATGTCGCGAATGCTGTGGGAACAACGCGTTAACATCCCGTATGCCGGACTGGACAAGCGTTCCGGCAATCGGGATGTATTAACCAGCATGAATACTCAGCATAAAGCGATTGTGGATGCGATCCGCCAGGCTGATGCTGACGGTGCTTACCAAAAATCACTGGAACATCTGGCTTATGTCAGACAGATCGTGGGTCTTTGAAGTAAAATATTTAATGATTTAGAGCGGCTACCGCTGCACGTGCTCCTACGCTGTGCAATTGCTGACAGGCAGCGGTTACGCGTTTGATAAAGTCTGTGTTATCGCTCAAATCCGTCCCAAAAATGGTGTCGATTGTCAGCAGCGCCCGCACACGCTCTTCAGGTGACAGATATTGCTGATTTATCGCCTGATACCGTGCCGCCAGAGGGTCCACCACATCAATCGGATTGTTTTTTTCATCCACACCGCTGACGTAGCGCATCCAGGCTGCGACACCCAGAGCCAGATGACGGTAATCTTCCCCTCGTGCCAGATGCAGCCGAATGGGATCCAGCAAACGCTGCGGTAATTTCTGGCTGCCATCCATCGCAATTTGCCAGGTTCGGTGCTTCAGTGATGGATTAGTAAAGCGCGCGATAAGCAATTCCGCATAACCTGCCAGGTCTGTACCTTCAGGCATCGACAGCGTTGGGGCCTGTTCGTCAAGCATTAACGCCAGCGCAGCATTGCGATACGCCGGGTTTGTCATCGTATCGGCAATCGTCTCATAGCCGCCCAGATAACCGAGGTAGGCGAGGAATGAGTGACTGCCGTTGAGCATACGCAGTTTCATCATTTCAAACGGCACCACATCTTCCACAAACTGTGCGCCCGCGCGATCCCAGTCCGGACGTCCATTAACAAAGTTATCTTCGATAACCCACTGGCGGAATGGCTCGCAGGCAATGGCACAGGGATCGTAAACGCCAAGCTGCTCGGCGATTTGCGCTAACGTCTCTTCTGTTGCTGCTGGAACGATGCGGTCTACCATTGTGCATGGGAACGTTGCCTGTTCGGCAATCCACTCAGCCAAGTGCGGATCGCGCTCGGCGGCCAAACCCAGGACAGCGGTTTTTGCGACGTGGCCATTTTCCCGCACGTTATCGCAGGACAGCACAGTAAAAGCGTTCAATCCCTGCTGGCGGCGTAGCGCGAGGGCTTCAACGATATAACCAATTGCTGATTTGGGGGACTGTGGGTGGGCAATGTCGTGCTGGATAAACGGATGATTCAGATCCAGCTCGCCGCTGGCGGCATCTGTGCAATATCCTTTTTCGGTGATGGTCAGCGAAACGATGGCCGTTTCTGGACGTGCCATTGCGTGGATAATGGCTTCACAACCGTCAAATTCAGGATGCAGCGCTTCTTTCATCGAGCCAATGATTTTAAGCTCTGTCGTTTGTGCGCCGCGTTCGGCAACGGTGTACAGCAGATCCTGCGCCTTCAGGTTTTGAATCAGTGTGGCATCGTTTCCGGGCATCAGGTTGACCTCACATATGCCCCAGTCGCTGTCACTGCTTTCCAGCAAATGATGTGTATAGAGTGCCTGATGGGCGCGGTGAAAAGCGCCGCAACCAAGATGCACGATGCGCGAAACGAGGCGTGAACGATCCCTGCGTGGGCGTGGGGTGGAAATCTGTGCAGTGGCGAGATTATTGTCCATGACAAACTCCTGTCATTGATGATCTTCTTTGATAATGCGCTATCAAAGACTGGTGCTGACTGAAAGTGAAAACCGCATGGCGGGGATACCATGCGGCAATGTGGTTACTGACTGAAGAAGGCGCGCTGGATAGCCAGTTCAACGCCGCGTACTTCAGCCAGGCCCTTAAGGCGACCAATAGCGGAATACCCTGGGTTAGTTTTCTTTTTCAGGTCATCAAGCATTTGATGACCATGGTCGGGTCGCATGGGGATAAGTGAGGCGTTGCCTTCAGCTTTACGCCGCTGTTCTTCTTCGACTATCGCTTTCACTACGCTGTACATATCGACATCACCGGAGAGATGCGCTGCCTCATGGAAGGTTTTGGGATTCTCTTCGCGTTGTGTGGAACGCAGGTGCGTAAAGTAAATTCGCGGACCGAACTGTTTGATCATCTCAACCAGATCGTTGTCTGCGCGGACGCCGTAAGATCCGGTACACATCGTAAAGCCGTTGGCCGCACTGTTTACGGTATCCACCATCCACTGCATATCTTCTATAGTAGAAACGATGCGCGGCAGGCCAAGAATCGGGCGCGGTGGATCGTCAGGATGAACCGCCATTCGTACTCCTACCTCTTCAGCGACTGGGATAATGGCTTTCAGGAACCAGGCGAAATTTTCCCGTAGGGCCGCTTTGTCGATATCTTTATAGGTTGCAAGGTGGCTACGGAATTGGTCCAGGGTATATCCTTCCTCGGCACCTGGCAGACCGGCAATGATATTGCGCGTCAGCCGGGCTTTGTCCTCTTCGCTCATATCCGCAAAACGCTGGTGAGCCTGGGCAATTTCCTCCGCGTTGTAGTCCGCTTCCGCACCAGGGCGCTTGAGGATATGCAATTCAAATGCGGCAAACTCAATCTGGTCAAAGCGCAGAGCCTTTGAACCGTCGGGTAGCACATACTCCAGGTCGGTACGGGTCCAGTCCAGAACCGGCATGAAGTTGTAGCACACAGTAAAGATGCCGCATTGGGCGAGATTGCGCAGCGTCTGCTGGTAATTCTTGATCCACAGATCGTACTGGCCCGTGTGGGTCTTGATGTCTTCATGGATCGGCACGCTTTCCACGACCGACCAGACCAGACCGGCTTTTTCTACGATCTCTTTGCGTTTGAGAATTTCTTCTACGGACCAGACTTCACCGTTTGGAATATGGTGCAGCGCAGTTACCACACCCGTTGCACCAGCTTGACGAACATCGGACAACGATACGGGATCGTTTGGGCCATACCAACGCCAGGTTTGTTCCATCGCTTTATCTCCTGGAAAAATTAATGAAAGGTCGCATTGATCTTCAGATAGCGTTCCGGGTATTGATCAAGTTCCTTCACGGCGTCAGGCACATCATCAATATTCACTACCTTGCTGACGACATCCGCGGGATTAATGTTCAGCGTGGCCAGCATTTGTAACGCCTCTTCGAATTCACCTGCACTGGTACGCGATCCGCGCAGATCCAGTTCCTTAAACGTGATCAGGTTAGTGGGTAACGATGTCTCCTGTTTTGGCCAGCCGGTGAAAGCAATACGACCTGCAAATGACGCAAGATCCAGAGTTTCGCGAATTGCACTGTTGGCGCCAGATGCTTCGACTACAACCTGCGCCATCGTCCCCTGCGTGATCTCTTTGATCGCCTCAATAACCCGGATGTTCGACGGATTGATGACGTAAGGCACGCCCAGTGATTTTGCGTACTGAAGTCGTTCGTCCACGATATCGATCAGAATGGGTGTCGCACCGTAGCGCAATGCGCTCAGTGCCGCCATCAGGCCAATCGCACCGGCACCAATAATGGCGATATGCTCTCCGGCCGTCAGTTTGGCGCGATGTAGCGCATGCAGTGCGATAGTCAGTGGTTCAGCTAGCGGAGCCATCTCTGAGGCGACATCATCAGGGATTTTGTGAATTAAATGTGCGGGGTGAGCAACCACCTCCTGCATTGCGCCATCAATATGCACACCAATTACTTTTAGATTTTCACAACAATTTGTTCTGCCTACTGAGCAAGGGTAGCAATGACCACAATAAATATAAGGATCAACAATAACGCGATCACCTTCTTTAATATTTGCTGGCATGCCCTTGCCTTGTTTAATAACAATGCCTGTGACTTCATGTCCAATAATACGTGGATAGGTTACTAATGGGTTAGTACCACGAAATGCACCAATATCAGAGCCACATATCCCAGCAGCATCAACTTTTATTAGTACTTCATTATCTTTCTTTTCCGGATAATCAACCCAACGGGTTTCAATTTCACCAGGTTTATTGATGTAAACAGCTTTGACTTTCATTTGTTTTTAATCCTTTATTTTTGACAAATACGAATACCAGACAGCTGGAAACAATCGCAATAGCCCCAGCCAGATAGAATGCGTAATCATATTTACCGCTAAACTGGACAATAAACCCGGTGACCAGAGGGCCAATAATTCCGGATATATTTGCCAGTCCATGCATGGCACCACCGACGCTGCCCACTTTATCTTTGTGCACGACATCCTGAATAACTGCCCAATATATAGGTCCAGTCAAATACAGCAGGAATAACGAGACTGACATCAGTCCAACGGCACTGCCGATAGTCGTAACCGTTCCTGAAACCGCCACACAGATCGCCGCGCCAGCCAGGCAAACACCGAGAATAAGACGGCGAGAAAGTAGGGCATTTCCTGTAATGCGATAGATAAAATCAGAACATACTCCGCCCAATACCATACCGATCGCGCCAATTACCCACGGGATGACGGTTGCAATACTAATTTCTTTAATATCAAGGTGTAGAGAGTGGTTAAGATAGCTTGGAAACCAGGTCAGGAAGAAAAAGAGTATGTAGTTATAACTGAAGAAGGCCAGTGTCGTTGCCCACACCATAGGCTGCTTTATGTAGTAACCGAGAGAAGGCATCGCTTTACCGTCATCCGCTAAAATGATGTCATCATGGTTTTCAAAATCGACACGTTCTTCCGGGGCGAGGTGTTTACTTTTTGAAGGTTTATCACTGGCAGTGAAATACCATAGTAATACCCAGACTAAACCGAACAGGAAAATGATACCGAATGCCGGACGCCAGCCTAATGAAAGCGCCAGCATGCCAACTACCGGACCAGAAATCGCGCCACCTAACGGTGAACCTGCGCTAAAAATACCAATCGCAGTTGCAGATTCCTTGCGTGAAATCCAGTTATTGATGATTTTATTTCCGGCCGCGCTGACCGGTCCTTCAGCCATGCCGAATAACACGCGAACAGCCAGCATAGTCCATAAGCCAGTAACCAGACTGGTCATCCCACAAAATAATGACCAGAGTAACGCGGCGACCAGAAATACTGTTTTGGGGCCAAATCTGTCACTGGCCCAGCCACCGATAAAGTTAAATAGAGCATAACCAACAAAGAATGCGCTGAATATCATACCCATTTCAGCAGCATTGAATCCTAATTCCTTTTCGATGAGTGGAGCAGTGATCGACAATGCTGAACGATCCATATAGTTAAGCATGTAAACTATAAAAAGAAGAAAAACGATAAGCCATCCCATTGTTTTTCTTTTCATGATATATCCTCTTATTGTGGTCTAGCGGCCTGACCACAATATTTAAAACCTATTTTAAGATCACCATTCTTTTGATGTTAATGTGATCAACATAACGAAAAATAAGTTTTTTAAATGATTAATATCAAATGTTTTTGCTGTTATCTATATGAATTTTAATACTTTTATTTTGGTGGTGGAGTTTAGAGTAAAAGCGAATTTCGTATTCAACACCCATTTTTGATGAATATTGCAATAACGTTGCACAGGAAGATCTGCGATCGTTCAGCGTAAATCAGCCACCAGCGCATCGACTACGTACACTCACAGCGGCGCTCCCATCCGCTGAGAACGGAAAAATGGCTCATGGCGACCTGTTTTTGTAATGATTTATTAACATATGTGCTACAAGTCACAGAATCAACGATGGGGCAAAAAGTCGCTTTGACACGCTTTCCCTTACCTTCTAGAGTGGAAAAATACAGATTTTAGATAAGAGACTATCTGTGAAATTAAGATGGTCTCTTATTGCATTTTTTTAGCTAATGGCGACCTTCTTCCGAATATTATGAAGGGGAAAGCCATGTCCGCATGCTCATTCTCAAATCCGATAAAAATCCGTGGCGTTGATGATGTTATCAATTGCATCGACTCTCGCGGAAAAATCAGTGGCAGAGCCGGTGTTATTTGGTGGTTGGCATTAGGTGGCCTGTTCCTTGATGCTTTTTCAAATTCAGCTCTTAGTGCTGGATTAAATCCAATGACCCGCAATTTAAATCTGAGCGCAACTGAAGTTGCGTTACTTACCTCATTTTCATCGTGGGTTGCTATATTATTTAATCCCATTGGCGGCTGGATTGCCGATCGCTGGGGACGTGTACCACCGCTGATAATCGCCAAAATAATGGCGGTGATTGGTGCGCTGTTAGTGATGTCATCCTCCAGTTTCAGCACCATAATCGTGGGCCGCTTCTTTGTTGGCGTGTCTTACGGGATGGATTTTGCCGTGGCCATGGCGATGCTGGCAGAGTTCACGCCAGTGAAACTAAAAAGCCGTTTAAACACCTGGCAAGGGGTCTGGTATGTTGCGGTTTGTTTAAATCTGGCATTAGCGCTGATGTTTTATTCCTGGGATGTTGGGGATGCTATCTGGCGTTATTCTATTGCCGTGACAGCGTTATGTGGACTCATCGTACTTTTTTTCCAGTTCCGTTATTTAGTAGAAAGTCCGGTATGGTTGGCGAGAAAATCACGGCTTTCTGATGCTGTGATCGCTATGAATAAAATATACGGTGATAATTTTATTCTGGCGTCAAAAGCGGAGCAAAAACCTGTCATTGGGCAAGCAGAAAAAGGAGCGAGAAATGTACTGCTAATATTCCGTGGCGTATATTTACCGCGTACGATTCTGGCTTCTACGGTTCAGATCTGCCAGTCAATCCAGTATTTTGGCGTCGGCTGGTATTTGCCGGTTATTAGTGCCGCGATGTTCGGTAAAAACTTTGTGTACGCAACCTTGTGTTCACTATTTTTTAACGTATTTGGTATTGTTGGCGGTTTCTTGTCTCCTGCAATCGGTCGTCGTCTGGGCTTGCGCCGCTCTTCGGCGATCGGTTTTGCCGTGGCTTTTCTCGTACTGCTCACGCTGGGACTGTTCAGCGACAGTATGCCGCTGTGGGCCTCTTTGCTGGTCCCCGCGTTGTTTATTCTTTGTCACTCAGGTGGACCCGGTGCAAACGGGAAAAGCCTTTCATCCCTCTCTTTTCGCAGTGAACTGCGGGCAGGCGCAAATGGCGTGGTCGGTGCGCTCGGGGCAATAGGTGCGGCGCTCGGTCTGTTTATCTTCCCCGTTTTCCGTGATCTCTACGGCCTGCAAACGACCTTCCTGATCATGTCCGCCGTGCCGTTGTTCGCCAGCATCGTCTGCTTTGTGATCCCATGGGATCCCACTCGCACCACGATTCAGCCGGATAACGAGCCTGGCGCCCCGCAGTTCGAATCACCCCATTCACCCTATCCTGAGTCGATGGCCCCAGAATCAAACAGGAGTACGAAATGATTGAATATGAAGATGTCATTCTGGCTATTGATGAAGGTACATCAGGTACGCGTGCGGCAGTGGTGGGGCGAAATAGCCAGGTCCACTGTCTTGAATACCAGCCGCTTCAGGTCAGTAGCCAGCGCCATGGCGTTGTTGAACAAGATGCTGATGAAATTTTGCAGGCCACTATTGCGGTGTGTCGTACAGCGATTGCCAATGCGCAGCACAGCAAGATGCGTATTGTGGCGCTGGCGATTGCGACGCAACGTTCAACGGCGGTGCTCTGGGATGCAATCACTGGCAAGGCGCTGGTGCCTGCGATGGTCTGGCAGGATGCGCGTTTTACGGATGAGCTGGCGCGACTTGCCCCCGAATGGGATGCGAAACTGCTGCCAGTAATTGGACGACCGGTTGGGATACGTTCACCTTACCTCTGGGCGTCATACCATATCGCCAATACACCGGCAGTGAAGAGGGCGCACCAGGCTGGAACCCTGGTTTTTGGCACCGTTGACAGTTGGTTGCTCTGGCATCTGGCGGAAGAAAAAAAATGTGTCACTACCCCCACCAACGCCACCTCTGCGGGCGCGTATTGCCTCAACGAGCATCAGTACCATTTGCCATGGCTGCAGACGCTGAAGTTCCCGACGTCATTGCTGCCTGAATTGCACGATGATACCGATGATTTTGGCTCTACGCGTGAAGATATCCTCGGGATCAGCGTCCCGATTCGGGCTTGCGCCGGGGATCAGTTTGCGGGGGCTATTGGGCTGGGTTGCACTGAGCGCGGGCAGGCGTTGTGTATGCATGGGACCGGCAGCTTTGTTGATTTAATGATGGGGCCGACGGTGCCGACATTGAAAAAAAGCTGTGAAAGTACGCTCACCATGACCGCGCGCCGACAAAAAGGACGCTCGCATTTCTCTGTAGAAACATTCGTCCCGACGACCGGTTCGGCCCTGAACTGGGTGTGCGAAAAGCTGCGCTGGTTCGACTCACCCGAGCAAATCAGCGAGCTGGCTGCACAGGCTAATGATTCTGGCGGCGTGAGTTTCATTCCAGCATTAACGGGGCTGCGTGTTCCTCATTTGCAGCCGCATGCCCGCGCCTCGCTTAACGGTATTTCAATCTCGACCACACGTCCGCAGGTGGCCTACGCCATTCTGGAAGGCATTGCGCATTCGGTAGCCGCCTGTATGCGCGCCAATGAAGCGGCAACCGGCATCGCAACGCAAGAGCTGGTGGTAGGCGGCGGGTTGTCCAATAGCGACACGTTATTGCAAATCCAGGCCGATGTTAGCGGGATCCCCGTACGGCGGATGGCCGAAACGGCGAGGGCCAGCTTACGCGGCGCGGCGTTTCTGGCGGGAGCCGATGGGCTGCTGTGGGATTCGTTGTCTGATGCCTGCGCCACGCTGAAAACGGCGCGTCTGTTTGAACCCAAAATCAGTCATGACCTTCGCGAACAAAAAATCAACCGCTGGGAGATGCGTATTGCGCTCGAAATGGAAACCGCCAGCAGCCTCACTACCGCTAATCAGGAGCACGCCGACTCATGAAGTTTTTCCCTTCGCGAAAGCCAAACAAAACACGCAGTGATATGTACGGCGCCGAACCGTTGCGTATTCAGCGTTCTGAGCAACTGGACCGACTGGAAAGCGAAACCTACGACATTCTGATTGTCGGCGGCGGAGTGACGGGGGCCTATGCGGCGCTGGATGCCAGCTTGCGCGGCTATCGGGTCGCGTTAATTGAGAAGAGTGATTTTGCCTCGGGGACGTCATCCAAGTCATCAAAAATGGTGCACGGCGGCCTGCGTTACATCGAGCAAGGGAACCTCGGACTGGTACGTCATTCTTTGCTCGAGCGCCAGCGCATGCGCCGCAATGCTCGCCATCTGGTGCAGCGGCTGCCCTTTTTATTTCCGGTACTCGATAAGAATGGCGTGTTTGATAAACGCATGTCCTCTGCGTTTGAAAGTCTGCTCTGGACCTACGATCTCGCCGGGGGATGGAGGGAAGGTATTCTTCACCAAAAATTAACTCCGGCGGAAGTGTTATCGCACTGCCCAACGCTGAATGAAGAGCAACTCTCCGGCGGCTTTATGTATTTCGATGCCCGTGTTGATGACGCCAGGTTAACGCTGGCCCTGGTGCGGACGGCGGCGTTTCATGGGGCGACGGTAACAAATCATGCCGAAGTCATCGAAACCACACGCGACCAGCATGGCAAGGTCAATGGGGGCATCGTGTATGCCGATGGCAGGGAAATCCGGGTCAAAGCGCGAGTGGTCATTATGGCGACGGGTGTCTGGTTGCGTGACTGGAGTGGGCTGAAAAAAGGGGAATCATCGCCGCTGAATATCCGTCCGGCGAAGGGGGTTCATGTCGCCATCCCGTGGATGAAAATTCGCAATGATTGCACGGTGACCATTCCGGTGGCCGGACGCAGTCGGCGCGCGACCATTACGCGCTGGGGCAACGTCTCCTATCTGGGCACCACGGATGAAGACTATCAGGGCGATTTGAACGATGTTCACTGCAATCGTACTGAACTGGACTTTCTGCTGGAAGGCGCAAACTCGGCGCTGAAAACGGATCTGCGCCCGGAAGATGTGGTGGGAAGTATCGCTGGTTGCCGCCCGCTTGTCGGTACCGCGGGCGGCAAAACCGTTGAGATGAAGCGTAACCATGAGATCAGGGTTGCAGCGGACGGACTGATTACCATTGTCGGCGGCAAACTGACGACATCGCGCCACATGGCGGAAGAAACCATTGATGCGGCCAGCAAAATACTGGGCCGTAAAAAAGCCTGCTCAACGAAAACTGCGTATTTGCTGGGCGCGGCTGGCTATGACCCACAGGCCATTCTGGCCTCTGGCGGCCTGTCTGCGCATCTGGGCGAGCGCTATGGCACTGAAGCGCATTTTGTCAGTGACATTATTCAGGCCGATCCCTCGCTGGTTAAACCTATCGTGGAAGGGCTTCCCTACACCGAAGCGGAAGTGGTGTATGCCGTACGCCATGAGCTTGCCAGCACCGTTGATGATGTGCTGTCGCGTCGAATTCGCGCGCGCCTGATGGCACGCGATGCGTCAGCCATTGCCGCAGAACGCGTTGGGGAAATACTGCAACAAGAACTCCGGTTACAGCCTGAACAGGTGGCAAAACAGGTAGCCAGCTATCAGGCCGCAATTAAACATGAAAAATCAATGCTTATGGGGACATCAGAATGATCAGTAAAGAAGCGATTAAACGTGGTTATAACCGTGGAAACTATACCATTGGCGCACATACTCGCCCCGCATGGGCAACAGAGATCACCAGCAGCAATGGCGCAAGAGGAATGCAGGTAGATCCCGTTGCGATTAGCGAAGCGACGTTTGACCGGCTGCGGGTGATTGCTGATGAGGTGCTGACGTCAGAGTCCGATGTGATTACCTGGACCCGCGACTGGTGGGCCGGTTCAATGATTGCGGAAACCCAGGGCGCGCCTGCCACCTCAAAAGGCGTGATTGTACGCGTTTCTACCGTAGAACAGATTCAGGACGTCATGCGCCTCGCCAGTGAATCCGCTATTCCTGTTACAGTTTCTGCCGGGCGAAGTAACGTTACCGGAGCCGCATTGCCGCTGCGCGGAGGGATTGTGCTCGACGTTTGCGAACTCAACAAATTGCTCGATTTTGACCCACAAAGCCAGATTGTTGAGGTAGAAGCCGGCATGTTTGGCGATATTTTCGAGAAAACTATCCAAAAAGAGTATGGCATGACCATGGGGCACTGGCCGTCATCGTTTGGGATCAGTACCGTCGGCGGTTGGGTCGCCTGTCGCGGTGCGGGACAGCTTTCTACCCGCTACGGAAAAATTGAAGATATGGTTTTTGGCATGGATGTGGTGCTGGCCGATGGGCGCTTAATCACCGTTGGCGGTTATGCACGCAGCGCTATCGGACCTGATTTACAGCAAATGTTTATCGGTTCGGAAGGTACGCTGGGCGTGATAGTACGTGTGCGTTTGAAGCTACATCGTCTGCCGGATTATGGCCGCGCTATCGCCTGGGGTTTTTCCAGCTTCGCTAGTGGGCTGGAGGCGTGTCGCGAAATCTTACAGCATGGCGCTAATCCAGCGGCACTGCGCTTGTACGATAACCTGGAAAGCGGCGTGCAGTTTGGCCTGCCCGAGACCAACGTCCTGTTGATTGCGGATGAGGGAGAACCCGACATTGTCGACGCGGTGCTGGCGATCAGTGAACGTATTTGTCAGCAAAGCGGAGAAGAACTTGACGGTGAATCTATCTTTGAGCGCTGGCTGGATACCCGGTATCTGACGGGAAAAAGCGCCGAAGGCTTTAAGAAAAGCCTCGGCCTGGTGGCGGATACGCTGGAAATGGTGGGGCGTTGGCGCGATCTCAGCGCGGTTTATGATGATGTGGTGGCAGCGATCAACGCCGTACCGGGCACGCTGGCGGGGTCAGCGCATCAGTCCCATGCCTACGTCGACGGCGCATGTCTTTACTTCTCACTGCGTGGCGATGTGCCCGTCGAGCAGCGTGCGGCCTGGTATCGTGCGGCCTGGGACGCGGCAAATGCGGTGCTGATTAAACACAATACTTCCCTTAGCCATCACCATGGCGTCGGGCTGCTCCGTTCCCCCTACATGCAGGCTTCTTTAGGTGAATCGCTGTCGGTTCTGGCTGATATTAAAAAAGCGCTGGATCCGCAAAATATCCTTAACCCGGGCAAGCTGGGCTTAAGCGCTCAGCTTTACGCACATCAGGCAGGTCAATCATGATAAAAAACCTTGGCGTGCTCCTGGCACGCCAGCCCGTCATCATGGCGATTTACGGCATTGAGCAACTGAAAACCGCACTGTCCAGCACAGCTGAAGTCTGCATCATTGCCAATATCGATCTGATTAAGCTCCAGCCGGTGATCGAACTGCTGTCGAAGGCGGGAAAGTACGTCATCGTGAATATCGACAGTTGTAATGGGCTGTCCCAGGATAAAGGCGGCATTGATTATGTGGCCGAAACGGGGGCGATGGGGTTGCTTTCCACGCGTCTGCAAACCGTACAGCGCGCGAAAAAATGCGGGTTGATCACCATGCAGAAAATCTTCGTCACCGACCGCTCTACCTGGCTACGCAGCCTGAAAGCCGTGGAGCAAAGCGAACCCGATTATGTGCAACTGATGCCTGCGCAGATGCTGCCGTTGCTGCCGCAGGCCGATCGTAATGTGTTGCCGCCGATTGTGGCCTCCGGGTTTGTCTGCAATGAGGAACATGCCCGGACGGCGCTGTTGCACGGCGCGATAGCTGTATCAAGCAGCGACAGCGCGTTATGGGATGTGAATTTGCTACGTTAAACCACCGGGAGCCAAAAATGGAAAACACGCAGCTGTTTGTCGTTGCACATTATTTTGCCCAACCGACGATGGGTCACAAAGTTAACGACGCGCTCAGAATACTGGCAGAGGCAACGCGTCAGGAGCCTGAAAATATATCGTATGAGTTTTTCCGTTCCACGGAAGACGGCGATCGCTTTGTGATTCTTGAAACCTATCGTTGCGCAGAGGGGCTCGAACTTCACCGGAAAACGGAACATTTTCAACGAATTGGCACTGGCATTATTGCCCCGATGTTGGAGCGTAAAGAGGTGAAAAGCTTTCACATTCCTCCTGATGAACCGCATTGCTAAAAGCTGTCCATTTTTACTGCAAGGAATACCCCAATGAAAAATGTCATGAAGGATTTTGCGTTTACGACGGTAGCGGAAATCATCGTCGAGTGGGCGGGTGCGTCACGGTTAGGGGAGATTCTTCAGCAACGGTTTAGCGCACGTCGTGTATTGCTGGTGACCGATCCCGGTCTGGTCAAGGCTGGGGTTTTGCCGCCGGTTCTGCACAGTCTGCACAACGCAGGGTTTCAGGTGACGCTGTATGATCGGGTCCAGCCCGATCCACACGAGCGCCTCGTTCGCGAAGCTTTACAGGTTGCCCGCGACGGTAACTGCGAAATGGTTATTGGTCTGGGCGGCGGCTCCTCGCTCGATGTCGCAAAGCTGGTGGCTGTATTAATCAACTCTGAACAAGACCTGCCGGAGCTTTACGGCATCGACAAGGTCGCCGGGAAACGTCTACCGCTGGTTAACATTCCCACCACCGCCGGCACCGGGTCTGAAGTTACCAATATTGCAATTTTGACGACCAACGATGACAGCAAAATGGGCATTGTCTCCCCGCAACTGTATGGTGATTTGGTGCTATTGGATGCGCAACTGACCCTGGGACTTCCTCCTGTCCATACTGCCGCCGCCGGGATAGATGCGATGGTGCATGCGATTGAGGCCTATACCGGCAAGCATAAGAAAAACCCACTCTCGGACGCGCTGGCCCGCGAAGCGTTACGTTTAATCAGTCGCCATCTGGTGACCGCATGTCGTGACGGGCACAACCGTGAAGCGCGAGAAAATGTGCTGCTGGGCGCGATGCTGGCAGGACAGGCTTTCGCTAACTCTCCGGTGGCGGCGGTGCATGCACTGGCTTATCCCTTGGGTGCCAGACACCATATCCCGCACGGCTTGTCGAATGCGCTAATGTTGGTTCCGGTGCTGCAGTTTAACGTGGCGGTAACGGCCCCACTTTATGCCGAGCTGGCTCCCGTCATTGGGGCACAGGTGACAGGAAACGTGGATATCGATGCCCAGTCGTTTATTGCCGGGATGGTAAGCATTATTGCGGCAACCGGGGCGCCCAACAGGCTGCGTGACGTTGGTGTTCCCGCAGACGGTCTGGCGATATTGGCGCAGGATGCCATGCAGCAGACCCGCTTGCTGGGCAATAATCCCGTTACGCTTAATGAAGATGATGCGTTGCGGCTTTACCAGCAGGTTTATTAAACCCAGAACGTGTCCGGTGAGCGGATCACTGGACATGCTTGGTCGGCGGCGATATCCCCACTACAACCGAATAGACATCTTGAATCCAGGTGTTAGTATTCAATAGACAGCAGTTATGAGTATGCGTGTTTCATTTCCGGCCAGGAACGCTGATGATGACAACATTACTACCCGATTTCACAGCATTTTCGTCATTCACTTCCTTCGTGGCGCGCGTTGCCTTAACGCCTGCTCGCTCAATGGCCATTGTTTTTCATTCCTTCTCATCCCGGATGGAATCTCCCGCTGAATAGCTGTTCAGTGGGCTTTGTGACACGCAACGTTTGATAACAGGGATTACGGCGGGTCGAATATGGATAAGTTTAAGCGTCATCTGATGTGGTGGGGAGCGGGTGTTCTTGTGGTGGTGGCCGCGATAGCCTGGTGGACGCTGCGCCCTGCGGGAATACCGGAGGGGTTTGCAGCCAGCAACGGCAGAATTGAAGCCACCGAAGTGGATATTGCCACTAAGATTGCCGGGCGTATTGATACCATCCTCGTTTCGGAAGGGCAGTTTGTCCGTCAGGGCGAGGTGCTGGCGAAAATGGATACCCGCGTGCTGCAGGAACAGCGGCTGGAGGCGATCGCGCAAATCAAAGAAGCCGAAAGCGCGGTGGCGGCGGCGCGGGCGTTGCTGGAACAGCGGCAAAGTGAAATGCGCGCCGCGCAGTCGGTGGTAAAACAGCGTGAGGCGGAACTGCAGTCGGTCTCTAAACGTCACGTGCGTTCCCGTTCGCTATCCCAGCGAGGGGCGGTGTCCGAGCAACAACTGGATGACGATCGGGCCGCGGCAGAAAGCGCACGCGCCGCGCTGGAGTCGGCAAAGGCGCAGGTCTCTGCGGCCAAAGCGGCGATTGAAGCCGCTCGTACCAGCATCATTCAGGCGCAGACCCGCGTAGAAGCCGCGCAGGCTACCGAACGTCGCATTGCCGCTGATATTGATGACAGCGAGCTGAAAGCTCCGCGCGACGGTCGCGTACAGTATCGCGTAGCCGAACCGGGCGAAGTGCTTTCCGCGGGTGGGCGCGTGCTGAATATGGTCGATCTCAGCGATGTCTACATGACGTTCTTCTTACCTACCGAACAGGCTGGCTTACTGAAGATTGGCGGCGAAGCGCGACTGGTGCTGGATGCCGCGCCGGATCTGCGCATTCCGGCGACCATCAGCTTTGTGGCCAGCGTCGCGCAGTTCACGCCGAAAACGGTGGAAACCAGCGATGAACGGCTGAAGCTGATGTTTCGCGTCAAAGCGCGTATCCCGCCAGAGCTGTTGCAGCAGCATCTCGAGTACGTGAAAACCGGTCTGCCGGGCATGGCGTGGGTGCGTGTCGATGAAAATCGCGCCTGGCCTGACGACCTGATGGTGAGGTTGCCGCAATGACGCATCTGGCGCTGGTTCCTGTTCCTCCCGTGGCGCACCTTGACGGCGTGAGTCAGCATTACGGGAAAACGGTCGCGCTGAACAATATCACGCTGGATATTCCCGCCCGTTGCATGGTGGGGTTGATTGGCCCGGATGGCGTGGGGAAATCGAGCTTGTTGTCGCTCATCTCCGGCGCGCGGGTCATTGAACACGGCAACGTGATGGTGCTGGGCGGCGATATGCGCGACCCGCAGCACCGCCGGGATGTCTGCCCGCGCATTGCCTGGATGCCGCAGGGGCTGGGGAAAAACCTGTACCACACGCTGTCGGTGTATGAGAACGTTGATTTCTTTGCCCGCCTGTTTGGTCATGATAAAGCGGAGCGCGAAGCGCGGATTACCGAGCTACTGAACAGTACCGGTCTGGCGCCGTTTCGCGATCGTCCTGCCGGGAAACTCTCGGGGGGGATGAAACAAAAGCTGGGGCTGTGCTGCGCGTTGATCCACGACCCGGAGCTATTAATTCTCGATGAACCCACCACCGGGGTCGACCCCCTGTCCCGCGCTCAGTTCTGGGATCTGATTGACAGTATTCGCCAGCGCCAGACCAACATGAGCGTGCTGGTTGCGACCGCCTACATGGAAGAAGCCGAGCGCTTTGACTGGCTGGTGGCGATGAACGCCGGGGAAGTGTTAGCCACCGGGAGCGCGCAGCAGCTACGCGAAAAAACCGCCAGCGACACGCTGGAGCAGGCGTTTATCGCGCTGTTACCTGAAGCCCAGCGTCAGGCACACAAACCGGTGGTGATCCCGCCGTATCACGCTGAGCGGGAAGAGATTGCCATTGAGGCGAAAGATTTGACCATGCGCTTCGGCAAGTTCGTCGCCGTTGACCACGTTAACTTTCGCATTCCGCGCGGGGAAATCTTCGGTTTTCTCGGCTCCAATGGCTGCGGCAAATCTACCACCATGAAGATGCTCACCGGACTGCTGCCCGCAAGCGAAGGCGAGGCATGGCTGTTTGGGCAAGCGGTTGATCCGAAGAATATCGATACCCGCCGCCGGGTAGGCTATATGTCACAGGCGTTCTCGCTCTACAGCGAGCTGACCGTGCGGCAAAACCTCGAACTACACGCGCGGCTGTTCCATATCCCTGAGGCAGAAATCCCTGAGCGCGTACAAGAGATGAGCGAGCGCTTTAGCCTGACCGATGTCGAAGACGCGTTGCCCGGCGCGCTGCCGTTGGGGATCCGTCAACGCCTGTCGCTGGCGGTGGCGGTGATTCATCGCCCGGAAATGCTCATTCTTGATGAGCCGACCTCCGGAGTCGATCCGGTGGCGAGGGACATGTTCTGGCAATTGATGGTCGATTTGTCGCGGCAGGATAAAGTGACCATTTTTATCTCCACCCACTTTATGAACGAAGCGGAGCGCTGCGATCGCATGTCGCTGATGCACGCCGGAAAAGTGCTGGCCAGCGGCACGCCGCAGGAACTGGTGAAGCAGCGCGGTGCCGCCAGTCTGGAAGAGGCGTTTATCTCCTGGTTACAGGAGGCCGCAGGCCCGGCGCCGGAGACGACGCTTTCGCAAGCGGATGCGCCGGTGGTACATGAAAATAATCAGCCGCCACGCCAGGGCTTTAGCCTGCGGCGTTTGTTCAGCTACAGCCGGCGTGAAGCGCTGGAGCTGCGACGCGATCCGGTGCGCTCCACGCTGGCGCTGATGGGGACGGTGATCCTGATGCTGATTATGGGCTACGGCATCAGTATGGATGTGGAAAACCTGCGTTTTTCGGTGCTCGATCGTGACCAGACCGTCAGTAGCCAGGCGTGGACGTTGAATCTGGCGGGGTCGCGCTATTTTATCGAGCAGCCGCCGCTCACCAGTTATGACGAACTGGACAAACGGATGCGTTCGGGCGAGGTGGCGGTAGCCATTGAAATCCCGCCCAATTTTGGCCGCGATATCGCGCGTGGAACGCCGGTGAAGATTGGCGTCTGGGTTGATGGGGCGATGCCGAGCCGCGCAGAAACGGTCAGAGGCTATGTACAGGCGATGCACCAGACCTGGCTGCAGGATGTGATGGCGCGTCAGCCCAATGCCAGTGGAAAAAACGGGCTGATGACCATCGAGACGCGCTATCGTTACAACCCGGATGTGAAGAGCCTGCCGGCGATTGTTCCGGCGGTGATCCCGCTGCTGTTGATGATGATTCCCTCCATGCTCAGCGCACTCAGTGTGGTGCGCGAAAAAGAGCTGGGGTCGATTATCAACCTGTACGTTACGCCCACCACCCGCAGCGAGTTTTTGCTCGGCAAACAGTTGCCTTACATCGTGCTGGGAATGCTGAACTTCCTGCTGCTATGTGCGCTGTCGGTGTTTGTCTTCGGCGTCCCACATAAGGGCAGCTTTTTAACGCTGACGCTGGCCGCGCTGCTGTACGTCACCATTGCTACCGGACTGGGCTTGTTAATCTCTACGTTTATGAAAAGCCAGATCGCCGCCATTTTTGGTACGGCGATTATTACGCTGATCCCGGCGACGCAGTTTTCCGGGATGATCGATCCGGTGGCCTCGTTGGAAGGGCCGGGACGCTGGATTGGTGAAATTTATCCGACCAGCCATTTTCTGACCATTGCGCGCGGGACGTTCTCTAAAGCGCTGGATCTGGCGGATCTTTGGCAGCTATTTATCCCGCTGGCAATCGCCATTCCGGTAGTGGTTGGTCTGAGCGTATTACTGCTGAAAAAACAGGAGGGGTGATGCGCCGATTACGCAATATTTATAACCTTGGCATCAAAGAGTTACGCAGTCTGCTGGGTGACAAAGCGATGCTGACGCTGATCGTTTTCGCCTTCACGATTTCGGTTTACTCCTCCGCAACTGTCCTGCCGGGGTCGTTGCATCTGGCGCCGATTGCCATCGCGGATATGGACCAGTCGCAGTTGTCGAACCGGATTGTGAACAGCTTTTATCGCCCGTGGTTTTTGCCGCCGGAGATGATCACCGCCGATGAGATGGATGCCGGGCTGGATGCCGGTCGCTACACCTTCGCCGTGAACATTCCGCCTGATTTTCAGCGTGATGTGCTGGCCGGGCGACAGCCGGATATCCAGGTCAACGTCGATGCCACGCGGATGAGCCAGGCCTTCACCGGCAACAGCTATATCCAGAATATCATTAGCGGTGAAGTGAATAGTTTTGTGGCGCGTTACCGCGACAATAATGAGCCGCCGGTGGCGCTGGAAATGCGAATGCGCTTTAACCCCAATCTGGAGCCAGCCCGCTTTGGCGCGGTAATGGCGATCATCAACAACATCACTATGCTGGCGATTGTGCTTACCGGGTCGGCGCTGATCCGCGAGCGCGAACATGGGACCATTGAGCACCTGCTGGTGATGCCGGTGACACCGTTTGAGATAATGATGGCGAAAATCTGGTCGATGGGACTGGTGGTGCTGGTGGTTTCCGGTCTGTCGCTGATGCTGATGGTAAAAGGCGTGCTCGGGGTGCCAATTGAAGGCTCGATACCGCTGTTTATGCTGGGCGTGGCGCTGAGCCTGTTCGCCACCACCTCGATCGGCATTTTTATGGGTACGCTGGCGCGTTCCATGCCGCAACTGGGGCTGCTGATGATTCTGGTGCTACTGCCGTTACAGATGCTCTCCGGCGGCTCCACGCCGCGTGAAAGCATGCCGCAGGCGGTGCAGGACATTATGTTGACCATGCCGACCACCCACTTTGTCAGCCTCGCGCAGGCGATACTTTATCGCGGGGCCGGGTTTAGCATCGTCTGGCCGCAGTTCCTGACGCTGCTGGCGATTGGCGGTGCGTTCTTCCTGATAGCGCTGCTGCGTTTTCGCAAGACGATCGGCACGATGGCGTAATCATCATTGCCGGGGGCGCTTCGCTTGCCCGGCCTACGTCCGTTACCGTCTGTAGGCCGGATAAGGCGCAGCCGCCATCCGGCAACGAAACAGGCAATCACTCTTCTTTCGGCAGGCACTGCAAATGACCGTGGCGTACGCCGCGCTGGGAAATGACGTCATCGGCAAAATGCTGTACATCGCCCATGTCGCCTTTCAGCACGGCGATTTCCAGGCAGTCGTCATGGTTGATATGCACATGTAATGTGGCGACCGATAAATCATGGTGGTGGTGCTGGGTGGAAACAATACGGCTCGCCAGGTCGCGCTTCTCATGCTCATAAACATACGAGAGTACCGCGAAGCCCTGGGTGCCGTGCTCCTGGGTGGTTTCTTGCGCCAGCGCCCCGCGCAGAATATCGCGGATCGCTTCGGAACGGTTGTTGTAGCCACGGCGCTGGCTCAGGCCGTCGAGCGTTTCCAGTAAATCGTCATCGAGGGTAATGGTGACTCGTTGCATCTGCAATTAACCTTTCATGTGGCGCGTTGACGCACAGAGAATGCGGGAATTAGCGTATTTTGTAACACACGTTCGGCCTCTGGGGAAAAGGTTAATGCTCCCGCAATAAACGCAGTAGCGTGCTCACCTGCTCATCCAGCGGCGCGAGAGTATCTTTAACGATCAGATGCAGCGGCGTGGCGCGGCGAGCGCCATGGCTTAACGGCAGCGGACGTAAAAGCCCCTGGGCCAGTTGCGTCTGAATACGCTCCTCAGGCAGCCAGCCGTAACCGACCTGATACATCACTGCATCAATCGCGGCATCAATGGTAGAGAAGGTCCAGGCATCGCGAACCGGTTGCTGCGGGTTGTCGCGATCGGCAATGCGAATCAGTGGCCACGCGCGTAATGCGTCTTCATCCAGCGGCGCATTCAGCGTGCAGAGTGGGTGATCGCGATGGGCAACGGCCACGAAGTCAATGTTCATCAGCCATTCACCACGCCCGGTCACATCCTGACGCCGGGTCAGGACCATTACGTCCGCATCGGCATGCGCTGCCAGCCTGTCGTCTGCATTTTCCAGTACCTCGGTCAGCCGCACCTGCGTTTGCGGCCACGCCTGCTGAAACTGTTTGAGGATTGCGAACAGGCGTCTGCGTGGGAAGATGCTATCTACCAGCAAATCCAGCCGTGTTCGCGTGCCGTTTTGCAGCGTTGCTGCCCGGGTCTCCACCCATAAAAAGGCCTTCAGTAACGGTTTGACCTGAGCTAGCAACAGCTCGCCCGCCGGGGTCAACACCGCCCTGCGGCCTTCCGGCGTCAGCAGCGTCACGCCGAGTCGCTCCTGCAATAGCGCCAGATTGTAGCTTACCGATGACTGGCTACGGTTGGTCTCTTCCGCGGCTTTCGCAAAGCTGCCCAGTTCCACCACTTTCTCCAACAGGGCCCATTGCTCAAGGGTTGTTTTGTGCATAACTCATCTAAAAATTGAATGAATATGATGTAAACATAGCGTTATTCATCCAATTTTTGAAGCGTTAAGATCCTCGCATCAAGTAAGAGGAGAACGAATATGAGCGCTTTTGATAAACATGATTTGAGCGGATTTGTCGGCAAACATCTGGTCTATACCTACGATAATGGCTGGAATTACGAGATTTACGTAAAAAATGAGACCACGCTGGATTACCGCATTCACAGCGGTATTGTGGGTAATCGTTGGGTGAAAGATCAGCGGGCGTATATTGTGCGGGTAGGGGCGAGTGTTTATAAAATTTCCTGGACCGAACCGACCGGGACCGACGTCAGCCTGATCGTAAACCTGGGTGACAAACTCTTTCACGGCACCATCTTTTTCCCGCGCTGGGTGATCAACAATCCGGAAAAAACGGTGTGCTTCCAGAATGATCATATTCCGCTGATGATGTCGTATCGCGATGCGGGTCCGGCGTATCCAACCGAGGTGATTGATGAGTTCGCGACCATCACCTTCGTGCGCGACTGCGGGGCAGATAATGACGACGTGATTGCCTGCGCGGCGAGTGAGTTGCCGAAAAACTTCCCGGAAGATTTACGCTAAGGCTTCCAGACGCTGCACGGCGTCGGCGGTCAGGGTAAATGGCGTGGGGGTGCACACCGCCAGGCTCAGGGTATCGATCTGGCACTGGCTGACGGAGAGTGAGGAGGTCAGCGCGGTGCTATCGACGCTGACGATTTGCCAGGCGCTGCCGCCACGCTGTTTTACTATGGCTTCTTTGCGCGTCCAGATGCGCCAGAACGCCGCCAGCTGTTGCTCCGGGCGTTCGGCTTCAACTTCAGCATGTTCCCCAAGACTGAATACCGTATTTGCCAGCGACTGCCAGTTATCGCGGGGGCGAATAACTTCAATATCGCAGCCGACTTCCCCTTCGTCGCTGAGCAGCAGGACGATGTCATCGCCGCTATGGCTGAGATTGAACCACAGCGGCGTATCAGCGGGAAAGGCGGGTTTTCCTTGCTCGCCGTAGACAATGTCCGGCAATGGCGAAAGGGCATGGGAAAGCAGCACACGGCCTGCCAGCCAGCGTGCCCGGCGAGCACCTTGCGGCGCTTGCTCTTTCATCGCGGCAGGCAGTTCGCCAGCGCTTAAAACAGAAACTTTCCCAAGAACGAGCTGATACATATCAGGACTAACCTTTAGTAATAATGGGGTTGTGTATCATTCTTCACGTGCCATTTGCAAGTTTATCCCGGTAATCGACTTTTGGGCCTGCCAGGTCCGAGCAAAATTGCCAGTTTGCTGCCGCCTTTGGTGGTTTCCATCCAGATTTTACACACGCTGGTTAACGGCACGGAGAGTAACATGCCGACCGGGCCGAGCAGCCATCCCCATACCAACAGGGAGAGAAAGACGATCAGCGTCGATAATCCCAGGCGGTGCCCCATCATACGGGGTTCGAGAATATTACCAATCACCATATGCACGACCAGAAACAGCGCGCCAACCAGCACGCATTCGTAAATGCCGTTGAACAGCAACGCCTGAATCATGGGCGGGACGGCGGAAATGACCGAGCCAATGTTGGGCACGTAGTTTAGCAGGAATGCCAGCACGCCCCACATCAGAGCAAACTGAATCCCCATCAACGCCAGCCCCAGCCAGACAATGGCGCCGGTCCATAAGCTGAGTAACGTTTTCAGCGCCAGATAGTGTGAAACGCCTTTCAGCGCCCGATGCAGCCCCGCAATATGAATTTGCGGATTGTTTAACGCGAAGCGCAGCTTATAAGGAACATGGCGCACTTCAAACAGCATAAAGACGACCGTCATTACCAACAGGACGACGCTGGCCATGGCGCCGGAAAGACTCGTCATTAGTGTGGTGGTGAAGGTCATCAGTTTGTCGGAGTCCATCCGTTGCAGCATGCGCTCCGGGGACATATGCAGGTTCAGAAAGGGGACCATTTCTTGCAGATACAGAACTTTGCGCGTCAGCTCCTTATTGTATTTTGGCAGCATGGCCATGAACTCAGTGATCGACGATGCCAGCACGCCAACCAGCGCCGTAAGAACAATCAGCATTACCACGACCACTAACGTAATGGCTACCGGGCGACGCACACCCCGGCGAATAAACCAGGTGACCAGCGGGTTCAATACGATGGCAAAAAAGAGCGCCAGCAACAGTTGCACAATGATATCCGCCGCGGCATGGATGCCCGCGAGGATCACCACCAAAGCGGCCAGTTTGAGCAGAATATGCATACCCGTTTTATCGGGCTGAGCGGTTGTCATGTTTTCTTCCTGTTTGCGTTTTTGCATTAAGTGTAGCGGTTGGCTTGCGTCTGTTATTCCTAAACTGGCTGCTGATTTATGGTCTGCAACATGGTAGAAATGAAACACTGTTGTGAAAATGTGGTGACCTTCCATGCCCGAACCCGTCGCTGAACCGACGTTAAGCGGTTTGCGCCTTAATCTGCGCATTGTTTCGGTGGTGATGTTTAACTTCGCCAGCTATCTGACCATCGGCCTGCCGCTCGCGGTATTGCCCGGCTA
Source organism: Citrobacter sp. wls717 (assembly GCF_005280955.1). Classification (NCBI taxonomy): domain Bacteria; kingdom Pseudomonadati; phylum Pseudomonadota; class Gammaproteobacteria; order Enterobacterales; family Enterobacteriaceae; genus Citrobacter; species Citrobacter sp. wls717. The sequence continues at coordinate 319,774 of NZ_SZWW01000001.1, forward strand.
TGTCCATGATGTGATGGGATTTAGCGCCTTCTGGGCGGGACTGGTCATCAGCCTGCAATATTTCGCCACGCTGCTGAGCCGCCCTCATGCCGGTCGCTATGCCGATCTGCTGGGGCCGAAAAAAATCGTGGTATTCGGACTGTGCGGCTGCTTTTTAAGTGGCCTGGGTTACCTGCTGGCAGGCTCAACCCAAGGTTGGCCGCTGGTAAGTTTGTTGCTGTTATGCATCGGGCGGGTGATTCTGGGCATCGGGCAAAGCTTTGCCGGTACCGGCTCTACGCTATGGGGCGTAGGGGTTGTTGGCTCAATGCATATCGGACGGGTGATTTCGTGGAACGGCATCGTGACCTATGGCGCGATGGCGATAGGCGCTCCGCTGGGCGTATTGTGTTACGCCTGGGGTGGCTTACAGGGACTGGCGCTGACCGTGATGGGCGTGGCGCTGCTGGCGATACTTTTGGCGCTCCCTCGACCGGCGGTGAAGGCCAGCAAAGGCAAGCCGTTACCGTTTCGCGCTGTGCTCGGGCGCGTTTGGTTGTACGGGATGGCGCTGGCGCTGGCCTCCGCCGGATTTGGTGTGATCGCCACCTTTATCACGCTGTTTTATGATGCTAAAGGCTGGGACGGCGCAGCTTTTGCGCTGACACTTTTTAGCTGTACATTTGTGGGTACTCGCTTGTTATTCCCAAATGGTATCAACCGGTTAGGTGGGCTCAATGTCGCGATGATCTGCTTTAGCGTCGAGATTGTTGGACTGCTGCTGGTGGGCATGGCCTCCATGCCGTGGATGGCTAAAATCGGCGTTCTGCTGGCAGGTGCCGGGTTCTCGTTGGTCTTCCCGGCGCTGGGCGTGGTGGCGGTAAAAGCCGTCCCGCAGCAAAATCAGGGCGCCGCGCTGGCGACCTATACGGTGTTTATGGATTTATCGCTGGGCGTTACCGGGCCGCTGGCCGGGCTGGTCATGACGTGGGCGGGCGTACCGGTTATCTACCTGGCGGCGGCCGGGCTGGTGGCGGTGGCGCTACTGCTAACCTGGCGGCTAAAAAAACGGCCTCAGGTGGCGTCACCGGAGGCCGAGTCATCGTCTTAACCGTTACTGGATAACCAGCGTGTTAATGATGTTTTCTGCGGTCGTTTGCGCTTTTTGCTGATCGTCAGCAGGCAGCGTAATTTGCAGCGTCAGCAGTTGGTTGTCCACTTTACCCAGCACCACGGAAGAGTAAGCGGTCTGGCCTTTGGCCGAGATGATGCTGTCTAACTGTTGCAGCGTGTGGCCTTTCAGCTCAATAGATTTATTGGTGACGACCTGCAACTGCGGGTCGCGGCTACGCTGCTGATCTTCCAGACGTTTTGCCAGTACGGCAAGATCTTCGTTGGTATTGTCGCCGACAATCACAATCACCGCTTTCTGGCCGGTTGCGTCAGAATATACGTGCATATTGTTTGCCTGGGTACCCAGCTTGCCGCTCTGATCGGTCATATCCGCTGGCAGGGAAAAACTGAGTTTGCCGTCCAGCAGGCTGACCGGTTGTCCGGTGGCGCTACTCTCTGCGGCAGCACCTTCTGCTGGCGCTTTTGTATCGCTATTATCACAGGCCGCAAGCCCCATAACCAGCAGGCCAATACCGACATATTTAACCAGATTGCGCATTGACTTCTTCCTTTCGATAAACGGCCATAACGGCTCATTCGACCATATTATCACAACTCGGAAAATGAACCTTTAACTCGTCTGCAATGCAGATATTTCAGATTTATCTGCCAACCTTTTCAGTAACATATTCAGCAGCACGCCGTACATCGGCAGGAAGAAAATAATGCTGATCAGTACCTTGAAGCAGTAGTCGACCAGCGCGATTTCCATCCAGTGCTCGGCCATAAAGGCATCCGGGCTGCGCCAGAAAGCGATAAAGAAAAAGGCCAACGTATCGCTGATGTTGCCAAACAGCGTGGAAGCCGTCGGCGCCAGCCACCAGCGACGGCTCTGACGCAGGCGGTTAAAGACATGTACATCCAGAATTTGTCCCAGCGCGTAAGCCATAAAGCTGGCGGCGGCGATACGGGCGACAAACAGGTTAAAGTGCAGCAGCGCGCCGAATCCCTGCCACGATCCCATATAGAACAGTGATGAAACAACATAGGAGATCAGCAGCGCGGGGATCATCACCGCAAAGATGATACGTCGTGCCAACGGCGCGCCAAAAATACGCACGGTCAGGTCGGTCGCGAGGAAAATAAACGGAAAGCTAAAAGCGCCCCATGTGGTATGGAAACCAAAAATGGAGATCGGTAGCTGTACCAGATAGTTGCTGGAGGTGATCACCAGCAGATGAAATAGCGATAGCCAAAACAACGCTTTTACGCGCTGAGATTGTGTAAACGGAGTCATATTGTGACCTTTTTGTTGGATGGGGTGAGGGAACCCAATAAAAAACCGTCGCATGATACTGCTTTAAGAGCACATTGCAATGGTTGTTTTTCACGCAATCGTTAACCTGATTGGCTTACGCCACAACAGAGCGTAAAATAACGCCGTTTTTGCATGAATGAGACTACGATGAGCGATCTGTTTACCTCTCCCGACCATACGCTTGATGCTCAGGGACTACGCTGCCCGGAACCTGTAATGATGGTGCGTAAAACTGTGCGCGGTATGCAGGCGGGTGAAACGCTGCTGATTGTCGCCGACGATCCGGCGACAACCCGCGACATTCCCGGCTTCTGTACCTTTATGGAGCATGAACTGGTAGCTAAAGAGACCGACTCGCTGCCTTACCGCTATTTAGTGCGCAAAGGTCATTAAGCGAAGCGCCACCTACAAAGACGGTGTAACCTGTAGGCCGGATAAGGCAACGCCGTATCCGGCACACACATTATCCTTTACGCAACAACCGCAACGCGTTCGCGGTCACCAGCACCGTCGCCCCCGTATCAGCCAGCACCGCCAGCCACAGTCCGGTTATCCCGAGCAGCGTGGTGACGAGGAAAATCCCCTTCAAACCCAGCGCAATCGCAATGTTCTGGCGAATATTGGCATGGGTGGCGCGCGCCAGTTGAATCATTTGCACCAGGCCACGCAGACGGTTGTGGGTCAGGGCGGCATCGGCGGTTTCCAGGGCGACGTCGGTTCCGCTACCCATGGCAATGCCGATGGTCGCCGCTTTCATCGCCGGGGCGTCGTTGATGCCGTCGCCGACCATTGCCAGCGGCGACTGTTGGTTGAGAGAGGTAACGGCCCGCACCTTATCCTCCGGCATTAATCCTGCTTTGAATTCCAGTCCCAGCTCCCCGGCAATGGCTGCTGCCGCGCGTGGGTTATCACCGGTCAGGATCACCCCTTTCACGCCGATCTGATTGAGCTCGCTGATGGCAGTGCGGGCGTCGTCGCGCAACGTATCCTGTAGGGCCAGTACGCCGAGAACGGTATCGTTACGCAGCACTAGCACCACAGTCTGGCCCGCGCTTTCCAGCTCGCTTATCTGTCCGGCAAAGGCTTCGGCAGGCTGCTTACCGGCGGCGCAAATCAGCACGCGCTCGCCGTTGACCAGTGCTTCTATTCCGGAGCCAACCAGCGCCCGCTGTTCTTTCGCGACAGGAATAGTCAGCTCGCGCGTTTGCGCTTCCCGAACAATCGCCTGCGCCAGTGGGTGCGTCGCGCCTTGCTCTACCGCCGCTGCCAGCGCCAGCAGTTCAGCCTCATTTATACCGCTTGCCGGATGGATCGCCGTCACGCGCGGTTTACCGATGGTCAGGGTGCCGGTTTTATCAAACGCCACCTGCGTGACTCTGCCCAACTGTTCCAGCGCGGCGCCGCCTTTGATTAACGCGCCACGACGCGCCGCGGCCGCAAGACCAGAGGTAATCGCTGCGGGAGTTGAGATAACCAGCGCGCACGGGCAGCCAATCAGCAACAGCGTCAGTCCTTTATAAATCCACTCCTGCCAGGAGCCGGCAAACAGCAGCGGCGGGACGAGGGTAACCAGCAGCGCAACCGCCATAATAGCGGGGGTATAAATTCGGCTGAAACGGTCAATAAAGCGCTCAATGGGGGCGCGGCGTTCTTCCGCTTCTTCAATCAGCTTCAGAATGCGATCGATAGCGCTGGCGCCCGGCTCGGAGAGCACTTCCAGCGTAACCAGACGATCCACGCTGGTGGCCCCCGCCGGGACTTTCTCGCCGGTGGCGCGTTCAACCGGGATCGATTCGCCGGTCAGGGCGCTTTCATCAAAGCTGGCAAAACCGGAGACCAGCTTACCGTCGGCGGGTAAACGTCCACCGGCGGCAACTTCAATAACATCGCCAGGCCGGAGCGTATTGATTGCGACCTCTTCGCGTTCGCCATTACGCAGGCGCGTGGCGGTTTCTGGCTTGAGTGCCATCAATGCGCTGACACCTTTGCGGGCGCGGCTGGCGGCCCACCCTTCCAGGCGCTCGCCAATTAAAAACAGCAGTAGCACCATGGCGGCTTCCGCCGTCGCGCCGATAAACAGTGCGCCAATCGCGGCCACGCTCATCAACGTTTCAATGGCGAAGTAGCTGCCGGTTTTCATCAGACGCAGGGCCTGGCGGGCAATGGGATACAGGCCGACCAGCGTGGTGGCGATAAACGCTATCTGACCGAAAGGATGATTGAACTGCTCCAGCCCCCAGCTAATCGCCATCATGATTATCAGCGAAATCAGCGGCAGGTTCTCTTTCAGACGTGATTCGGGGGCGGCTTCCGGCGCTTGTTCATCGCGCAGGGTATAACCTGCCTTTTGTACCGCGCTTTCAACTTGCTGACGGATATCAAAACCCGCGTCGACGACCAGTTTTTCGGTGGCGAACAGCACCTGGACCTGGTTGACGCCGCTCACCTGGCGGACCGCATTTTCCACTTTTCGGGCGCAGGCGGCACAGTCCATTCCTGCCACTTTCCAGGAATAACGGGTGCCCATTACGCTTTCGGATACGGTGGTTGGGGTGGAGCAACTTCCTTCGCAGCAGCAGTCGTCCGCCTTTTGTGGGGCTGGCGCTGGCTTGAAAGAAGAAAATTGTGGGGCTTTTTTGCCAGGGGCATCGGGCGTCGACATGGCATCCTCCGGTTAATAATCATTTCGTATTAACCGAAGGATACACTCTGGAGTCGACTCCAGAGTCAAGCGATATTAGAGATACAACGAACGAACAATCAGGAAATGTCCGGCGAAGTAGCAGGCGGCGGCAATGGCGTTATCGGCGCGGAAGCGGCGGCGATAATGGCTACCCAGCCAGACAAAATTACCGATGAACAATAATGAGGCGCCGAGGAATGCCGACAGCGCGGGGCCAGTGGGACGGAAGAACCACAGTTCGCCCGCCATCCAGACCATCATCAGCGTGATGCCGATAAAAGTACAGATGGCTAAACGCAGCTCTTCCAGCCGTGTCCAGATGATGGCGATCAGCAACGCCCCCAGCACCACTAATACCAATGGCAAAGGCCAGAAGAACGACAGCGTCATTTGGCTGGCGAAGTAGATGGTATACAGCAGGTGCGAGAGAAAAAACGCCCCCACGGCGTAGAGCAGACGTTGGCGCGGCAACAGCGTCAGCGCATCGCCCAGCAGTGAGGCAAGCAGCCCTGCCAGCACCAGATAGCTGATGGCGTTAAACATTGGCGCCTGCCAGGCCAGCAGCACCAGCAGGAGTAAAGTGAGGGGTTTAAAGACCCAGCGTTGCCAGGCGGGCCCACGATAGGAAGCATCCACGAACAACCATGCGGAAAGGCAGACAGCGATAAACGACCAAAGCATCTTAGTTCCTTGAATTCGTTATTTTTTCGTAAGCGGGGTGCTTACGGCTCTATTGTTCAGTGTAGAGGTCGACACTGCCAGATGACAACACCATAACAGGCAATGTATGCTTATTTCCGCATTTTCTGATGGGTTAATACTATGAGCAAACCGCCGCTTTTTTTCATTGTTATCATTGTCTTAATTGTTGTCGCCGCGTCGTTTCGCTTTGTCCAGCAGCGGCGTGAAAAAGCGGATAACGATGCAGCACCGCTGGTGCAAAAGCAGGTGGTAGTGAGTAATAAGCGGGAAAAACCACTTAACGATCGGCGATCCCGTCAACAGGAAGTGAGCCCGGCAGGAACCAGCATGCGCTATGAAGCCAGCTTTAAGCCGCAAAGCGGCGGTCTGGAGCAGACGTTTCGCCTGGATGCCCGGCAGTACCATGCGCTAACGGTCGGAGACAAGGGCACGCTGAGTTATAAAGGTTCGCGTTTTATTGATTTTACGGCTGAACGCTAAGGTTTCATCTGACTGATGCCGGATGGCGGTTACGCCTTATCCGGCCTACAAATTTTGTCGCCCCGGCTCGCAACGCGCCGCCGGGCGAAAACATCCCAGTTACTTCTTCAACTGGTCCTTAATCTTCTTCTGCCAGACCAGCAGCTCAAAGACGCCGAACAGGAAAATGCGGATTTTCTCCCCGCTGGTCATCTGCGGGCCATCTTTTGGCATGGTGCTTTTTAGCAGCGCCAATTGCATGCCGTGCATCAGCACCATAAAGATCAGCGCGACGTTAACGAAGATGTTAAGCGGGCGTGGGAAGGGTTGGAAAATATTCAGTAATAAAAATGCCCAGACGCAGAGCATCAACAGACGTCCCAGATTAATTAGCATCGTGCTCTCCTTGTGCTTCACGTTGATACAGGCGGTAGGCGACCTGTCCTGCCACTTTTTCACGGTATAGCGACCAGTTTACCGGAACCGGCGGCAGGCCGTTTTCGACTTCGCTCTCAACGTAAATATACGCTTCATCTGCCAGCCAACCATGGGTTTCCAGAAGCGTTAAAGTTTCTTCCAGTAATCCTTTGCGAAACGGCGGATCAACGAACACCACGTTATGCGGCGTACCAGGTTGGGCCAGAAACGCCAGCGTATTGGTGTTGACGACGCGGGCATGATTTGCCTTCAGCGTAGCAAGATTCTTTTGCAACTGCTGCGATACCGCGCGATCCATCTCCAGAAGCGTCGCATTTGCCGCATAGCGAGAGAGAGCTTCCAGCCCCAACGCGCCGCTGCCGGCGAAGCAGTCCAGGCAATGTGCATCGACCATTACCGGGGCCAACCAGTTAAATAAGGTTTCGCGTACGCGGTCAGTGGTCGGGCGCAGGCCGGGGCTGTCCGGAACCGGGAGTTTACGGCCACGCCATTGCCCGCCAATAATGCGGATCTGGCCGCTACCAGAGTGATTCGGTTTTTTCATTTCTATTATTGCTCAATCCGCCTATAGCATGTCATGCCAGGCGGTGATGTGAGTTAAGTTAACCCGTCGCCTTTCAAGTTACCTCTTCGTTGGCTGCACTTACTCACCCGAATCACTTACTAAAAGTAAGCTCATCGGGATTCGTGCGCTTGCCGCCTTGACGTAACTCGAAATTCATTGGGTATAAGTGATAGACTATTTCATCATTTTTTTAGCTGCTATGTACATAGCGTTGACGCTGTGCCATGAAGCAACAGCGGGGGAGTGTAGTCGCAAATGGCGAAAGAGAAAAAACGTGGCTTTTTTTCCTGGCTGGGCTTTGGTCAAAAAGAGCAGGCACCGGAAAACGAGACAGAACTAAAAAACGAAGAACAACAACCGGTTGCTGAAGAAACTACCGTCGTTGACGAACAGCCGCGCGCCGAGGAAACCCGTAGCGAGGCACAAACACAAGCCTTTGCTGCTGAAGTTGTTGAAGTCACGGAACAAGTTGCTGAAATCGAAAAACTGCAGCCGGAAGCAGCGCCTGTTGCCGGGCAACCGCAGCCGGAGGCTGAGGCGGTTGCTGAATCCACTGTTGAACCTGAAGTGGAAACCCCTGCGGCGGCGGTTATCGAACGCGAAGAATTGCCGCTGCCGGAAGAGGTGAAAACCGCAGATGTTTCTGCCGAAGAGTGGCAGGCTGAAGCGGAAACTGTCGAAATCGTCGAGGCGGTTGAAGAAGAAGCCGAAAACGAACCGCAACTGACTGACGAAGAACTGGAAGCGCAGGCCCTGGCTGCCGAGGCGGCGGAAGAAGCCGTCATGGTGGTGCCGGTTGAAGAACCTGCCGTTGAAAAACCGGTAGAAGAAGAGGCGGTCCAGGAGCAGGAAAAACCAACTAAAGAAGGTTTCTTTGCGCGTCTGAAACGCAGTCTGCTGAAAACAAAAGAAAACCTCGGTTCCGGATTTATCAGTCTGTTCCGCGGTAAAAAGATCGACGATGATCTGTTTGAAGAGCTGGAAGAGCAGTTGCTGATTGCTGATGTGGGCGTAGAAACGACCCGTAAGATTATTGCGAATCTGACGGAAGGCGCTAGCCGCAAGCAGCTCAAAGATGCTGAAGCGCTGTATGGTCTGCTGAAAGATGAGATGGGCGAGATTCTGGCGAAGGTTGATGAGCCGCTGAACGTCGAGGGTAAAACGCCATTTGTTATCTTAATGGTTGGCGTAAACGGCGTGGGTAAAACGACTACCATTGGTAAGCTGGCGCGTCAGTTTGAGCAGCAGGGTAAAACGGTGATGCTGGCGGCGGGCGATACCTTCCGTGCGGCAGCGGTAGAGCAGTTACAGGTCTGGGGTCAGCGTAACAATATTCCGGTGATTGCACAGCATACCGGTGCGGATTCCGCCTCCGTTATCTTTGATGCCATCCAGGCCGCGAAGGCACGTAACGTAGACGTGCTGATCGCTGATACCGCAGGGCGTTTGCAGAACAAATCGCACCTGATGGAAGAACTGAAAAAAATCGTTCGCGTTATGAAGAAGCTCGACGAAGAGGCACCGCATGAAGTTATGCTGACTATCGACGCCAGTACCGGGCAGAATGCGATAAGCCAGGCCAAACTGTTCCATGAAGCGGTGGGCTTAACCGGTATCACCCTGACCAAGCTGGACGGTACGGCGAAGGGTGGGGTCATCTTCTCGGTTGCCGATCAGTTTGGCATCCCTATCCGCTATATTGGTGTGGGCGAACGTATCGAGGATTTACGTCCGTTTAAAGCGGACGATTTTATAGAGGCACTTTTTGCCCGAGAGGATTAACAATGATTCGCTTTGAACATGTCAGCAAGGCCTATCTCGGTGGGAGACAAGCGCTGCAGGGAGTGACCTTCCATATGCAGCCTGGCGAGATGGCGTTTCTGACCGGCCACTCTGGTGCGGGTAAAAGTACCCTGCTGAAGCTGATCTGTGGAATTGAACGGCCCAGCGCCGGGAAAATCTACTTCAGCGGGCATGACATCAGCCGTTTGAAAAACCGTGAAGTGCCGTTTCTGCGTCGTCAGATTGGCATGATTTTTCAGGATCACCACCTGTTGATGGACAGAACCGTATTTGACAACGTGGCAATCCCGCTGATCATCGCGGGCGCCAGCGGGGACGATATTCGTCGTCGCGTGTCAGCGGCACTGGATAAGGTCGGGCTGTTGGACAAAGCGAAAAACTTCCCGATTCAGCTCTCTGGCGGTGAACAACAGCGCGTGGGTATCGCCCGCGCGGTGGTGAATAAACCTGCGGTACTGCTGGCGGATGAACCGACGGGGAACCTGGATGACGCGCTGTCGGAAGGGATCCTGCGCCTGTTCGAAGAGTTTAACCGCGTCGGGGTCACGGTATTAATGGCCACGCATGACATTGGACTGATCTCCCGTCGCTCCTACCGCCAGTTGGTCCTGAGTGATGGACACCTGCATGGAGGCCTGGCGCATGAATAGACGTGACGCTATCAATCAAATTAAACAGTTCGGTGGCCGACTGGATCGTTTTCGTAAATCAGGCGGCGCGCCGGGTGACGGTGGTCGCAATGCGCCAAAACGAGCGAAAGCCGCGCCAAAACCGAACTCACGTAAAACCAACGTTTTTAACGAGCAGGTGCGCTATGCGTTCCATGGCGCGTTGCAGGACTTGAAAAGTAAGCCGTTGGCGACGTTCCTCACGGTAATGGTGATCGCCATCTCCCTGACGCTGCCAAGCGTGTGCTACATGGTTTATAAAAACGTAAACCAGGCGGCAAGCCAGTATTATCCTTCGCCGCAAATCACCGTCTATCTGCAAAAAACGCTGGATGATGACGCGGCGGCGCGGGTGGTTGGTCAGTTGCAGGCCGAACAGGGCGTTGAGAAAGTAAATTATCTTTCCCGCGAAGATGCGCTGGGCGAATTCCGTAACTGGTCCGGTTTTGGCGGCGCGCTGGACATGTTGGAAGAGAACCCGCTTCCTGCCGTAGCGGTAGTTATCCCGAAACTGGACTTCCAGGGGACGGAGTCGCTGAACACCCTGCGCGACCGTATTGCACAAATCAACGGTATTGATGAAGTGCGGATGGATGACAGCTGGTTTGCTCGTCTGGCGGCGCTGACGGGACTCGTGGGGCGCGTATCCGCGATGATTGGCGTGCTGATGGTGGCGGCGGTCTTCCTCGTCATTGGTAACAGCGTGCGCCTGAGTATTTTTGCGCGTCGCGATACCATTAACGTGCAGAAGCTGATTGGCGCAACCGACGGATTTATCCTGCGCCCATTCCTTTACGGCGGCGCGCTGCTCGGTTTTTCCGGCGCATTTCTTTCACTGATTTTGTCAGAAATTTTGGTGATGCGTCTGTCGTCAGCGGTGACTGAAGTGGCACAGGTATTTGGAACTAAGTTTGATATCAATGGTTTATCATTCGACGAGTGCCTGTTGTTACTGCTGGTGTGCTCAATGATCGGCTGGGTGGCAGCCTGGCTTGCCACGGTTCAACATTTACGCCACTTTACCCCCGATTAAAAAATCTCTGGTATAATCTTTCCCTGCACTGAGTAGTTCGCTCTGCAGGGAAAGAGTCCCTGTTATCTCTTCCCGGCGTATTCATTGTGATGTCACATTTTGTGCGTAATCTATACACATTACGACATGGAACTTGTGGATAAAATCACTGTCTGATAAAAGATTGAATGATATTCTCGTTGCTCATAAGCTCTGGCATGGTTGTTGCTACTGGTTTTTGTTAATTAGTTTTTGCCAACGCGCCAGATGAAAAGATTGAGAGGATTTGAATGACCAAAGAAATGCAAAATTTAGCTTTAGCCCCTGTTGGTAACCTGGAGTCTTACATCCGGGCTGCGAACGCGTGGCCGATGTTGTCGGCTGACGAGGAGCGGGCGCTGGCTGAAAAGCTGCATTACCAGGGCGATCTGGAAGCAGCTAAAACGCTGATCCTGTCTCACCTGCGCTTTGTTGTTCATATTGCTCGTAACTACGCGGGCTATGGCCTGCCGCAGGCGGATCTGATTCAGGAAGGTAATATCGGCCTGATGAAAGCCGTGCGCCGTTTCAACCCGGAAGTGGGTGTGCGCCTGGTTTCTTTCGCCGTGCACTGGATCAAAGCTGAGATCCATGAATACGTTCTGCGTAACTGGCGTATCGTGAAAGTCGCGACCACTAAAGCACAGCGTAAGCTGTTCTTTAACTTGCGTAAAACCAAGCAGCGTCTGGGTTGGTTCAACCAGGACGAAGTTGAAATGGTGGCTCGTGAGCTGGGTGTTTCCAGCAAAGACGTGCGCGAAATGGAATCCCGTATGGCGGCGCAGGACATGACGTTTGATATGTCTTCAGACGACGAGTCTGACAGCCAGCCGATGGCGCCGGTTCTGTATCTGCAGGATAAATCCTCTAACTTTGCCGATGGCATTGAAGAAGATAACTGGGAAGATCAGGCCGCGAACAAACTGACTCACGCCATGGAAGGTCTGGACGAACGTAGCCAGGATATCATCCGCGCCCGTTGGCTGGACGAAGACAACAAGTCGACGTTGCAGGAACTGGCCGATCGCTACGGCGTTTCCGCTGAACGTGTTCGTCAGCTTGAAAAGAACGCCATGAAAAAACTGCGCGCGGCAATCGAAGCGTAATCTTCGCGCATTGCCAATGAACCCTCGAATGTGAATTCGGGGGTTTTGTTTTTTGTAGGCCGGATAAGGCGTGTACGCTGCCATCCGGCAACACCTTTGCCCGATGGCGCTTTGCTTATCGGGCCTACGACCTTTCCTCCCCTCCCCAGACACGAATTTGTTATCTGGATGTAAATTTAGCTATTCCAAAATAATAAAAATCGGGTATGTTTTAGCAGAGTATGCTGCTAAAGCACGGGTGGCTATCCAATAATCGAAATAAAGTGCTGAACAACAACATCACAACACACGTAATAACCACAATAATGGGGATTGTCAGGATGAATATGAAGGGTAAAGCGTTATTGGCAGGATGTATCGCCCTGTCTTTGAGCAATATGGCGTTTGCTAAGGATATTAAAGTGGCCGTTGTCGGCGCAATGTCCGGTCCGGTAGCGCAGTATGGCGATCAGGAGTTTACTGGCGCAGAGCAGGCGATTGCGGATATCAACGCCAAGGGCGGGGTGAAAGGTGACAAACTGGTCGTGGTGAAATATGACGATGCCTGTGACCCGAAACAAGCGGTAGCGGTCGCGAACAAAGTGGTCAACGACGGGATTAAATACGTTATCGGCCATCTGTGCTCATCGTCTACCCAGCCCGCGTCAGATATCTATGAAGATGAAGGCATTCTGATGATCACCCCGGCAGCGACGGCGCCGGAGCTGACCGCGCGTGGTTATAAGCTGGTGATGCGCACCACCGGCCTGGATTCCGATCAGGGGCCAACTGCCGCCAAATACATTCTGGAAAAAGTGAAGCCGCAACGCATTGCCATCATTCACGATAAGCAGCAGTACGGCGAAGGTCTGGCGCGTGCGGTGCAGGACGGCCTGAAGAAAGGCAACGCTAACGTGGTGTTCTTTGACGGAATTACCGCCGGTGAAAAAGACTTCTCGACGCTGGTGGCGCGCCTGAAGAAAGAGAATATCGATTTCGTTTACTACGGTGGTTATCACCCGGAAATGGGGCAGATCCTGCGTCAGTCTCGTGCCGCAGGTCTGAAAACCCAGTTTATGGGTCCGGAAGGGGTAGCGAACGTGTCGCTGTCTAACATTGCGGGTGAGTCTGCGGAAGGCTTACTGGTAACCAAGCCGAAGAACTACGACCAGGTGCCAGCGAACAAACCGATTGTGGATGCTATCAAGGCCAAGAAACAGGATCCGAGTGGCGCATTCGTGTGGACCACTTACGCCGCGCTGCAATCCTTGCAGGCCGGCCTGAACCAGTCTGACGATCCGGCTGAAATTGCCAAGTACCTGAAAGCAAACTCAGTAGAAACCGTAATGGGGCCGCTGTCCTGGGACGAGAAGGGCGATCTGAAAGGCTTCGAATTCGGCGTGTTTGACTGGCATGCTAATGGGACGGCGACCGACGCCAAGTAATTGAGTGCCGGGTGGCGGCTTCGCCTTACCCGGCCTACATACCTGGAAAATTGCGAGGTGGTTTTTTATTTTTTGCTCCCAGCATGTAGGCCGGATAAGCGTCAGCGCCATCCGGCTTTTTTATCTTTTTTCCCAGCCATCTGCCTGGGCTGTAAAGCCTAACGCCTGCATAAACGCGGCCATCACGCTGCGGTCTTCAACGCCTACATCTGCCATCCACCATGAACTCACACTTGGGTTTTCACGGATCACCTCTTCGATCAAATACTGCCCGACGCCGCGACGACGGGTGATTTCACGTACGCGCAACGAATCCAGAGCACCTTGTGTGCCGCTCAGGGTGACACGTACTGCGCCTAACAGACGCTCGTTAAAACGCGCGGCGTAGATCCGGTGCGTTTCATCTACGCTTAATGATGAGGCGGAATATTCCGGCCAGATTTTGCCCAGATCAATCAGATCCTGGGCGCTAAAGTTGTTTAAACGAACGATGGTCAGCTTCATTAGCAGCATGTCCAAATCACAAAAGATGAGATCAGTGTACCGAAATAATTCACCCGGATGCTTTCTCTTTTTTATGCGATTAACCAGGTTAATAGTTTTGCGACAACGGTAATGACAGTTTGAAACATTAGAGATTGAAAAACAGGCAGGATAATACCCTGGAATGCAGCATTTTATTCCGCTCTTTGTACCGTTATTTTATGCTGACAAACGTGCTTTTTTTTGTTTATCTATAGTGAAAAGCAGAATATTATCTTTTCTTAATCGACTGAAATATAGAGATTTTAGTCTGATTTTGCTTAAAAAACTGCGCTAACCCATTAATGAGACTGGTAAAAATAGTGCAGTTCAAAAAAAGCACAGTCTGCTTTTTAACCACATAAATACAAAATATTAATTACGTCACGAATGGGGATTCAGTTAATGAAACGGAATGCGAAAACAATCATCGCAGGGGTGATAGCACTGGCAATGTCGCATGCTGTCATGGCAGAAGATATCAAGGTGGCTGTTGTCGGGGCGATGTCGGGTCCGGTCGCGCAGTGGGGTGATATGGAATTTAATGGAGCACGTCAGGCCATTAAAGATATCAATGCCAAAGGCGGGATCAAAGGCGACAAGCTGGTGGCCGTGGAATATGACGATGCTTGCGATCCAAAACAGGCCGTTGCCGTAGCAAACAAAATCGTCAACGACGGTATTCAGTATGTTATTGGCCACCTGTGCTCATCTTCGACTCAGCCAGCGTCAGACATCTATGAAGACGAAGGGATCCTGATGATTTCCCCGGGCGCCACTAACCCGGAACTGACCCAGCGCGGTTACGCACACATTATGCGTACTGCGGGTCTGGACTCCTCTCAGGGACCAACCGCCGCGAAATACATTCTGGAGAAGGTGAAGCCGCAGCGCATCGCCATCATCCATGATAAACAGCAATACGGCGAAGGCCTGGCGCGTTCGGTGCAGGACAGCCTGAAAGCGGGCAAAGCCAACATCGTCTTCTTTGATGGGATCACCGCCGGGGAAAAAGATTTCTCTGCGCTGATTGCCCGTCTGAAGAAAGAAAATATCGACTTCGTCTATTACGGCGGCTACTACCCGGAAATGGGGCAAATGCTGCGCCAGGCGCGATCCGTTGGCCTGAAAACGCAGTTTATGGGGCCAGAGGGTGTGGGTAATGCATCTCTGTCTAACATCGCCGGTGATGCCGCAGAAGGCATGCTGGTGACGATGCCAAAACGTTATGACCAGGATCCGGCGAATAAAGCAATTGTCGATGCGCTCAAAGCTGACAAGAAAGATCCAACCGGACCGTACGTGTGGATCACTTATGCAGCCGTCCAGTCACTGGCGAGCGCAATGGATCGCAGCGGAAGCAAAGAGCCGCTGGATCTGGTGAAAGATCTGAAAGCACACGGGGCTGATACCGTGATTGGGCCGCTGAAATGGGACGAAAAAGGCGATTTGAAGGGATTTGAGTTTGGTGTCTTTCAGTGGCACGCAGATGGTTCATCAACCGTCGCGAAGTAATACCTGAAGACGAGTTATCCCACCGCCCGTGCAAAACGGGCGGGTTAAGAAAGGTTACCTTATGTCCGAGCAGTTCCTCTATTTCTTGCAGCAGATGTTTAACGGCGTCACGCTGGGAAGCACCTACGCGCTGATCGCCATCGGTTATACGATGGTGTACGGCATTATTGGCATGATCAACTTCGCCCATGGCGAGGTGTATATGATCGGCAGCTATGTCTCCTTTATGATCATCGCTGCGCTAATGATGATGGGGATTGATTCCAGTTGGCTACTGGTCGCGGCGGGTTTCGTCGGCGCGATTGTGATTGCCAGCGCCTACGGCTGGAGTATTGAACGGGTGGCGTATCGGCCCGTGCGCAGCTCCAAGCGCTTGATCGCGCTAATTTCCGCTATCGGGATGTCCATCTTCCTGCAAAACTACGTCAGCCTGACGGAAGGTTCACGCGACGTGGCGCTGCCCAGCCTGTTTAACGGCCAGTGGACTGTCGGCAGTAGTGATAACTTCTCTGCATCTATCACCACTATGCAGTTGGTTATCTGGATTGTAACCTTCCTCGCGATGCTGGCACTGACGTTGTTTATCCGCTATTCGCGTATGGGACGTGCCTGCCGCGCCTGTGCGGAAGATCTGAAAATGGCCAGCCTGCTCGGCATTAACACCGACCGCGTGATTGCGCTGACCTTTGTGATCGGTGCGGCAATGGCGGCGGTTGCGGGCGTGCTGCTCGGTCAGTTCTATGGCGTAATTAACCCTTACATCGGCTTTATGGCCGGGATGAAAGCCTTTACCGCGGCGGTACTGGGCGGCATTGGCAGCATTCCTGGCGCGATGATTGGCGGCCTGATTTTGGGCGTTGCCGAAGCGCTTTCCTCTGCTTATCTGAGTACGGAATACAAAGACGTGGTGTCGTTCGCGTTGCTGATTCTGGTACTGCTGGTGATGCCGACCGGTATTCTGGGTCGTCCGGAGGTAGAGAAAGTATGAAACCGATGCATTTTGCAATGGCGCTGCTCTCTGCCGCCATGTTCTTCATCCTGGCGGGCGTCTTCATGGGCGTCCAGTTAGAGCTGGACGGCACCAAACTGGTGGTGGACACCGCTGCGGATATCCGCTGGCAGTGGGTGTTTATCGGCACTGGCGTCGTGTTTCTTTTCCAACTGTTGCGTCCGGCGTTCCAGAAAGGTCTGAAGAGCGTCTCCGGGCCGAAGTTTATTCTGCCAGCGATTGACGGCTCCACCGTTAAACAGAAACTGTTTCTGGTGGCGCTGCTGGTGATTGCCGTGGCATGGCCGTTTATGGTCTCGCGCGGCACGGTCGATATCGCCACGCTGACGATGATTTATATCATCCTCGGCCTCGGCTTAAACGTGGTGGTGGGGCTTTCCGGTCTGCTGGTGCTGGGCTACGGCGGCTTCTATGCCATCGGCGCTTACACCTTTGCGCTGCTGAACCACTATTACGGCCTCGGTTTCTGGACCTGTCTGCCGCTGGCGGGGCTGGTTTCTGCCGCTGCGGGGTTCCTGCTCGGCTTCCCGGTCCTGCGTCTGCGCGGTGATTATCTGGCGATTGTGACCTTAGGCTTCGGCGAAATCGTCCGTATCCTGCTGCTCAACAACACCGAAATCACCGGCGGCCCGAACGGTATTAGCCAGATCCCGAAACCCACCTTTTTCGGTCTTGAGTTCAGCCGCAGCGCGCGTGAAGGCGGCTGGGATACCTTCAGCAACTTCTTTAACGTGAAGTATGACCCGTCCGATCGCGTGATTTTCCTCTATCTGGTGGCGCTGCTGCTGGTGGTGTTCTCGCTGTTTGTCATCAACCGTCTGCTGCGCATGCCGCTGGGACGTGCGTGGGAAGCGCTGCGTGAAGATGAAATCGCCTGCCGTTCGCTGGGCTTAAATCCTACACGCATCAAGCTGACCGCCTTTACCATCAGCGCCGCGTTCGCGGGTTTTGCCGGCACGCTGTTTGCCGCGCGGCAGGGTTTTGTCAGCCCGGAATCGTTCACCTTTGCCGAGTCGGCCTTTGTGTTGGCGATTGTGGTACTGGGTGGAATGGGCTCGCAGTTTGCGGTCATTCTCGCAGCTATCCTGCTGGTGGTGTCACGCGAACTGATGCGTGATTTCAATGAATACAGCATGTTAATGCTGGGTGGTTTGATGGTACTGATGATGATCTGGCGTCCGCAGGGCTTGTTACCGATGACCCGTCCGCAGTTGAAGCTGAAAAACGGGGAAGCAAAAGGAGAGCAGGCATGAGTCAGCCATTATTATCCGTTAACGGCCTGATGATGCGCTTCGGCGGTCTGCTGGCGGTGAACAACGTTGAGCTGGAACTGAGACCGCAGGAAATCGTCTCGTTAATCGGGCCGAACGGCGCGGGAAAAACCACGGTCTTTAACTGCCTGACCGGTTTTTATAAACCGACGGGTGGGACGATTAAGCTGCGTGACCAGCATCTGGAAGGGCTGCCGGGTCAGCAAATCGCGCGTATGGGCGTGGTGCGTACTTTCCAGCACGTACGCCTGTTTCGCGAAATGACGGTGATTGAAAACTTGCTGGTGGCGCAACATCAGCAATTGAAAACCGGTGTCTTTTCCGGCCTGTTAAAAACGCCGTCGTTCCGTCGCGCGCAAAGTGAAGCCCTGGATCGCGCCGCCACCTGGCTTGCGCGTATTGGTTTGCTGGAGCATGCCAACCGTCAGGCCAGTAATCTCGCCTACGGTGACCAGCGTCGCCTGGAGATCGCCCGCTGCATGGTGACGCAGCCTGAGATCCTGATGCTTGACGAGCCTGCCGCTGGTCTCAACCCGAAAGAGACCAAAGAGCTGGATGAGCTGATTGCCGAACTGCGCAATCATCACAACACCACCATTCTGTTGATTGAGCACGATATGAAACTGGTGATGGGCATTTCCGACCGTATTTACGTGGTAAACCAGGGCACGCCGCTGGCGAACGGGACGCCGGAACAGATTCGTAATAACCCGGACGTGATCCGCGCCTATTTAGGTGAAGCATAATGGGGGCGAGGCATAATATGGATAAGGCGATGTTATCGTTCGATAAAGTCAGCGCCCACTACGGCAAAATTCAGGCGCTGCACGAGGTGAGCCTGTATATCAATCAGGGTGAAATCGTAACGCTTATCGGTGCCAACGGCGCGGGGAAAACCACCCTGCTCGGTACGTTATGCGGCGACCCACGCGCGACCAGCGGACGCATTGTCTTTGATGGTAAAGACATTACCGACTGGCAAACGGCTAAAATCATGCGTGAAGCGGTGGCGATCGTCCCGGAAGGGCGTCGTGTGTTTTCGCGCATGACGGTGGAAGAGAACCTGGCGATGGGCGGTTTCTTTGCCGAGAAGGACCAGTTTCAGGAACGTATCAAATGGGTGTATGACCTGTTTCCGCGCCTGCATGAGCGTCGCATTCAGCGTGCGGGTACCATGTCCGGCGGTGAACAGCAGATGCTGGCGATAGGTCGTGCGCTGATGAGCCAGCCCCGGCTATTGTTGCTTGATGAGCCGTCGCTGGGTCTGGCGCCGATTATCATCCAGCAGATCTTTAATACCATCGAGCAGTTGCGCGAGCAGGGGATGACCATCTTCCTCGTCGAGCAGAACGCCAACCAGGCGCTGAAACTCGCCGACCGCGGCTACGTGCTGGAAAACGGTCATGTGGTACTGGAAGACACCGGCGATGCGCTACTGGCGAATGAAGCGGTGCGTAGCGCTTATCTGGGCGGTTAAGATTTCTCTTAAGAGCTAAGGGGCCTGATGGCCCCTTTTTATCGCGTTATGTTATTATTGAGAATGGTTATCAATAATAACATGAACATGGAGAAAGGATGATACGTTCAGGTACCTGCATGATGATTGGAACTCTGTTATTGGCGTTTGCATCTGGTGTTCAGGCACTGGAACCGCAAACGTTCGACCCGCGCGATCCATCTATCTGGGAAGAGAAACCGGCCAACCCGTTGGCACAATCCAGCTCGCCCTGCGAAGTATTCACCAGCTCGGTATGCCCTGGCTGGGAAGATGAAAAATCAGATATCCAACGTGAACGTGAGCGGCGGGAACAGCAGCGTTTACAGAATGAATTTGAGCGACGCTGGCGTCGGGATTAACGTTACCGGAGTCAATGGGCAGCGTGTCAGGTAACGTCGCTAGCTAAATCTGCAGGTATTGCGAGCCTTGTCCCAGCAAGTATAGGTTATTTGCTGCATAATCAACGGCTTGATGTATATCTTGAGTCAATGGTAATTGAATGAATGATTTACCGCGTCAAACTGACGTGCTGCCCATGCCCGCAATAGACGGTGTTACGGTCTCTTTTAATGGACTGCACTATCTGCGCCCCGAGCTACTTCTGGATTTCGTGAGTATCAGTAGCGCGCCGTTGCTTGCCGTTACGCCTGTTGCATTGCTGTACTCTTCTGTTGGTGTGCTGCAGCAGGTCGACTTACGCAAGCTGCCGGTTGAAGTCGTTGGCCGTGTGGTTTATCCCATCACTTCGCTGAAGCTTCCTGCGTTACGAGGAAAGCTCATCATTAACGCCCAGTCGCGACGGCTCAAGTTTCTGGAAAGTCTGGCGGCGATATCGCCGGAAGATAATATCCACGGTATGCAGGTCCTGGGACTGGCGCTGGAGTTTACGTTCGCACAGCCTGAGTGATCTCATCTGTACGGCAAATCTTTTTATGGGCCGGGTAAGGCACCTCCCCGGCTTTGTTGTGCTCCACCCCGCATTTTCCTGTCACTCCGCTTTCACCGCCTTGCCATCTGTTTGTCGCCTTACTATCTTTTTTTTGTAATAAAAAAGTTATTTTTCTGTCATTCGAGCATGTCATGTTACCCCCGCGAGCATAAAACGCGTGATATCGCGCATCCGGCACAACAAGAGAGATAACCGATGATATCGTTACGACATACAGCTTTAGGACTGGCACTTAGCCTGGCATTTGCAGGTCAGGCGCTGGCAGTCACCACCATCCCGTTCTGGCACTCAATGGAAGGCGAACTGGGTAAAGAAGTTGATTCACTGGCGCAACGTTTTAATGCCGCCAATCCCGACTACAAAATTGTTCCACAGTATAAAGGCAACTATGAGCAAAGCCTGAGCGCAGGTATTGCCGCCTTCCGTACCGGAAACGCGCCTGCGCTGCTGCAGGTTTATGAAGTGGGGACGGCAACGATGATGGCCTCGAAAGCCATTAAACCGGTCTATGAAGTATTCAAAGAGGCCGGTATTAACTTTGATGAATCTCAGTTCGTGCCGACGGTTTCCGGTTATTACACTGACTCGAAAAGCGGACATTTACTCTCCCAGCCGTTTAACAGCTCCACGCCGGTGCTGTATTACAACAAAGATGCCTTCAAAAAAGCCGGTTTAGATCCTGAGCAGCCGCCAAAAACCTGGCAGGATCTGGCGGAATACACCGCGAAGCTGAAAGCCGCAGGTATGAAGTGTGGCTATGCCAGCGGTTGGCAGGGCTGGATCCAGATTGAAAACTTCAGCGCCTGGAACGGCCTGCCGGTCGCCACCAAAAACAACGGTTTTGACGGTACTGATGCGGTGCTGGAGTTCAATAAACCGGAGCAGGTGAAACACATTGCACTACTGGAAGAGCTGAATAAAAAGGGCGACTTCAGCTACTTTGGACGTAAAGATGAATCCACCGAGAAGTTCTACAACGGGGATTGCGCCATTACCACCGCTTCTTCAGGTTCTCTGGCCGACATCCGCCACTACGCCAAATTCAACTATGGCGTTGGCATGATGCCGTACGATGCCGATGTGAAGGGCGCACCGCAGAACGCGATTATCGGTGGAGCCAGTCTGTGGGTGATGCAGGGCAAAGACAAAGCCACCTACGAAGGCGTGGCGCAATTCCTTAACTTCCTCGCGAAACCAGAGATTGCTGCCGAATGGCACCAGAAGACCGGCTATCTGCCGATCACCACCGCCGCGTACGATCTGACTCGCGAGCAGGGCTTCTATGATAAGAACCCCGGGGCCGATATCGCCACCCGTCAGATGCTGAACAAACCGCCGTTGCCGTTCACTAAAGGGCTGCGTCTGGGCAACATGCCGCAGATCCGTACCATCGTGGATGAAGAGCTGGAAAGCGTGTGGACTGGAAAGAAAACCCCACAGCAGGCGTTGGATGCCGCGGTTGAGCGTGGCAATCAGTTACTGCGCCGCTTTGAGCAATCGACCAAATCGTAATGTGAAATGCCGGGTGGCGGCTGCGCCTTACCCGGCCTACAAATGCGCGTAGGTCGGATAAGCGTAGCGCCATCTGGCGCTGTTCAGGAATCAAACCTCAATGTCCTCATCCCGTCCGGTGTTTCGCTCGCGCTGGCTTCCCTATTTACTGGTGGCCCCGCAGTTGGTTATCACCGTTATTTTCTTTATCTGGCCCGCCGGTGAAGCGCTGTGGTACTCGCTACAAAGCGTTGATCCTTTTGGCCTTTCCAGCCAGTTTGTCGGACTGGAAAACTTTGTCGCGCTGTTTCATGACCCGTACTACCTTGATTCGTTCTGGACGACGATAAAGTTCAGTACGCTGGTTACGGTAAGCGGCCTGCTGGTGTCGCTGTTTTTTGCTGCGCTGGTGAATTATGTCGTGCGCGGTAGCCGTTTTTACCAGACGTTGATGCTGTTGCCTTACGCTGTTGCGCCCGCCGTTGCCGCCGTACTGTGGATCTTCCTGTTTAACCCGGGTCGCGGGCTGATCACCCATTTGCTCGCTGAGTTTGGCTATGACTGGAATCACGCGCAAAACAGCGGTCAGGCCATGTTTCTGGTGGTGTTCGCGTCGGTCTGGAAGCAGATTAGTTACAACTTCCTGTTCTTCTTTGCCGCACTGCAATCTATTCCCCGGTCGTTGATCGAAGCCGCCGCGATTGATGGCGCAGGACCGGTTCGCCGCTTCTTTAAATTAGCGCTGCCGCTGATTGCGCCGGTCAGTTTCTTTTTGCTGGTGGTGAATCTGGTGTATGCCTTCTTTGACACCTTCCCGGTGATCGACGCCGCCACGGCAGGTGGGCCGGTACAGGCGACCACGACGTTGATTTATAAGATCTATCGTGAAGGCTTTGTCGGCCTGGATCTCTCTGCGTCAGCCGCGCAGTCGGTGGTGCTGATGTTCCTGGTCATTATTTTGACGGTGGTGCAGTTCCGCTATGTGGAAAGTAAGGTGCGTTACCAATGATTGAGAACCGTCGTGGGCTGACAATATTCAGCCATACCATGCTGATGCTGGGAATCATGGTGATCCTGTTCCCGTTGTACGTCGCGTTTGTCGCGGCGACGCTGGACAACAAAGCGGTATTTGAAACGCCGATGACGCTGATTCCCGGCACGCAGTTGCTGGAAAACATGAAATACATCTGGGTCAACGGCGTGGGCGTCAACAGTGCGCCGTTCTGGCTGATGATGCTCAACAGTTTCATCATGGCGTTCAGTATTACGGTGGGGAAAATCACCGTATCTATACTCTCCGCATTCGCCATCGTCTGGTTTCGCTTTCCGCTGCGCAATCTGTTCTTCTGGATGATTTTTATCACCCTGATGCTGCCGGTTGAGGTGCGTATTTTCCCGACGGTAGAAGTGATCGCCAACCTGAAAATGCTCGACAGCTACGCGGGCCTGACGCTGCCGCTGATGGCGTCGGCTACCGCGACCTTCCTGTTCCGTCAGTTCTTTATGACCCTGCCGGATGAGCTGGTTGAAGCGGCGCGTATTGACGGCGCGTCACCGATGCGCTTTTTCCGCGATATCGTGCTACCGCTGTCAAAAACCAATCTGGCGGCGCTGTTCGTGATCACCTTTATTTACGGCTGGAACCAGTATTTGTGGCCGTTGTTAATTATTACCGATGTCAACCTGGGCACTGCGGTAGCGGGCATCAAAGGCATGATCGCCACCGGCGAAGGTACCACCCAATGGAATCAGGTGATGGCAGCCATGCTGCTGACGCTCATCCCTCCGGTAATCATCGTGTTAGCCATGCAGCGTGCCTTTGTGCGTGGTTTAGTGGACAGTGAGAAATAAAATGGCAGGACTCAAACTACAGGCAGTAACCAAAAGCTGGGACGGCAAAACCCAGGTGATTAAACCGCTGACGCTGGACGTTGCGGACGGGGAGTTTATCGTGATGGTCGGGCCATCCGGCTGCGGCAAGTCTACGCTGCTGCGGATGGTGGCCGGGCTGGAGCGGGTCAGCGACGGCGATATCTGGATCGATAATAAGCGCGTCACCGAGATGGAGCCGAAAGATCGCGGCATTGCGATGGTGTTCCAGAACTATGCCCTCTACCCGCATATGAGCGTAGAAGAAAACATGGCCTGGGGGCTGAAGATCCGTGGAATGGGTAAGGAGCATATTGCTGAGCGGGTGAAAGAGGCGGCACGTATTCTCGAACTGGGTGAACTGCTCAAACGTCGCCCACGCGAACTTTCCGGCGGCCAGCGTCAGCGCGTGGCGATGGGACGGGCGATTGTTCGCGATCCGGCGGTATTCCTGTTCGATGAGCCGCTTTCTAACCTCGATGCCAAGCTGCGCGTCCAGATGCGTCTGGAGTTACAACATCTGCATCGCCGACTGAAAACCACCTCGCTGTATGTGACGCACGATCAGGTTGAAGCGATGACCCTTGCCCAGCGGGTGATGGTGATGAACAAAGGCATTGCCGAGCAGATCGGTACGCCGGTTGAAGTGTACGAGAAACCTGCCAGCCGCTTTGTGGCGAGCTTTATCGGCAGCCCGGCGATGAACCTGCTGGATGGGCGTATTAGCGCTTCGGGTACGCATTTTGAACTGGATGACGGCATGGCTTTGCCCATCGGCAGGAGCGTCCGGGAGTGTATTGGGCGTAACATGACGCTGGGTATCCGCCCGGAGCATATTGCGTTAAGCTCGCAGGCCGATGGCGGTGTGCCGTTGGTTGTCGACACGCTGGAAATGCTGGGTGCGGATAACCTCGCGCACGGGCGCTGGGGCGAGCAAAAGCTGGTGGTGCGACTGGCGCATCAGCATCGCCCGACGGCAGGCAGCACGCTGTGGCTGCATCTGCCAGAAAATCATTTGCATCTTTTTGATGGCGAAACAGGACAACGCGTATGAGTAACTGGCCTTATCCCCACATTGTCGCCCATCGCGGCGGCGGTAAGCTGGCTCCGGAAAACACCCTGGCGGCGATCGACGTGGGGGCGCGATACGGGCATACCATGATTGAGTTTGACGCTAAGTTGTCGAAAGACGGCGAGATCTTTTTGCTGCACGACGACAATCTCGAACGGACCAGTAACGGCTGGGGCGTGGCGGGTGAACTGAACTGGCAGGATCTATTACGCGTGGACGCAGGCGGTTGGTTTAGCGGCGAGTTTAAAGGCGAACCGCTGCCGCTGCTCTCGCAAGTGGCCGCGCGCTGCCGTCAGCACGGCATGATGGCGAATATTGAAATTAAACCCACTACCGGCACCGGAACGCTAACCGGCAAAGTCGTGGCGCTGGCCGCGCGTGAACTGTGGGCGGGAATGACGCCGCCGCTGTTGTCGTCTTTTGAAATTGACGCGCTTGAAGCGGCGCAGCAGGCGGTTCCTGAACTGCCGCGCGGTTTACTGCTTGATGAATGGCGTGACGACTGGCGCGAACTCACTACCCGGCTCGGCTGCGTCTCGATTCATCTTAATCATAAGCTGCTGGATGAAGCGCGCGTGGATGCGTTGCGCGACGCGGGGCTACGTATTTTGGTTTATACCGTCAACCGACCCCAGCGCGCGGCAGAGCTGCTGCGCTGGGGAGTGGACTGCATCTGTACCGATGCTATTGATACGATAGGACCGGATTTTCAACCCTATTAAGGCCCAATCGTTTTTAACGGAACGTTAGGCTGCGGCGTGCTGGAGGGCTTCAGCATGTCGCCGTTCTTTTTCTCTGACAGCATATGTTGCTGTTTATTCAGCGAACTGTCCGGGTTGCGGGTTCCGTTCAACATGCCACCGTTGCTGTTGGGCAGCATCTGCTGTTGACCCGAATTCAACTCTCCAGGCTGGGACTGAAGGACTCGCTGGGAATTGGTGTTGATTTGGTTTTCCATATGCTGTTGCTGCATGCGGGTTTGCGTTTGCAACTGCTGGTTGAGCATCCCTTTTTGCTGAATTTGCTGCGTTTGCATTTGGGTTTGCATACGCTGCTGGCTCGGGATCTGGTAACCCGGTTGATTCGGGTTATTCATGGTGTTGATGGGCTGTGCAAAGCCTGCAAACGGCAATAGCATGGCTAAAAGTAAGAGTCGTTTCATCGCTTTTCTCCTCTCGGGGATCGCTTAAGTTTACTCCTTTCTCGCCGTTACGATGATTATTTCAGAGTTATGCACCAGGCTTAGTGGGGGCCGACCCCATACATCTGGAGAATAACGATGATAAAACCGACGTTTTTACGCCGGGTAGCCATTGCTGCTCTGCTCTCAGGAAGTTGTTTTAGCGTTGTTGCCGCGCCGGCAGCGCCACCGCCGGTATCCTACGGTGTCGAGGAAGATGTGTTCCATCCCGTGCGTGCGCAGCAGGGAATGGTGGCCTCGGTGGATGCGTTAGCCACCCAGGTCGGGGTGGATATCCTCAAACAGGGGGGCAATGCCGTTGATGCCGCCGTCGCCGTTGGTTACGCGCTGGCGGTGACGCATCCGCAGGCGGGGAACCTGGGCGGCGGTGGTTTTATGCTGCTGCGCACCAAAGACGGTAACACTACGGCGATTGATTTTCGTGAAATGGCGCCTGCTGCCGCGACCCGTGATATGTTCCTCGACGATCAGGGTAACGCCGATGCGAAAAAGTCGCTGACGTCGCATCTGGCATCCGGTACGCCGGGTACCGTGGCGGGTTTCTCGCTGGCGCTGGAGAAATACGGCACGATGCCGCTGAATAAAGTAGTGCGTCCGGCGATGAAGCTGGCGGAAGAGGGTTTTGTGGTTAACGATGCGCTGGCCGACGACTTAAAAACTTACGGCAGCGAAGTGATCCCTAATCATGAGAACAGCAAAGCCATTTTCTGGAAAGACGGCGAGCCGCTGAAGAAGGGCGATAAGCTGGTCCAGAAGGATCTGGCGAAAAGCCTGGAAATGATTGCCGAAAACGGCCCGGATGCGTTTTATAAAGGGGCGATTGCCGACCAGATTGCCGGGGAAATGCAGAAGAACGGCGGTCTGATGACCAAAGAGGATTTAGCCAGCTATAAAGCCGTTGAGCGTACGCCAATCAGTGGTGACTATCGCGGATATCAGGTCTTCTCCATGCCGCCGCCATCCTCGGGCGGTATTCACATCGTGCAAATTCTCAATATTCTTGAAAACTTCGACATGAAGAAGTACGGCTTTGGCAGCGCCGATGCTATGCAAATCATGGCGGAAGCGGAAAAATACGCCTATGCCGACCGTTCAGAGTATCTGGGTGACCCGGACTTTGTGAAAGTGCCGTGGCAGGCGCTGACCAACAAAGCCTATGCGAAAACACTGGCCGATCAAATTGATATCAACAAGGCCAAACCTTCCAGCCAGATAAAACCGGGCAAGCTCGCCCCGTATGAAAGCAACCAGACCACCCACTTCTCGGTGGTGGATAAAGACGGCAATGCCGTGGCGGTGACCTATACCTTGAATACAACCTTCGGCACCGGGATTGTGGCGGGTAATACCGGTATTCTGCTCAATAATGAAATGGACGATTTCTCTGCCAAGCCGGGCGTGCCGAACGTATACGGACTGGTGGGCGGCGATGCCAACGCGGTCGGGCCGAAGAAGCGTCCTCTGTCGTCGATGTCGCCGACTATCGTGGTAAAAGACGGGAAAACCTGGCTGGTGACCGGCAGCCCAGGCGGGAGTCGAATCATCACTACCGTGCTGCAAATGGTAGTGAACAGCATTGATTTCGGAATGAACGTCGCCGAAGCGACCAACGCGCCGCGCTTCCATCATCAGTGGTTGCCGGATGAGCTTCGCGTCGAGAAGGGCTTCAGCCCGGACACGCTTAAGTTGCTGGAGCAAAAAGGACAGAAAGTGGCGCTGAAAGAGGCGATGGGCAGCACGCAAAGTATTATGGTTGGGCCGGATGGCGCCCTGTATGGCGCGTCCGACCCGCGTTCCGTAGATGATTTAACGGCGGGGTACTGATTTTTACTACCAGGCCCGGTGTCAGGCACCGGGCTATTTGCAGATTATGCCGTGAGTAATCGAGCTGGATTATCAATACAGAGTTTGCGAAGAGTATCTTTGTCTACTCCACGGGCAGCCAGATAGGCGAGGAAGACATTCGGTACAAACCCCCAGCCATTTCCGCCATTTTTCGCCCACATCTGTTTGAGAAAAACGTCATGGCTTAAAACGATTTGGTCGGCATAACCTAACTCAATCAGATGTGCTACCGCATCAGCTGTCTCCTGAACGCCCGGCGCGACACCTTCTTTTGGGAAGGTAATGTCCAGACCAATCATATCAAATTCAAGCCATACGCCGCGGTCGAGCATTTTACGTTGATAGATGACATCTTTTCCTGAAGGGTCCGAATGCGCCAGCGAGACTTTTGCCGGAGAGACGTTCATTTCTTCCAGCACAATATCCAGCACCTCATCCCCCAGTCTCAGCCACCCCGGCATATGGATATTCATCGCCGTGTGGGGGTTGTTACATTGTGCCAGAGACGCTGCTCGCAGGCTGTTACGCTCCGCTTGGGTAAAAGCAGGTGATACGCCGATTTCACCGATCATGCCAGCACGAATATCCGTCTCGCCAATACCCTGATTCAGTTCTTTATCAATGAGTGAGGCTAACAGCTCGACAGGTTTATGGATCCGGGTGCTTTCAAATTTCTCCAGATAAGGCCCCGATGACGCAACGATATTCAAACCCGTTTTTAAGGCAACTTCTCGTAGCGCTGAGGCGTCCCGCCCAATGGATTCTGATCCCGTGGCGTCGACAATCGTCCTGCCGCCCAGGGACATAAAGTTATTGATTTCAAAGATAACATCATCAATCTCTTTTCGGTCCATGTTATCGGCGCAGCAGTAGGGGTCGTGTTTCAGCCCCCACTGCAGGTCAGCACTGACTTTCTTTCCCACCAGTTGCTGTGAAAAAGCATAATGTGGCTCGTCAACGACCGATGACAGATCGTTAAACAGATGTTCATGCGGTAGCGTCAGACCCATATCAGTATTCGCCACCGGGCCAGTTACGGTTTGCAGGAAACCTTTCATCCTGACACCTCCATTTTTTGCGCCATTTTGGATGCTCTGTATTCAGGTATGGTGGTAACAATCGCACCGACTAACGCGAACAGCGTACCGATGATGGTGACCAGATAGACCGTATTGCCTAATGAAGGGATCAATTCATCAATTAGCACAGAGCCAAGCAGTTGGCCCGCTGTTGACGCTACGCCCAGCATCAATAGCCCTAAGCCTCTCACCAGAATCGCCATTAGCCCGATGGACAGCAGACCGAGAGGACCACCGAGATACATCCACCATGTATCGGGTAACTGGACGGTGACATGGCCTAATGCGATACGGATCGCCAGCGCCGCGCCCAGGACACAAAAGCCGACAATGAAGTTCCATGTAATGGACACCAGCATGGAGCCTGTTGCCTCGGCGACCTTAGCATTCCCCGCAGGCTGCCAGCCAGCGAGTAACCCTGCCAAAAAGGGAAGGATAGCGAGCAGGATAAACGAGGTGGAGTGCCACTGTGGCGACACGACAAAAACTGTGGCGATAACTGCGAACAATGCGCCAGTAATGCGCCATGGCGTAAAATATTTCTTCTCATCCACACCGACGCCAAAACGGTCGCACAGCAGGCCGGAAAGGAGCAGGGCGGAAATTAATGCCGTTTGAAAGGTGGCAACGCCCAGCGCGCTGGCGGATGCGCCTTCAGAAAATACGACCATCGCCCCGCATAATCCTGCAAACCAATTCCATAGCGGGATTTTTCTCTTTTTAATCAGAGTGGGTATTGAGGCGAATTGCTGGCGTGTTTCTTTGCGCGCAATAATAATAAAAAACATGACAACCAGACCGCTGGCAAACGAGATTACTGCGCAAGCATTACCGTCTTGTAACCAGTGTCCTAACTGCCCATTAACGGCAGACTGCATCGGGGAAAGCATACCGGCTAAGATGGTGGCAAGCATCAGTAAGGGGGTTGAGTACTTATTCTTGTTCATACATCAATCCTTATATTTTATAAAAGGAGTAACTTTCGTTACTCCATTGTTTTTTATTTTCTGGCGATGAATTGAAGCGTGTTGACCCACAGGTCGGTATAAAATGGCCATGACATAAACTGCTGGGTTCCCCAGTGTGGGGAGCAGTCACTCATAAAGCAGGCGGTTTTACCCTGTTGGTATTCACCGAACACTAACAATGGGTCATTATTTATTGTTAAGACAACATCGGCATCGTCTCTGGCGACGACCTGGTTATATCCCAGAAATACCGGATAATCTGAGAATCCGTTAACAACAGGATGTTCAGGTGAGGCGGCCTCAGCATAGATACCCTCTGGCTTTTCTACCCGGTCATCGCCATCAAGCATAATAACTGGCAGAACCTCAGCAAGAACGGTGTTCTTATAATTGGCTTTTGCCTCAATACCCATAAATGACAGATAGCCGCCAATCATGAGTAGTCCACCGCCATTTTTGACGTACTCTTTAATTAATTCCAGGGCATTTGGCTTTATTTTTAGCTGATAAAATGTCTCATTTTGCAACAGGAAGGTATTGCTACCAATGTCGCTAATAACAATAACATCGTAACGGTTTAACTCATCAATGTTCTCTGGAAATGAAATTTGTACCGTGTGGGCAGGCATGTAATCAATTTCAACGCCGCCTTTCCTCAAGCATTCCAGTAACCATGTGGCGCCTTCTTCATATTTACTGGAAGTGAAGCTGTCATAACCTTTTGAATGAATCATGTGAATATGCCAGGATTCTCCAATAAAGAGCACATTTAGTTTTTTCTGCGTATTGTTCATAGTCTGCCCCTTGATTTAGTGAGTAGAGATAGTTTGTTTGTAATGTGAACCCTGAATGCGATGAAGAACGGATTCGTTTTCCGGCATATCAGACGCATTCGGTGTTTCAACCGCAAGCGAGGCAAATGCGCTGGCGTAGCACAATGCGGATGCCAGTGATTTTCCTTTAGCAAGCCCAGAGGCGAGAGCACCATTGAAAGCGTCGCCAGCGCCAGCGGTGTTTTTTACTACTGCCGGAAATGCCGGGGAATAGATGAATTGTGTTCCGTCATAAGCGAGAGAACCTTTGCTACCTAACGTAATAATGGTATTTTTGACGCCTTTCTGATGAATAATTTTGGCTGCGCATTTGGCTGATTCGATATCATTAACCGCCATATTGGCCAGCAGGCCCGCTTCCGTTTCATTCGGCGTAATATAGTCAATGTTATCAATGATGGTGTTAACCATGTCATTGTATGGCGCTGGATTGATAATGACTGGTATGTCATTTTTTTGTGCGAGACGAATTGTTTGCTGCAGTGCTTCGTAATTCGTCTCCAGTTGTACAAGAACAATATCTGAATGAACAATGGCTTCTTTCTGAATGGTGATTTCATCAGGGGAAATTGTCATGTTGGCGCCAGGGTAGATAGCGATGACATTATCTCCGGTATCTCCATTCACCATGATGGTTGCTGTACCTGTTTGTGTTTCTTTGGTCTGGTAGATAACACTTTTATGGATTTTTGATGAGTTTATAAAATTAATGGCGTAATCACTAAAATGGTCTGAACCTACTTTAGTAATAAAATGCACATCAGAATCGGCATAGCTCGCGGCTAATGCCTGATTACATCCCTTACCGCCGGGTGAAAAAATAAATTTATCGGCAAGCAATGATTCTCCCGTTGAGGGTAATCTCGGTAGATAACTGATAATATCAACATTGAACGAGCCAATAACACATACATTATTTTTCATGGCAGAGAGACCTTTTTTTATTTTCTGTGCTGATTCATATTTTTCTAGCACATAAGCAATTTCATTTTTTGCGACGTTATCAAGAGAATCAAGGGTAATAAATGCACCACCATGACAGCGAGTAAGATATCCCTGTCCGGCAAGTTCATTGAGATCTGAACGAATAGTTTCCTTTGTTACCTTGAGACATTTCGCCAGATTTGAAACTTTTACAGCTCCCGAAATACTGAGTTCCTTCAATATTCTATGATGGCGTTCAAATTTCATTTTTTACCTCACCGTGGTTAAGTTAGTCCCAGGGGAAGTATATTGTTGTGATTGTCACCATAAAGTGACGGCAGAAACCAAAAAAAAACAAAAATGTAATATTAATTTTATTAAGGTTACGAAAAATAGAGATGAAGATAAAAAGTGAATAGCCATATAATTCAGAGGGTTGTTGGGCCTGAGCATGACGGCGGTGAGAAGATGGGCAGCAATCAATAACTTTATTTCAGGACAGGGTGGCGCTTCCGTTTCTGGATTTAACGGCGGGAAATTAAGAATAACGGCCTACAGTATTCTGAATGATGTAGGCCAGGTGGAGTGGTTATGGCACATATCCCTGAAGTGATTCAGACCAGTGGAATATTTGGCTGCTTTTATCCTGCAGGTTAACGCGTTCTAAATCATAAAATCCGTGCGTCTTTGCCGAGCGCATTTTGAGAATGTACTTACTTTCGTCGATGTCATGCTGCCTTGTGCCATCTTTATTCCAGTCTCCAGCGATGTCCGTATATTGATAAACAAGGTCAGAAAATATGTTGATTATCCTGTTGTCTTTGATCGCATAGAGTTCCAGTACTTCATAAAATGCGCCACCGCCGGAATACGCATCAGAGTATCCACCCCGCACCCCGAATGCCAGTGTATCGGGTGCTATCCGGTACGGTGCCAGATCCAGTTTTGTATAATAAGCCAGCGGTCTGGCGGACTCATCATCGCTCTCTTTTTCGGCGGCTTTATTCCACCCCGAGAGTTGGTTTAACGGTTTTTCCGAACGAGCAATCGGTGTTAGCCGTTGGTTCTGCCAGGAAAAAACGCCGAGATATAATTTATTAGCGCGTCCGTTGCTGTAGTTTTCCGGGCAGTTGTTATCTGCGTATTTCTTTGCCTGCCCGGCATCGGCCTGATTGTCAGCGAAACAGGCGACGCCAATATATTTGCCGTCTTTGCCCCAGGCTTTGGCACCCGTGAGGATCAGGTTGCCAGGATCTTCATTCGGCGCAACCCAGGCAATCCACTGGTTCTCAGATAATCCCTGTGGAAGCTCGCCAAATCCTTTCGCTGGTGTTGCTCCCGCCATTTGCTCAGCGAAAATTTGTTTACCTTCAGGATGTTGGATTGCACTGGGTACGGAATCGAGATTTTGTACGGTAGTGGCAAAAGCAGGGGAGAGCGAGGCCAGCAAAACCAGGAGAAGGTACTTTTTCACTATTGCGTCCTTTCAATAAGCAAGGCGAAAAATTCGCCCTGAGATTTATTTCACGCGCGCCATAAAGTAGGCATCAACATACTCACCGTTGCGCAGGCCGTATTTCTTACCAGTGCCTTCGATTTCAAAGCCGTACTTCTTATAGACCGCCACGGCGGGCTCATTATCAACAAATACCGTTAGCTCAATGCGGTCAACGCGCAGCCAGTTGTCGCACATATCGATCATGGTGCGGATCAGCGCGCTGGCGACGCCGCGGTTTTGCCAACGAGCGTCAACGCAAATACCGAAATCAGCGACGTGGCTGCGGCGCGGGCGCTGGGCAACTGCAATGGAAAGATGTCCCACGACGATATCATCGATGCAGGCCACCAACTGTTTGATCCCCGGTTGATCGGCAAGTCGCGTTTGCCACATCTCCATGGAAGGATGAGGAACCTGTAGCGTGTTGTGGTACACCTCCGGCTGGGCGTGAATCTGACGAATGGCGTCGTAATCTTTCGGTTCAGCGTGGCGTATCACTATCTCACTCATTCCTTATCTCCTGCAGGGTTAATTAAGCATTTACACTCGCTGAGAAAGAAAACTCCGTCAACTGCATTTTTTTGCAAAAAGAAGTAGACAAGTGCGAATGAGAATGATTATTATTGCTCTGCGTTCAGGGGAACCCCTACGGAGAACCTGAAAGCACGACATTGCTCACATTGCTTCCAGTATTATTTTAGCCAGCTTTTGCTGGCTTTTTTTTGGGTTTTGTTTCAGCCTGGCTTACTTGCCATTTTGTCCCCGGCAAAGAATCCAACATTCAGTCTCCTCACGCTTTGCGCTATGGTGTAAACAATCACCTTCAAAAGGATCGTCTCATGACCTTACACTGCGCATTTATTGGATTCGGTAAAAGCACCACCCGTTACCATCTCCCTTACGTTCTGAATCGTAAAGATACCTGGCATGTCGCGCATATTTTCCGTCGTCACGCTAAACCGGAAGAGCAGGCGCCGATCTATTCCCACATTCACTTCACCAGCGATCTGGATGAGGTGCTGGGCGATCCACAGGTAAAACTGGTGATCGTCTGTACACATGCTGATAGCCATTTTGAATATGCCAAACGCGCGCTGGAGGCGGGTAAAAGCGTGCTGGTTGAGAAACCGTTCACGCCGACGCTGGCGGAAGCAAAAGTGTTGTTCGAACTGGCGCGAAGCAAAGGACTGACCGTCACTCCGTATCAGAATCGTCGTTTTGATTCCTGTTTTCTCACGGCTAAAAAAGCGATTGAGAGCGGCAAACTGGGTGAAATAGTGGAAGTTGAAAGCCATTTTGACTACTACCGACCCGTGGCGGAAACCAAACCGGGCCTGCCGCAGGACGGCGCATTCTATGGTTTGGGCGTACACACCATGGATCAGATTATCTCGCTGTTCGGGCGTCCCGACCATGTAGCCTATGACATTCGCAGTCTGCGCAACAAGGCGAACCCGGATGATACCTTTGAAGCGCAGTTGTTCTACGGTGACCTGAAAGCCATTGTGAAAACCAGCCATCTGGTGAAAATCGACTATCCGAAGTTTATTGTTCACGGCACCAAAGGCTCGTTTGTGAAGTACGGTATCGACCAGCAGGAAACCAGCTTGAAGGCCAATATTATGCCCGGCGAACCCGGTTTCGCCGCTGACGATTCTGTTGGTGTGCTGGAGTATGTCAATGATGATGGCGTTACGGTGAAAGAAGAGGTGAAACCGGAAGTGGGGGACTACGGTCGCGTCTATGATGCGCTGTACCAGACGCTGACCGTCGGTACGCCTAATTACGTCAAGGAATCTGAAGTTCTTACTAACCTGGAAATCCTCGAACGGGCCTTCGAACAGGCGTCTCCCGCGACGATAACCCTCGCCAAATAGCTCTTACCGACTCCTCTGAGGTTGTTCATATTTTTTGAACAGAGGAGTCAATTTTCACCCTCTATGATCCCAGACGGATTGGGTCCACACTTACTCCATCGAAAACATCTGGGGGTGAACATAATGATCTATTTACGCAAAGCGAACGACCGTGGTCATGCGAATCATGGCTGGCTCGATTCCTGGCATACCTTTTCTTTTGCTAACTACTATGACCCGAACTTTATGGGGTTTTCGGCACTGCGCGTGATTAACGATGACGTGATCGACGCAGGTCAGGGCTTTGGCACTCACCCCCATAAAGACATGGAAATCCTGACCTACGTACTGGAAGGCGTGGTGGAGCATCAGGACAGCATGGGCAACAAAGAGCAGGTTCCGGCCGGTGAATTCCAGATTATGAGCGCCGGGACGGGGATCCGACACTCGGAGTACAACCCGAGCAATACTGAGAAACTACACCTGTATCAAATCTGGATCATGCCGCAGGAAAACGGGATTACGCCACGCTATGAACAGCGCCGTTTCGATGCGGTGCAGGGCAAACAGCTGGTGCTGTCGCCGGATGCCCGCGATGGTTCGCTGAAAGTGTACCAGGATATGGAGTTGTACCGCTGGGCGCTGCTCAAAGATGAGCAGTCGGTGCATCAGATTGCCGCCGAGCGCCGCGTCTGGATCCAGGTGGTAAAAGGCAATGTCACCATTAACGGAACTAAAGCCACCACCAGCGATGGTCTGGCAATCTGGGATGAGCAGGCAATTTCGATTCATGCCGATAGCGACAGCGAAGTGTTGTTGTTTGACCTGCCGCCAGTCTAAAAATACACGTCATCCTTCAAGCCGCATCTGTGTTGGCTTTCCTCGCTCACCCCGGGAGCGTACTTAATGTACGCTCCCGGGGATTCACTGCGTCGCCGCCTTGATGCAACTCGAATGATTTTGTGTATTTCTCACAATCAAAAACTCCTTTTTTCTCTGCGAAGGTTCACGCACGTCCGTGGTAAACTGGGAAAATCTATCCCTTTTTAACGCTTCAGGACGATGAAAAAGAAAAGACCCGTACTTCAGGATGTAGCCGACCGCGTGGGCGTGACCAAAATGACGGTCAGTCGCTTTTTGCGTAACCCGGAGCAGGTCTCCGTGGCGCTGCGGGGAAAAATTGCCGCTGCACTTGATGAGCTGGGTTATATTCCCAATCGCGCACCTGATATCCTGTCTAACGCCACCAGTCGCGCTATCGGCGTGCTGTTACCGTCTCTCACCAACCAGGTTTTTGCGGAAGTGTTACGCGGCATTGAGGCCGTCACCGACGCGCATGGTTATCAAACCATGCTGGCGCACTACGGCTATAAGCCCGAAATGGAGCAAGAGCGTCTGGAGTCGATGCTGTCGTGGAATATCGATGGTCTGATCCTCACTGAACGTAGCCATACACCCCGTACGCTGAAAATGATCGAAGTCGCGGGTATCCCGGTCGTCGAGCTGATGGACAGTCAGTCCCCGTGTCTGGATATCGCCGTCGGTTTTGATAACTTCGAAGCCGCACGTCAGATGACCGCCGCTATCATCGCCCGTGGACACCGTCATGTTGCTTATCTTGGCGCGCGTCTTGATGAACGTACTATCATCAAACAGAGGGGCTACGAACAGGCTATGCGCGATGCCAATCTGGTGCCGTACAGCGTGATGGTGGAGCAGTCTTCATCTTACTCATCCGGTATTGAACTTATCCGTCAGGCGCGGCGTGAATATCCGCAACTGGATGGTGTGTTCTGTACCAACGATGACTTGGCGGTAGGGGCGGCATTTGAATGTCAGCGTTTAGGGCTGAGAATCCCTGACGATATGGCGATTGCCGGTTTCCACGGCCATGATATCGGTCAGGTAATGGAACCGCGTCTGGCGAGTGTGCTCACGCCGCGTGAACGAATGGGCAGCATTGGCGCAGAACGCCTGCTGGCGCGCATCCGAGGTGAAGCAGTCACACCTAAAATGTTAGATTTAGGTTTCACCTTGTCACCGGGTGGATCTATTTAAGCCAACAACTTTGAAGTAGCTCACACTTATACACTTCGGGCACGAATGGATATTGCTTCTCTATTTATCCGGCTGGACAATGTTACCGATAACAGTTACCCGTAACAATTTCCTGATTCTTGTACCAGTGGGGGCAACGCTTTGAGCACGACTAATCATGATCACCACGTTTACGTTCTGATGGGCGTATCAGGCAGCGGTAAATCTGCTGTCGCAAGTGAAGTGGCGCATCAACTGCAGGCCGCGTTTCTTGATGGCGATTTTCTCCATCCGCGCAGCAACATCATGAAAATGGCTTCCGGTGAGCCACTCAACGATGACGACCGTAAACCGTGGTTACAGGCGCTGAATGACGCCGCCTTTGCGATGCAGCGTACCAATAAGGTGTCGCTGATCGTCTGTTCCGCGCTGAAGAAAGTCTATCGCGATCAGTTGCGTGACGGTAACCCGAACCTCTCATTCATTTACCTGAAGGGCGATTTTGACGTAATCGAAAGCCGCCTGAAGGCACGTAAAGGGCACTTCTTCAAAACGCAAATGCTGGTAACCCAGTTCGAAGCGCTGGAAGAACCGGATGCGAATGAAAAAGATGTTCTGGTGGTTGATATCGATCAGCCGCTGGACGGTGTGGTAGCTAGCACCATTGAAGTGATTAACCAGGGCAGTAAGTAGTGACTACATTAACGCTTGTTTTAACAGCAGTAGGGTCTGTTTTATTACTGCTGTTTTTGGTGATGAAGGCGCGTATGCATGCCTTTGTTGCTTTGATGGTGGTGTCTATTGGTGCAGGTCTCTTTTCCGGTATGCCGCTTGATAAAATCGCGGCGACCATGGAAAAAGGGATGGGAGGCACGCTCGGCTTTCTGGCGATTGTGGTGGCGCTGGGAGCGATGTTTGGCAAGATTCTGCATGAGACCGGCGCGGTCGATCAGATTGCCGTCAAGATGCTGAAATCTTTCGGTCACAGCCGCGCGCATTATGCGATTGGTCTGGCCGGCCTGATTTGCGCGCTACCGCTGTTCTTTGAAGTGGCGATTGTGCTGCTGATAAGCGTGGCGTTCTCAATGGCGCGTCACACCGGAACGAACCTGGTGAAGCTGGTTATTCCGCTGTTTGCGGGGGTGGCGGCCGCTGCGGCGTTCCTGCTGCCGGGACCTGCGCCGATGCTGCTGGCATCCCAAATGCACGCTGACTTTGGCTGGATGATCCTGATTGGCCTGTGCGCAGCCATTCCGGGCATGATTATTGCCGGGCCGCTGTGGGGCAATTTCATCAGCCGTTACGTTGAACTGCATGTGCCAGAAGACATTACCGAGCCGCATCTGGGTGAAGGCAAAATGCCCTCCTTTGGCTTCAGTCTGGCGCTGATCCTGTTGCCGTTAGTACTGGTTGGCCTGAAAACTATCGCCGCGCGCTTTGTGCCGGTCGGTTCTTCAACCTACGAATGGTTCGAGTTTATCGGTCACCCGTTTACCGCGATTCTGGTTGCCTGCCTGGTGGCGATTTACGGCCTGGCAGTGCGCCAGGGCATGGCAAAAGATCGGGTGATGGAGATTTGTGGTCACGCGCTGCAACCGGCGGGGATTATTCTGCTGGTGATTGGTGCGGGCGGCGTGTTCAAGCAGGTGCTGGTTGATTCCGGCGTTGGCCCGGCCCTGGGTGAAGCGTTAACCGGTATGGGGCTGCCCATTGCCATTACCTGCTTCGTGCTGGCGGCGGCAGTACGTATCATTCAGGGGTCCGCGACCGTGGCCTGCTTAACGGCGGTCGGTCTGGTCATGCCGGTGATTGAGCAACTGAACTACTCCGGCGCGCAGATGGCGGCGCTGTCTATCTGTATCGCAGGCGGCTCAATCGTCGTCAGCCACGTTAACGACGCCGGTTTCTGGCTGTTCGGGAAATTCACCGGCGCGACCGAAGCGCAAACGCTGAAGACTTGGACGATGATGGAAACCATCCTCGGTACGGTCGGCGCGATTGTCGGTATGATTGCTTTCCAACTGCTGAGCTGAGTCTTGTTGCCCGGTGGCGCTGCGCTTACCGGGCCTGGAAACGGGCACAGAACCACATCGTAGGCCGGGTAGCCTGGAGGAATAAGGCGAGGGAACCGCGACGCGGTGATTTTCCTGCCGGAGAGCCGGGATTGTTAAGGGGGCTGCGTAGCCCCCTTAACACGTTCACTGGTGACGAGATCTCAGAGAAGCAATGAACATAACGTGAACGGAACTGTTCTCCGGGTAACATGCTATTTGATCCAAATAAAGAGAAATTACCCCTTCATCCACATCCGTACGCCATCGAGGAACATCTGGGTTGCCATCATCACCAGAATCAATCCCATCAGACGCTCCAGCGCGTTCACCCCTTTCTCGCCCAGCAGGCGTAAAAACAGCGACGACTGCAGCAGAATCACAAATGTCCCGCCCCAGGCGATCAGCAGCGCAATCACCAGATGCCCCATCTGATTTGGGTACTGATGTGATAACAGCATCAACGAGGCCAGGATTGTCGGCCCGGCCACCAGCGGGATTGCCAGCGGTACGATAAACGGCTCTTCGCCTGCCGGAAGGCCGGTGCTGTTCCCGGTGGCGCTGGGGAAAATCATCTTAATGGCGATCAGGAACAAAATGATGCCCCCGGAGATCGAGACGGTTTCTGCGCGCAGGTTAAGAAATGCCAGAATTTTCTCGCCCGCAAACAGGAATATCAGCATCACCAACAGCGCAATGAACAGCTCGCGAATCATAATCGCGCGGCGGCGTTTTGGTTCGGTATGTTTCAATACGGACATGAAAATGGGCAGATTTCCGAGCGGATCCATAATCAGGATCAATAAAACTGCCGCTGAAATGATTTCATTCATAACTCAAATTCCCTGATAATTACCGCGGACTTTCTGCTTGCTTGCGCAGCGGGATAAGTCGCATTACTGATGGCTTCGCTATCATTGATTAATTTCACTTGCGACTTTGGCTGCATTTTGTATGGTGAAGGATATGCCACCAGGACACTGGCATACATACACAGCACACATCTTCGCAGGAAAAAAACGCTATGAAAAATGTTGGTTTTATCGGCTGGCGCGGTATGGTCGGCTCTGTTCTCATGCAACGCATGGTTGAGGAGCGTGACTTCGACGCCATTCGCCCTGTTTTCTTTTCTACTTCCCAGCTCGGGCAGGCGGCACCGACGTTTGGTGGAACCGCGACCGGCACGCTTCAGGACGCTTTTGATCTGGACGCGCTGAAGGCGCTCGATATCATCGTGACCTGTCAGGGCGGCGATTATACCAACGAAATCTATCCAAAGCTTCGTGAAAGCGGTTGGCAGGGTTACTGGATTGACGCGGCCTCTTCGCTGCGCATGAAAGACGATGCCATCATCATTCTCGATCCGGTTAACCAGGATGTGATTACCGACGGTCTGAACAAAGGTATTAAGACTTTTGTCGGCGGTAACTGTACCGTTAGCCTGATGCTGATGTCCCTCGGCGGCCTGTTTGCCAACGACCTGGTCGACTGGGTTTCCGTGGCGACCTATCAGGCGGCTTCCGGCGGCGGCGCGCGCCACATGCGTGAACTGCTGTCCCAGATGGGCCATCTGTATGGCCATGTGGCCGATGAACTGGCGACCCCTTCTTCTGCTATTCTCGATATCGAACGTAAAGTGACGACCCTGTCCCGCAGCGGCGAACTGCCGGTTGATAACTTTGGCGTACCGCTGGCCGGGAGCCTGATTCCGTGGATCGACAAACAGCTCGATAACGGCCAGAGCCGTGAAGAGTGGAAGGGACAGGCGGAAACCAACAAAATTCTCAACACGTCTGCCGTGATCCCAGTTGATGGTCTGTGTGTGCGCGTCGGCGCGCTGCGCTGCCACAGCCAGGCGTTCACCATTAAACTGAAAAAAGATGTGTCTATTCCGACCGTGGAAGAGCTGCTGGCGGCGCACAATCCGTGGGCCAAAGTGGTGCCAAACGATCGGGAGATCACCATGCGTGAGTTAACCCCGGCGGCCGTTACCGGTACGCTGACCACGCCAGTAGGCCGTCTGCGTAAGCTGAATATGGGACCGGAGTTTCTGTCTGCCTTTACCGTGGGCGACCAGTTGCTGTGGGGTGCTGCGGAGCCATTGCGCCGCATGCTGCGCCAGTTGGCGTAATGTTGGACTGCCTGATGACGCGACGCTTATCAGGCCTACAAACGACGCGAACCGCCAGGCCGGATCGGGCAATGCCGCCATCCGGCACAGTGGTTCCGTGTTTTATCAATGGGTGCTGAGTCACCCATTTTTTTGCGTAATACAGGAGTAAGCGCAGATGTTTCATTTTTTACCAGGAGTAAGATAAAGCATTGGCTATTCTTTAAGGGTGACTTAATACCGGAGGTATTAAGTTGTTGCCTGAAGGTGGGACGACGCAGAGAGGATGCACAATTGTGCTGCGCCGTTCAGGTCAAAAAAAGTGTCACTACCTGATGTCGAAAATCAGTTGGAAGGCGTGACACCATAAAACAGGATGACAACCATGTCCGTTCGTATCGATAGAGACGTGATTAATGCGCTAATTGCAGGCCATTTTGCGGATCCTTTTTCCGTACTCGGTATGCATCAAACTGACGCGGGACTTGAAGTCCGCGCCTTACTTCCAGACGCCACAGAAGTGTGGGTGATCGAACCCAAAACCGGACGTAAAGTCGGCAAGCTGGACTGCCTCGACTCTCGCGGTTTTTTCTGTGCTGTACTTCCCCGCCGTAAAAATTTCTTTCGTTATCAGTTAGCCGTTGTCTGGCATGGCCAGCAGAATCTTATTGATGACCCTTATCGTTTTGGTCCGCTAATCCAGGATATGGATGCCTGGCTGTTATCTGAAGGTACGCACCTGCGTCCTTACGAAACGCTGGGCGCGCATGCGGATACCATGGATGGCGTAACCGGTACGCGTTTCTCAGTCTGGGCGCCCAACGCCCAACGTGTTTCGGTGGTCGGGCAGTTCAACTACTGGGATGGCCGTCGCCACCCGATGCGTCTGCGTAAAGAGAGCGGTATCTGGGAGTTGTTTATCCCCGGCGCACAGCATGGTCAGCTGTATAAGTACGAGATGATCGATGCTAACGGTAAGCTGCGCATTAAAGCCGACCCTTACGCCTTCGAAGCGCAGATGCGCCCGGAAACCGCGTCGCTTATCTGCGGCCTGCCCGAAAAAGTGGTGCAAAGCGAGGAGCGCAAAAAAGCCAACCAGTTTGATGCGCCGATCTCTATCTACGAGGTGCACCTGGGTTCATGGCGTCGTCATACTGATAACAACTTCTGGCTGAGCTACCGCGAACTAGCGGATCAACTGATTCCTTACGCCAAGTGGATGGGCTTTACTCATCTCGAACTGTTGCCGATTAACGAGCATCCGTTCGACGGCAGTTGGGGCTACCAGCCAACCGGCATGTATGCGCCGACCCGTCGTTTCGGGACGCGTGATGATTTCCGCTATTTTGTGAATGCCGCGCATCAGGCGGGGCTGAACGTCATTCTGGACTGGGTTCCGGGCCATTTCCCGTCAGATGATTTTGGTCTGGCGGAGTTTGATGGCACCAGGTTGTATGAGCACAGTGACCCGCGTGAAGGGTATCACCAGGACTGGAATACGCTGATCTACAACTACGGCCGCCGTGAGGTCAGCAACTATCTGGTGGGTAACGCCCTGTACTGGATTGAACGTTTTGGGATTGACGCGCTGCGCGTGGATGCCGTGGCGTCGATGATTTATCGCGACTACAGCCGCAAAGAAGGGGAATGGGTCCCGAATGAATTTGGTGGTCGTGAGAACCTCGAAGCGATTGAATTTTTACGCAATACCAATCGTATTCTTGGCGAGCAGGTGCCCGGCGCCGTAAGCATGGCGGAAGAGTCAACCGACTTTGCCGGCGTATCAAGACCGCAGGACATGGGCGGTTTAGGGTTCTGGTATAAGTGGAACCTCGGCTGGATGCACGACACGCTGGACTACATGAAACTGGATCCGGTTTATCGTCAGTATCATCACGACAAGCTGACCTTCGGCATGCTGTACAACTACACCGAAAACTTTGTGCTGCCGCTGTCGCACGATGAAGTGGTGCACGGTAAAAAATCCATTCTCGACCGCATGCCGGGAGACGCATGGCAGAAGTTTGCCAACCTGCGCGCTTACTACGGCTGGATGTGGGCCTTCCCGGGTAAGAAACTGCTGTTTATGGGCAACGAGTTTGCTCAGGGGCGTGAATGGAATCACGACGTCAGTCTGGACTGGCACTTACTGGAAGGCGGCGA
Source organism: Citrobacter sp. wls717 (assembly GCF_005280955.1). Classification (NCBI taxonomy): domain Bacteria; kingdom Pseudomonadati; phylum Pseudomonadota; class Gammaproteobacteria; order Enterobacterales; family Enterobacteriaceae; genus Citrobacter; species Citrobacter sp. wls717. Next base: position 362,844 of record NZ_SZWW01000001.1, read on the forward strand.
TAACTGGCACCACGGGGTGCAACGTCTGGTGCGTGACCTGAACCATACTTATCGCCATCACAAGGCGCTGCATGAGCTCGACTTTGACAGCTATGGTTTTGAATGGCTGGTAGTTGACGATAAAGAACGTTCGGTGCTGATTTTTGTTCGTCGTGACAAGGCCGGCAACGAAATTATCGTTATCAGCAATTTTACGCCAGTACCTCGCCACGGCTATCGCTTCGGTATCAATCAGCCGGGCAAATGGCGTGAAATCCTCAATACCGATTCGATGCATTACCACGGTAGCAATACCGGTAACGGCGGCGCGGTGCATAGCGATGAAATCGCCAGTCATGGCCGCCAGCACTCACTGAGCCTGACGTTGCCGCCGTTGGCGACGATCTGGCTGGTTCGGGAGGGGTAATGACGCATCTGGCAACCGGCAACGCCACCCCGCATGGTGCAACGTATGACGGCCATGGCGTTAATTTCACGCTTTTCTCGGCCCACGCCGAGCGCGTTGAATTATGTGTATTCGATGAGCAAGGCTGTGAACTCCGCTACGACCTGCCGGGACGTAGCGGCGATGTCTGGCACGGTTATCTGGCCAACGCCCGTCCGGGCCTGCGCTATGGCTATCGCGTACATGGTCCGTGGCAACCAGAGAAGGGCCACCGGTTTAACCCGGCGAAACTGCTGCTCGATCCTTATGCGCGCCGGGTGGATGGCGCGTTAAAAGATAACCCGCTGCTGCACGGCGGGCTAAATGAACCTGATCATCATGATAATGCCGCCATCGCGCTGAAGGGCGTGGTGGTGTCTGACCATTATGACTGGGAAGACGATGCCGCGCCGCGCACGCCGTGGGGCAATACCGTGATTTACGAAGCGCATGTGAAAGGACTGACGTATCTGCATCCTGAGCTGCCGGAAGAACTTCGCGGGACCTATAAAGCGCTGGGTCATCCGGTGATGATCGACTATTTCAAGCGCCTTGGCATTACTGCGCTTGAGCTGCTACCGGTGGCGCATTTCGCCAGCGAACCGCGTCTGCAGCGGCTGGGCTTGTCGAACTACTGGGGCTACAACCCGGTCGCTATGTTCGCGTTGCATCCGGCTTACGCCTGCTCGCCGGAGAGCGCGTTGGATGAGTTCCGTGATGCGGTGAAAGCGCTGCACAAAGCGGGGATTGAGGTCATTCTCGACATCGTTTTGAACCACAGCGCCGAGCTGGATCTCGAAGGACCCGTCTTCTCGCTGCGCGGAATCGATAACCGTAGCTATTATTGGATCAGGGATGATGGCGATTACTACAACTGGACGGGTTGTGGGAACACCCTCAATCTGAGCCATCCCGGCGTTGTCGAGTATGCGTGTGAATGCCTGCGTTACTGGGTTGAAACTTGCCACGTGGATGGTTTTCGTTTTGATTTAGCGTCGGTTATGGGACGTACGCCTACGTTTCGTCAGGATGCGCCGTTGTTCACTGCAATCCAAAACTGTCCGCTGCTCTCACACGTCAAACTGATTGCGGAACCGTGGGATATCGGTGAAGGCGGGTATCAGGTGGGGAACTTTCCACCGCCGTTTGCCGAGTGGAATGACCATTTTCGCGATGCGACGCGACGTTTCTGGCTCCAGCGTAATCTCTCTTTAGGAGAATTCGCCGGGCGTTTTGCCGCATCCAGCGACGTGTTTAAACGCAATGGCCGCAAACCCAGCGCCACGGTCAATCTGGTGACCGCGCACGACGGTTTTACCCTACGTGACTGTGTGTGCTTCACAAATAAGCACAATGAAGCGAATGGTGAGGAAAATCGCGACGGCACTAGCAATAACTACAGTGATAATCATGGTAAAGAAGGGTTAGGCGGTTCGCTGGACCTGATTGAACGGCGGCGCGACAGCATTCATGCGCTGTTGAGTACGCTGTTGCTCTCTCAAGGGACGCCGATGCTGCTGGCCGGTGACGAGCATGGCCATAGCCAGCACGGCAACAATAACGCTTACTGTCAGGATAACGCCTTAACCTGGCTGGACTGGCAGCAGGCAAACGGTGGGCTAACCACCTTTACCGCCGCGTTGATTCATCTTCGCCAGCAAATTCCCGCAGTAACGGGCGATTGCTGGTGGGAAGAGGGCGATGGCAATGTTCATTGGCTGAATAAGTACGCACAACCCTTAAGTGCGGATGAGTGGCAAAACGGCCCGAGGCAGATGCAAATCCTGCTTTCCGACCGTTTCCTGATTGCAATAAACGCCACGCTTGAGGTGACAGATATCGTTTTACCTGAAGGGGAATGGCGAGCTATTCCCCCATTTGCCGGAGAGGACAATCCGGTGCTTACGGCTGTCTGGCAGGGACCTGCGCACGGACTGTGTGTGTTCCATAGAGGATAAAAAAGGAGTTAGTCATGGTGAGTTTAGAGAAGAACGATCGTGTTATGTTGGCGCGCCAGCTGCCATTAAAATCTGTTGCCCTGATCCTGGCCGGTGGCCGCGGTACCCGCCTGAAAGATTTGACCAATAAACGTGCCAAGCCGGCCGTGCACTTTGGCGGTAAATTCCGCATTATCGATTTTGCTTTATCCAACTGTATTAACTCCGGCATCCGCCGTATCGGCGTGATCACGCAATACCAGTCGCACACGCTGGTACAGCATATTCAGCGCGGCTGGTCGTTCTTTAGCGAAGAGATGAACGAGTTTGTCGATCTGCTGCCTGCGCAGCAGAGAATGCAGGGTGAAAACTGGTATCGCGGCACGGCGGATGCGGTAACCCAAAACCTGGACATCATTCGCCGCTACAAAGCGGAATATGTAGTGATCCTTGCAGGCGATCATATTTATAAGCAGGACTACTCGCGTATGCTGATCGACCACGTCGAGAAGGGGGCGCGTTGCACCGTGGCCTGTATGCCGGTGCCTATCGAAGAGGCCAGCGCGTTTGGTGTGATGGACGTGGACGACAGCGACAAAATTATCGAGTTCGTTGAAAAACCTGCCAACCCGCCAGCCATGCCGGGTGACCCGACCAAATCTCTTGCCAGCATGGGGATCTACGTTTTTAACGCCGATTACCTGTATGAATTACTGGCGGAAGATGACCTCGATGAAAACTCCAGTCACGATTTCGGTAAAGACATCATCCCAAAAATCACCGAAGCTGGCATGGCGTATGCACATCCCTTCCCATTGTCCTGCGTACAGTCTGACCCGGAATCCGAGCCGTACTGGCGCGATGTGGGAACGCTGGAAGCTTACTGGAAGGCCAACCTCGATCTGGCCTCGGTGACGCCTGAACTGGATATGTACGACCAGGACTGGCCAATCCGTACGCATATGGAGTCTCTGCCGCCGGCGAAATTTGTGCAGGACCGTTCCGGTAGCCACGGAATGACGCTGAACTCGCTGGTCTCCGGCGGCTGTATTATTTCTGGTTCGGTGGTGGTGCAGTCCGTTCTGTTCCCGCGAGTGCGGGTGAATTCATTCTGTAACATTGATTCGGCAGTGTTGTTGCCTGAAGTATGGGTAGGACGCTCATGCCGGTTACGTCGTTGTATCATTGACCGCGCCTGCGTTATCCCTGAAGGCATGGTGATTGGTGAAAATGCGGAAGAGGATGCTCGTCGCTTCTACCGCTCAGAAGAAGGCATTGTGCTGGTCACGCGTGAAATGCTGCGCAAACTGCAAATCAAACAGGAGCGATAATGCAGGTTTTACACGTATGTTCAGAGATGTTCCCCCTGCTTAAAACCGGGGGACTGGCGGATGTTCTTGGGGCGTTACCGGCCGCGCAAATTGCCGACGGTGTAGATGCCCGCGTGCTGCTCCCGGCGTTTCCGGATATCCGTCGCGGCATTCCTGATGCTCAGGTGGTGACGCGTCGCGATACCTTTGCAGGCAGAATTACGCTGCTGTTCGGGCATTACAACGGCGTCGGCATTTACCTCGTGGACGCGCCGCATCTCTATGACCGTCCGGGTAGTCCGTATCACGACACCAACCTGTTCGCTTATACCGATAACGTCCTGCGTTTTGCGTTGCTCGGCTGGGCCGGATGTGAAATGGCCTGCGGCCTTGACCCATTCTGGCGCCCGGATGTGGTGCATGCGCACGACTGGCATGCCGGTCTGGCCCCGGCGTATCTGGCGGCCCGCGGCCATCCGGCGAAATCGGTGTTCACCGTCCACAACCTGGCGTATCAAGGCATGTTTTATGCAAAGCATATGGATGACATCCAATTGCCATGGTCGTTCTTTAATGTGCACGGGCTGGAGTTTAACGGGCAGATTTCGTTCCTGAAGGCCGGGTTGTACTACGCCGACCACATCACGGCGGTGAGTCCGACCTACGCGCGGGAGATTACCGAGCCGCAGTTTGCCTACGGCATGGAAGGTCTGTTGCAACAGCGTCATCGGGAAGGGCGACTTTCCGGCGTGCTGAACGGCGTTGATGAAAAAATCTGGAGCCCGGAAACCGATCTGCTACTGGCCTCGCGCTATACGCGCGACACGCTGGATGAGAAGGCGGAGAACAAACGTCAGCTACAAATTGCGATGGGACTTAAGGTTAACGATAAAGTGCCGCTGTTTGCTGTCGTGAGCCGTCTGACCAGTCAGAAAGGGCTGGATCTGGTGTTGGAGGCTCTGCCGGGTCTGTTAGAGCAGGGGGGGCAACTGGCGCTGCTTGGCGCGGGCGACCCAGTATTACAGGAAGGCTTCCTGGCCGCTGCGGCGGAACATCCCGGACAGGTAGGGGTGCAAATTGGTTATCACGAAGCCTTCTCGCACCGCATCATGGGCGGGGCCGACGTCATTCTGGTACCCAGCCGTTTTGAACCGTGCGGCTTAACGCAGTTGTATGGGCTGAAGTATGGCACGCTGCCGCTGGTGCGGCGTACCGGTGGGCTGGCGGATACGGTCTCTGACAGTTCGCTGGAAAACCTGGCGGACGGTATCGCCAGTGGGTTTGTCTTTGAAGACAGTAATGCCTGGTCGCTGCTACGCGCGATCCGGCGTGCTTTCGTATTGTGGTCCCGGCCTTCGCTTTGGCGGTTTGTACAACGCCAGGCCATGACCATGGATTTTAGCTGGCAAGTCGCGGCGAAGTCTTACCGCGAGCTTTACTACCGCTTGAAATAGATATCCAGGAATCACCTATATGAACGCTCCATTTACTTATGCATCGCCCACACTCAGCGTCGAGGCACTTAAGCATTCTATTGCCTACAAACTGATGTTCACGATTGGTAAGGACCCGGTCATTGCCAACAAACATGAGTGGCTGAACGCCACGTTATTCGCGGTGCGCGATCGTCTCGTGGAGCGCTGGCTGCGTTCTAACCGTGCGCAATTATCCCAGGAAACCCGTCAGGTTTATTATCTGTCAATGGAGTTTCTGATTGGGCGCACGCTTTCCAATGCGCTGTTATCGTTGGGGATTTACGACGATGTTAAAAGTGCGCTGGAAGGTATGGGATTAGATCTGGAAGATCTGATCGACGAAGAGAATGACCCCGGTCTCGGTAACGGTGGCCTCGGACGCCTGGCAGCCTGCTTCCTCGACTCACTGGCAACGCTGGGTCTGCCCGGACGTGGTTACGGTATTCGTTATGACTATGGCATGTTTAAACAGAACATTGTCGATGGTCGACAAAAAGAGTCCCCGGACTATTGGCTGGAATACGGTAACCCGTGGGAATTCAAACGCCACAACACGCGCTACAAAGTGCGCTTTGGCGGCCGCGTACAGATGGAAGGCAAGAAAACGCGTTGGATTGAGACCGAAGAGATCCTCGCAGTGGCCTACGACCAGATTATCCCCGGTTATGACACTGACGCCACCAACACGCTGCGCCTGTGGAATGCCCAGGCCAGCAGCGAAATCAACCTCGGTAAATTTAACCAGGGCGACTACTTTGCGGCGGTGGAAGATAAAAACCACTCCGAGAACGTCTCCCGCGTACTGTATCCGGATGACTCTACCTATTCGGGACGCGAACTGCGGTTGCGCCAGGAGTATTTCCTCGTCTCCTCAACGGTGCAGGACATCCTGAACCGCCATTATCAACTGCATAAAACCTACGACAACCTGGCCGATAAAATCGCCATTCACCTTAACGACACCCACCCGGTGCTGTCGATCCCTGAGCTGATGCGCCTGCTGATCGATGAACACAAGTTCAGTTGGGACGACGCGTTTGAGGTGTGCTGTCAGGTCTTCTCGTATACCAACCACACCTTGATGAGTGAAGCGCTGGAAACCTGGCCGGTGGATATGCTGGGCAAAATCCTGCCGCGCCATTTGCAAATCATTTTTGAGATTAACGACTACTTCCTGAAGACGCTGCAGGAGCAGTATCCGAACGATACCGCTCTGCTGGGACGGACGTCGATTATCGATGAATCAAACGGTCGTCGTGTGCGTATGGCATGGCTGGCGGTGGTGGTGAGCCACAAGGTTAACGGTGTGTCTGAACTGCACTCCAACCTGATGGTGCAGTCGCTGTTTGCTGACTTTGCGAAGATTTTCCCGACTCGCTTCTGCAACGTGACCAACGGTGTGACGCCGCGTCGCTGGCTGGCGCTGGCGAACCCATCGCTTTCTGACGTACTGGATGAGAACATTGGCCGCACCTGGCGTACCGATCTCAGCCAGCTCAGCGAGCTTGAGCAGCACTGTGATTTCCCGTTAGTGAATCAGGCTGTGCGTCGTGCGAAGCTGGAGAACAAAAAGCGACTGGCAACGCTCATCGCCCAGCAGCTGAACGTGGTAGTGAACCCGAAATCGCTGTTTGATGTGCAGATCAAGCGTATTCACGAGTACAAACGTCAGCTAATGAATGTGCTGCATGTGATCACCCGCTACAACCGCATCAAAGCCGATCCAGACGCCGAGTGGGTGCCGCGCGTGAATATCTTCGCGGGTAAAGCGGCTTCAGCCTATTACATGGCGAAGCACATCATTCATTTGATCAACGATGTCGCGAAGGTGATCAACAACGATCCGCAGATTGGCGATAAATTGAAGGTCGTGTTTATCCCCAACTACAGCGTCAGTCTGGCGCAGGTGATTATTCCTGCCGCCGACTTGTCTGAGCAGATTTCTCTGGCCGGGACCGAAGCCTCCGGAACCAGTAATATGAAATTCGCGCTCAACGGCGCGCTGACCATCGGGACACTGGATGGCGCCAACGTTGAGATGCTGGAACATGTGGGTGCGGAGAATATCTTTATCTTTGGTAATACGGCGGAAGAGGTTGAGGCTTTACGCATTCAGGGCTACAAGCCGCGTGAGTATTACGAGAAAGATGAAGAGTTGCATCAGGTGCTGACGCAGATTGGCAGCGGCGTGTTCAGCCCTGAGGAGCCTGGACGTTATCGTGATCTGGTCGATTCGCTGATTAACTTTGGCGACCACTATCAGGTGCTGGCGGATTATCGCAGCTATGTCGATTGCCAGGATAAGGTTGATGAGCTGTATCGCCATCCGGAAGAGTGGACCACGAAGTCGATGATAAACATCGCCAATATGGGGTACTTCTCTTCGGACAGGACGATCAAAGAGTATGCCGAGAACATCTGGCATATTGATTCGGTGCGGTTGTAACATCCGAGGCCGGGGGCGCTTCGCTTGCCCGGCCTATGTTTATGCACTCTTGTAGGCCGGATAAGGCGTTAGCCGCCATCCGGCATTTTTATCAGGAGGCCAGCGACAGCTGGTGCTTCTCGACATACTCCGTCAGCCATTGGGTCATGCGGGACTGCTGTTCGGCATTCAGCCACATGCCTTCTTTCGTACGACGCCACAGCGCATCTTCTGCGCGACGCACCCACTCATGCTCAACCAGATACTTCAGCTCGGCCTCATAGAACTCATGGCCGAAGTCTTCGCCTAACTCGGCGATTGACGTGGCGTCGCCGATAATCCATTCAGTATTGCTGCCATAGGTACGCGAATAGTGGCGCGCCAGCGATTCGGTCAGGAACGGATAGCGACGGCGCAGTTTTGCCGCGTAATCTTCGCGATCGCCGCCAATATCACCGCCAGGCAGGATGCACTCTTTGGTCCATGCCGGGCCAATGCCCTGATAGTACGACGACAGTTTTTCCATCGCGTGCTCGGCCAGCTTACGGTAGGTTGTCAGCTTACCGCCAAAGACCGACAACAGCGGCGCTTTGCCGTTTTCGTCGTGGATATCCAGCGTGTAATCACGGGTAATAGCCTGCGGCGAGTCGGACTCGTCATCACATAGTGGACGCACGCCCGAGTAAGTCCAGACGATATCGTCACGGCCAAGCTGTTTCTTAAAGTGCGCGTTGTAGACCTTCAGCAGATAATTGATTTCGCTTTCATCAATTTTCACTGCTTTCGGGTCGCCTTTGTATTCGACGTCAGTCGTCCCGATGATCGAGAATTCGTCCATCCATGGGATAACAAACACAATACGTTTATCTTCATTTTGCAGAATATACGCTTGCTTCTGGGTATGTACGCGCGGCACCACGATGTGGCTACCTTTAATCAGACGAATACCGTACGGCGAAGGCAGATGCATGCCGTCATCAAAGAACTCTTTCACCCACGGTCCGGTGGCGTTGACCAGACCACGGGCCTGCCAGGTGTGCTTTTTACCGGTATCGATATCTTCGGCTTCAACAATCCACAGGCCGTTTTCACGGCGAGCGGAGGTGGCACGGGTGCGGGTTAATACTTCACCGCCTTTGCGTACGACCATTTGGGCGTTTGCCAAAACCAGACGCGCATCGTCTACCCAGCAGTCAGAATATTCGAAACCGCGCACAATCTCAGGTTTCATTACGGAATCCGCGCCAAAACGCAAACCAGTAGAACCCGGCAAACTGGTGCGTTTGCCCAGATGATCGTACATAAACAAACCAATACGGATCATCCATGCCGGACGCAGGTGCGGGCGATGGGGCAGACGAAAGCGCATCGGGAAGGCGATATGCGGTGCCATTTTCAACAGCACTTCACGTTCTGCCAGCGCCTCGCTCACCAGGCGGAATTCGTAGTGTTCCAGGTAGCGCAGGCCACCGTGGATGAGTTTGGAGCTGGCGGAGGAGGTGGCGCAGGCTAAATCCTGTGCCTCCAGCATCAGCACGGATAAACCGCGTCCAGCGGCATCTGCCGCGATACCGGCACCGTTGATGCCTCCACCTATCACAATCAGATCTTTGGTTTCCATGCTGGCCTCTCGCACTTTCGTTATAGCTCATTAATGTTCGTTATCGAGCATAATAGCAAAGAATTGCGCCATTGGTAACATTGGATAAACAATTTACAGTGATACATATAACATTATGGCGTTTACCTGCGCAGGCAACGTACACTGGAGGGTAGTATTGGTTACCTGCCAGAATATAAGTAGAACTTAACAAGAGAACGCCATGGATCAGTTTGAGTGTATTAATGTCGAAGAAGCCCATCAGAAACTCCTGCACGGAATGGCGGTGCTGGTGGACATCCGCGATCCGCAAAGCTATGCGATGGGCCACGCGCCGCAGGCCTTTCATCTGACGAACGACACGTTGGGGACGTTTATGCGTGAGCATGATTTTGATACTGCCGTGATGGTGATGTGTTACCACGGCAATAGCAGTAAAGGCGCGGCGCAGTATCTTCTTCAGCAGGGCTATGATGCGGTTTACAGCGTTGACGGCGGCTTCGATGCCTGGCATCGACATTTTCCTGCAGAAGTGACATACGGTTCGTAAGCTAACAAAGATGCAGCCTGAAACGGACAGGATATATATACTGTCCTCTTTTGTGTGGAATAAGCGACAGCAATAATGTTGATGATTACCTCTTTTGCTAACCCCCGCGTGGCGCAGGCATTTGTTGATTATATGGCGACGCAGGGCGTTATCCTGACGATTCAACAACATCAGCAAACGGATGTCTGGCTGGCGGATGAGTCCCAGGCTGAACGCGTGCGTGCTGAACTGGCACGATTTCTCGATAACCCGGGCGATCCGCGTTACCTCGCGGCCAGTTGGCAGTCAGGTCATACCGACAGCGGTCTGCGCTATCAACGTTATCCGTTTCTGGCCACATTGCGCGAACGTGCCGGCCCGGTGACCTGGGCGGTAATGGCGGCGTGTGTGTTGGTGTTTATCGCGATGAATGTGCTGGGCGACCAGGCGGTAATGCTCTGGCTGGCCTGGCCGTTCGATCCTTCGCTGAAATTTGAGTTTTGGCGTTATTTCACCCACGCGTTTATGCATTTCTCGCTCATGCACATTTTGTTCAACCTGCTGTGGTGGTGGTATCTCGGCGGCGCGGTTGAAAAGCGCCTGGGCAGCGGAAAGCTGATTGTCATTACTGTGATCAGCGCCTTGCTGAGCGGTTATGTTCAGCAGAAATTTAGCGGCCCGTGGTTTGGCGGGCTGTCTGGCGTGGTATATGCGCTGATGGGCTACGTGTGGTTGCGCGGTGAGCGCGATCCGCAAAGCGGTATTTTCCTGCAGCGTGGTTTGATTATCTTTGCCTTGATCTGGATTGTTGCCGGCTGGTTTGATCTGTTCGGCATGTCGATGGCGAACGGCGCACATATCGCCGGGCTGGCCGTGGGTCTGGCAATGGCGTTTGCCGATACTATTCATGTGCGAAAACGAACTTGACTCAAGTTTTGTGGTGCCGGAAGGCGGTGTGCGTTTGGACCAATTTGTAGGCCGGGTAAGCGTCAGCGCATCCGGCAAAATTCCAGGGAACAATAATGAAGCAAACACAACGACATGACGCGATCATTGAGCTGGTAAAAAAACAGGGATACGTCAGTACCGAGGAGCTGGTGGAGCATTTCTCCGTCAGCCCGCAGACGATTCGCCGGGATCTGAATGACCTGGCCGATCAAAATATGATTTTGCGTCACCACGGCGGCGCGGCGTTGCCATCCAGCTCGGTCAATACCCCATGGCATGACCGTAAAGCGACGCAGACGGCGGAGAAAGAGCGCATTGCGCGCAAAGTTGCCACGCAGATCCCTAACGGTTCAACGCTGTTTATTGATATCGGCACCACACCGGAAGCGGTGGCGCATGCGCTGCTTAATCACAGCAACTTACGTATTGTGACCAATAATCTCAATGTGGCAAACACGCTGATGGCGAAAGGGGATTTCCGCATTATTCTGGCCGGGGGCGAACTGCGTAGCCGTGACGGCGGCATTATGGGCGAAGCGACCCTCGACTTTATTTCCCAGTTCCGTCTGGACTTCGGCATCCTGGGGATCAGCGGTATCGACAGCGATGGCTCCCTGCTGGAGTTTGATTACCACGAAGTGCGCACCAAACGCGCGATCATTGAGAATTCACGTCACGTCATGCTGGTGGTGGATCACTCGAAGTTCGGACGTAACGCGATGGTGAATATGGGCAGCATTAGCATGGTGGATGCGGTTTATACCGACACGCTGCCGCCAACTGGCGTGATGCAGGTTATTGCCGACCACCATATTCAGTTAGAGCTGTGTTAAGTTAACTCCAGGCCTGATAAGCGTAGCGCATCAGGCATTAACTATACCCCATAGCCCATCATCTTCAGCAGTTTCTGCGCATGCTGCACCGCATCCTGGCGGTGGGCGACGCCGAGTTTTTGGTACAAATTGCGGATGTGCGTCTTAATGGTCGTGGCTGCAACGGCCAGCTCACCGGCGATCTGCTCGTTGCTGTAACCTGAATAAATCAGCCCCAGAACCTGCCATTCGCGCTGGGTCAGCGGGCTGGTGCGGATAAGCTCCGGCACTTCCGGATGGGTAAGCAGTCGCTCAACGAATCCTTCATCAAAGTGGGCGAATTTGTGGCGGTGGTGCTGGTTAATCTCCCGCAAAACGCGCTGGGCGCGGTGCTGGTCGAGTTCTGGCAGCGTATTGAGCTGAATCAGTTGGCGCAACTGCTGCGCCATCGCCTCACCTTCGATAACAAAGTGGCTGATAAATCCGGTACGGTTCGCCAGTTGCAGCGCTTCGAGTAAGACGCGCTGCGCGTCATTTTTGCGTCCTGCCTGCCAGTACAACTGATTAAGTAGCAACAGGTTACGGTTCAGATCGCTCATCAGGCGCAGGTTACGCGCATTTTCATTTAACTCTTCCAGTACGATTTCCGCCGGTTCAAACTCACCCAGCAGGATCTGCGCGCGGGCGATGTTGCGCCACTGACTTTGCAGGAAGTGGTTATTAGCGAACTCCGGCTTCGGCGTGTGGCGTAGCCAGTTGGCGGCCGAGTTTTTGTCACCCACCATTTGCCAGTAAATCACCCGGACTTTATCGGCGTTTGAGATCCAGTCGCTGTGATAGCGACCGTTGCCCAATAAGTTTTCCAGACGGTTGAGCAGGCTACGCGCGTTGTCTAAATCGCCCCGGGCCAGCGAACACTGAATTAGCAGCGCCAGGCACTGTAGCTGTTGCTGCGGCTGGAATGTGGAAAGCAACTCAATGCCCATGCGGGCAGACGCTTCAGCTTCGTCCAAACGTGCCCATGCCCACAGTAACTGCGCGCGGATACGTACCAGGAACTCATGCATCGGCAGCTGTTCCAGGTGCTGCTCTTTGATCAGCTGGAACGCTTTTTCCTGCGTCTCCCAGGCGGCCTGCAAAAAGCCCTGGGCAAATAAAATTTCGCTTTGCTGGATCAGACTCCACAGCGCGTAATGCCAGACATCATGATGGCGCGCCATTTGCTCGGTTTGCTGCATCAACGCCAGTGAACGCGTGAGATCACCCTTACAATGCAGGACTTCACCATGCACCGAGGTGGCAACGATACGGCTATAGAACCAGGCGATGGGTAATTCATCCAGCGCCAGTTTTGCCAGACGTTCTGCTTCGTCAGGGTTACCGTCGTTAATCGCTACCTGCGCACGCAGCGCGTTAAATTCAGCGTGCAGCGTCGGCTCCATGTCGCCTTTCATCTCTTGTTCCGCACGGGCCAGCAGGGTATTAACCTCGCTGTAGCGGTGCTGGCTTTGCATCAGCCAGGCTTGCAGCAGAACCAGACGCGGATTTTCCAGTAGGCTTTCCCACGGCAGGGCTTTCAGCGACTCTTCCAATAGCGCCAGTTCGCTGTGGTTAAACAGGCCCCACGCATGATTAAGTAGGATATCGCGCAGCATATGGGCGTCGCCTGCCGCCAGAGCGTGGTGGATAGCTTCGCTAGGGAAACCCTGCGCCATCCAGCTTTCTGCGGCCGCGCGGTGTATTTCAGGCAGCTCGCTCGCCAGTTCCCACTGACAACGCTGGCGTAAAAAGCTGCCAAACAGCGGGTGATAGCTGAACCACTCGCCGACGTCATCCATCCGCTGCAGAAATAACCCCTGACGCTCAATTTCCTCAAGTCGCATTTGCCCGTTTTCTTCGCCGGTGACCCGAACGATCAGCGCATCGTTCATCGAACGCAGGATGGCGCTTTTGAGCAGAAAGTGACGGGTGCCGAGGTCAACGCTATCCAGCACTTCATCTACCAGGTAGTCGGATAAATGGCTGGCGTTGATCCCCGCGAGGCGTCGTGCCGACTGGTGCGCAGAGTTATTGTTCTGGCGGGCGGAAAGGGCGATCAGTTGTAACGCTGTGGCCCAGCCCGCAACGTCATCGCACATTCGGCTGCTTTCAGCCGCCTCAATCGGGGAGGATAAACGCCGATCAAAAAATTGTTTCGCTTCCTGATGGTTGAAGGCCAGTTGTTGGCTGCCGATTTCCAGCAACTGATCGCGCACCCGCAGGTTGGCAATGCCCAACTGCGGCAGATTACGCGACAGAACGACCAGTGTGAGATTTTCAGGCTGGTGACGCAGAAAAAAGCGCATTGCCTCGTGAATGGCTGGATTGGAGATCAGGTGATAATCATCCACCACTAGGTAGAGTGGACGATGCCACTCGGCCAGTTCAATAAAAAGCTGCGCAAACAGTGAGGTCAGGCTGGCATACTGGCGTTTCTGCACCATCGCTTCGCTGGTGGTGCAATGCCCAGCGGTTGCCTGCTGGATCGCGGCAATCAGATAGCTGGCAAAGCGCTCCTGCTGGTTATCGCCTTCATCCAGAGAGTACCAACCTAACTCGGTCTTCCCCGCCGCCCATTGTGAAACAAGCGTTGTTTTTCCATAACCAGCAGGACTTGTGATCAGGGCGAGCCTGAAATTGTTCGCGCCGGAAAGTTTAGCCAACAGGCGCTCACGAACCACCGTATGGTCGAGACGAACCGGACGACTTAATTTAGACGGAATCAACATAAGTTAGTCACTTCACTGTGTGAAAATGGGGAAGAATGATTTTTTTTGCGCTTCGTAATTAATAGATATAAGGTCGGCCAGATTGGTATTTTATGCAAGCTAAGCGGGCTTTTTGTGTGTCTGATTTTGCACTATGTCACAAATCTATACATCTATTGCAATAATTTCTTTAAAGAGTCGCAACAGGCGTGGCGACTGGATCCAGCGTGACTTTCACCCAGCGGAAAGATTCCACTTTTTTATGTTGTTACTGTAACGTTTAATAAAAAGACGATGAGTTTTGTGCTCGACTTAAAACTTTCATGTGAAATAACTCAAGCAGAATGCGTATTTCAGGTGAGAAACTATTTCTCTGTTTACATATTTTTTCTAAATATCATCTTACTGTTTGATATTGTCTGGCTAATCTCTTTAGGTTAATGCGAAACCGTGATGCATTTCAGGGGGATGCGGGGGAAACCTACGTATTGACCGGCAATGCCTCTCTGCTTTAAGTGGCGGCGATCACACTTTTATGCTCATCCCCGCTCCTCCTCCCTCCCTAATCCGTGCCAGGATGAGGAAGGTCAACAACGAGCCTGGCAAACTAGCGATAACGTTGTTTTATTACCTAAGGACCTGGAATCCCTATGTCACAGCCAACCTTCAACAAAGATCAATTTCAGGCAGCCCTGACGCGTCAGTGGCAGCGTTTCGGTTTACTGTCGGCTCACGAAATGACGTCGCGCCAGTGGTGGCAGGCAGTGAGTGGGGCGTTGGCTGAGTTACTCAGCGCCCAGCCAGCGGTGAAACCGGCAAAAAATCAGCGCCATGTTAACTACATCTCGATGGAATTTTTGATTGGTCGTCTGACCGGCAACAACTTACTCAATCTGGGCTGGTATCAGGCGGTGAGCGATGAACTGAAAGCGCACGACGTCAACCTGACCGATCTGCTGGAAGAAGAGATCGATCCGGCGTTAGGTAACGGTGGATTGGGGCGTCTGGCGGCCTGCTTCCTGGATTCGATGGCGACGGTCGGTCAGTCGGCGACGGGCTATGGTCTCAACTACCAGTACGGCCTGTTCCGCCAGTCTTTTGCCGACGGTCAGCAGATGGAAGCCCCGGATGACTGGCATCGCGGTAGCTATCCGTGGTTCCGTCACAACGAGGCGTTAGATGTGCAGGTAGGCATTGGCGGTAAAGTCACCAAAGAGGGACACTGGGAGCCGGGATTTGTCATCACCGGTCAGGCCTGGGATCTGCCGGTTCTCGGCTACCGTAACGGCGTGGCGCAACCGCTGCGTCTGTGGCAGGCCAGCCACGCGCATCCGTTTAACCTGACCAAATTTAATGACGGTGATTTCCTGCGCGCTGAGCAGCAGGGTATCGACGCTGCGAAACTAACCAAGGTGCTGTACCCGAACGACAACCACACCGCGGGTAAAAAGCTGCGCCTGATGCAGCAGTACTTCCAGTGCGCCTGCTCCGTAGCCGACATTCTGCGCCGCCATCATCTGGCCGGGCGTAAACTGCATGAGCTGGCCGATTTCGAAGTGATTCAGCTGAACGATACTCACCCGACCATCGCGATCCCTGAGCTGCTGCGTGTGCTGATTGATGAGCATCAGATGAGCTGGGACGATGCGTGGGCCATTACCAGCAAAACCTTTGCGTACACCAACCATACCCTGATGCCGGAGGCGTTGGAGTGTTGGGATGAGAAGTTGGTGAAAGCGCTACTGCCGCGCCATATGCAAATCATCAAAGAGATTAACGATCGCTTTAAGAAACTGGTCGATAAAACCTGGCCGGGTAATGCTGAAGTGTGGGCGAAACTGGCGGTGGTGCATAATAAACAGGTACGTATGGCCAATATGTGCGTGGTCAGCGGTTTTGCAGTTAACGGCGTGGCGGCGCTGCACTCCGATCTGGTGGTGAAAGATCTGTTCCCGGAATATCACCAGCTCTGGCCTAACAAATTCCATAACGTCACCAACGGGATTACCCCGCGTCGCTGGATCAAACAGTGCAACCCGGCGCTTGCCGCGCTGCTGGATAAATCGCTGAAAAAAGAGTGGGCCAACGACCTCGACCAGTTGATTAACCTGGAAAAATACGCCGAAGACGCGAAGTTCCGTCAGACTTATCGTGACATTAAGCTGGCGAATAAAAAGCGCCTGGCAGAGTTTGTGAAAGTACGGACAGGTATTGAAATCAATCCGCAGGCAATCTTTGATATTCAGATCAAACGTCTGCATGAGTACAAGCGTCAGCATCTGAACTTGCTGCATATTCTGGCGCTGTACAAAGAAATTCGTGAAAACCCGCAGGCGGATCGCGTGCCGCGCGTCTTCCTGTTTGGCGCGAAAGCCGCTCCGGGTTACTACCTGGCGAAAAATATTATCTTCGCTATCAACAAGGTGGCGGAAATCATCAATAACGACCCGAAAATCGGCGACAAGCTGAAAGTCGTCTTCCTGCCGGATTATTGTGTCTCGGCAGCGGAAATGCTGATTCCGGCGGCGGATATCTCTGAGCAGATCTCAACCGCGGGCAAAGAGGCTTCCGGCACCGGTAACATGAAACTGGCGCTGAACGGCGCGTTAACCGTCGGTACGCTGGATGGCGCCAACGTCGAAATTGCCGAGAAGGTGGGCGACGAAAATATCTTTATCTTTGGTCATACCGTGGAAGAGGTGAAAGCCCTGAAAGCGAAAGGCTATGACCCGGTGAAATGGCGTAAGAAAGATAAGGTGCTGGATGCTGTTCTGAAGGAGTTGGAAAGCGGAAAATTCAGCGACGGCGATAAACATGCCTTTGACCAGATGCTGCACAGTATTGGTAAGCAGGGCGGTGATCCGTATCTGGTCATGGCGGACTTCGCGGCCTACGTTGCAGCCCAGAAGCAGGTTGACGTGTTGTACCGTGACCAGGACGCCTGGACCCGGGCGGCAATTCTGAATACCGCACGTTGCGGCATGTTCAGTTCAGATCGCTCTATTCGCGATTATCAGGCTCGTATCTGGCAGGCGGAACGTTAAGGAAGCGCGATGGAAAGCAAACGTCTGGATAATGCCGCGCTGGCGGCGGGGATCAGCCCACATTACATTAATGCCCACGGTAAACCGCAGTCTATTGGCGCCGAAACCAAGCGGCGTTTGCTTGACGCCATGCATCGCACCACCGCCGCCACGAAGGTGGCGGTGACCCCGGTGCCGAACGTCATGGTTTATACCGCGGGCAAAAAAATGCCGTTGGCGGTTGAGGGAAGTGGAGAGTTTACCTGGCTGCTAACCACCGAAGAGGGTGTGCAGCACAAAGGGCATGCCGTCGGCGGTAAATCTTTCAACCTTCCGGCGAAGCTGCCGGAGGGGTATCACACGCTTACCCTGACTCAGGGGGAGTTGCGTACACATTGCCGTATCATCGTGGCGCCGAAGCGCTGTTACGAACCGCAGGCGTTGTTGGCCGGGCAGAAGCTGTGGGGGGCATGCGTTCAGCTTTACACCCTACGTTCAGAAAAAAACTGGGGGATTGGCGACTTTGGCGATCTCCGCGCCATGTTGGTGGATGTGGCACAACGCGGCGGCGCGTTTATCGGCCTGAATCCTATTCATGCGCTGTATCCGGCGAACCCGGAAAGTGCAAGTCCATACAGCCCGTCGTCACGTCGCTGGCTGAATATTATTTATATTGATGTCAACGCAGTAGACGATTTCCACCACAGTAAAGAGGCACAGGCCTGGTGGCAGAAACCCACGACTCAGCAAGCCCTGCAAAAGGCGCGAGATGCCGTATGGGTGGATTACTCTACCGTTACCACACTGAAGATGACGGCTCTACGTATGGCGTGGAAAAGCTTCTCTGCGCGTGATGATGAGCAGATGGCGGCATTTCGCCAGTTTGTGGCTCAGGAAGGCGATAGCCTGTACTGGCAGGCGGCCTTTGACGCCCTGCATGCGCATCAGGTGAAAGAAGACGCATTGCGCTGGGGCTGGCCGGTGTGGCCAGAGGCTTTCCAGTCGGTGGACTCGCCAGAGGTCAAACAGTTCTGCGAAGCGCATCGTGATGACGTGGACTTCTACCTGTGGCTTCAGTGGCTGGCGTATACCCAGTTCGCTGACTGCTGGGAAACGAGTCAGGGTTTTGCGATGCCTGTCGGGCTGTATCGCGATCTGGCGGTCGGCGTGGCAGAAGGGGGGGCGGAAACCTGGTGCGACCGTGAGCTGTACTGCCTGAAAGCCTCGGTTGGCGCGCCGCCGGATATTCTCGGTCCGCTGGGTCAGAACTGGGGGCTGCCGCCGATGGATCCGCACATCATCACAGCCCGCGCTTACGAACCGTTTATCGAGCTGCTGCGCGCCAATATGCAGAACTGCGGCGCATTGCGTATCGATCATGTTATGTCGATGCTGCGTCTGTGGTGGATCCCCTACGGTGAAACGGCCGATCACGGCGCCTACGTGCATTATCCGGTCGACGATCTTCTTTCAATTCTGGCGCTGGAAAGTAAACGTCATCACTGCATGGTGATTGGTGAAGATTTGGGTACGGTGCCGGTGGAGATCGTTAGCAAGCTGCGCGATAGCGGCGTGTACTCCTACAAAGTGCTTTATTTTGAGAATGACCATGAGAAAAACTTCCGTGCGCCGAAAGCGTACCCGGAACAATCAATGGCAGTCGCGGCGACGCATGACCTTCCTACGCTTAAAGGTTATTGGGATAGCGGCGATCTGACGCTGGGTAGAGCGCTGGGTCTGTACCCGGATGAGGTTGTGCTACGAGGGTTATATCAGGACCGGGAGTTGGCGAAACAAGGGCTGCTGGACGCGCTGCACAAATATGGCTGTCTGCCAAAACGCGCGGGTCACAAGGCCTCGCTGATGTCGATGACGCCGATGCTTAATCGTGGCATGCAACGCTACATCGCTGACAGCAACAGTGCGCTGCTGGGCCTGCAACCGGAGGACTGGTTAGGAATGGCGGATCCGGTCAACATCCCGGGGACCAGCGACCAGTACAAAAACTGGCGGCGTAAGCTCACCGCTACGTTGGAGCAGATGTTCGCCGATGACGGGGTGAACAAGCTGATTAAGGATTTGGATAAACGCCGAAAAGCCGCTGCGAAGAAGAAATAGTGTTAGTTGGCCGGATGGCGACGCAGAATGCGTCTTATCCGGCCTACAATGACTGCGGTAGGCCGGGTAAGCGAAGCGCCACCCGGCACCGTTTTATCAGACCACCATGCCCAGCAGCAGACAACCTACCAGACCGCAGACGGAGATAATGGTCTCCAGCATTGACCATGACTTGATGGTCTCACCGATAGTCAGGTTGAAGTACTCCTTGAACAGCCAGAAGCCTGGATCGTTCACGTGGGAGAAAATGACGGAGCCGGAACCGACTGCAATAACCATCAGCTCAGGGCTTACGCCGGTCGTCGCAATCAGCGGCGCCACTATCCCACCTGCGGTGATAGCTGCAACGGTTGCGGAACCCAGCGCGATACGCAAGACCGCAGCGATAGACCATGCCATCAGCAGCGGAGAAACGTTCGAGCCGTGCATCATGGAGGCGATGTATTTGTCCACGCCGCTATCAACCAGAACCTGTTTGAAGGCACCGCCACCACCGATGATCAACAGCATCATCGCGATGATTTTGATTGAGGACACCAGCGTGTCGTTAATCTGATCCATCGAACGTCCACGGTTCAGACCAAACGTGAACATCGCAATCAGCACCGCGATAAGCGTAGCCATGACCGGGTCGCCAAGGAATTCTGCAACCGTCAGGAAAGCATGACCTTTAGGCAGAATCATCTCCGCGACGGCGCGCATCGCCATCAGGATAACCGGAACCAAAGAGGTCCAGACGCTGACGCCAAAGCCTGGCATCTCTTCTTCGGTGAAGGTTTTTGCGCTGTACAAACCTTCCGGGATTGGCTTATCGATGCCTTTCAGGAAGCGCGCGTACACCGGACCGGCGAGAATAACGGTCGGGATGGCCAGAATCGTACCAAACAGCAGGGTTTTACCCATATCTGCGTGGAAAATGGTGGCGATAGCAGTCGGACCCGGGTGAGGCGGCAGGAAACCGTGCGTGACGGACAGCGCAGCAGCCATCGGGACACCAACGTACAGCAGCGGGATGTTTGCCGCCGCGGCAATCGTGAACACCAGCGGCAGCATCAGTACGAAGCCGACTTCGTAGAACAGGGCAAAACCGACGGTGAAACCGGTTAATACTACCGCCCACTGAATGTGTTTTTTGCCGAATTTAGCAATCAGCGTGGTGGCGATGCGCTGTGCGCCGCCGCAGTCCGCCAGCATTTTGCCCAACATGGCGCCAAAACCCATAATCAGGGCTAGGCTGCCAAGGGTTCCGCCGACGCCGGCTTTAATAGAACCGATGACTTTATCCAGCGGCATCCCTTGCATCAATCCGACAGCAAGCGCCACCAGGACGAGAGCGATGAAACCGTTCATTTTGAAACGGATCATCAGGAGAAGTAACAAGATTACACCGATAGCAACGATGACTAATGGCATGATTTACCTGGCCTTTACTTTGTTATGGGTAACGTCAGTGTTTAGATGACAAATTCCGATTGTCCCGACCGGGAACCGAGTATTCACAGCACCAATGCTGATTACCGTCAAAACTAATTAGTTTAGCTGGCTGTTATGGGTGTGTTAGGTGCTGATATGAATGATACGGGTAACATGCGGCGCTTGAAAATCACCTGAGCAGGCAAAATTTAAATTATGAGAGGCGGGTCAAATTATAGCGGCGTTGTTGCAGGGGACATGCAGAGAAAT
Organism: Citrobacter sp. wls717; assembly: GCF_005280955.1. Lineage (NCBI taxonomy): Bacteria > Pseudomonadati > Pseudomonadota > Gammaproteobacteria > Enterobacterales > Enterobacteriaceae > Citrobacter > Citrobacter sp. wls717. The sequence continues at coordinate 383,875 of NZ_SZWW01000001.1, forward strand.
GTAAGGGTGCAGGCCGGATAAAGCGTTTACGCTGCCATCCGGCATCAATGCCCGATGGCGACGCGGATGCGCCTGATCGGGCCTTGCAGGTCTGGTCGTTAGTAGTAAGAGTGCTCACCACGCTGGTGTTCGGTTAAATCGCGAACGCCTTTCAGTTCAGGGAATTCAGCCAGCAGCTGTTTCTCGATACCTTCTTTCAGCGTTACATCTACCATTGAACAGCCGTTACAGCCGCCGCCAAATTGCAGAATGGCGTAGCCTTCATCGGTGATCTCCATCAGAGAGACGCGGCCACCATGGCCTGCCAACTGTGGGTTGATCTGCGATTGCAGCATGTACTCTACGCGTTCCATCAGCGGCGCATCATCGGCAACTTTACGCATTTTGGCGTTTGGCGCTTTCAGCGTCAGCTGGGAGCCTAACTGGTCGGTAACGAAATCGATTTCTGCATCTTCCAGATACGGTGCGCTTAGTTCATCAACATATGCGGTCAGCAGGTCAAATTTAATGGCGGTGTCGGTTGCTTCCACGGCGTCGGGCGGGCAATAAGAAACGCCGCATTCAGCGTTAGGCGTGCCGGGATTAATCACAAATACGCGAATTTGTGTCCCTTCTTCCTGATTTGCCAGCAGTTTGGCAAAGTGCGCTTGTGCAGCATCGGAAATATGGATCATAGTAATGGCCTAATAGTTGACTATTTTACTTGGTTATAATACGCCCATCATCGAGGCTCTACAAGGTTCGACACAGGCACCATACCTGGACAGTCGCCGCGCCGTTGCGTAAAAGCAGCTGCGCGATTTCCGCGACGGTACTTCCGGTAGTGACGACATCATCCACAATAACCATATGGAGTCCCTGCACCGGCAATTCAAGGCGAAAGGCATTTTTCAGGTTACGTTTGCGTAATCTGGCGCTGAGATAGTGTTGTGTGGCGGTGGCCCGAACCCGTGTGATGGCCTGCCTGTCCCAGTCGCATCCAAGCCAGCGCGCCAAAGGGCGACACAGTAAATCACTCTGATTAAATCCTCTGCGCCAGTGTCGGCGTTGCCAGAGCGGGACGCTAACTATTCTGTCCGGCAGAGGAAGAGCGCTGACGCGCCGGGCCTGTAATACCTCCAGCAACAGTAAACGTGAAAGAGCACTGGCCATTTCGCTGCGGCGTGAAAACTTAAACTGGTGGATAAGTCCGCTCAGCGGAGGAATATAGTCGCTGACGGCGATCAGACGCTGCCACGGCGGGGGGTTTTGCAGGCAACGACCGCAGGGAAGCGAAGGATGTGCGGCGGGGAGTCCGCATTGAGGACACCGGCAGAGAGGTTGACGCGTTGCCCGCGTGCAAACCGAACAGATCCCCCAGTGCCCCAACGTCAACGGCATTCGGCATAGCCAGCACAATCCTGGTACTGTTAGCATAGATGCATCCTTTCAGGCTAAAAGAGAACAATAACTGATGAATGACATCTGGTGGCAGACTCAGGGTTCGGGAAATTGCCATCTTGTGCTGCTGCACGGATGGGGACTGAACGCGGAAGTATGGCATTGCATAAGTGAGGAACTGAGCTCGCATTTCACGCTGCATCTTGTCGACTTGCCGGGATTTGGTCGCAGCCAGGGGTTCGGCGCAATGTCGCTGGAAGAGATGGCCGGGCGGGTATTAAAACAGGCGCCGGAGAAAGCCATCTGGCTCGGCTGGAGTCTCGGGGGGCTGGTCGCCAGTCAGGTGGCGTTAACGCATCCTGAGCGTGTTCAGGCGCTGGTTACCGTGGCATCCTCACCTTGTTTTAGCGCGCGCGACGAATGGCCGGGCATTAAGCCGGAAGTACTGGCCGGTTTCCAGCAACAGTTGAGCGAAGATTTCCAGCGGACGGTGGAACGTTTTCTGGCGTTACAAACGATGGGTACGGAAACCGCGCGTCAGGATGCGCGAGCGTTGAAGAAAACGGTGCTGGCTTTACCCATGCCGGACGTCGATGTGCTCAACGGCGGGCTGGAGATTCTGAAAACGGTCGATCTGCGTGAGCCGTTATGTTCTGTGGATATACCTTTCCTGCGGATGTACGGTTATCTTGATGGTTTGGTTCCGCGCAAAGTCGTCCCGATGCTGGATACCCTGTGGCCACAGAGCGAGTCGTTGGTGTTTGCCAAAGCGGCGCATGCGCCGTTTATCTCACATCCGACGGAGTTCTGCTCGGTGCTGGTGGCGTTAAAACAGCGGCTATAAATCCGCTGTTTTGCCCGGTGGAATCATACTGCCGGGCTGGTGATTAATGGCTGCACGTAGCCAGATCCTCAGCGGTCAGGCCGGTGATTCTGCAGATGGTCAGCGGGTCTGTGCCATCAGCCAACATGGTTGTTGCAATGCGTAGAGCTTCCTCTCGTTTGCCTTGTTGCAAACCCTCTCGTAACCCTTTCCTGTGACCTTCCTGAAGACCATTAAGGTGCCCTTCCTGACGTAATCTTTCGGCAATAGTCATCAACTTTTCCTTATGTTGAGGTAAACGTTCGGCGACCTGGTGAATAAATTCGCTAAAACGCGCGGTGTCACCGGCCTGCATCAGGTAATTAAACAGGGCTTTCAACTGGTTGTCATTAGCATGTCCTTTAACAAGCAGGATGGCGAGTTTTTCAACTAACCCCATCAAATCGCGTTTACGAATATGCTTTTGGATGAGCTCCAACAGCGCCATCCGGCGGTGCTGCATGATCTCGTCATCGGGCACAACGGTGATATCGACCAATGGAAATGCTGTGGCATAAAGTGGTCTGGCTGCCTCCGGGTCGTCAAATTCGTCCAGCCAGCAGAGTGAATATGGATATGGGCTGACGGTGCCATGATAAAAAAGTATGGGGATCACCAACGGTAGTTTCTTATGGCCCGCAGCCAAAATATGGCCTGGATGTTTGCTGCCATTTGTAGGCCGGATAAGCGTAGCGCCATCCGGCAGGAGCGGCAAACTAGCGCAAAGCCCACCACTCGCGCAGGCAGGCTTTACCTTCCGGGCAACTCTTGCAGCTTCCGGACAGACACCCATCGGCATCTTCCTGAATCCGCACCGCTTTGCCCATCTTTTCTAACTGATTCAGCATGGCGTCAATCATTGGCTGCGGGGTATGCAGCGTGTGGCTAATTTGCTTTGCCTCCAAACGCCCCCGCAGCGCCAGTAAATCACGAACCTGAATAAGCGATGCCATCGTTGACGACCTTAATGGCAATCGCCAGTGGTACTGGAACAGCAGGAGCTAGCCGTTCTGTTGGTTGACAGCAGTGAGAGATCCACCCGGCTGCGGGCACGGCGCAGCAGACCCAGCAACACGATGTTAAACAGAATGACGGCTAAGATGCAGACCAGACTGTAAGTCGGATGCGCTTTGTAACTGACGGTCTGATAAAACAGCGTTGACAGTGAATAGGCGATGTTCAGGCCCCACAGGATCGAGAAGCCCATCCAACCACGGCTGGATTCACGTGCGATAGCCCCCATCACTGAAATGCACGGGACATACAGCAGCACGAAAATCAGGTAGCTGTACGCGGCGGCGGCGCTGCCAAATTTCTCGCCCATCACGCCCATTGCGCCTGTAGCCATCTCGCCGTCGCCTTTGCTGGCTTCAATAGGGTTGGCCAGCACGCTCAGGCTGAAGGTGTCTTTCAGGCTTTGCCAGGTTTCATCCACCGCACTGAACAGCTCGTCACCGAGGTGGAAATCTGCCGGATTGAATTCTTCTTCCTGAATGTTTTCTGCGGTGTAAAGCGTGTTCAGCGTACCGACAACCACCTCTTTTGCCATCGCACCGGTGAACAGACCGACGGTTGCCTGCCAGTTATCTTCGTGGACGCCAATCGGCTTGAAGACTGGGGTGATGACGCGGCTGACGGAAGCCAGAGCAGAGTCGTTGATGTTATCGACGATTTTCCCGCTTAGCGAGAAGCTGTTAAAGGCGCTGAGGAAAATACTGACGATGATAATCACTTTACCGGCACGCAGCACGAAGCCTTTCAGACGTTGCCAGGTCTGAATAATCAGGCTCTTGATGTGCGGCACATGGTACACCGGCAGCTCCATGACGAACGGTGTTGCTTCGCCACGCATGATGGTGTGTTTGAGCATCAGGCCGGTCAGCACCGCCATGATGATACCCAGTACGTACAACGAGAAGACCGCCAGCGCGCCGTTCTGACCAAAGAAAGCCGCGGCAAAGACGGCGAAAATCGCCAGACGTGCGCCGCAGGACATAAACGGCGCCATCATGATGGTCATCAGACGTTCACGTGGCGCATCCAGCGTACGGGCGCCCATCACCGACGGTACGTTGCAGCCAAAGCCGACTATCAGCGGGACAAACGATTTGCCCGGCAGTCCCAGTGCCTGCATCAGACGGTCCATCACAAACGCAGCGCGCGCCATGTAACCGGAGTCTTCAAGGAAAGAGAGGAACAAGTACATCATGCCGATTTGCGGCACCAACGGCAGCACGGTGTTAATCCCGCCGCCAAGACCTTGCGCCAGGAAGATAGTGAGCCAGTCCGGGAAGTGCAGCGTATAGCCAATCCATTGAATACCATGAATAAACAGCGCCACGGAACCCACATCGAATAACGGCTGCAGTGCGCCGCCAATGTTAATGGCGAGCAGGAACATCAGGTACATCACGAACAGGAAAATCGGCAACCCGAGGAAGCGGTTAAGGACGATTTTATCCACCGCGGTGGTGAAACGGCTCGGCTCTGCCGTCAGGGTATTACTGACGGTATCGCAGATTGCGGCGATGCATTGGTAACGCGCATCGGCGATATGCAGCGCCGGATCGTCCATTGTTTCACTCAGACGCGCAATGGCGGCATCGAGGTTTTGCGCGGCCTCACCGGCGTAGGCACGGCTGTAGATATCGCCTTCCAGCATTTGCAGGCCCAGCCAGCGGCGTTGTTTTAGCGGCATATCTTTGGCCATCGCATCGGCGAGGGAATCGGCTTCCTGCAGCAGCGGCTGGGCATAATGCACCAGTTCGACGGTGTCGTTTTCCTTGTAGCGATCGATCGCCAGCTTCAACGCTTCAATGCCGCGGGCGCGGGTGGAGACCAGCGGAACCACCGGGCAGCCAAGACGGGCGGAGAGGGCGTCGATATCGATACGGATTTGCTGTTTCTCAGCAATATCCAGCATGTTCAGAGCGACGATACAGGGAATGCCCAGCTCAAGCAGTTGCAACGTCAGGTAGAGGTTGCGCTCAAGGTTTGAGGCATCGACCACGTTGATCAACAGATCCGCGTCGCCGCTTAAAATGTAGTGGCAGGCGATTTGCTCATCAAGAGAGGTCTGCGATGAGATTGTCGTCAGTGAATAGGTGCCGGGTAAGTCGACCAGCGTGACCTGATGGTCCGTCGTGGCGAAATGACCTTCTTTACGCTCAACGGTAACGCCAGCCCAGTTGCCTACACGCTGACGCGCGCCGGTGAGCTGGTTGAATAAGGTTGTCTTGCCGGAATTAGGATTACCAATTAAACCAATGGTTAGTTTTTTCATTTTTATAGACTCACTGTATTAACAGGACACCGCTTCCACTTCTAATAACGCCAAATCCTTTTTACGCAATACCAGACTTACGCGACGCGTTTCAATATGGATAGGATCGCCGAGCGGGGCGACGCGAACCACGTTGAAGGATGAGCCGGGTAGCATGCCAAGTGACAACAGTTTCTGACGATAAGCCGGGCTGATTTCACGGGCAAAACCGGTAATTTTCCACGCACTGTCAGGAGTGAATTGCATAGGGACCTACTTATATCTCGCTAACTGGGTGATTACCTCATGGGGCGACAGGGCGGCATGAGACCAGATGATTAGCCAACGTAAGGAAAGAGTAAATAATCAACAAACCAATGATAATGAGAATGGTTTCTATCATCAATAGAATAAGTGTGACGGAATGTACAATTAGATAATAATTTGAGCCAATTTTGATATTCCTCAATATTTATTCTGGTTGGGGACGAATGATTCGCGCTAGCAATTATTGAAATCCTTAATGTTTAATTAAGGTTTCATCTGTTAATGAAGTGATAAATATAATGAGGAAGAGAGAAGTTAATATAGTAAATATGCCGGATACGGTATTTACACCGCTATCCGGCATATGGTTTAAACTTAGCGCTTTTTACCCATTGCCGCTGCCAGCGCATCCATCATCGCGCTGTTGCCCGCAGGCTGAGCGTCACGCCCACGAGGTTTCGCGGCTTTTGGAGCCGGGCGATTGCCCTGAGTACGATCGTTATTTCCACCACTGCGACGCGCGTTGGTTTCACCTGGCTGCTCATCCAGACGCATAGTCAGCGCGATACGCTTACGCTGCAGGTCTACTTCCAGCACTTTCACCTTCACAATATCGCCCGCTTTCACCACGGTGTGGGGATCTTCGACGAACTTATTCGACAGTGAAGAGATATGCACCAGACCGTCCTGGTGTACGCCGATATCGACAAACGCGCCGAAGTTGGTGACGTTGGTGACGGCCCCTTCCAGAATCATCCCCGGTTGCAGATCGTTCATGGTTTCTACGCCATCAGCAAACTGTGCGGTTTTGAATTCAGGGCGCGGGTCGCGACCCGGTTTTTCCAGCTCTTTGATGATGTCGGTGACGGTCGGTACCCCGAAGCGCTCGTCAGTAAAATCGGCGGCTTTCAGATTGCGCAGTTCGCTGCTGTTGCCCATCAGATCGCGCAGCGATTGCTCGGTGGCGGCCAGAATGCGTTCCACAATCGGATAGGCTTCCGGGTGAACGGTGGAGGCATCCAGCGGATTATCGCCGTGATTGATACGCAAGAAGCCCGCGCACTGTTCAAAGGCTTTAGGGCCCAGACGGCTGACTTTGAGCAGTTGCTGACGGTTCTGGAACTGGCCGTTCTCGTCACGCCAGGCCACGATGTTCTGCGCCATCATGCGCGTCAGGCCCGCCACGCGGGTCAGCAGCGGTACGGAGGCGGTGTTCAGATCCACGCCGACGGCGTTTACGCAGTCTTCCACTACCGCATCCAGCTTACGCGCCAGTTGCGTCTGGCTTACGTCGTGCTGATACTGGCCTACGCCGATAGATTTCGGATCGATTTTCACCAGCTCAGCCAGCGGATCCTGCAGACGACGGGCGATAGACACCGCCCCACGCAGCGAAACATCAAGGTCCGGGAACTCCAGCGCCGCCAGCTCAGAAGCGGAGTACACTGACGCCCCGGCTTCGCTGACGATTACTTTCTGCGCGGTGACTTGCGGGAACTGTTTCTGTACGTCGAGGAAGAAACGCTCGGTTTCGCGCGACGCCGTACCATTACCAATCGCCACCAGCTCAACGTTGTATTTTTCACACAACGCCGCAACGGCGACGGCGGCTTTGGCGGCCTGACCGGTATGCGGGTAAATGGTATCGGTAGCGACCAGTTTGCCGGTACCATCAACCACAGCCACTTTTACCCCGGTACGCAGACCCGGATCGAGGCCCATTGTGGCGCGCAGTCCGGCTGGGGCGGCCATCAGCAGGTCATGCAGGTTGCGGGCAAAGACGTTAATCGCTTCATCTTCCGCACGTTCGCGCACGGTACCCATCAGCTCGGTTTCAAGGTGCATCAGCACCTTGATGCGCCACGTCCAGCTCACCACGCCTTTACGCCAGCTGTCGGCAGGTGCGTTATTCAGGCGCAGTCCCAGATGTTCCTGGATAATCTGCTCGCCGTGGCTCTCTTTTGGCGGCTCATCGAATTGCGGATCGGCATTCAATGAAAGCTGTAACATGCCTTCGTTACGACCACGGAACATGGCCAGCGCGCGGTGGGATGGCACGGTAGAAATCGGTTCGTGGTGGTCGAAGTAGTCACGGAACTTCGCCCCTTCCTCTTCTTTACCGCTGACCACGGTAGAAACCAAATGCGCGTTTTTCCACAGGTAATCACGAACTTTTGCCAGCAGCGCGGCGTCTTCTGCGAAACGCTCCATCAGAATGTAGCGCGCGCCGTCGAGAGCGGCTTTGGTGTCCGCCACGCCGTTTTCGGCGTTGAGGTATTTGGCGGCTTCCGTTTCCGGGTCGTGGGAGGGTTCGTTCCACAGCAGGTCAGCCAGCGGCTCCAGCCCGGCTTCAATGGCGATTTGCCCACGAGTGCGGCGCTTGGGTTTGTACGGCAGATAGAGATCTTCGAGTTCGGTCTTACTTAACGTACCGTTGATCGCATTCGCCAGATCGTCGGTCAGTTTGCCTTGCTCGCCGATAGATTTCAGGATCGCCTGACGGCGGTCTTCCAGTTCACGCAGATATCCCAGACGGGTCTCCAGATTACGCAATTGCGTATCGTCCAGACCGCCGGTGATTTCCTTACGATAACGTGCGATAAACGGCACGGTGTTCCCTTCATCAAGCAGGCGAACGGCAGCTTCTACCTGTTCAGCACGAGCCTGAATTTCACCTGCGATAATGCGGCAGAAAGAATCATTCATCATGGATAGCTTCGTCTATAGGATAAAAAATCAGGGGATAGTTATACGGATTGACTGGCAAAAATGCCAGTCATCTACGGGGGCTTCGGATTGTTCCGGTCTCACTTAACGTATTCGATCTCGTTTACGTACCAACTGGCTTCGCCGCCTGGGGTGTTTACTACCGCGAGATCGCCGACCTCTTTTTTCAGCAGCGCCCGCGCCATTGGCGAATCGATAGAGATGTAATCTTTACGACCGAAGATCTCATCGTAACCGACAATGCGGAATTTGCGGATGTCGCCATCGTCATTTTCAATCTCGACCCATGCGCCAAAGAAGACTTTCCCTTCCTGTTGCGGGGAGTAATCGACGATTTTCAGATTTTCCATGCACTTGGTCAAATAACGGACGCGGCGGTCGATCTCGCGCAGGCGCTTTTTATTATACTGGTAGTCGGCATTTTCGCTGCGGTCACCCAGACTTGCGGCCCAGGTGACCTTTTTGGTGACTTCCGGGCGCTCTTCACGCCAGAGATAATTCAGCTCTTGTTTGAGTTTTTCATACCCTTCACGGGTTATCAGGGGCGTTTTCATCTTATTGTTTTACCTTCGACTCTGTGATGATGCGCACAATTAGTATTACGTGAGCATATCAACAGAATAAATAATGTATTGCGAGAAACATTGTATACTTAAGCTGCTGTTTAATATGCTTTGTAACAATTTAGCCTGGAATTCATACCAGAATTCGCTGGTGACTCACGTGAGCTTTCTTAAGAATATACACTTAATTGTTGCGAACCTTTGGGAGTAATAACAATGCAAGAGAACTATAAGATTCTGGTGGTCGATGACGACATGCGCTTACGTGCGCTTCTGGAACGTTATCTGACCGAGCAGGGCTTCCAGGTTCGAAGCGTCGCAAACGCTGAGCAGATGGATCGTCTGCTGACCCGTGAGTCCTTCCACCTGATGGTGCTGGATTTAATGCTGCCGGGTGAAGACGGCCTGTCTATTTGCCGTCGCCTGCGCAGCCAAAGCAACCCGATGCCGATCATTATGGTGACCGCGAAGGGTGAAGAAGTTGATCGTATCGTAGGGCTGGAAATCGGCGCTGACGATTACATTCCGAAACCGTTTAACCCGCGTGAACTGCTGGCGCGTATTCGTGCCGTACTGCGTCGTCAGGCGAACGAACTGCCGGGCGCACCTTCTCAGGAAGAAGCGGTTATTGCCTTTGGTAAGTTCAAACTGAACCTCGGTACGCGTGAAATGTTCCGCGAAGATGAACCGATGCCGCTCACCAGCGGGGAATTTGCGGTACTGAAAGCGCTGGTAAGCCACCCGCGTGAGCCGCTGTCTCGCGACAAGCTGATGAACCTGGCTCGTGGTCGTGAATACTCGGCGATGGAACGTTCCATCGACGTACAGATTTCTCGTCTGCGCCGTATGGTGGAAGAAGATCCGGCGCATCCGCGTTATATCCAGACCGTATGGGGTCTGGGTTACGTTTTTGTTCCGGACGGTTCTAAAGCATGAGGCGAATGCGCTTCTCACCACGAAGTTCGTTTGCCCGCACATTATTGCTCATCGTCACCTTGCTGTTTGCCAGCCTGGTGACGACTTACCTGGTCGTGCTGAACTTCGCGATTTTGCCGAGCCTCCAGCAGTTTAATAAGGTCCTGGCTTACGAAGTTCGTATGCTGATGACCGATAAACTGCAACTGGAGGACGGCACGCAACTGGTGGTGCCGCCCGCGTTCCGCCGGGAAATTTATCGTGAGTTGGGTATTTCCCTCTATTCCAACGAGGCCGCTGAAGAGGCCGGACTGCGTTGGGCGCAACACTATGAATTCTTAAGCCACCAGATGGCGCAGCAGTTGGGTGGTCCGACCGAAGTCCGCGTTGAGGTCAACAAAAGCTCGCCGGTCGTGTGGTTGAAAACCTGGCTGTCGCCCAATATCTGGGTACGTGTGCCGCTGACTGAGATCCATCAGGGTGATTTTTCGCCGCTGTTCCGCTATACGTTGGCGATCATGCTGCTGGCCATCGGCGGCGCATGGCTGTTTATTCGTATTCAGAACCGACCGCTGGTGGATCTTGAACATGCGGCGTTGCAGGTGGGGAAGGGTATTATTCCGCCGCCGTTGCGTGAGTATGGCGCTTCTGAGGTGCGTTCCGTTACCCGTGCCTTTAACCATATGGCGGCAGGCGTGAAGCAACTGGCCGATGACCGTACGCTGCTGATGGCGGGGGTGAGTCACGATCTACGTACTCCACTGACGCGTATCCGTCTGGCGACGGAAATGATGGGCGAGGAAGACGGTTATCTCGCAGAGTCCATCAATAAGGACATCGAAGAGTGTAACGCTATTATCGAGCAGTTTATCGATTACCTGCGTACCGGTCAGGAGATGCCGATGGAGATGGCGGATCTGAACTCGGTGTTAGGCGAAGTGGTCGCGGCGGAAAGCGGCTATGAGCGGGAAATTGAGACTGCGCTGCTGCCGGGCAACATTCAGGTGAAGATGCATCCGCTGTCGATCAAGCGTGCGGTTGCCAATATGGTGGTTAATGCCGCCCGCTATGGTAACGGTTGGATTAAGGTCAGTAGCGGTATGGAGCCGCATCGCGCCTGGTTCCAGGTGGAAGATGATGGTCCGGGCATCAAGCCGGAACAGCGTAAACATCTGTTCCAGCCGTTTGTCCGCGGCGACAGCGCGCGTAGTACCAGTGGTACGGGCCTGGGGCTGGCGATTGTGCAGCGTATTATTGATAACCATAACGGTATGCTGGAAATTGGCACCAGCGAGCGGGGTGGGTTGTCGATTCGCGCCTGGCTTCCGGTTCCCTTCACTCGTGCGCAGGGCACCACGAAAGACGCATAAGAAAGGGAGGCGAAATGCCTCCCTTTTTGTTGTTGCAGGCCGGATAAGGCGAAACCGCCCTCCGGCAACGTCAATTACAGCTTCGGCCCGGCGCTAACCAGCGCTTCACCTGCTGGGGTGTCGGTGTACTTCTCGAAGTTCTCGATAAACAGTTTCGCCAGTGCGTTGGCTTTTTCCTGCCATTGCTCCGGTGACGCGTAGGTGTTACGCGGATCGAGAATGCGAGTATCCACGCCCGGCAGTTCGGTTGGGATAGCCAGGTCAAACATCGGCAGACGGAATGTTTCTGCGTCGTCCAGTGAACCGTTCAGAATGGCGTCGATAATCGCGCGGGTATCTTTGATGGAGATACGCTTACCAGTACCGTTCCAGCCGGTGTTAACCAGATACGCTTGCGCACCTGCCGCCTGCATACGTTTCACCAGCACCTCAGCGTACTGCGTTGGGTGCAGCGTCAGGAATGCTGCGCCAAAGCAGGCAGAGAAGGTTGGGGTAGGTTCAGTAACGCCACGTTCGGTACCGGCCAGTTTGGCAGTGAAGCCAGACAGGAAGTGGTACTGCGTTTGATCTGCCGTCAGGCGAGACACCGGTGGCAGCACGCCAAACGCGTCAGCGGTCAGGAAGATCACTTTGGTGGCATGACCCGCTTTTGACACCGGCTTAACGATATTCTCGATGTGATAAATCGGGTAGGAAACTCGGGTGTTTTCGGTTTTGGAACCGTCATCGAAGTCGATAGAACCATCTTCGCGCACGGTGACGTTTTCCAGCAGCGCGTCACGACGGATCGCGTTGTAGATCTCCGGCTCGGCATCTTTAGACAGCTTGATGGTCTTAGCGTAGCAACCGCCTTCGAAGTTAAACACGCCATCATCATCCCAACCGTGTTCATCATCACCGATCAGGCGGCGTTTAGGGTCGGTGGACAGCGTGGTTTTACCGGTGCCGGACAAGCCAAAGAAGACCGCCACATCACCTTTTTCCCCGACGTTTGCCGAGCAGTGCATGGAGGCGATGCCCTTCAGCGGCAGCAGGTAGTTCATGACGGAGAACATACCTTTTTTCATCTCGCCGCCGTACCAGGTACCACCAATCAACTGAATACGTTCAGTCAGGTTGAATGCCACGAAGTTTTCTGAGTTCAGACCCTGCTCTTTCCATTGCGGGTTGGTGCATTTAGCGCCGTTCATCACGATAAAATCAGGTTTAAAATCAACCAGTTCTTCGTCGCTTGGGCGGATGAACATGTTTTTGACAAAATGCGCCTGCCAGGCAACTTCGGTAATGAAGCGCACGGAAAGACGGGTATCGGCGTTTGCGCCACAGAAAGCATCAATAATAAACAGGCGCTTGCCGGAAAGTTGCTGGGTGACTAACCCTTTCAGATGTTGCCAGGTTTCCGGGGAAAGCGGTTTGTTGTCGTTCTTACCCTTACCTTTGTCGGACCACCACAGCGTATCACGCGTCGTGTCGTCACGGACAATGTACTTATCCTTTGGCGAACGTCCGGTAAAGATACCGGTATCAACTGCAACGGCGCCCAGATTCGTCAATACGCCACGCTCATAACCTTGAAGGGAAGGATCAAGTTCTTCCTGGAAAAGCGTGTCGTAGTCTGGATTGTAAACGATATCCTGAACGTCATTGATACCATAAGCCTTGAGATCTTGCGGGGTTAAACTGTTGTTCACACGCATTTCACTGCTCCTTAGCCAATATGTATTACCTGGAATAGTAAGGTTTTTTTGGGATTGCTAACCGCGACAAGGCTCATAGATTTACGCATCGGGCAAAATCACAGGTGACCGAATGCGCTGCGACTCCTGTCACAAAGAGGCAGATATTATGGCAGGAAACCCTTTTTTGTTGTGGAAAATGTTCTTAAAACGTTAATGGAGAGTGTTTTTGGCGGAAATCTTGTGAGTGTAATCGCATTCATGTAAGAAAAATACGTAACTCATACATAAACAATATCGATTCACTTCCCGTCGTCATGGCCCGAAAAAGGTCAGTCAATATTCAAAATTGTGAAGTTGATGCGATATGAGGCTTTCTGTTGATGCTGAATGACGACATGGTTAGTGTTGAACGTTCACAAACTACTCGCTGGGGCATGGAATCTATTGGCCTGCGGCAGGCGGTAGCGAATCAGTCACTGGATTCAGCGCCCAGAATGTGGCGGGTTATCGTGATTCTTGGCGAACGGCTAAAGAGGCATTATTACGCTGAGTAAGCGGGAGTTAGCCCGGCAGAGGACACTACCGGGCTGATAAACTTAATGGACCTGTGGGTCTGCCGGGGAAGCGTTGCTGCGGATCTCGGCAATATCCATTGCGTTAAACAGATAGTGGCTACCGCAGTAATCGCAGTGCATATCGATCTCGCCTTCTTCCGCCAGAATGCTGTCCACTTCTTCGTCCGGCAGCGTTTTCAGTGCGCCTGCGCAGCGTTCGCGTGAACAGGTGCATTTGAACTCAACGTCCTGCGGATCGTAGAGGGTAACTTCTTCTTCGTGGTACAAACGCCACAGTACTTCGTTGGCTGGCAGCGTCAACAGCTCTTCAGTTTTGATGGTTTCGGTCAGGGCGGTCAGGTGATCAAAATCATCTGCCTGCGCGTTTTGCGCCGGCATCACCTGCAGCAGCATTCCGCCAGCTGCGGGTTTGCCATCGACGTCGCCAGTTCGGATAAACAGACGTGTCGGCAGCTGTTCAGAACGCATGAAGTAATCTTCCAGACAGGCGGCCAGCGTGTCGCCTTCCAGACCGACCACACCCTGATAACGCTCGCCTTCTTCCGGCGTAATGGTAATCACCAGGTAGCCGTTGCCTACCAGCGTTTTCAGATCCGCGCCTTCAGGAATATCACCCTGCATGCGGGCCACGCCGCGCATCTGCTGATTGTTGTTGCCGTTGATGACGGCCAGGCTCAGCGGACCATCGCCCTGCAACTGTACGGTGATATCACCAGCAAACTTCAGCGTAGCGGTAAGCAGGCTGGTGGCGACCAGCAGTTCAGCCAGCACGTTTTTAACCGGCTGCGGGTAAGTATGGTTTTCGAGGATCTGTTGCAGGGTTTCCGAAACGGTCACCAGCTCGCCGCGCACGGCAAAGTTTTCAAACAGATAACGATGTAATTGGTCATGTTGCGGCATAATCATCTCTCTTGCAGGTGACAGTCACTCGCTGTCGCCGTGTTTAAATCGTAACAGGTCGCGGCGTTCTTTCTTGTCCGGTCGTCTGTCCGGGTGCGGCATGGTTAACGCGTTAAGTTTACGCGCCAGCGCCATTTTTTCGCGTTTTTCTACGCTTTCCGCGGTTTCTTCATACAGCGTAACGGCTTCCGTGGCCGGGCGACGCTGCTCGGTAATGGCCTTGATAATGACCGTCCGCTCGTCATTTCCCTGGCGCAGGGTGAGGGTGGCGTTCAGCTCGACAATCTTGCTCGGCTTACTACGTTGGCCGTTGTAATGCACCTTACCGCCTTCAACCATTTCACGGGCCAGCGCACGCGTTTTATAAAAGCGCGCAGCCCATAGCCATTTATCCAACCTGACTTCAGCAGAGGGCTTTTCTTTCATGGCGTCTCCTTCACATCAGTGAGGGGATCAGTCGGCGGTAGTCATTCAATGACGGATGGCGTGCGTACTGTTTTTCCGCAATACCTGAGTCGGGATTGGTTACGCCGAGACAGTAACGAATGCCGAACAGAGCAGCGGCGTCGAGAATGGGTTCGCTATCGTCAATAAACAGCGTCTTCTCTGCACTCATTCCCGTTTCTTCAGCCACAGCGTGCCATAACCGCTGATCCTCTTTGGGATAACCAAATGTGTGGGTGGAAAGTAATAAATCAAGGTGCGAGGCCAGGCCGGTATGCTCCAGCTTCACCGCGAGGTTATGCGGATGCGCGTTGGTGAGCAAAATACGGCGCTTGCCGCTGGCTTTTAAGGCATCAAGAAACGGTACGGTATCTTCACGCAAAACGGCGCGTGTTCCTTGTTCCGTTGTCATAGCGCAAATATCCAGATCCAGGCGCTCGCTCCAGTAATCCAGGCAGTACCAGTTTAGCGTATGCTGCACGGCATGATACTGCTGGCGAATATAGTCCTGGGCTTCCTGGGGAGAGATGCCCTGCTTCGCGCCGTAGGTTTCCGGCACCAGTTTTTGCCAGAAATAGTTATCGAATGCCAGATCGAGCAGCGTGCCGTCCATATCTAACAACACGGTGTCGACATCCTGCCAGGCAATATTGATATGCATGGAAACCCCCCAGAAGAAAACATGATGCGCGACAGGGTAGCATATCCTGGCGCGCGAGCGTGTTATCGAATCAGGCTTTCCGGGTCGTCAATCAGCGTTGGGTTGAGGCAACTTTCGTAATAGCTTTGAATTTCCGCGATGCGCGAACGATGACGCTGGTAGCGTCTGAATGCCTGAACGCTGTTATAGATAGCGCATCCGAGCATGGAGAGCATCAGCAGCGTCGTGCCAAGGTAGCGCCATAATCCTGAACGATCCGGGATTCGGTGCAGGCCAATGTGCTGGGTACCGTTGGCGTCGGTAGAGATATTGGTGACGATCCCCTCCGCGCGAAATGGTGTTTGCATTAGCATCTGGGCCAGACGCTGGAAGGCGTTCCACTGTTCTTGCGGCGGGTAGTCATACAGAGAGGTCGACGGCCAGGGCTGATCGACCAGATCGCTGCCCTCGTCGCTGATAATCAGAAAACCGCCGGGGGCAGGGCTATTTAGCGCCTGGGCCGCTCGCGCCGTCTCGCGTGAAATAAACGGCGCCGTAGAGGTATTGACCAGATTATCCAGCGACTCGGCGCTTACCGGACGCAGCAGCACATTTACGCCATCCAGTTTTCCGGCGTTAGCGCGTTTCACCAGGGCGGCCCAGTCTTTACTGTTACCGAGGTTAACCAGCGCATTTTTTAAGCGCACGCATTCATCTTTGGCTGCGCACAGATCGGCTGTTTTCAGGACAATTTCACCAAAATCGTCCAGTAACACCATGCCGGACTTTTGGATTGCCGAACGTAATGACGCGCTGACGCGGGAATCATCATCTGGTTTGGGGTGCAACTGGCGGCTTACGGCCTGCGTGAGCGCGGTGGCTTTGTTCACGAGAGCGGATTCAGGAAGCGGTAGCGCGCGCGCGTCATTCCAGATAATTTGCGTGCAATCAAAAGGCATGAACGGCGTGGCGGGCTGTGTATTCCAGCTCCCCTGGGTATGAATGTTACACATACCTGTGCCGCTCAGGTGTAGTGTGTCCCCCACGCGGACGCCCGCGTTCTCAAGCTGTTTCACGCTGGTGGCTTCGATAGTCTGCGCGCCTTTCATCCAGGAAAGGGTGAATTTTATCGGCATATCCAACGGGATCCAGAACAGCAGCATCAGCAGCACTAACAGCGAACCGCCTGCGATAACGGCATTGCGTAGCCAGTGTTGCAACGGGAAATTTTTAACCTCGTCGCGCAGGGATAAAAAACGCCCCTGGCGTACAACGTGGCGATCGAGATAAATATCGATATCCGTTTGCTGACCAAGATCCTGCGCAATGTAAGGCTGCCAGTGAGGGGGATAGATCAGATCAATAATACCCAGAGAAATATTGTTAATTTGCTCCTGGTCGTTCTCGCCAAACAAACCCCAGCGACGCGGCGTCCCGCGCAGACAATGAATTTCTCGCAGGGCGGTTTTAGATGGCGGAGCGAACAGCCCCCACAGACCTGCACCGAGCAACAGCACCGCGCCACCGACTGCCCACGGAACAAACGTATCCGGGATGATTAAACATAAAAAGAACAGCAGGAATGATGCGGCGATCAGTAACGCTTCGCGTAATCCAGAAGGGCGGCTGAGCGCATATTCTTCATGGGTTTCCTGACGAATATTCAGCAGTTCGATTTGTTCGCTTTCTTCACCGCGAATGGACGCCTGGGTAGAGGCGGTATGCTGTAACGCATAGCCACGCGCTTCCTGCATATATTCCTGCAGGGTGTGGCCGTTTAGCGAAATAACCAGCGGTAACGTATTGGTGTGAATCAACTCAACGCTGTTTTCGTCATTGATGTATTGTTCCCAAAAAGGCGGCAAATGCACCTCAACGGAATCAAGATAATAGCGCCATTTGTTAGGATCGTCGGTGGTAATACCGTAACGTGTAATCGCGTGCGTAAGCACAATAACGCTGTTACTTTGGGCATTAAGTGTTAACGATACTGGCGCAGAACTGGCGCCAGTTGGACCTGGTACTTGCTGAATTTGACTAAGGTTTTCGAGATAGTTTTCGACAGCGCTGCGTTCTTCAGGCGTAAGCTTACGCTTAGAGGCGTCTGAAAAGACGTTGCTCAAAGGTAAATTTTTCCGTCTGGATTTCGTTCTGAGTCGCCACCCTGCAAGCAATGAGCAGGCCAGCAAAGCAGCTAAAAAAATCAGAATGGTGCTCATGCTTTCCCCATCTTACTTAGTCTGTCAGGCGTGGTCAGTCGCACCCTGTTCAATATTCGTGATTCTTTAGTTGGCTATCGGCAAGTGTGGAGTTGAACTTGAGCATCTTAAAGCGCAGCCCAGTAAATGCGAATCATAGCAAAATCACTAAAAATGGAATATCAGCAAATTCCTGGAGTTATTTCAACCTATTGACTTTTAATTTGAAATAGGGATTAACTTTTAGTACGTTACATAAATGTAAATAAACGGCAATTCACGTTGCCGAAACCGTGCGGTATATCGCACAATGACCCCAGATTTCACAGCAAAGACCCTCACAATGAGCAAATCATTACAAAAACCCACGATTTTGAAAGTGGAAACCGTCGCCCAATCCCGGCTGTTTAAGGTCGAAAGCGTGGACCTTGAGTTCAGCAACGGCGTACGCCGCGTTTATGAACGTATGCGGCCCTCCACGCGTGAAGCGGTAATGATTGTGCCGATTGTGGATGACCATCTGATCCTTATCCGCGAATACGCGGTCGGGACCGAGTCCTACGAACTGGGTTTTTCCAAAGGATTAATCGATCCCGGTGAAAGCGTATTTGAGGCGGCGAATCGGGAACTGAAAGAAGAGGTGGGATTTGGCGCGAAAGATCTGACGTTTTTGAAGAAACTCAGCATGGCGCCGTCTTATTTCTCCAGCAAAATGAACATTGTGGTGGCAGAGGATCTTTATCCTGAATCGCTGGAAGGGGATGAACCTGAGCCATTACCACAGGTACGCTGGCCGCTCGCGCATATGATGGATTTGCTGGAAGACCCTGATTTCCATGAAGCGCGTAATGTGAGCGCGTTGTTCCTCGTACGTGAATGGCTGAAAGGGCAGGGACGGCTTTAATATCTATCCCACTAATACGCAAACAATAAAAAAGGCGCCGAAGCGCCTTTTTTGATCAGAACAGTTCGTGTGTCTCACCATTATCGATAATGGTTGTCCCCACCTCGTGTACCGCCTGTTGCGTTGGCTGAGTACCTTCAATGAAATACTCTTCGCGGCTGTTACCGCCGCTCGCAAGTTGACCGGTACTGCGATCGATATTGACCGTCACGATACCCGGCGGCGGCGTCAGCGGCTGCTCGGGCACACCTTCCAGCACGGATTTCATGTAAGCATCCCACGCAGGCTGCGCGCTCTTCGCGCCGCCTTCATAGCCGGAGATTTGATCTTTGATCGCCCCGGAAGCAGTCGTGTGACCCAGATTGCGGCGATGATCGTCAAAGCCGATCCATACTGATGTCACTACGCCTGGTCCGTAACCGGAGAACCACGCATCTTTAGAACTGTTGGTAGTCCCGGTTTTTCCGCCGATATCGTGACGTTTCAGGTCGCGGCCCGCACGCCAGCCGGTCCCCATCCAGCCTGGTTCCCCAAAGATATTGGTGTTCAGCGCGCTTTTAATCAGGAACGCCAGCGGCGTGTTGATCACGTGCGGAGCGTACTCCTGCGTTCCACTCTGCGCGACCAACGCCTGGTTGGCCTGCTCAAGCTGTGGCATAGGCACGGCGGCATTCTGCTGCTCCTGCGAGACGGCGACATCTTCTACATTACTGTTTTCCAGCACGTTAGATTTCTGAGTATCGCCATAAATCACCGGAATATCACAATCCGGGCAGGCAATTTTTGGCTTCGCTTCGAAGATAACGCCGCCCATATCGCTTTCGATCTTACTGATGAAATACGGATCGACCAGGAAGCCGCCGTTCGCCATCACTGCGTAGCCGCGCGCCACCTGCAATGGCGTGAACGAGGCGGAGCCCAGCGCCAGCGATTCAGTGTGCACAATGTTCTGTGCCGGGAAGCCGAAACGTTGCAGATACTCTGCTGCGTAATCCACGCCCATAGCACGCATGGCGCGTACCATCACTACGTTTTTCGACTGGCCCAGCCCCTGACGTAAACGGATAGGACCAGCATACTGCGGCGGTGAGTTCTTCGGCTGCCAGTCAGAACCGGCACCGGCATCCCAGCGGGAGATCGGCACATCGTTGAGCATGCTCGCCAGCGTCAGACCTTTATCCATTGCGGCGGTATAGAGGAATGGTTTGATGTTGGAACCTACCTGGCGTAGCGCCTGGGTCGCACGGTTAAACTTGCTCTGGTTGAAGTCAAAACCCCCTACCAGCGCCAACACCGCGCCGTTTTGCGGATTAATAGAAACCAGTGCGGAGTTAACATCCGGCACTTGCGCCAGCCACCAGGCATCGCCAACCTGGCGCACCCAGATTTGCTGCCCGGTCTGTACCACATCTGTCACTTTACGCGGCGTCGGACCTTGCTGAGTATCCGAGCGGTAAGGACGCGCCCAGCGCATGCCATCCATCCGTAATGAAACTGATGTGCCATCCGCCAGCGCGGCAATAGCTTCCTGCGGATTGGCGCTGGTGACAACCGCCGGCAGCAGTGGTCCATATGTTGGCAGCGCTTTCAGCGTATCGGTGATTTTCTTGCTGTCCCAACTGCTTTCGCCCACTTTCCACAGCACGTTTGACGGGCCGCGGTAGCCGTGGCGCATGTCGTAATCCATCACGTTGTTACGTACTGCCTGCTGGGCCGCCTGCTGCACTTTGCGCGTAATGGTGGTGGTGATGCGATACCCGTCTTCATAGGCTTTCTCGCCATAGCGGTTATACATCTCCTGGCGCACCATCTCAGACAGATACGGCGCAGAGAAGGCGATTTCCGGCGCGTGATAGTTGGCGTCAATGGCCTCGCCGCGCGCCTGATCGTACTGGGCCTGCGTAATGTAATTTTCACTCAGCATACGCGACAGCACGACGTTACGTCGCGCGGTGGCCCGGTCCATCGAATAGAGGGGGTTGAAGGTTGACGGCGCTTTTGGCAGACCGGCAATCACCGCAATCTCACTTAAGCTGAGCTGATCGACCGTCTTGCCGAAATAGACCTGCGCGGCCGCCCCCACGCCATAGGCGCGATATCCCAGGTAAATCTTGTTCAGATACAGCTCGAGGATTTCATCTTTACTCAGCAGTTGTTCAATGCGGATCGCCAGGAAAACCTCTTTGATCTTACGCATCAGCGTACGTTCCGGGCTCAGGAAGAAGTTTCTCGCCAACTGTTGGGTAATGGTACTCGCCCCTTGTGAGGCGTGACCGGAGAACAATGCGACGCTGGCTGCACGGAAGATCCCCACCGGGTCGACCCCGTGGTGCTCATAAAAGCGGCTGTCTTCTGTGGCGATAAAAGCTTTGACCATCACTGGCGGCATCTGATCCAGCGTGACCGGGATTCGACGTTTCTCGCCATATTGCGCGATCAGCTCGCCGTCAGCGCTGTAAACCTGCATCGGGATCTGTAAACGCACATCTTTGAGCGTCGCGACGTCAGGTAATTGCGGCTCAATATAGCGATAGAGGCCATAAATCGAGCCTGCTCCCAGCAGGATGCAACATACTGCAAGGATTAATAAATACTTTACGAACTTCACTGGAGATTTCCCATTTAGTGGCATTTGGGCAGTTTATAAACAAACGCGCGGTAGTATAAAGGCAAGCCAGACGCATTGATATACCCGTTAAAGCAACGGGTGATACGGAGATCATCAGCAATGGCTTTTAATATCTGGAAAATTGGTCTGCATATTCAGCAACATGAAGCGCTGGCTGTCGCTGTCGTTCGCGACGCGACCGGTTGGTTTCTACAGCGCTGGTGGCGTATGCCGTTGGCACCTCAGGTTATCGTTGATGGTCACATTCGCGAGCCAGAACAGCTTGTCGCAACGCTACTGCCGTGGAGCCGTGAGCTTCCTCGCCGACATCATATTTATCTCTCCTTTCCCGCCAACAGGACGTTACAAAAAAAGTTTCCTCGTCCGGCAATGACCTTGCGAGAGCCAGAGCAAACCGCATGGTTGTCCGGTTTGATGGCTCGTGAACTGGATATGTCGCAGGATGCGCTGCATTTTGATTATAGCGAAGACACGTTGAGCCCGGCGTTTAACGTCACTGCCGCGCAAAGCAAAGAGATTTCAACGCTACTGACGTTAATACAAGCGCTGAAAGTACAGGTTAAAGCGATTACGCCGGACGCTAGCGCCTTGCAACGATTTATTCCTTATTTACCCGAACATCAACAGTGTCTGGTATGGCGTGATGAGACCCAGTGGCTATGGGCGACCCGCTCGTCATGGGGGCGAAAATTGACGGGCGATATTGGCCGTCTCGACGAACTTGCCGCAACGTTATCTCTTTCCCCGACAGCTATTGCGCTATGCGACACCAGCGGATTCGATCCTTTAAACGTCGTGTCCGTTCGCCAGCCGCCAATTCCACCACAAAGCTACCGCTTTACCATTGCATTAGGACTGGCCATGGGAGGAACGTATTGATGATAGCGACCATCAATCTTCTGCCCTGGCGTCAGACTCGGCGGTATACCTGTTTGCGTTTCTGGGCCGTCTTCTTTAGCGCTGCTCTACTGCTGAGCATTGGCGTGACGTTAATCTATAACAGCGTTTTTAGCGTGGAAAACCGGGTCGAACTCCTGCTGGTAGAGGCTGAAAATAAGCGCATAGCGGCGCTGACGGCGCTAAAGCCCCGCTTGCAGCAGCGCCTGCAACAATGGCAACAGGTACAAGCGCGAAACAAACAGCGTGACCAGACCCAAAGCTGGCAACAGATTCTGCAACAGCTGGCGGAATTACTCCCGGAGCAGGCGTGGTTAACCAAAATGACCTGGCAGCAAGGGACGCTGGAACTGACGGGAAATACGCTGAACTTTGCCGCCCTTAAGGCGCTGGAAACGCAATTACGCCAGCAGCCGTTGTTTACGCTAAATCGTCCCGGCGAAACGCAGCAGGATGCCCAAGGGCGTTGGCAATTCCACTATCGTCTGACGCGGAGTGACACGCATGATAACGCTCTGTGATGCCTGGCTCGCGCAGTCGCAGCGCTTTCGTTTTGTGTGCGCATGCGGCTGGATTTTAGGGCTGCTTATGATGGTAGCGCTATGTCTTTACCCCGCCGCCAGGCAGCGGGATATGCAACAAGAGGCGCTAAACCAGCAACGTGCTGCCATTCAGACGCAATGGCGAAACCTGTATCTGCTGGCGTCATCGTCAGGAGAGGCTGAAGAGACGTTTATTCCATTCTCTCCGTTGCTGTTTCAGACGCCCCTTGTACGTCTTGTCCACTGGCAACCCGCCATTCAGGGCGGGGAGATGACGCTGAGGCCTGCGTGGGAGGCTATCCCGCCGGTGTTTGTCCAACTGGCGGAACAAGGGATGAGCGTCAGCCGGTTTTCTCTCAGTGTAGAAGGCGCTGAACTGCTGTTAACGCTACAACTGGAACATCTGAATGACGGTTGAACGATGGCTGTTGGCATGCATCAGCGTGCTGATCCTGACCGGTATGCGTAATCCCTTCTTACCGCCGGAAGACCCTTGCCAGATAGCTGAGTGGTCGACGTGGCGTTATCAGGGGATGGTGAGCGTGGGTGAGCGACCGATCGGCATCGTGCAGGATGGGCAGCACAAATGGCGGCGAGTTGAGCGAAATGACGTCCTGAAAAATGGTTGGACGATTTCGCAGATAACGGCCGAAAGCTTAACCCTCAATACAGAGAAAAGCTGCGAGCCTGCTCAATGGCAGTGGCAACGACAGGGAGCGGTAAATGAAGCGATGGATGAGATGGATAGCCATGATGCTGCTGGTCGCGGCGTCCAGCGGGCAGGCGGGAAAACCGCAAAACGTAACGCTGGTGGTGGATGATGTGCCTGTTGTGCAGGTTTTGCAGGCTCTGGCGGAACAAGAAAAGAAAAACCTGGTGGTTTCACCGGATGTCGGCGGGGTGCTGTCACTGCATCTGACAGATGTGCCCTGGAAGCAGGCGTTGCAAACGGTCGTGAAAAGCGCCGGATTAGTGCTACGCCAGGAGGGCAACATTCTGCATGTGCATTCCATGCAATGGCAGAGTGAAAATGCGGCCCGCCAGGAAAATGAGCAGGCACGAATGCAGGCCAGCCTGCCTCTGGAACATCGCAGCATCATTTTGCAATACGCTGACGCCGCCGAGCTGGCAAAAGCCGGAGAGAAGTTGCTGAGCGCTAAAGGCAGCATGACGGTTGATAAACGAACCAACCGCTTACTGCTACGTGATAATAGCGTTGTGCTTAACGCGCTGGAAAAGTGGGTGGCGCAAATGGATTTACCCGTTGAACAGGTCGAACTGGCGGCGCATATCGTCACGATTAATGAAAAAAGTTTGCGCGAGCTGGGGGTTAAATGGTCGCTGGCCGACGCGCAACAACCGGGGGCGGTGGGGAATGTCACTACGCTTGCCAGCGATCTGTCGGTGCCCGCAGCAACATCCCGTGTGGGATTTAATATTGGTCGTATTAACGGTCGGTTACTGGAACTGGAGCTGTCGGCACTGGAGCAAAAACAGCAGCTAGATATCATCGCCAGTCCGCGATTACTGGCTTCTCACCTGCAACCTGCCAGTATTAAGCAGGGCAGCGAGATCCCGTATCAGGTCTCCAGCGGAGAAAGCGGGGCGACATCCGTCGAGTTTAAAGAAGCGGTACTGGGGATGGAGGTTACGCCCACTGTTTTGCAGAAAGGGCGAATCAGGCTGAAACTGCATATCAGCCAGAATGTCCCCGGGCAGGTGCTACAACAAGCTGATGGTGAAGTTCTGGCTATCGATAAGCAGGAAATTGAAACGCAGGTTGAGGTAAAAAGCGGAGAGACGATTGCGTTGGGCGGCATTTTTTCACATAAAAATAAATCTGCGGCTGACAGCGTGCCGTTGTTAGGCGACATCCCCTGGCTTGGCTCTCTTTTTCGTCACGATGGAAAAGAAGATGAGCGTCGTGAGTTAGTGGTCTTTATTACGCCCAGACTGGTGTCAACGGAATAACTTATGCATGAAAAACCGTTGTTTTTGCACTGAACACGTTTCAGGGATTTGACGTGGGGGTGTATTTAGCATACAAGGAGTACCGATTTGAGCGTCGGTACTTTTCTTTACTTATGCGGCAATGAATACGCTTTGCCTTTCTGGTGGTGTGTCATAGGCTTATTTTGCCGTCATTGGACTACGCGATACGTCGCCATGTCTGATGTTTGCAGGGCTGCATGCCTGCCACGACCAGAAATGCGTAGGGTTTGGTGATTTATTCAGTTGCCAAACCCGCTTGAGTATTGAGATAATTTTCAGTCTGACTCTCGCAATATCTTATGAGGTTTCAGTTCATGTCCTGCTGCGCTGGGTGTCTGCGAAGCGGGTTTACCATTAACGAATAGTCTTAGTAGTACCGAAAAAATGGCAGAGAAACGCAATATCTTTCTGGTTGGGCCTATGGGTGCCGGAAAAAGCACTATTGGGCGGCAGTTAGCTCAACAACTCAATATGGAATTTTACGATTCTGATCAAGAGATTGAGAAACGAACCGGAGCTGATGTGGGCTGGGTCTTCGATGTAGAAGGTGAAGACGGCTTCCGTGATCGCGAAGAAAAAGTCATCAACGAGTTGACGGAAAAACAGGGTATTGTGCTGGCAACTGGCGGTGGCTCTGTAAAATCACGTGAAACACGTAACCGTCTCTCCGCGCGTGGCGTCGTGGTCTATCTTGAAACGACAATTGAAAAACAACTTGCGCGTACTCAACGTGACAAGAAACGCCCGCTGCTGCAGGTAGAATCACCGCCTCGTGAAGTTCTGGAAGCGTTGGCTGACGAACGCAATCCTCTGTACGAAGAGATTGCCGACGTGACCATTCGCACCGACGATCAGAGCGCAAAAGTCGTAGCAAACCAGATTATTCATATGTTGGAAAGCAACTAATTCTGGCCGAATACACACTCGTCTGCGGGTACAAGTAACTAAGGTGGATGTCGCGTAATGGAGAGGATCACAGTCACTCTCGGGGAACGTAGTTACCCTATCACTATCGCGGCTGGTTTGTTCAATGAGCCAGCTTCATTCTTACCGCTGAAATCGGGCGATCAGGTTATGTTGGTGACCAACGAAACCCTGGCTCCCCTGTATCTCGATAAGGTTCGCGGCGTACTTGAACAGGCGGGTGTTAACGTTGATAGCGTTATCCTTCCCGATGGCGAACAGTATAAAAGCCTGACGGTTCTGGATACGGTTTTCACCGCATTACTGCAAAAACCGCACGGTCGCGATACCACGTTGGTCGCACTTGGCGGCGGCGTGATTGGCGACCTGACCGGTTTCGCGGCAGCCAGCTACCAGCGCGGTGTTCGTTTCATTCAAGTTCCGACAACTCTGTTGTCGCAGGTCGACTCCTCCGTCGGCGGCAAAACCGCCGTAAACCATCCCCTCGGTAAAAACATGATTGGCGCGTTTTACCAACCAGCCTCCGTGGTGGTGGATCTCGATTGTCTGAAAACGCTTCCTGCGCGTGAGCTGGCATCGGGGCTGGCGGAAGTCATCAAATACGGCATCATTCTTGACGGTGAGTTTTTCAACTGGCTGGAAGACAATCTGGACGCGTTATTGCGTCTGGACGGTCCGGCAATGGCGTACTGTATTCGCCGTTGTTGTGAGCTGAAAGCAGAAGTTGTCGCAGCAGACGAGCGCGAAATGGGCTTACGTGCTTTACTGAATCTGGGACACACGTTCGGCCATGCGATCGAAGCTGAAATGGGTTATGGCAATTGGTTACATGGTGAAGCCGTCGCAGCAGGTATGGTAATGGCTGCTCGTACGTCAGAACGTCTGGGTCAGTTTAGCTCTGCGGATACGCAGCGCATCATTACGCTGCTACAGCGAGCAGGCTTACCGGTTAATGGGCCACGTGAAATGTCCACCGAGGCCTATTTGCCGCATATGCTGCGAGATAAAAAAGTGTTAGCGGGAGAGATTCGTTTAGTGCTTCCGCAGGCAATAGGGAAGAGTGAAGTGCGCGGCGGAGTGTCGCACGAGGTGGTTCTTAACGCTATTGCTAATTGCCAGCAGGCGTAACAACAAGAAAGGTCCGACGTACGTTGCGAAACGTAGGTCTTTTAGCTTCAGGTTACGTGCAAAGTTGTAAGCATTAACCTTTGAGTGGGGTGTTAAATGGATGAATTCAAACCAGAAGACGAGCTGAAACCCGATCCCAGCGATCGTCGTACTGGTCGTTCTCGTCAATCGTCTGAACGCGATAATGAGCCGCAAATCAATTTTGATGATGTTGATCTGGATGCTGACGATCGCCGTCCTGCGCGCGCACGTAAAGAGCGTGAAGAAGAGCGGGACATCGAAGAAGACTATGAATCTGATGACGATGCGGTGGATGAAGAGCGTGTAGAACGTCGTCCGCGCAAGCGTAAGAAAGCGGTCAGTAAACCTGCCTCTCGTCAGTATATGATGATGGGTGTGGGCGTGCTGGTGCTGCTGCTGTTGATCATCGGTATTGGTTCTGCGCTGAAAGCCCCCTCATCTTCTTCCAGTGAACAGACGGCGTCTGGCGAGAAGAGCATCGATCTTTCTGGCAGCAATGCGACGGATCAGGCGAACACGAATACGCCTGCAACGGGCGCTGAGCAGACTGCGGGCAATACCCAGCAGGATGTTTCCCTGCCGCCGATTTCCTCTACCCCAACTCAAGGCCAGACGCCTGCGGCAACTGAAGGTCAGCAGCGTGTTGAAGTGCAGGGCGATCTGAACAATGCGCTGACGCAACCGCAAGGTCAGGAGCAGGTTAACAACGTCGTGGTGAACTCTACGCTGCCGACCGAACCCGCGACCGTCGCACCCGTTCGTAATGGTACTGCTGCGCGCCAGACTGCCAAAACGGAAACGGTTGAACGTCCTGCTGCTACGCACCAGGAACGTAAACAGGCCGTCATTGAGCCGAAGAGCAAACCGCAGACCACGGTGAAAGCGACGACGACAGAGCCGAAACCTGTTGCTCAGGCAAAACCAACCGCGACTGCGCCGACGACTACAACCAAAGCGCCTGTGGTAACCGCTGCGCCAAAAGCGACAGCAGAACCGAAAGCAACCGCGACGACGACGCCTGCACAAACTGCAACACCTGCGCCAACCGCGACGGCAACGCCTGTGGCTGGCGGAGCGAAAAGTACAGGAAATGTTGGCGCGTTAAAATCTGCGCCGTCCGGCCATTACACGCTGCAGCTCAGCAGTTCTTCTAACTACGACAACCTGAACGGTTGGGCGAAGAAAGAAAACCTGAAGAACTACGTGGTGTATCAGACGACGCGTAACGGTCAACCGTGGTATGTTCTGGTGACGGGCGTGTATGCGTCTAAAGAAGATGCGAAACGTGCAGTGTCTACGTTACCCGCCGATATTCAGGCGAAAAATCCGTGGGCAAAACCGCTGCACCAGGTTCAGGCCGATTTGAAGTAAGATAGGATATGTTCTGCAATGGTTTGCTGTTTCGCCCAATTGCGGGACAAAGACTAAAGCGCAGGATGCTGTCGGAGCTTTCTCCACAGCCGGAGAAGGTGTAATTAGTTAGTCAGCATGAAAAAAAATCGCGCTTTTTTGAAATGGGCAGGGGGAAAATACCCCCTGCTTGATGATATCAAACGGCATTTACCCCAGGGTGAGTGTCTGATTGAACCCTTCGTAGGGGCCGGGTCGGTGTTTCTCAACACCGACTTTTCTCGTTATATTCTTGCCGATATCAACAGCGACCTCATCAGTCTCTATAACATCGTGAAGACCCGTACCGATGAGTACGTGCAGGCTTCGCGCGAGCTGTTTATGCCTGAAACTAATCAGGCTGAGGTGTACTACCAGTTCCGGGAAGAATTTAATACCTGCCAGGACCCGTTCCGCCGCGCAGTGCTATTCCTGTATCTGAACCGCTTTGGTTACAACGGGTTGTGCCGTTATAACCTGCGCGGTGAGTTTAACGTACCGTTTGGTCGTTATAAAAAACCTTATTTTCCGGAAGCCGAGTTATACCATTTTGCTGAAAAAGCGCAGAATGCGGAGTTCCATTGCCTTTCCTATGAAGAGTGCATGGACCGTGCGGATACCAACTCCGTAGTCTATTGTGACCCGCCTTATGCACCGCTTTCGGCGACGGCAAATTTCACCGCGTATCACACCAACAGCTTTAGCCCGAAAGAGCAGGCGCATTTGGCCGAGATGGCAGAAAAGCTGGTCAGTAAGCAGATTCCGGTGTTAATTTCGAACCATGACACGCCCGATACTCGTGAGTGGTACCGGGCAGCGAAACATTTTCAGGTCAAAGTGCGGCGCAGCATCAGCAGCAATGGCGGCACGCGTAAAAAGGTGAACGAACTGCTGGCGCTGTATAAACCAGGAGTCGCAACGCCTGCGAAAAAATAATTCTCAAGGAGAAGCGGATGAAACAGTATTTGATCGCCCCCTCAATTCTGTCGGCTGATTTTGCCCGCCTGGGCGAAGACACCGCGAGAGCGCTGACTGCCGGTGCCGATGTAGTACACTTCGACGTCATGGACAATCACTACGTACCGAACCTGACCATCGGACCGATGGTTCTGAAATCGCTGCGTAAATATGGCATCACCGCCCCGATTGATGTTCACCTGATGGTGAAACCGGTCGATCGTATTGTCCCTGACTTCGCCGCCGCTGGCGCCAGCATCATTACTTTCCATCCGGAAGCCTCCGAGCACGTTGATCGTACCTTGCAACTGATCAAAGAGCATGGCTGTAAAGCGGGCCTGGTGTTTAACCCGGCAACGCCTTTGAGCTACCTGGACTACGTCATGGATAAGCTGGATGTGATCCTGCTGATGTCCGTTAACCCAGGCTTTGGCGGACAGTCTTTCATCCCGCAAACGCTGGATAAGCTGCGTGAAGTGCGTCGTCGTATTGATGAATCTGGCTATGACATCCGCCTGGAAGTTGATGGTGGCGTCAAGGTGAACAACATCGGTGAAATCGCGGCGGCGGGTGCAGATATGTTTGTTGCAGGCTCCGCTATTTTCGACCAACCAGACTACAAAAAAGTCATTGATGAAATGCGCAATGAACTGGCGAAGGTAAGTCATGGATAAGTTTCAGGATATTCGGGGCGCCGCTTTTGACCTCGACGGCACGCTGGTCGACAGCGCGCCGGGATTAGCCGCAGCGGTGGATATGGCGCTGTATGCGCTGGAACTGCCGGTTGCTGGTGAAGAACGTGTAATCACCTGGATTGGTAATGGTGCAGATGTACTGATGGAGCGCGCGCTGGCGTGGTCTCGTCAGGAGCGCGCGACATTACGTAAAACGATGGGTAAACCCCCCATTGATGATGATATTCCTGCTGAGGAACAGGTACGTATTTTGCGTAAGCTGTTCGACAGGTACTACGGCGATGTCGCAGAAGAGGGGACATTCCTGTTCCCTGATGTTGCCGACACGCTGGGCGCGTTGCATGCTAAAGGTTTGCCGCTGGGTCTGGTGACCAACAAACCAACCCCGTTTGTCGCGCCATTGCTCGAGGCGTTAGATATCGCCAAATACTTCAGCGTGGTCATCGGTGGTGACGACGTGCAGAATAAAAAACCACACCCGGATCCGTTGCTGCTGGTGGCAAGTAAGCTTGGCATCAAGCCTGAGCAAATGCTCTTCGTAGGGGATTCTCGTAATGATATTCAGGCGGCTAAGGCTGCTGGTTGTCCGTCCGTTGGTCTGACGTATGGCTACAACTACGGTGAGTCTATCGCATTGAGCGAGCCCGATGTCATGTACAACCGCATTAATGAACTACTGCCCGCTCTCGGGCTTCCGCATAGCGAAAATCAGGAATCGAAAAATGACTAAGCCCATCGTTTTTAGTGGCGCACAGCCCTCAGGTGAATTGACCATTGGCAACTATATGGGTGCGCTGCGTCAGTGGGTGAACATGCAGGATGACTACCATTGCATCTACTGCATCGTTGACCAACATGCCATTACCGTTCGTCAGGATGCTCAGCAACTGCGTAAAGCAACGCTGGATACGCTGGCGCTGTATCTGGCATGCGGGATCGATCCTGAAAAAAGCACCATTTTCGTTCAGTCGCACGTACCGGAACACGCACAGTTAGGCTGGGCGCTGAACTGCTACACCTATTTCGGCGAGCTGAGCCGTATGACCCAGTTCAAAGATAAATCTGCGCGTTACGCAGAGAACATCAACGCCGGTCTGTTTGATTATCCGGTACTGATGGCGGCAGACATTCTGCTGTATCAGACCAATCAGGTACCGGTTGGCGAAGATCAGAAACAGCATCTTGAACTGAGCCGCGATATCGCTCAGCGCTTCAACGCGCTGTATGGCGACATCTTCAAAGTACCGGAACCGTTCATCCCTAAATCCGGCGCGCGCGTGATGTCGCTGCTGGAGCCGACGAAAAAAATGTCCAAGTCGGATGACAACCGCAACAACGTGATCGGTCTGCTGGAAGATCCAAAATCTGTGGTCAAAAAAATCAAACGAGCGATGACTGACTCGGAAGAGCCGCCTGTTGTTCGTTACGACGTGAAAGAAAAAGCGGGCGTTTCGAACCTGCTGGATATCCTTTCTGCCGTCACCGGCCAGAGTATTCCCGAGCTGGAACAGCACTTCGAAGGCAAAATGTATGGTCATCTGAAAGGTGAAGTCGCGGAGGCCGTTTCCGGCATGCTGACCGAGCTTCAGGAACGTTATCACCGTTTCCGTAACGATGAAGCTTTCCTGCAGAAAGTAATGAAAGACGGTGCGGAAAAAGCCAGCGCACGCGCGTCTGTTACGCTGAAAGCCGTTTACGAAGCGATTGGTTTTGTCGCCAGACCGTAATATTTTCTGCGTTGCAAAAAAACCGGGGAATCCCCGGTTTTTTTGTATCTGCGCAATAACGTCTATTACTGGTCTGCAGCCGGACCACAGCCACCAATAATTTTAGAAATTGAAATTGCTGGATGCAGGAAATAATCGTAGCTGCAGTTATTTTTTTTGTTTTCAATATGACCCGTACATGCGGTCAGTGTAGCCAGAACCCCAGCGACAATGGTGATTTTTGCAAATTTCAGCATGTTAAAATCCTTGTAAGATACCTATTTTTAAAATGGATGAAATCCATTTCTCGACGGTTAAGATATCAACTTAAATAAAATTTAAGTAGTCCGGATAAGGACATAACAAGCTTTATGTAAATTATATAATTAATGAATTGGATTACTGGGTGGTTATATTTTAATTAATAATTGGTTTGCTGAAGTGAGTATGTAGCGTATTTCGTTTATTATTTATTCCTGCAGGATGATAAATACATGCCCTGAATATCAGGGCATGTATTTACATTCAATTAATGATTCGAGAACCAGTTCAGCTTATCGCGTAGTCCAACCACGCGACCGACGATAATCAGCGCTGGGCTTTCAACCTGTTGCGCTAATTCCCCGAGCTGCGTCAGCACACCGTTGACGACGCGTTGCTTCACGGAGGTACCGTTTTCTACCAGCGCAACCGGCATATTGGCCTGCATGCCAAATTCGATCAGTTTTTCCTGAATTGTGGCCGCCTGATTCAGTCCCATATAGAACACCAGCGTCTGTTTCTCTGCCGCCAGATTTTTCCAGTCCAGCTCGCCGCCGGTTTTCAGGTGTCCGGTAACCAGACGAACACTTTGCGCGTAATCGCGATGGGTCAGTGGAATACCAGAATAAGCGGAGCAACCGGAAGCTGCGGTAATACCCGGTACGACGGAGAATGGAATACCGGCGTGGCAAAGCGTTTCCAGCTCTTCACCACCGCGGCCAAAGATGAACGGGTCGCCACCTTTTAGTCGTACCACGCGCTTGCCTTGTTGCGCTTCACGCAGCAGGATCTGGTTGATTTCTTCCTGCGGTACGCAGTGGTAACCCGCGCGTTTACCGACAAATACCCGGTCCGCATCGCGGCGCACGAGGTTCATAATATCGTCGGAAACCAGACGGTCATAAACCACTACGTCGGCTTGCTGGATCTGCTGCAGCCCTTTCAGCGTTAGTAACCCGGCATCGCCAGGACCGGCGCCAACCAGCACCACTTCACCACGGTGATCCAGTGGTTCGCTGAGCAACTGCTCGGTGGTTTCCTCGACAGCTTTCCGATCGTTGTTTGCCAGCGACTGCGCCAGGCGGTCATTAATGAACAATTTTTCCCAGAAGCGGCGACGTTCACCCATACTGGCAAACTGGTTTTTAACCCGGGAACGCAGCTTGCCCGCATACTGTGCGACCTGGCCAAGATGCTGAGGCAGTATGGATTCGAGTCTTTCACGCAGCAGACGGGCCAGCACCGGCGAAGTGCCGCCAGAGGAGACCGCCACCATCAGCGGCGAGCGGTCGATAATGGAGGGCATGATAAAACTGGCTGCTTTTGGCGCATCGACCACGTTGCAGAAAATACGGCGTGATTCTGCGGCGGTGCTGACGCTTTGGTTGACGACATCGTCATCGGTGGCGGCGATAACCAGCCAGCAAGGATCGAGCAGGGATTCATCGAACGGTCCCTCAACAAGCGTCAACATGCCTTCATTTGCCCATACGGTGAACTGCGGAATAAACGCCAGCGCATTAACCGTTAAACGGGCGCCCGCTTCCAGCAATAACCGCGCTTTGCGTTCTGCGACATCACCACCGCCGACGATCAAGCAGTCACGGTCACGTAGTTGACAAAATATAGGCAAATGATCCACGACATTACCCCTTAATTATTGGCAGCAGCCTCTGGCTGATTGATTTTTGCCGGAGCCGGACGCTCCGATTTTGGCGTAGCATACCAATAACCCAATCCCATGAATACGACACCGGACAAAGTATTACCGAGTGTCACCCACAGCAGGTTATGACCAATTCCGGCCAGGGTATAAGCTTCGCTGTGGTGGCCGAACCAGGAGAGGGCAAACAGCGTCATGTTGGCAACCGAGTGTTCGTAGCCGGAAGCAATAAACGCCAGCAGACACCACCAGATAGCGAGGAATTTTGCTGCGCCTTCGGTACGGATTGCCATCCAGATTGCCAGACAAACCAACCAGTTACACAGTGCGCCCTTGAAGAACAGTACCGTCGCAGGCGCGGTAGTTTTCGCCAGTGCAACCGAATGGACGATGCTGGTATCTACCGGCAACAAGCTGCCGCCACCCCAACTGTAAAGCAGAGCGACAAACACGGAACCGACCAGATTACCCAGCCAGGTTTGCGGTAAAATTGCCCACATTTGACCGTGACTGATGGTGCCCGCTTTGACGCCGAGCGTCAGGAACATGGTGTGACCGGTAAACAGTTCAGAACCCGCGATAATGACCAGCGTTAAGGCGATACCAAAGGTTGCACCCATTACCAAAGGACGTACGGACGGGTCGAGCAGATTGCCGAGGGTGAAAATAAGAATGATGCCGAGACCGACATAGGCCCCTGCCATTGCCGAACTGACCCAGAATCCGAGCGGGTTATTAGCCGACAGGCGTGTGATGCGCGCGGCATTAGCCGCACACTTATTAATAGTGTCAGTAAACATTTGATTATCCTTTTCTCACTTCATCCTTTGCACTGCCTCTTTGTTGGCTGCCCTCGCTCACCCCAGTCACATAGTGAACTATGCTCCTGGGGATTTGCTCGGTTGCCGCCGCGATGCAGTACAAATGATTTTGTGATAACAATTAAAATGAAAAAAATACAAAAAAGGGGAGGCGTTGCGCCTCCCAAAATTAATTAACCGCGCAACTGCACCGTGCCGTCTTTCACCCGCGCTTCGTAATGTTTCACGGAGAACTGTTCGTCTTCCATGCACAGTCCATCGCTTAAACGAAAGCGCTGTTTTTTCAGCGGGCTGGCGACCCACAGTTCGCCCTGATGCTCAGCGATCAAGCCACGAGAAAGCACGCTGGACTCAAAGAACGGGTCGATGTTGCTGATCGCAAACACCTGGTCACTGTGATACGGGCGGAAAATTGCGACCTGTTCAGTACCTAACAGGGCGCAGACGCCTGTTGCAGGCAGAATGTCATCGATTTTGCAGATGTTTTGCCACTGGCTCATGCGTTCTCCTCCACCAGAGTCACCGGGATACGCTCATAAGGCGTTGCCGGACGATGTTGTTCACGTTCAGGCACAACCTGGACGTTCGGGTCGCGTTTGTCGCTGTTGATGAAGTGCTTGAAGCGAACCTGCGCGGATGGGGTGTTAACGGTTTCTGTCCACTCGCATACCACCGCTTCACGCAGACGGGCCATCTCTTCTTCCAGATGCTCGTTCAGGCCCAGCTTGTCGTCGATGATGACCGATTTCAGATACTCAATGCCGCCTTCCAGGTTGTCTAACCACGGTGCGGTACGGGTCAGTTTGTCGGCAGTGCGGATGTAGAACATCATGAAGCGATCGAGATACTTCAGCAGCGTTTCACGATCGATATCTGCCGCCAGCAGATCGGCGTGACGAGGTTTCATCCCGCCGTTACCGCAAACGTACAGGTTCCAGCCTTTTTCAGTGGCGATGATACCCACGTCTTTGCCCTGGGCTTCCGCGCATTCACGGGTACAGCCAGAGACACCGAACTTCATCTTGTGCGGCGTACGGATGCCTTTGTAGCGGTTTTCCAGCTCGACGCCGAAACCGACGCTGTCGCCCACGCCGTAACGGCACCAGGTGCTGCCCACGCAGGTTTTCGCCATACGCAACGCTTTAGCATAGGCATGACCGGTTTCGAAACCAGCTTCAATCAACTGACGCCAGATTTCCGGCAGGTCATCTTTCTGCGCGCCGAACAGGCCAATACGCTGAGAACCGGTGATTTTGGTATACAGGTTAAATTCACGTGCGATACGACCCACGGCCACCAGACCTTCCGGTGTGATTTCACCGCCAGCGGAGCGCGGGATCACGGAGTAGGTGCCGTCTTTCTGGATATTCGCCAGGAAGTTGTCGTTGGTGTCTTGCAGCGGCGTGTGCTGAGGTTTGAGAATGTACTCATTCCAGCACGAGGCCAGCAGGGAACCGACGGTAGGTTTACACACTTCACAGCCGTAGCCTTTCCCGTGTTTTGCCAGCAACTCTTCGAAGGTTTTAATGCCTTCTACGCGAATGAGATGGAACAGTTCCTGACGCGAGTACGGGAAGTGTTCACACAGGTTGTTGTTAACTTCAATACCCTGTTTCGCCAGTTCAGCGTTCAGGACCTGCGTTACCAGCGGGATACACCCGCCGCAGCCGGTACCGGCTTTGGTTTCAGCTTTCAGCGCCGCAACGGTGTGGCAACCTTTATTGATAGCAGCAACCAGCATGCCTTTGGTGACGTCGAAGCAGGAACAAATCTGCGCGCTGTCCGGCAGTTTATCGACGCCGATAGAGGGTTTACCGCTGCCCGCGTGCGCAGGCAGGATCAATGAGTCCGGGTTTTCCGGCAGTTCGATAGCGTTCAGCACCAGTTGCAGCAGATTGCCGTAATCGCTGGTGTCGCCCACCAGAACCGCGCCGAGCAGCGTTTTGTTATCTTTGCTGACAATGAGGCGTTTGTAGACTTCTTTGCTCTCGTCGAGGTAAACGTAGCTGCGCGCGCCCGGTGTGCGGCCATGCGCGTCGCCAATCCCGCCAACGTCAACGCCGAGTAGCTTCAGCTTGGCGCTTAAATCTGCGCCTTCGAAGGCGTTTTCGGTTTCGAGGATATGGTCAACGGCGACCTGCGCCATTTTGTAGCCGGGAGCCACCAGACCATATACACGGTTGTTCCAGCTGGCGCATTCGCCGATGGCATAGATGTCCGGGTCAGAAGTCTGGCAGGTGTCGTTAATCACGATCCCACCGCGCGGAGCGACGTCCAGACCGCACTGGGTAGCCAGTTTGTCGCGTGGACGAATACCGGTAGAGAAAACGATAAAGTCGACTTCCAGTTCGCTACCATCGGCAAAACGCATGGTTTTGCGCGCTTCGACGCCTTCCTGGACAATCTCTTTCGTGTTTTTGCTGGTGTGCACACGCACGCCCATGCTTTCAATTTTGCGACGTAACTGCTCGCCACCCATATGATCCAGCTGTTCAGCCATCAGCATCGGAGCGAATTCAATCACGTGGGTTTCAACGCCGAGGTTTTTCAGCGCACCGGCGGCTTCCAGGCCCAGCAGGCCACCGCCGACGACAGCACCGCGTTTGCTACGGCGCGCGCAAGACTCAATGGCGTTGAGGTCTTCAATGGTGCGGTAAACGAAGCAGTCCTGAGTTTCCGAACCTTTAATCGGCGGGATCCACGGATAAGAGCCAGTCGCCATGATCAGCTTATCGTAATAAACCGTACGACCCGCGCTGGAGTGGATCACCTTCTCCTGGCGGTTGATGGTAATTGCGCGCTCGCCGACTAATACCTTAACGCCGTGCTTCTCGTAGAATCCTTCACGCACCAGAGAAAGCTCTTCGGCGGTGTGGTGGGAGAAGTAGGAAGACAGGTGTACGCGGTCGTACGCTTTGCGGGGTTCTTCACAGAAGACGGTAATATCAAAATTGGCAGCGTCGGATTTATCAAGAAGATCCTCAATAAAGCGATGGCCGACCATACCATTACCGATAATAGCGAGTCTGACTTTGCTCATTTTTGCCTCGATTTCTTTTCTATTACCGCCTACCTTAACGATTCAGCTACCCCGCTTATTGATACAAATCAAATTCGCCCTCATATACTCCTTAAGAGGTATATAACTGATTTACCTACATTTTTATAAGTTACGGAATTGACTGGCTTTTCGTGTTTGTATAAAAAGCGCACAAATTAAGGGGTTTTTGTATGAATTGGCCTACATCACCAATGGAGGAAGGGACGCCAGGGATATGCCGGATGGTGAGGACACCATCCGGCCGTGAGATTAATGCGTGGCCGGCGCGTTATGCTGGCGATGGCGCGTAACAAACCCAAGGATAAAGCACATTACGAACACAACGGCATACAAGCCGTTAGCTGTTTGCAGTGCCGCCATTGGACCGCTATGAGCGACGATCGGGCCAGTGACGACGAAAGTAAGCATGGTACCGATGGTGCCGCAGGTCAGAATGAAGTTAACCAGTTTAGGTGAGGCGACCTTCGTCTGCTGGGAACCGAGGGTAATAATGGTGGTATAAATCGCGCTGGAGAAGAAGCCCAGCGTCAGAATGAACCACGGCATATGCTCCGGCGTACCGGTGATAAACAGATACATCAGGACGGTGGCCAAACCCGCCAGTACCGTCAGGATGCGCTGCAAATCGAAGAAACGCAGAATAAAGCTAAACGCCCACATGCCAACCATGTAAGACATCCAGAAGTCGCTGACCAGTTTACCCGCATCACCCAGGCTCATGCCCAGGCTTTTGGCATATTCCGGCACCCACGAGATAAAACCAAGCTGGCCGAGGATGTAGCACAGAGCCGCAATGGACAGGAACAGTACGCCAATGCCCCATTTTTCTTTTACTACCGGTGCGTCTGACTGCTGCGCGTGTTTGCCCAGCGCCGGGAATTCGCAACCGAAGGTCAGCAGGAAAATGGCAACATATACCAGGCCGATGCAGGCATAAACCCAGTACCATTCGATGCTGCGCGCTAACAGAAATGCCGCCACCATCGGGAAGATCATGCCAGCCATGCTGAAGAAGGAGTCCGTAAACAGCAGGCGGGAACCGCGCTGGCGACCTTCATACATCTGCGTGACCAGGAACGTACCAATCGACATGGTGATACCGCTCACCAGCCCCAGTACAAACATTGCTGCTGAGAACAAGGCCAGGCTATGGCTGAGCATCAGTCCGGCGACCGCCAGAACCATCAGGATAAAGCCAAAGCGCAACTGGGTTTTCAGGGGCACAATTTCCATCAGCCAGGCATTCAAAAAGATAGAAATCAGGATGCCGGCATTCAGGAAGGTGAAGGTGTTACTCATACTGGAAACGGGCAAATGGAAGTAATCTGCGATATTTCCCATCACCATCCCGGTGACAATTACCAACGCGCCTGTCAGGGCGTAGGAGAGAAAGCTAATCCATGTGAGCTTAATGCGATTGCTGTTAGTCATGACTGGCCTGTATAGAAGTGTAAGACGCATTGATTGCGCCGTGAGCGGGCAGATTTTAGGCGTTTTAGTGACGTATTTAAATATTTAATGGCAATAACTTGCTCCGTTACATTTTTGTATGTGAGCTGGATCACAATGAGTGTTCCGGTTATGCAGTTACATTTGTTTCAGATACGTAAAATTAAGTAAAGGGATGGCCTTGTCCTTGAAGGCTCTTTAGAATCACTTCACTTGCTTCATTTCTGCTCTTGTTAAGGACTTCTCATGCTCAAATCGACTCTGGCGGCTGTTGCAGCTGTTCTCGCTCTTTCCGCGCTCTCTCCTGCAGCACTGGCAGCAAAAGGTGACCCACATGTCCTGCTGACCACCTCTGCTGGTAACATCGAGCTGGAGCTGAACAGCCAGAAAGCCCCGGTTTCAGTGCAAAACTTTGTCGATTATGTGAACAGTGGTTTTTATAACAACACCACGTTCCACCGTGTGATCCCAGGCTTTATGGTACAGGGCGGCGGCTTCACCGAGCAGATGCAGCAGAAGAAACCTAACCCGCCAATCAAGAATGAAGCCGATAACGGTCTGCGTAACACCCGCGGTACGATTGCGATGGCGCGTACAGCGGATAAAGACAGCGCGACCAGCCAGTTCTTTATCAACATTGCAGACAACGCTTTTCTCGATCATGGCCAACGCGACTTTGGCTATGCTGTGTTCGGTAAAGTTGTGAAAGGTATGGATGTTGCAGATAAGATCTCTCAGGTACAGACCCATGATGTTGGTCCTTACCAGAATGTCCCGTCAAAACCGATTGTTATCCTTTCTGCTAAAGTCCTGCCGTAATCGTATTTTGCGCGGGCAGTTCCTGCCCGCGTTCTCTCCCTTCTCTGCGTAACCCGAAATTGCTGCTTATACTTGTGGCAAGTGCCGCTTACATTCAGGGAGGTCACGTGAAAAAACTCACCGATAAACAAAAGTCCAGGCTCTGGGAGCAACGGCGTAATGTCAATTTCCAGGGAAGTCGACGACTGGAAGGCGTGGATATTCCACGGATTACTCTGAGTGCGGAAGACGCCCTGGCGCGTCTGGATGAGTTGAGGAGGCACTATGAGCGATAAATTCGGTGATGGACGCGACCCTTATCTGTACCCCGGTCTGAATGTGATGCGTAACCGCCTGGGGATTCATCAGGCCCAGCGTCTGGCACAAGCGGCATACGAATTAACAGCACTGCGCGCCGCGACGGTTGAGTTGGGGCCTTTAAAGCGTGGCCTGCCACACCTGTGCGCCATTCATCGCCAGTTATACCAGGATATTTTCGACTGGGCGGGACAACTGCGGGAAGTTGATATCTACCAGGGCGATACTCGCTTTTGCCATTTCGCCTATATCGAGAAAGAGGGCAATGCGCTGATGCAGGACCTGGAAGAGGAGTCCTGGCTGGTGGGATTGCCGGAAGAAAAATTCGTCGACCGCCTTGCGCACTATTATTGCGAAATCAATGTGCTGCATCCGTTTCGTATTGGTAGCGGTCTCGCGCAGCGTATTTTCTTCGAACAGCTAGCGATCCATGCCGGGTATATGCTGAGCTGGGATGACATTCAGGTTGAGGAGTGGAACCAGGCGAACCAGAGCGGGGCGATGGGCGACCTGACCGCTCTGCGGGCGATATTTCGTAAAGTGGTAAGCGAAGCCCCGGAAACTGAGTAGAATAGCGCGGTTCTTATGTACCGGAGCCGCCATGATCCTGCTTATCGATAACTATGATTCTTTTACCTGGAACCTGTACCAATACTTCTGCGAATTGGGTGCTGATGTCCTCGTCAGGCGTAACGACGAGCTGACGCTGTCGCAAATCGACGCGCTGAATCCGCAAAAAATCGTGATTTCCCCAGGCCCATGCACGCCGGATGATGCCGGTATCTCGCTGGATGTGATTCGCCATTTTGCGGGCAAAATTCCCCTGCTGGGTGTATGTCTTGGTCACCAGGCGATGGCGCAGGCGTTTGGCGCGACCGTGGTTCGGGCAGCAAAAGTGATGCATGGTAAAACCTCGCCGATTACGCATAACGGGCAGGGGGTTTTTCAGGGACTCGCCAACCCATTAACCGTGACACGCTACCATTCTCTGGTGGTTGCCCCCGAAACGCTTCCTGACTGCTTTGAAGTGACGGCCTGGAGTGAAACACAAGAGATAATGGGCATTCGCCACCGCGAGTGGGATCTGGAAGGTGTGCAGTTTCACCCGGAGAGTATTCTCAGCGAACAGGGGCATCAGCTGCTGGATAATTTCCTCCAACGGTGATTTATGGTTGCTATTCAGTGATTTTTTATTCATATTTTGTGATTATAATTTCACTAGCATTTCTGCTTAACAGGGTGGTAATGACATGGCAACTGAACAAACTGCGATTACGCGCGCGACATTCGATGAAGTAATTCTGCCGATTTATGCACCGGCTGAGTTTATCCCGGTAAAAGGAAAAGGGAGTCGGGTCTGGGATCAACAGGGCAAAGAGTATGTTGATTTTGCGGGCGGCATTGCAGTTACCGCGTTAGGGCATTGCCATCCGGCGCTGGTTGAGGCGTTAAAAACCCAGGGTGAAACCCTGTGGCACACCAGTAACGTTTTCACCAACGAACCAGCGTTGCGCTTAGGTCGTAAAATCATTGATGCGACCTTTGCTGAACGCGTGCTGTTTATGAACTCCGGCACCGAAGCTAACGAAACCGCCTTTAAGCTGGCGCGTCATTATGCCTGCGTACGCCACAGCCCGTTCAAAACCAAAATCATCGCCTTTCATAATGCGTTTCACGGTCGTTCGCTGTTTACCGTATCTGTTGGTGGGCAACCGAAATATTCCGACGGCTTTGGACCAAAACCGGCGGATATCATCCATGTGCCGTTTAACGATCTGCATGCGGTAAAAGCGGTGATGGACGATCACACCTGCGCGGTGGTGGTGGAGCCCATTCAGGGAGAAGGCGGCGTCACTGCGGCAACCCCGGCATTCC
Source organism: Citrobacter sp. wls717 (assembly GCF_005280955.1). Lineage (NCBI taxonomy): Bacteria > Pseudomonadati > Pseudomonadota > Gammaproteobacteria > Enterobacterales > Enterobacteriaceae > Citrobacter > Citrobacter sp. wls717. The sequence continues at coordinate 425,687 of NZ_SZWW01000001.1, forward strand.
TGCAAGGTCTGCGTGAACTTTGCGACCAGCACCAGGCGCTGCTGGTCTTTGATGAGGTGCAGTGTGGGATGGGGCGTACCGGCGATTTATTTGCCTATATGCACTACGGCGTGACGCCGGATATCCTCACCAGCGCCAAGGCGCTCGGCGGCGGTTTCCCGGTGAGCGCCATGCTGACCACTCAGGAAATTGCCTCCGCGTTCCACGTGGGTTCGCACGGTTCCACTTACGGCGGTAATCCGCTGGCCTGTGCGGTTGCAGATGCCGCGTTTGATATCATCAACACCCCGGAAGTGCTGGAAGGTATTCAGGGCAAACGTCAGACGTTTGTGCATCATTTGCAGAAAATTAATCAGCAGTTCGATATTTTCAGCGATATTCGCGGCATGGGGCTGCTGATTGGCGCCGAGCTGAAGCCGCAGTTTAAAAGCCGGGCGCGCGATTTCCTCTACGCCGCCGCGCACGATGGGGTGATGGTGCTGAATGCCGGGCCGGACGTGATGCGTTTCGCGCCGTCGCTGGTGGTGGAAGACGCGGATATCGAGGAAGGGATGCAGCGTTTCGCGCAGGCGGTAGCGAAGGTGGTGGGCTGATTGGTTGATTGCCTGATGGCGGCGCGAGCGCCTTATCCGGCCTACAGGGTAAGGTGTGATTCGTAGGCCGGATAAGCGTAGCGCATCCGGCAGCCGATCTTAGCCTTTCATGTCCCGCAACCGACGGCTAAGCCAGATCCCGTGGTGGGGGCGTTGACGCCATGCTACCGACGAAATGGTGTGCATGGTGTTCAGATGCCCCAATATTCGCTGCAGATGCTGCTCCAGGGTGCTTAATGGGCCGTGGGACAGCATTTCAGGCGCTTCGAGAATATTCACATCGCCCGAGCTTCCCGGTCCGTCATACTCCAGCCGCTGCTGACAGCGCTGGAGCGCAATTTCGCAGGACTCCAGATACCGCTGCGCCAAATCCGGCGTCAGCATCGTATGTTCCCTTGCCAGTGTGGTCATCGCGTTGATGTGTTCGACAATAAACTGGCTGTGCGTGACCCACAGTTTCATATCCGCCAGATAGTGCGCGTTGAATCCCGGCTCCTGCATTGCCTGATTCAGTGAGTTAAACAGCGTGTTATGCGCCTGGTTGACCCGCATGCGTTGATACGCCAGCGGCGTGGCCTGCGGATCGTTGCTGAGGATCAGGCGAATAGCCTCCTGGTCGGCTTCTAACGCATCGTGGGCGTTCTTACGCAACAGACCACTCTGCCACTGTGGCCACAGCCAGAGCGTGCCGCCAAAGGCGATTAAGCAGCCAATCACCGTGTCGACAAACCGCGGCACGATAAATTGTTCCCCGTTCAGCGTCAGCAGTTGCAGGGTGTACACCGCCGTAACCGTAAAGCCGACGGTGGCCCAGCCGTAGTTTTTGCGAATGATCAGATAGCTGCCTAACGTGATCAGCAACATGCCTGCCAGCGTGAAACCTTCCTGAATATGAAAGTGCAATGTAACGCCCGCAATCACCAGTCCGACGAGCGTACCCACCGAACGATGCAAAATACGCACCCGGGTCGCCCCATAGCCATTTTGCGTGACGAACAGGATCGTCATCAAAATCCAGTAAGGTTTAGGCAGATGTAAGGCGCTGCCCATCAGGCTGGCAATACTCAGCATGACGCTGATGCGCCCGGCGTTACGCAGCGCCGGGGATTTCAACGACAGATAGTTTTTCAGCGCCGGGATCAACGGCAACCGCCGCTGTTTGTCCGCCATCAAATCTCGGGCATACAGCGGGCGCTGGGTCCGTAGCACGCGGGCGATACGGCTGAAGTGCCAGTAGCAAAACTGTCCTACCGGATTATCCGGATGCTGGTTGGCGATTTTCTCCAGCGAGCCAATCTGCTTTTCCATTGAGAAACGGGTCGGTAAGCGGTGATACAAGATATCATCGGCCAGGACGCGCAGGCGGGCGGCGACGGTGCGCGCGTTCCAGCGAATCACCTGTTCCGCGTGGCTTCGCTCGACCAGCTTTTGCACCTCTTCCGGCTGATGCAGGCTAACTGAAATATGTTCCTGCAAATCGAGCGCTTCCTGAAAGGCACGCAACAGTCGCTTGTATTCATTATTGTGATGCGCCGACAGCATGTGCATTTGCTGGTAGCACTGGGTAATCAAATCCACCGCTTTTTGTTGACGAACCAGTAACGGAGGCAGCGCTTTTTCTGGATCGGCATGCTGGGTCAGCAGACTGTACTTGGCCTCACAGTAATCGGCTAATTCGCGGTACAACAGGCTGAGCGATTCACGCAGTGGCTGCTCACGCCACATCCAGAACCAGAACCAGTTGAACAGACCGTACCACAACGTACCCAGTGCATAGATCAGCAATGGCTCCCAGACGGGCATGTTCCCGGCAAGGCTTAGCGTGAAAATTGCCGCGATGAGTGAGGCTGGCAGCAGTCGCGCATGCAACGGGCTTAGCTCGGCGGTTACGCCAAGAATTAGCGTCAGGCCGGTGAGGATGAGCGGCAGTGGTATATTTTGCGCCAGCAGTAACTGCATGATCAGGCTGCAACCGGCAAACAGCGATGCGCCAATAACTAAACGTTTAAAAAAGCGTTTATGCGGGGTATCAAGACCGGCAATGTTGCAACAGGCAGGGACGAGGGAAAACAGAAGCCCCAGATGAAGCTGACCAATGATAAGACCGACGGCCACAGGTAAACACAGCACCAGCGTCTGCCGTAGTGCGTAGTTGATCTCGGGGTGATAAATCAGTCTTCGCCACATCGGAACAAACAAAAATGGCGCGCTACCGGGTAACGCGCCATTTCGATGGGATTAACGTGTGCCGTAAACGACAATGGTCTTACCGTGAGCGGAGATCAGGTTCTGATCTTCCAGCATCTTCAGAATACGACCAACGGTCTCACGGGAGCAGCCAACGATCTGGCCGATTTCCTGGCGGGTGATTTTAATCTGCATACCGTCCGGGTGAGTCATCGCGTCAGGCTGTTTTGCCAGATTCAGCAGAGTCTGGGCAATACGGCCGGTGACGTCGAGGAAGGCAAGGTTGCCTACTTTTTCAGACGTGACCTGCAGGCGACGAGCCATCTGAGAAGACAGGCGCATCAGAATATCCGGGTTGACCTGGATTAATTGGCGAAATTTTTTGTAGGAAATTTCAGCGACTTCACATGCGGTTTTGGCCCGTACCCAAGCGCTACGTTCCTGGCCTTCTTCGAAGAGGCCTAATTCACCAATAAAATCGCCCTGATTCAGATAAGAAAGGATCATTTCTTTCCCTTCTTCATCTTTGATCAGCACTGCCACTGAGCCTTTAACGATGTAATACAACGTTTCCGCTTTTTCACCCTGGTGAATCAGCGTGCTCTTCGATGGGTACTTATGAATATGGCAATGAGACAAGAACCATTCGAGAGTCGGGTCTGTTTGCGGTTTGCCAAGCACCATGCGCGGTTATCCTCTGTTATAAGCTGTCTCCAGAGCCAGAAAACGACGCTGCCTCTGGGTTTGCAAAAATGTGCTTCCCGCTACCTGGGAAGGGGGCTACTAAAAATATACTGCAGCCTGTAATGTGATGTCCTCTGCATACATGCAGTACGTCAATGTATTACTGTAGCATCCCGACTGTTTTAGCATAGCTTTCGCCGTGTGTCTCCTGGTGTCTCGCTTCAGCATGACGCAGGTCGCCTTCCGTTGCGAGAATTGTTATGTACGCGTAATCTGTCAGGAAAATTGAAACATTGGAGTTACGAAATATGCAAGCGCGTGTAAAGTGGGTTGAGGGGTTAACCTTCCTCGGTGAGTCCGCCTCTGGCCACCAAATTTTGATGGACGGTAACTCCGGTGATAAAGCGCCGAGCCCGATGGAAATGGTATTAATGGCTGCAGGCGGTTGTAGCGCTATCGATGTGGTGTCGATCCTGCAAAAGGGTCGTCAGGATGTGACCAACTGCGAAGTGAAGCTCACCTCTGAGCGCCGTGAAGAAGCGCCGCGTTTGTTTACCCACATCAATCTGCATTTCATCGTCACCGGCAACGATCTGAAAGAGGCGTCGGTCTCCCGTGCTGTTGATCTCTCGGCGGAAAAATATTGCTCTGTGGCATTGATGCTGGAAAAGGCAGTGAATATTACCCACTCCTATGAAGTGGTTGCTGCGTAATACGTGATGCCGGATGGCGGCTTGGCCTTATCGGGCCTACAGGACGATACCGATTCGTAGGCCCGATAAGCGTAGCGCCATCGGGCACATCCCGTACATCATTCTATCTTTTTACCTTCCATCAGTCGCTGGACCAGCGGCAGCATAATCAATTCCATCGCCAGACCCATTTTGCCGCCAGGTACGACTAATGTATTGATGTGGGAAATGAATGAGCCTTGCAGCATGGCCAGAAGCCACGGAAAGTCGATCCCTTCCAGATTACGAAAATGAATGACCACAAAGCTTTCATCCAGCGACGGAATGCTCTTGGCGGCAAAGGGGTTTGAGGTATCGACGGTGGGTACGCGCTGAAAGTTGATGTGCGTACGGGAAAACTGCGGCGTGATGTAATTGATGTAATCGTCCATTGAGCGCACAACCGAGTCCATCACCGCTTCACGCGAGTGTCCACGCTCGCTGGTATCGCGGGTCAGTTTCTGGATCCATTCCAGGTTAACGATCGGCACCACACCGACCAGAAGGTCGACATGCCGGGCCACATTTTGCTGTGGGGTGACGACGCCGCCGTGTAGCCCTTCATAGAACAGGACATCCGTCGGTTCAGGCAATGGCTGCCAGGGGGTAAACGTTCCCGGGACCTGGTTCCACGGTACGGCTTCATCGTAGGTGTGCAGATATTTACGCGACTGACCTTTTCCCGTCTGGCCGTATTCAATGAAGGTTTGTTCCAGCAGACCAAAGTCATTGGCTTCGGGCCCGAAATAACTGATATGTCGCCCGGCATCGCGCGCTTTGCGAATCGCCATATCCATTTCCGGACGGGTATAGCGATGAAAACTGTCACCTTCCACCTCGGCGGCGCGCAGATTTAGCTGCGCGAAAATTTTACGAAACGCGAGGCTGGTGGTGGTGGTCCCCGCGCCGCTGGATCCTGTTACCGCAATCACCGGATGTTTGGCAGACATAACAACTCCATGAATAGGTTGATTTTTTATTATAGTCGGCCGTCGGCTACGAATTACTGGTGAATCTGCTTCCTCGGCATGATGTTGACCGTTTCATGCAGTTCGGACCACACCAGGACGGCTTCACCTGATTGTAGTTGGCGTTTGACGTCGGCGACTTTTTGTTCGAGCGAACGTTCATGTTCACCATAATCGGTACCTTCGCGCAAGACAAAGCTTTCAATCAGATTGTCCAGCGCGTCCGGGGAGATGTCTTGCCAGGGGATAATCATGATGACGCCTCCAGATACGTTGTCAGCCAGTCGGGAATTCTGGATTCCAGCCACATCTCAGGGCGGCGCACTGTGCCGCCAATAAATCCGACGTGTCCGCCGTGTTCAGTCAACTGATACTCCACCTGTGAGGGCAGGTTTTCCGGTTCAGGGATCACGTGATGATCCATAAACGGATCGTCCTTGGCATGGATAATCAGCGTCGGTTTGGCGATCTGATTAAGCAATGGCATGGCGCTACACTGGCGGTAATAGTCTATAGCATCGGCAAAACCGTGGATTTTGGCAGTGATGAGATCGTCAAAATCACGAATGCGACGCAGGGATTTCAACTGGGTCAGACTCACCGGCAACGAACCCGGATAGGCCTGTAGCTTACGCGAGGCGTTAGCTTTCAACAGATTGAGCAGATAGCGCTGGTAGACGCGTGAGAACCCCTTCTCCATATGGTAACTACAGGCTTCCAGCACGAAAGGCGCAGAGACAATAACCGCTGCATCAATGGGAATATCGTTGCCTTCTTTGGCCAGCAGGCAGGCAAGCATGTTCCCGCCGAGTGAATAGCCGACCGCCGCGGTCGGCACACGACCAAGCTCGCGTTCCAGCCAATGTAAAAACCAGGTGCCATCTTCTGTTTCACCAGAATGATAAATACGGTTGAGACGATTTGGTTCGCCGCTGCAGCCGCGAAAATGCATCACCACGCCCAGCCAGCCGCGCTTTTGCGCTGCTTCAATCAGGCCATGTGCGTACGGGCTGTTCAGACTGCCTTCCAGACCGTGAAAAACCACCAGGCGCGGTTTGTGCTTCGCCTGTTGCGGATCTTCACTCCATGCCAGATCGACAAAGTCACCGTCGGGTAATTCCAGACGCTGCCAATGGGCGTCGAACTTCACCTTGCGGCGAATTAAACGCGGCAGCATTGTCTGCAAATGGCGGTTACTGATACCGCGCATAGGGCGGAATTCTCGCGAATCATCAGTAGGTGGGATCATTTCTGTGGACGTGATTTCAACCATAACACCAGAGCAATTAATAATCGGAAAGAATAACTATACCGCGCGCAGCGCTTGCGGGTTAGCCAATATGTGATTTTGTCGCTAGTCAGTCAGCAGGTTACGCGAGAAAAAATGAAAATCGACGTCGGGCTTTCGTCGCCACAGGCGAGCTTTCCGCGTCCCTGTCGCCACGCTTTCTCCGGTATCTTCAAACATTCCTGACGCTTCAAAGCGGCGAATCAGACTTTTACGCTGGATCGACTGACCGAGGATCACCTCGGTGGCTTCGAGCAGTTGCCCATGGGTAAATGTCTCCGGCAAGCAGTATACGGGCAGTAGCGAGTACATCGTTTTTTGCCGCAAGCGATGCAGGGCCGCCGTAATGATGTCTCCGTGGTCGAACGCGAGTGAATAATTTTTCAGCTCATCAACCGGCACCCAACGGGCATTGCTGACGCTGGCGATGTGCGGCGCACAGTCTACCCAGGCGATTAGCGCAAACCAGGCGACTGTCAGACTCCAGCCGCGCGGGTCGCGATCCGGGCCGGAAAAAGTATCCAGTTGTTCCAGCCACGAAGGCAAAACCCCTGTTTTTTCAGTGAGCTTGCGCAGCGCTGTGGCGCGAGTGGAGTCATCGCGCGCGATATCAATGAAGCCACCTGGTAATCCCCAACGCCCTTTTTGCGGCTGGTTTGCTCGTTCAACCAGTAATACGCACAGCGCCTGTTGATGCAGGGTAAACAGCACGCTATCGACCGTCACCAGTGGTGTGGGAAAGCGGCGGGCATCGTATTGATTCAGGTAGTCGGCTTCGGTGGTCATAAGGTACTCACGATGATTTGCAACGCCCACAAGTGTACCAGCCCAATACCGGGGGGCAAGGTTCGTTTTTTCTTATTATTTATCAGTGGATTATGCGATGGCCTAAAAATAATGCATTTTTGCTTGCTTTATATGTGTCCTAAGGACATTATTAATTGTGTCGAAGGGACACAATTAAGGGTGAGCGTGATGAACATAAAACTGACACTAACGTTGGACGACCAGAGCTACGGAATGACACACGGTGTTTTTCCTGATGGCGCCGTCTGGTTGAAGGTTACTGAAGCATTACCACCCTTTGCTCGCCTGATGCGCATTCGTGCGACGGCGATGCGCGATATGAACGACTTTATGCTGTTGGCGCAACTGGTGGAGGCGGTTCGCCATCAAACGGATGTGCTGGTCAGTCATCTCGAACTTCCCTGGTTACCATGGGCTCGTCAGGATCGCCATATGGTGGTGGGTGATAGCTTTGCGCTGAAAGTCTTTGCCAGCCAGCTTAATACGCTGCAATTCGATAGGGTGAAGGTGCTCGATCCGCACAGTGACGCGGCGGCGGCAGCTATCAATAATTTTGTGGCGATTTCACAAGAGACTTGCCTGCTGCACAGCGCGACCTTGCAGCGGCAGTTCCGACAAAAAGCGCTAATGCTGGTCGCCCCCGATGCCGGATCGCTGAAGAAAATTGATGCCGTTGCCAGAGCGGTCGGTGTAGCGGAATACGCCGTCCTGAGCAAAAAACGCGATGTGGCAAGCGGCAAGCTGACGGGATTTGCTTTAGTCGCCGGAGACGTCAGGGGCCGGGATATGCTGATTGTTGACGACCTGTGTGACGCTGGCGGTACGTTCATTGGTTCTGCGCAGGTACTCCGTGATGCAGGTGCCCGTAGCGTCAACCTGTATATCACCCACGGTATTTTCTCTAAAGGCGTCGAACACCTGTTTGCGAACGGTATTGATGCTATCTACACCACCACCTCTTTCGCTGCCCCGACGCTGGAACATCCGCAGCTTGAGCTTATCGACATTGACGCGATTTACCGCGCCTGAGGGAGATACTGATTATGAAAATGAACCCGATTCTGGCTATCGACGGCTACAAAGTTTCTCACCGCGTACAGTATCCGCAAGGAACCAGCCGCGTGTATTCCAACTTTACCCCGCGCAGCGATCGCTTTTTCTCCTCGCCGTTGGCGGATGGCAAACTGGTGTTTTTTGGCCTGCAAGGTTTTCTGCAGTGGTTTCTGGTTGATTTGTTTAACGAGGCATTCTTTGCCCGTCCGGAAGACGAGGTGGTCAGCGAATACAAACAGGTCATGGACAGCTATCTCGGCAAAGATGCGGTAGCGGTTGATCATATCCGCGCCCTGCATCAGTTGGGCTATCTGCCGTTGCACATCAAAGCGCTGGATGAAGGCAGCAAGGTGCCGATGGCGGTGCCTGTTTTAACTATCATCAACACCCAACCTGAGTTTTTCTGGCTGGTGAATTACCTGGAGACCGTGCTGTCGGCAGAACTGTGGAAGGCGTCAACAAACGCCACCATTGCTCATCACTATCGTAAAATTTGCGCGCGCTGGGCACAGAAAACCTGTAGCGACCTGTCACACCTCGACTTCCAGTGCCATGACTTTTCATTTCGCGGTATGGCCGGATTGCAGGACACCATGCAGGCGGGCAGCGGCCACTTGTTGAGTTTTAAAGGCACTGACAGTATTCCGTCGCTTCTCTACGCCCGGGATTATTATACCGACGGCGAGCCCTATTTTATCGGCGCCAGTATTCCGGCGACCGAGCACAGCGTGATGTGTATGGGGGAACGTGAACATGAGATCGAAACCTTCCGCCGCCTGATTGCCGATCTCTACCCGCACGGATTTGTGTCGATTGTCTCTGATACGTGGGATTACTGGCAGGTACTGACGGAGTACACCCGCGAGCTGAAGAACATCATTCTGGCGCGCGAGGGACGGGTGGTTTTCCGCCCGGACAGTGGTAATCCGGTTGAGATCCTGTGCGGTACTGGCGCGGATGAGGATACACGAGCCGATCGTACGGCACAGGAGAAAGGCTCTGTGGAGGTGCTGTGGGAGATATTTGGCGGCACGGTTAACGCCAAAGGCTACAAGGTGCTCGACCCACATGTGGGGCTAATTTATGGCGATTCCATCACTCTTGAGCGGGCGAATGAGATCCTGCGCCGCCTGGAAGCGAAAGGATTTGCCAGTTCAAATGTGGTGTTTGGCGTGGGTTCTTTTACCTATCAGTACAACACGCGTGACACCTTCGGTTTTGCGATGAAGGCAACGTGGGGCGAAGTCGACGACAAGGGGCGGACGATTTTTAAAGAGCCGAAAACCGATAACGGCTTGAAGCGCTCGGCCCGAGGTTTGCTTCGCGTAGTACGTGATGAGCAAGGAGAATTGCGTCTGCATGATGAACAAACCTGGGAGCAAGAGCAGGAAGGAGAGCTGAAAACCCGTTTTCTCAACGGGAAGTTGATTAACCATGAGCACTTCGAACAGATCCGCCAGCGCCTGGCGGCACAAAGCTAGTTTTCCGCAAGCGGGTTGCGTTACCCGCTTCCTCCTCCCTCCCGGCGTGAATTGATCATCGTCACAAATGGTTACTTCAATTATTACTCTCAAGCTAATGATTCTTTCCTACGCTTAATTGATGACTTTCTCACCAGGGTGCACACTCTTTCCAGTGTTAAGCAATCAAAATGATTAGCTGAATCAGGAGGTTAATAATGTTATCTGGGCAAACGCCAGCACGAGTCTGGAACACCCGCCGCACGGAAAAACAGCGCCGTCTGGCTTCCGTTCCGGTGCAGGGTAAGGTGCTGCCGACCGCAGACCTGACCGCGATGCTGGAAAAACTGATCGCGCCGGGTGACCGCGTGGTATTAGAAGGGAATAACCAGAAGCAGGCAGATTTCCTGTCCCGCATGCTGGCTGAAGTCAATCCGCAGATTGTGCACGACCTGCATATGATTATGCCAAGCGTCGGGCGCAGCGAGCATCTGGATATCTTTGAAAAAGGGATCGCCCGCAAGCTGGACTTCTCCTTCTCCGGTACCCAAAGCCTGCGTATTTCGCAGCTACTGGAAGATGGCCAACTGGAAATCGGCGCCATCCACACCTACATCGAACTCTATTCCCGTCTTTATGTTGACCTGGCCCCGAACGTGGCGCTGATTGCCGGTTATAAAGCTGACCGTAAAGGTAACCTCTACACCGGGCCGAGTACCGAAGATACCCCGGCGCTGGTGGAAGCTGCTGCATTCCACGACGGTATCGTCATCGCACAGGTGAACGAGCTGGTGGACGACGAATGCGACCTGCCGCGCGTGGATATTCCGGGTTCCTGGATTGACTACGTCGTGGTGGCTGACAAACCGTTCTTTATCGAACCGCTGTTTACCCGCGACCCGCGCCTGATCAAACAGGAACACATCCTGATGGCGATGATGGCGATTAAAGGCATCTACGCGGAACATCAGGTACAGTCGCTGAACCACGGTATCGGCTTCAACACCGCGGCGATTGAACTGTTGCTGCCAACCTACGGTGAACAGCTCGGTCTGAAAGGCAAAATCTGTAAGCACTGGACCCTGAACCCGCATCCAACGCTGATTCCGGCAATTGAGAGCGGCTGGGTAGAAAGCGTGCACTGCTTCGGCGGCGAGTTGGGGATGGAAGAGTATATCCGCGCCCGCCCAGACATCTTCTTTACCGGTTCCGACGGCTCGATGCGTTCTAACCGCGCCTTCTGCCAGTTGGCTGGCCAGTACGCGGTAGATATGTTTATCGGCTCCACCCTGCAGGTTGATGGCTACGCCAACTCCTCCACCGTGACCCGCGGCCGTCTTTCTGGCTTCGGCGGCGCGCCAAACATGGGTCACGACCCGCACGGTCGTCGTCATGCAACGCCAGCCTGGCTGAATATGATCACCGAACCAGACCCAATGCAGCGCGGTAAAAAACTGGTGGTGCAGATGGTCGAAACTTTCCAGGCGGGCGTGAAGCCAACCTTCGTCGAAAAACTGGACGCGGTTGACGTGGCGAAAGCCTCCGGCATGCCGCTGGCACCGGTAATGATCTACGGCGATGACGTAACCCACGTGCTGACAGAAGAAGGTATCGCCTACCTCTACCGCGCCAAAGATCTTGAAGAGCGCCGTGCGATGGTAGCTGCGGTCGCGGGTATCACCGATATCGGCCTGGGCGTTGACGCTAAACGCGTTGCCGAACTGCGTCAGAGCGGCAAGGTGGTCTATCCGGAAGATATGGGCATTCGTCGTACCGATGCCACCCGTTCGCTGCTGGCAGCCGGTAGCGTCGCTGACCTGGTGGAATGGTCCGGCGGTCTTTACAACCCACCTGCGAAATTCCGGAGCTGGTAATGAAACTTCTGCCCCAGATTCAGGTTGAAGGAGGTGCCGAGTGGCTGGCGCGAACCGCCACGCAGTGTCTGATTGACGAAGCACGATTAAGCCCGAAACCCGGTCTGGTGGACAGTCGGGGGAACGGCGCGCACCACGATCTTACGCTTTCGCTAATGGAGCGCTCCGCACATAGCCTGACCCCCACGTTTCAGGCGCTGGCGCAGCAAAGCTGGCAGCGTCCAGCGGATATTGCGCTCAGACAAACCATAGGGCGACTCGGCCGTGAGGGCGAGCAGCAGATGATGGCCGCGACCCACGGCGTGAATACCCACCGCGGCGCGATTTGGGCGCTGGGGTTGTTGGTGAGCGCCGTTGCGATGCACGGTGGTGCCGGTGGCGCGCAGCAGATAGCCGCTACCGCAGCGGAACTGGCGAAGCTGCCGGATGACGCAGCGCCGAAGGTGTTCAGCAAAGGGCTTCGCGCGACGCATCGTTATCGTGTCCCGGGCGCTCGTGAAGAAGCGCAGCAGGCGTTTCCGCACGTGATGCAGCGCGCGCTGCCGCAGCTGCGTTTAAGCCGCCTGCGTGGTAGTAGCGAGACGCACGCGAGGCTGGATGCGCTGATGGCCATCATGACCTCGCTGACCGATACCTGCGTACTTTCTCGTGCCGGGCTGGAAGGGCTTGATGCCATGCAGGACGGCGCGCGCGCCGTATTGAATGCAGGCGGCAGCGCGCACCCGGCGGGTCAGGCGGCATTAGCGGAACTGGATAGCCAGATGCTGGCGCTAAACGCCTCGCCGGGCGGCGCGGCTGACCTGCTCGCCGCCACGCTATTTCTCGATCGCGTCGAAATTACGTCGAATCGCCGTATTTAAAGCATTAAGAGGATGTTATGGAACACATTACGTTAACCGTACCGGCCAGCCGCACCTTAAGCGGCAAAGCGCTGGCAGGCGTTGTGGGCTCCGGGGATATGGAGGTGTTATTCACCGCCGACCAGGGCCAGACGTTAACCATTGATATCACCACTTCTGTCGATAACAGCACCCGCCGCTGGGAAGCGCTGTTCAACCGTCTGCAGACGGTCAGCAGCCTGCCTGCGGGCAAACTGACCATCCATGACTTCGGCGCGACGCCGGGCGTGGCGCGCATCCGTATCGAACAGGTTTTTGAAGAGGTGAGCTATGCGTGATGACCGCAGTTTTATCGAATTAAAAGCACGCCAGCGTGCGCATGCGCTGCTGGATGAAGGCAGCTACCGTGAACTGCTCGACCCGTTTGAAGGCGTGATGTCGCCGTGGCTCGGCGCACAGGGCATTGTTCCACAGGCCGATGACGGCATGGTCGTGGCAAAAGGCACCATCAATGGTAAACCGGCCGTTGTTGTAGCGATTGAAGGCGCGTTCCAGGGCGGCAGCATGGGCGAAGTGTCCGGTGCCAAAATGGCAGCGGCGCTGGAGCTGGCGGCGGAAGATAACCGTAACGGCATTCCTACTCAGGCGGTACTGAGCCTGGAAACCGGCGGGGTTCGTTTACAAGAAGCGAACCTCGGTCTGGCGGCGATTGCCGATATTCACGCGGCGATAGTTGACCTGCGTCGTTATACCCCGGTGGTCGGCATTGTCGCTGGTACCGTGGGCTGCTTTGGTGGGATGTCCATCGCGGCGGCGCTGTGTAGCTATCTAATTGTGACCCGCGAAGCGCGTCTCGGCCTGAACGGCCCGCAGGTAATCGAACAGGAAGCCGGGATTGAAGAGTATGACTCCCGCGACCGTCCGTTCATCTGGAGCATGACCGGTGGTGAAGTTCGCTACGAAAGCGGGCTGGTAGAAGCACTGGTCAACGACGGTGTGAACGCGGTGAAAGCCGCCATGAACGAGGCGCTGGCGAAAGGCGTTCCGGCAAAACATCGCACCGATAATTACGACTGGTATCTCGACCGCCTGAGCCATTTTGATACCCGCAAACAGGCCGATTCAGAACAAATTAGAGCGCTCTTCGCCCGGGAGGTGAAATGATGAGTAACGTAATTAGCCGTGGCGAATTATGGCTGGAAACGCTGGCGCCAGGCGCCAAACGTATTGCAGGGCTGTGCCCGTCCGTACAGGCCGCTGATGGCGAGCTGAACGGTGAAAACGTGCGCTTTATCGCCGTCGTTCCGGATGCCCATAACCACTATCCGCGCGCCACTAAAGGTGAAGTCGGTCTGCTGGAAGGCTGGTGGCTTGCGAAAGTTGTCAGTGAAACCATCGCCGCCGATGCCGATAAAGCCGTCAAGCGCCCGATTGTGGCGGTGATTGACGTCGCCAGCCAGGCCTATGGTCGTCGTGAAGAAGGCTTTGGCATTCATCAGGCGCTGGCTGGCGCAGCTGCGGCGTATGCCAATGCGCGTCTGGCAGGCCACCCGGTGATTGGTCTTATCGTCGGTAAAGCGATGTCCGGGGCATTTCTGGCGCACGGCTACCAGGCAAACCGTCTGATCGCCTTCAACGATAAAGGCGTACTGATTCACGCGATGGGCAAAGAGTCCGCGGCGCGCATTACCCTGCGTACCGTTGAGGCGCTGGAAAAACTGGCGGCAACTATTCCGCCGATGGCCTATGACATCAGCAACTACGCCACCCTGGGCCTGCTGGAAAATCTGCTGGATATCAGCAACCCGGATGCCCCATCCGCACAAGACCTGGCGCTGGTGAAAAACACCCTGCAACAGGCCATCAACGACGCGCGTCAGGACCCTACGCTTAAAAGCCGTCTGGGTGCCGACAATCGCCGCAGCTCTGCCCTCGTACGCGAACGCATGCGAGCAAGCTGGTAAGTAAAAAAAGAGACCTGCCGGATGTACGGCTCCGCGGGTGCAGTGACTGCACCCGCGTGGGTCGCTGCATCCGAAAAATAACAATCATCGCGTCAGTGCTACTTCTTTTAAGATTACAGGTGAAATATGACTTACGTAATTGTTCATGCTCTTGCTCCGATTTTCGTCATCATGTTGCTGGGATTCTGGGCCGGGAAGGCCAAAATGGTCGACAACAAGAATGTCTCCCTGCTCAATATTTTCGTGATGGACTTTGCGTTACCCGCAGCGCTGTTTAGCGCCACGGTACAAACGCCGTGGGCCGGTATCGTGGCTCAGTCACCGCTGATTGTGGTGTTGACGCTGGCGATGTGGATTACCTATGCCGCTATCTACTTTATGGCGACCAAAGTTTTCAAGAAATCTCCACAGGATGCCGCCGTGCTGACCCTGACCGTTGCGCTGCCAAACTATGCCGCGCTGGGTCTGCCGATTCTGGGTAGCGTGCTGGGTGAAACCTCTTCCACCTCGCTTTCCGTTGCCGTTTCCATTGCCTGCGGTTCCGTACTGATGACACCGTTCTGCCTGCTGATCCTCGAACGTGAAAAAGCACGTGCTGAAGGCGGTAACACCGGTTCTACGCTCTCTATGCTGCCGGTACTGATGTGGCGTTCGATTAAAAAGCCAATCGTAATGGGCCCGCTGTTGGGGGTTATCCTTTCCGCCATTGGTATTAAAATGCCGGAGCTGGTGCTGGCGGCGATCAAACCGCTGGGTCTGTCTGCTACTGCGGCGGCGCTGTTCCTGACCGGTGTGATCCTCTCTGCGCGTAAACTGCAGATCAATACCGTGGTGATTACTTCCACCATCGCTAAGTTGCTGATTCAACCGGCCATTGCCTGGGGTATCGTGCTGATTTTCGGCCTGCATGGTTCCGTGGCTATCACTGCCATCCTGATGATTGCACTGTCCGCGGGCTTCTTCGGCGTGGTGTTCGGTAACCGCTTTGGCGTGCAGTCTCCAGATGCAGAAGCCGTGCTGCTGTTGAGCTCTGTACTGTGTATCCTGTCGCTGCCGCTGTTTATCTCGCTGACTTCAGGAATCTAAATCATGAGCACAACATTACGTCCACACGATCTTATCTGGCTGAACGCACGCGACGCGCTCGAGGATGTCACGGAATCCTGGGTGGATACCGTCTGGCATAGCGGTCTGCCGGTGGTCGTGCGGCGTGATGTTGATGCGCAGGGGCGTATTCCCGTGGGCGTCCGCGGGATGAAGCGCGACCAGCGCGCCGCCGGTTGGGTGAAAGCGGAGGCGGTCGTTCGCGTCTGCTCGCCGGAATCGCTGGTGGACCCGCAGACGCTGCTGCGTTCGCCCTTTATCTCTCAGCCGCCGCTTCAGGTGGCTTTATTATTGGCCCAGCAGTCGTGGCCGTGGACGTGGGGCATTACCGGGAGTACCGGCTATGCGCTGGCGACCGGGATCCCGGTGATCCATGCGGCAAGCGATCTGGATCTGCTGATCCGCGCGCCTCAGCCGCTCTCCCGACAAGCGCTGGAGAAGTGGCAGCAGCAGCTGACGGGCGAACTGTGCCGGGCAGATACTCAAGTGGATACTCCGCGCGGCGGCTTTGCCCTCAATGAATGGCTGCGTGATGGAAAAGCGCTGTTAAAAACCTCAAAGGGGCCGCAACTGGTGCGCGAACCGTGGGGCAGGGAGGAGTCATGAAAATTCTGTTTACCTTCCCGGGGCAGGGGACACAGCACGAAGGTATGCTGCAAAACCTTCCGGGGGCGGAGCTCGCTCAGGCGCGTGAAGTGCTGGGCGCAGAGGTGGATACGCTGGATAGCCCTGAAGCGTTGAAACATACCCGAGCCGTTCAACTGTCTCTGCTGATTGCCGGCGTTGCCTGGGCGCGTGAGCTGGAACGTCGTGGTGTCGCGCCCGATATCCTCAGTGGACTCTCCATTGGCGCGTACCCGGCGGCGGTGGTTGCCGGTGCGCTCGATTTTGCCGATGCGCTGACGCTGGTGGCGCTGCGCGGTGACTTAATGGAGCAAGCATACCCACATGGTTACGGCCTGACGGCGATTATGGGGCTAACGTTAAATCAGGTGGAAAGCCTGGTGGCAGACAGCGAAACCTATATTGCCAACCTGAATGCCGAAACGCAGATTGTGATTGCGGGTACCGATGAAGCGATGGCGGAAGTGGCAAAACGCGCGATGGCCAAAGGGGCCAGTAAGGCTTCTCGTCTGGCGGTGAGCGTGCCGTCGCACTGTGAACTGCTGGCCGAGCCCGCGCAAAAGCTGGTTGAAGCGTTCAGCCGCGTGACGCTTTCCCGTCCGCGCTATGCCTACCTGAGCGGCAGTACCGGACGCGTGCTGTGGCAGCCGGAACGCATTGCTGATGACCTGGCGATGAATATGGCGCGCACGGTGCGTTGGCAGGAGGCGGTGATTTCCGCTAACGAACGTGAAGCGCGGCTGGCGATTGAAATGCCGCCCGGTGGCGTACTGACCTGCTTAACGCGTCAGGCGGCGTGGGAAGGGGAGTCTATTTCTCTGGAGCGCAGCGGCGTCGATGTTGCCGTGCATCTGGCGAAACGCCTTCGTGCGTGATGTGATTGCCCGATGGCGCTGCGCTTATCGGGCCTACGGCGCGCACCTGATGTAGGCCGGATAAGACGCGAAGCGTCGCCATCTGGCGATTCAGACGTTCTGGTTCAGCGTCCTGGCGTACATGCGCCCTTCGGCGGCCAGCGCTAACAGGCTTGGGTCGCGCTCGCGGTTGCGGGCAAAGACAATCGCGATAAGCTGCTGCATCTGATAGGGCTCAGCCAGTTTTTGCAGCTTCACGGTATTCTCATACATTTTCTTCATTCGCCCCGGCATTAAACAGAAACCCACCCCTGCCTGTACCAGACTGAGCATGGAGAAGATGTCGTTGACGCGGGTAACGATTTCAGGCTCAAACCCGGCGATATGGAATGCTTCCTGAAAACCGGCGTAGGTGGCAAATCCTTCCGCCAGCGAGACAAATTTCTCATTGCGATAGTGGCGCAGGTCCGCCTTCATGGTGGCGTCCAGCGTAGCTGACATCGGTGCGGCGAGGTAGATATCGTCGTGGAACAGGGGCAGCACTTCGAGGCTGTTGCGGTCGATTTCGCTTTCGGAAATGGAGATGAGGATGGCGTCCAGCACGCCGTCTTCCAGCATCTTCAGCAGCGCTTCGTTGGAGCCCATGGTGAGATCCAGCTCCAGGTCAGGTCGGCGCAGCTTCATGCCCATAATCAGGTGCGGTACCGTCTCCAGCGTCAGTGAGTAGAGCGTACCCACGCGCAGGCGGCCCTGACCCACGCCTGCCGTTTTGCGCGCCTCTTCCAGCCCGCGTTCCATCAATTGGGTGACTTCCTGGCAGTACTCCAGCAACGTCCACGCTGCGGGCTGGGCGATAAGATTACGCCCTTTGTGAACGAACAGCGGGCAACGAACGTTCTCTTCCAGCGTGTGTAACGCCCGGTGAACGCTAACGCCGCTGATGTTCAGCGCCTCGGCGGTGCGGGCGATGTTACCCTTCTCCATAAAGGTCATGAAGATGCTCAGCTTGCGGAAGGTAATATCGTTGGTCGTCAGCTGATTCATCATCGTCTTCCCATCGTTAGTCGGCCAGCATCTGTTCGAGTTGTTCCTGCGCATCCAGCCAGGCCATTTCACACTCTTCCAGCCCGGATTTTGCATTCGCTTGCTGCTGCAAACAGGCAGTGAGTTCGGCTTTGCGACTTTGATCGTAGAGTTCGCTATCACCGAGTTTCTCTTCCGCCTGCGCCAACTGCGCCTGTAGTTTCTCCATCTCTTTTTCCAGACGGGTGATCTCTTTGCGCAGCGGCTGCGTCAGGGTGCGGAGTTCAGCTTCGCGACGCTTCTGATCCTTACGCGCCTGGGCGCTGTTCACGCTCTCCTTCGCCGGTTCGTCGCTCTGGTTCTCCTGTTTCTGCACATCGCTCAGCCACTGTTGATAATCTTCCAGATCGCCGTCAAACGGCTCGACTTTCTTGTCGTGCACCAGATAGAGGTCGTCGGTAGTGGAGCGAATCAGATGACGGTCGTGCGAGACCACGACCAGCGCGCCTTCGAAATCGATCAGCGCTTCGGTCAGCGCCTGACGCATATCCAAATCCAGGTGGTTAGTCGGTTCATCAAGCAGCAGCAGGTTCGGGCGCTGCCAGACGATCAATGCCAGCACCAGACGCGCCTTTTCACCACCGGAGAAGCGGGCGGTCTGTTCGCTGACTTTATCGCCCTGAAAGCCGAATCCGCCGAGGTAGTCGCGCAGTTTCTGCTCCAGTTCCTGCGGCGCCATGCGCGCCAGGTGCTGGATGGGCGATTCATCGGCACGTAAAAACTCCAGTTGATGCTGCGCGAAGTAACCCAGTTTAATGCCTTTGGCGAGACCAATTTCACCGCTGATGGGGGCCAGTTCACCCGCCAGCAGCTTAATCAGGGTTGATTTACCCGCACCGTTACGACCGAGCAGGCCAATGCGTGAACCCGGCACCAGATTCAGTTTGATCGAATCGAGAATGACGCGATCGCCATAGCCGGCGCTGACCTTCTCCATCTTCAATAGCGGGTTTGGCAGGCTTTCCGGTTGACGGAAGCTGAAGTGGAACGGGTTGTCCACGTGCGCCGGGGCAATGAGCTCCATACGTTCCAGCATTTTGATACGGCTCTGCGCTTGCTTTGCTTTGGTTGCTTTAGCGCGGAAACGATCGATATAGCTTTGCAGGTGCGCCACACGCTCCTGCTGACTTTCGTACATCGCCTGTTGCTGCGCGAGGCGGGTCGCACGCTGGATTTCAAACGCGCTGTAGTTGCCGGTGTACTCGAACATGGTTTGCTGTTCGATATGAATAATTTTGTCCACCACCGGGTCGAGGAAGTCGCGGTCATGGGAAATCAGAATCAGCGTGCCCTGATAGCTTTTCAGCCATCTTTCCAGCCAGATCACCGCGTCAAGATCGAGGTGGTTGGTCGGTTCATCAAGCAGCAGCAGGTCTGAACGGCAAATCAGCGCCTGCGCCAGGTTAAGACGCATACGCCAGCCGCCGGAAAAATCGCTGACCGGACGTTCAAGCTGTTCATTGGAGAAGCCGAGGCCATGCAGCAGGCTTGCCGTGCGTGAGCGTACGGTCCAGGCGTCAATGGCATCCAGCTTGCCATGGACGGTGGCAATGGCGTGTCCATCGTTACGTTCGTTGGCATCGTTCAACTGCGCTTCCAGTTGACGATACTCGCGGTCGCCGTCAATCACGTACTCCAGCGCGGGCTGTGGCAACGCTGGCGTTTCCTGATTCACCCAGGCGAGCTGCCAGTTTCCCGGATAGGTAAATCCTCCGGCGTCAGCGCTGAGTTCATTTTTCAGCAATGCCAGCAGAGTAGATTTACCGCAGCCATTTTTGCCCACCAGGCCAACTTTCTGCCCTGGATTAATGGTGGCCGTGGCATTGTCCAGCAAGACGCGCACGCCGCGACGAATTTGTAACGATGAGAAAACAATCATAAGGCGCCGTATGTTCAGACTATGTTAATTTATCATTATGATAATGTAATGTGTGGGCTGTTTGCCGCACTGAGGCGCCATGGTAGCCCAAAACGTCGAAAATAGACAAAAGACAAAACCGGGAGGGGGATGATGTTCCAGCCAGCGAAAGTGTTGCTGCTGTATGCCCATCCGGAATCTCAGGACTCGGTCGCGAACCGGGTTCTGCTTAAACCGGCCATGCAGCTCAGTAATGTGACCGTGCACGATCTTTACGCGCACTATCCTGATTTTTTCATCGACATTCCGCATGAGCAGGCGCTGTTGCGTGAGCATGATGTGATTGTTTTTCAGCATCCTCTCTACACCTATAGCTGCCCGGCGCTGTTAAAGGAGTGGCTTGACCGTGTACTGAGCCGCGGATTTGCCAGCGGTCCCGGAGGGAATCAACTGGCGGGAAAGTACTGGCGAAGCGTCATCACCACCGGTGAACCGGAAAGCGCGTACCGTTATGACGCGCTGAACCGTTATCCGATGAGCGATGTACTGCGCCCTTTTGAGCTAACGGCCGGTATGTGCCGCATGCACTGGATGAGCCCAATCATCGTTTACTGGGCAAGGCGGCAAACGAAGCAGGAGCTGGACAGCCATGCTAAAGCGTACGGTGACTGGCTGGCGAATCCGATTCCTGTGGGAGGCCGCTGATGGAAGGTTCTGATTTATTGACCGCGGGAGTGTTGTTCCTCTTCGCGGCGGTCGCTGCGGTGCCGCTGGCATCGCGGCTGGGTATTGGCCCGGTATTAGGATACTTGCTGGCGGGGATCGCTATCGGTCCGTGGGGATTAGGATTCATTAGCGATGTAGATGAAATCCTGCACTTTTCCGAACTGGGCGTCGTCTTTTTGATGTTCATCATTGGGCTGGAACTTAACCCGGCCAAGTTATGGCAATTGCGGCGTTCAATTTTTGGCGTCGGTGCCGCGCAGGTGATGTTGAGCGCAGTGGTACTGGCTGGTTTGCTGATGCTTACCGCATTCTCCTGGCAAGCGGCAGTGGTCGGCGGCATTGGTCTGGCGATGTCATCGACCGCCATGGCGCTACAGTTGATGCGCGAAAAAGGCATGAACCGCAGCGAATCCGGGCAACTGGGTTTTTCGGTGCTGCTGTTCCAGGATTTGGCAGTGATCCCCGCACTGGCGCTGGTTCCACTGCTGGCGGGGTCTGCTGATGAACATTTTGACTGGATCAAAGTGGGCATGAAGGTGTTGGCTTTCGCCGGCATGTTGATTGGCGGACGCTATTTGCTGCGCCCTGTTTTCCGCTTCATTGCGGGTTCTGGCGTGCGGGAAGTGTTCACCGCCGCTACGCTGCTGCTGGTACTGGGTTCCGCGCTATTTATGGATGCGCTGGGATTGTCGATGGCGCTGGGAACGTTTATCGCGGGCGTGCTGCTGGCGGAAAGCGAATACCGCCATGAGTTGGAAACGGCAATCGATCCCTTTAAAGGCCTGTTGCTCGGACTGTTTTTTATCTCCGTCGGCATGTCGCTCAATCTCGGCGTGCTCTATACCCATATTCTGTGGGTAGCGGCGAGCGTAATCGTGCTGGTGCTTGTGAAGATGCTGGTGCTGTATGTGCTGGCACGACTGAACGGCATGAGAAGCTCTGAACGAATGCAGTTTGCCGGCGTGTTAAGCCAGGGCGGTGAATTTGCTTTCGTGCTGTTTTCAACGGCATCCTCGCAACGATTGTTTCAGGGCGATCAAATGGCGCTACTACTGGTGACCGTCACGTTGTCGATGATGACCACGCCGCTGGTGATGAAGCTGATTGATAAATGGCTCTCCCGCCAGTTTAACGGCCCGGATGAAGAAGATGAAAAACCCTGGGTGGAGGATGATAAACCGCAGGTCATTGTCGTGGGGTTTGGACGCTTTGGTCAGGTTATTGGTCGCTTACTGATGGCCAATAAAATGCGTATTACCGTCCTGGAGCGAGATATCAGCGCTGTGAATCTGATGCGCAAATATGGTTATAAGGTCTATTACGGAGATGCCACCCAAGTGGATCTGTTGCGTTCTGCGGGGGCAGAGGCGGCGCAATCCATCGTCATTACCTGTAATGAACCCGAAGACACCATGAGACTGGTGGAGCTTTGCCAACAATACTTTCCGCATTTGCATATTCTTGCGCGAGCGCGCGGACGTGTAGAGGCGCATGAGTTATTACAGGCCGGAGTGACGCAGTTTTCCCGCGAAACGTTCTCCAGTGCGCTGGAGTTGGGGCGTAAAACGCTGGTCACGTTGGGGATGCATCCGCACCAGGCTCAGCGCGCTCAGCTGCATTTTCGGCGGCTCGATATGCGCATGTTGCGGGAACTGATTCCCATGCATACAGACACGGTACAAATCTCGCGAGCCAGGGAAGCCCGGCGTGAACTGGAGGAAATTTTCCAACGTGAGATGCAGCAAGAGCGGCGTCAGCTGGATGGCTGGGATGAATTTGAGTAGAGGTAATCATGGCAATTCGTAAACGTTTTATTGCAGGCGCAAAATGTCCGTCCTGCCAGGCGCAGGATACGCTGGCGATGTGGCGCGAAAATAATATCGATATTGTTGAGTGTGTTAAGTGCGGGCATCAGATGCGGGAAGCCGATAAAGAGGCGCGCGAACATGTTCGCAAAGAAGAGCAAGTGATCGGGATTTTTCATCCGGACTAGCGATATGGCGCAGCTTTTTTTAAGCTAGAGGGTACACGGGTGCAGAATTCCGCTACAATCTGCGCCACTATTCTTTCCATGCTCAGGAGATATCATGAAAGTAGCAAAGGACCTGGTGGTCAGCCTGGCCTATCAGGTACGTACAGAAGACGGTGTATTGGTTGATGAGTCTCCGGTGAGTGCACCGCTGGACTACCTGCATGGTCACGGTTCCCTGATTTCTGGCCTGGAAACAGCGCTGGACGGTCATGAAGTTGGCGACAAATTCGACGTTGCTGTTGGCGCAAACGACGCTTACGGTCAGTACGACGAAAACCTGGTGCAGCGCGTTCCTAAAGACGTCTTCATGGGCGTTGACGAACTGCAGGTTGGCATGCGTTTCCTGGCTGAAACTGACCAGGGTCCAGTACCGGTAGAAATTACCGAAGTGGAAGACGACCACGTTGTGGTTGACGGTAACCACATGCTGGCTGGCCAGAACCTGAAATTCAACGTAGAAGTTGTAGCGATTCGTGAAGCGACCGAAGAAGAACTGGCTCATGGTCACGTTCACGGCGCGCACGGTCACGACCACGATCATGACCACGGTCACGATGGTTGCTGCGGTGGTCACGGCCACGACCATGGTCACGAGCACGGTGGCGAAGGCTGCTGCGGCGGTGGCGGTAAAGGTAACGGCGGCTGCGGTTGCCACTAATACCCTTCGTCTTTCAACCCACAGCGGTGTTGGCTGCGCTTTCAAATCCCGGTCACATAGTTATCTATGCTCCCGGGACTTCCTCAAGCTTGCCGCCTTGCTGTGATTTGAAATCCTTTGGGTATATGTGAGTAGGCCTGCTAAGCGTTCGCGCCATCGGGCACAAAAAAGCGGGATATCCCCGCTTTTTTTACGTCTTAATAATGCGGCGGTGGGGTCTCTTCGGACTGCGACGCGATGTGGGACGGCTGCGTGGCTTTCAGCTTCTCAGTCAGCAGACGCAGATGATCGCGTAGTTTAGCCATTTCCAGTTCATGCGCAGTTACCGTCACGTTGAGCTCTTCAATGGTGATTTCCTGAAATGCCAGGCGGCTTTCCAGCTCGGCCAGGCGAGTTTCCAATGTTGTATCCTGCATGATTCACCTCTTTCTTTTTTCTCCGGCAGATCGCGGACTGCGGCGAATTCTACTTAACTTTGCCTGTTTGCACAGCACTCAATCTTCGGCAACGAAACTAATTTAAACAAAAAGAGTCTGAAAAGTGGTGATAATAGGGCGTGCCTGTATGTTGATTTGTTCTGCAACGCTTTATAGTACATTTTTATGTTAGATAACCCTGGGGTGAGATGCCCCGGCCCTGGAGATATGGATGAAATCACTGTTTAAAGTAACGCTGCTGGCGACCACAATGGCTGTTGCTCTGCATGCCCCGATCACCTTCGCTGCTGATGCTGCGAAACCAGCCGCTACTGCTGACAGCAAAGCAGCATTCAAGAATGACGACCAAAAATCCGCTTACGCGCTGGGCGCGTCACTGGGTCGTTATATGGAAAACTCCCTGAAAGAGCAGGAAAAGCTGGGCATCAAACTGGATAAAGATCAGCTGATCGCTGGCGTTCAGGATGCGTTTGCTGACAAGAGCAAGCTCTCTGACCAGGAAATCGAACAAACTCTGCAGGCGTTTGAAGCGCGCGTGAAGAGCTCCGCTCAGGCGAAAATGGAAAAAGACGCGGCTGACAATGAAGCCAAAGGTAAAGTTTACCGCGAGAAATTTGCTAAAGAGAAAGGCGTTAAAACCTCTTCCACCGGCTTGATCTACAAAGTAGAGAAAGAAGGTACCGGCGCTGCGCCGAAAGACAGCGATACCGTGGTTGTAAACTACAAAGGTACGCTGATTGATGGTAAAGAGTTTGACAACTCCTACACCCGTGGCGAGCCGCTCTCTTTCCGTCTTGATGGTGTTATCCCTGGCTGGACCGAAGGTCTGAAAAACATCAAGAAAGGCGGTAAAATTCAGTTGGTTATCCCACCGGATCTGGCTTACGGCAAAACCGGGGTTCCGGGTATTCCGGCCAACTCTACGCTGGTCTTTGATGTTGAACTGTTAGACGTCAAACCGGCACCGAAAGCCGAGGCGCAGCCAGATGCTGCACCGGCCGATAAAGCTGCAGATAGCAGCAAAAAGTAAGCGAACAGTAACCGCCGCCCACAGGGCGGCGGGTTTTTTAATACTGGAAAGCGCCTTGTGCGCTGTATTACTTTAGATGCCCCTATAATAGTGATGAGCCTGCCCTGACAACATAACGACAGGCTCCTGAAAAGGAGTGCTTTTTTTCATGTCCAGGTCGCTTTTAACCAACGAAACCAGTGAGCTAGATTTACTGGATCAACGTCCTTTCGATCAAACTGACTTCGATATCCTTAAATCCTATGAAGCGGTAGTGGACGGGTTGGCGATGCTCATTGGTTCCCATTGTGAAATCGTATTGCACTCTTTGCAGGATTTGAAATGCTCAGCTATCCGCATTGCGAACGGTGAACACACGGGCCGTAAAATTGGCTCACCGATAACCGACCTTGCTTTGCGTATGCTGCATGATATGACGGGTGCGGATAGCAGCGTGTCGAAGTGTTACTTCACACGTGCGAAAAGCGGTGTCTTGATGAAGTCGGTGACGATTGCCATTCGTAACCGAGAGCATCGCGTGATTGGTCTGCTGTGCATCAACATGAACCTCGATGTGCCATTCTCGCAGATAATGAATACCTTTATCCCACCGGAAACCCCGGAAGTGGGCTCTGCCGTGAACTTTGCTTCTTCAGTCGAAGATCTGGTCACCCAGACGCTGGAATTCACGATCGAAGAAGTGAATGCCGATCGCAATGTATCCAACAATGCGAAAAACCGCCAGATTGTCCTGAATCTGTATGAGAAAGGTATCTTCGATATTAAAGATGCGATTAACCAGGTCGCCGATCGGCTGAATATCTCCAAGCACACGGTCTACCTCTATATTCGCCAGTTCAAAAGCGGCGATTTCCAGGGGCAAGACAAGTAATGCGCTTTACCATCATGGTGACAGGACCTGCTTATGGTACACAGCAGGCGAGTAGCGCGTTGCAATTTGCCCACGCGCTACTCAAGGAAGGGCATGAGTTAAGCAGCGTATTTTTCTATCGTGAAGGGGTGTATAACGCCAACTTCCTGACTTCGCCCGCCAGCGATGAGTATGATCTGGTACGAGCCTGGCAGCAGCTGAACCAACAACATGGCGTGACGCTAAATATCTGCGTTGCAGCGGCGTTGCGCCGCGGCGTTGTTGATGAAGTTGAAGCAAAGCGGCTTGGGCTGGCAGGTGCTAATCTACAATCAGGTTTCAATCTCAGCGGGCTGGGTTCGCTGGCTGAGGCGTCCCTGACCTGCGATCGCGTGGTGCAGTTTTAATGAAACGGGTTGCTTTTGTCTTTTCTACCGTGCCGCACGGCAGCGCATCCGGCCGTGAAGGGTTAGATGCCTTACTGGCGACATCTGCGCTAACGGAAGGTCTCGGCGTGTTTTTTATCGGCGATGGCGTGTTTCAGATCCTCCAGGGTCAACAACCGGATGTCGTTCTGGCTCGCAACTATATCGCAACGTTCAAGCTGTTGGAGTTGTACGATATCGATCAATGTTGGCTTTGTGCCGCCTCATTACGTGAGCGGGGTCTTCAGCAGGGTGTTAATTTTGTGGTTGATGCCACGCCGTTGGAACCTGAAGATTTGCGCCGTGAGCTAGGCAATTATGACGTCATTTTAAGATTTTGAGACTCTCATGCTGCACACACTACACCGCTCCGCGTGGCTTACTGATTTCTCCTCTCTTCTTCGCTTGATTGAAAAAGACGATGAGCTTTTACTGCTCCAGGATGGCGTGACTGCCGCAATAGAAGGAAGCCGTTTCCTTGAAAGTCTGCAAAATGCCTCCATTAAGGTCTCTGTACTGGAAGAAGACATTAAAGCTCGCGGGTTAGATGGTCAAATTTCAGACAGTGTCGTCAGGGTTAGCTATACTGACTTCGTCAGACTTACGGTGAAGCATCCCAACCAGATGTCCTGGTAATTGCGGGATCGTTGTATATTTCTTGACACCTTTTCGACACCGACCTAAAATTCTGCGTCCTCATATTGTATGAGGTCGTTTTATTACGTGTTTACGAAGCAAAAGCTAAAACCAGGAGCTATTTAATGGCAACAGTTAACCAGCTGGTACGCAAACCACGTGCACGCAAAGTTGCAAAAAGCAACGTGCCTGCGCTGGAAGCATGCCCGCAGAAACGTGGCGTATGTACTCGTGTATATACTACCACCCCTAAAAAACCGAACTCCGCACTGCGTAAAGTTTGCCGTGTTCGTCTGACTAACGGTTTTGAAGTGACTTCCTACATCGGTGGTGAAGGTCACAACCTGCAGGAGCACTCCGTGATCCTGATCCGTGGCGGTCGTGTAAAAGACCTCCCGGGTGTTCGTTACCACACCGTTCGTGGTGCGCTTGACTGCTCCGGCGTTAAAGACCGTAAGCAATCACGCTCCAAGTATGGCGTGAAACGTCCTAAGGCTTAATGGTTCTCCGTTAAGTAAGGCCAAACGTTTTATATTAATGTCAAACTAAACTCGTAGAGTTTTGGACAATCCTGAATTAACAACGGAGTATTTCCATGCCACGTCGTCGCGTCATTGGTCAGCGTAAAATTCTGCCGGATCCGAAGTTCGGATCAGAACTGCTGGCTAAATTTGTAAATATCCTGATGGTAGATGGTAAAAAATCTACTGCCGAAACTATCGTATACAGCGCGCTGGAGACCCTGGCTCAGCGTTCTGGTAAAAACGAACTGGAAGCTTTCGAAGTAGCTCTCGAAAACGTGCGCCCGACTGTCGAAGTTAAGTCTCGCCGCGTTGGTGGTTCTACTTATCAGGTACCAGTTGAAGTCCGTCCGGTCCGTCGTAATGCCCTGGCAATGCGTTGGATCGTTGAAGCTGCTCGTAAACGCGGTGATAAATCCATGGCTCTGCGCCTGGCGAACGAACTTTCTGATGCTGCAGAAAACAAAGGTACTGCAGTTAAGAAACGTGAAGACGTTCACCGTATGGCAGAAGCCAACAAGGCGTTCGCACACTACCGTTGGTAATCCCTTCGGAGTTTTAGTCACCAGGCGGGCGCTTCCAGTAAGCAGCCCGCTTTGGGCTACTTAAATTGAACGCCTAAAAGATAAACGAGGAATCAAATGGCTCGTACAACACCCATCGCGCGCTACCGTAACATCGGTATCAGTGCGCACATCGACGCCGGTAAAACCACTACTACCGAACGTATTCTGTTCTACACCGGTGTAAACCATAAAATCGGTGAAGTTCATGACGGCGCAGCCACCATGGACTGGATGGAGCAGGAGCAGGAGCGTGGTATTACTATCACCTCCGCAGCGACTACTGCATTCTGGTCTGGTATGGCTAAGCAGTATGAACCGCATCGCGTAAACATCATCGACACCCCGGGGCACGTTGACTTCACTATCGAAGTAGAACGTTCCATGCGTGTGCTTGATGGTGCAGTAATGGTTTACTGCGCAGTTGGTGGTGTTCAGCCTCAGTCTGAAACCGTATGGCGTCAGGCAAACAAATATAAAGTTCCGCGCATTGCGTTCGTTAACAAAATGGACCGTATGGGTGCGAACTTCCTGAAAGTTGTTGGTCAGATCAAAACCCGTCTGGGCGCGAACCCTGTTCCGCTGCAGCTGGCGATTGGCGCTGAAGAAGCGTTCACCGGTGTTGTTGACCTGGTGAAAATGAAAGCCATCAACTGGAACGAAGAAGATGCAGGCGTAACCTTCACTTATGAAGATATCCCGGCTGACATGCAGGAACTGGCTGACGAATGGCACCAGAACCTGATCGAGTCCGCAGCGGAAGCTTCAGAAGAGCTGATGGAGAAATACCTGGGTGGTGAAGAACTGACTGAAGAAGAGATCAAAAAAGCTCTGCGTCAGCGCGTTCTGAACAACGAAATCATCCTGGTAACCTGTGGTTCTGCGTTTAAGAACAAAGGTGTTCAGGCGATGCTGGATGCGGTAATTGATTACCTGCCATCCCCAGTCGACGTACCTGCGATCAACGGTATTCTGGACGACGGTAAAGATACTCCGGCTGAGCGTCACGCTAGCGATGATGAGCCGTTTGCTGCTCTGGCATTCAAAATCGCTACCGACCCGTTCGTGGGTAACCTGACCTTCTTCCGTGTGTACTCTGGTGTGGTTAACTCCGGTGACACCATCCTGAACTCCGTGAAAACTGCACGTGAGCGTTTTGGCCGTATCGTTCAGATGCACGCCAACAAACGTGAAGAGATCAAAGAAGTTCGCGCGGGCGATATCGCTGCTGCAATCGGTCTGAAAGACGTGACCACTGGTGACACTCTGTGTGACCCGGATCACCCGATCATTCTGGAACGTATGGAATTCCCTGAGCCGGTAATCTCCATCGCGGTAGAACCGAAAACCAAAGCTGACCAGGAAAAAATGGGTCTGGCTCTGGGCCGTCTGGCTAAAGAAGACCCGTCTTTCCGCGTATGGACTGACGAAGAATCTAACCAGACTATTATCGCTGGTATGGGTGAGTTGCACCTCGACATCATCGTTGACCGTATGAAGCGTGAATTCAACGTTGAAGCGAACGTCGGTAAACCTCAGGTTGCTTACCGCGAAGCGATTCGCGCGAAAGTTACCGATATCGAAGGTAAACACGCTAAGCAGTCTGGTGGTCGCGGTCAGTACGGTCATGTTGTTATCGACATGTACCCGCTGGAGCCGGGTTCAAACCCGAAAGGCTACGAGTTCATCAACGACATCAAAGGTGGTGTAATTCCTGGCGAATACATCCCGGCCGTTGATAAAGGCATCCAGGAACAGCTGAAATCTGGCCCGCTGGCTGGTTACCCGGTTGTTGATCTGGGCGTGCGTCTGCACTTCGGTTCTTACCATGACGTTGACTCCTCTGAGCTGGCGTTTAAACTGGCCGCTTCTATCGCCTTCAAAGATGGCTTTAAGAAAGCGAAACCAGTTCTGCTTGAGCCTATCATGAAGGTTGAAGTAGAGACTCCGGAAGAGAACACCGGTGACGTTATCGGTGACTTGAGCCGCCGTCGTGGTATGCTTCGTGGTCAGGAATCCAACGTCACTGGCGTTGTTATCCATGCTGAAGTTCCGCTGTCTGAAATGTTCGGATATGCAACCCAGCTGCGTTCTCTGACCAAAGGCCGTGCTTCTTACTCCATGGAGTTCCTGAAGTACGACGATGCGCCGAACAACGTTGCTCAGGCCGTTATTGAAGCCCGTGGTAAATAAGCCACAGGATTAAAACCTAAGTCCCGTGCTCTCTCCATAGGGGAGAGCACTATAGTAAGGAATATAGCCGTGTCTAAAGAAAAATTTGAACGTACAAAACCGCACGTTAACGTCGGCACCATCGGCCACGTTGACCACGGTAAAACTACCCTGACCGCTGCAATCACCACCGTACTGGCTAAAACCTACGGCGGTGC
>NZ_SZWW01000038.1:0-243242 GCF_005280955.1 Citrobacter sp. wls717
AGCATGGATGCTGGCTCAGGGCGCGCTTTACAGGGACGCTACCTCGCGCCCGGCCCGGAAGCCTGAAGGAAAAAGCGGAGGGAACCACGAAGTGGCAATTTTCCCGCCGGGAGCCGGGATTGTAAAGGGCGTGGCGGAGAACGCCCTTTACACGTTCACATGAACCAATGCTTAAGAGAAGCAATGAGCATGAGGTGAACGGAACGCTTTCTCCGAGATAGCATGTTCTTTACCTCCGCCAGTACAGGTTGATACTTTCTGAAACTGAGGCGCTGACTGGCTGGCATTACAGCACCAGCTGTCCCTTTTTATTTTCAGCGCTGACTGCTGAGATAAAAATCATCCATTAACAGCGATTCCAGATACTGTTCATCCTCGCGCATAAAACTCACTATCAGATTGACCGCCTGCGGGTAAAACCCCTGTTCATCTCGCGCCAGGCAGGCATCGCGTAGCAATGGCGCCCAGCACATCATATGGTGATGCAAAAAGTAATACTGCGCAGATACCGCCTCCTCTTTAGCAATCATCTTCGCCATCAATGCCAGTTGAATGGCGATATGATCGGATGGCTCATTTTCCCGCGCGGTCAGACCGTGTTCGATCAGCAGCACATTCATTTGCTGACGTTCTGCTGACGCGGT
This sequence comes from Citrobacter sp. wls717, assembly GCF_005280955.1. Lineage (NCBI taxonomy): Bacteria > Pseudomonadati > Pseudomonadota > Gammaproteobacteria > Enterobacterales > Enterobacteriaceae > Citrobacter > Citrobacter sp. wls717. Next base: position 645 of record NZ_SZWW01000038.1, read on the forward strand.
CGTATGCGGATAGTGCCCTGCATAGGGAGAGACTCCGCCAGGCGGCGCCAGCAGAAACAGCGAGGCAAAATCCGCGGCGAGTTCCAGCTGTCGGGAATCACGGCGTAAAATCCGGGTCAGACTACGCTCAAAATGCTTAACCTTGCCAGACAATCCAGGAATCGCCGCCAGTGAGACAATCCACGCCCGATTATCGTCGTTTTCAAGGCTGGCAAGTTGCTTTTCGTCCAGCTCACGGAACAGCAATTGCGAGAACCACTGGTACATGTCCACCCGCTGCTGATGTATTTGGTTATGCTGCACTTCCCCCCTCCTCTTTTACTGTCTCCGGGCCGCCGAATGCCGTTACCGGTGGCGCTTTTTTCTGCTGATAACGTTCGACCTCCACCAGCACGGTATGCGCTGAAGGGCCTTGCGCCAGCTGTGAAGTACCAATATCGGCGCTCAGGACATTCGGGTCGCCATAAGTGCATAACGTCCCGGCTTTTCCACCCTCCTGCGGGGAATACCAGGCCCCTTCATGAATGCGGATTACGCCAGGGGTAAAATCCGGGCTAATCACCACCCCAGCCAGCACCTGACCACGGTCATTGAAGACGCGAGCGATATCACCTGCTTTCAGACCACGGGCAGTGGCATCCTGCGCGCTGATATAAAGCGGTTCTCTTCCGGTAACCGCATAGGTATTGCGAAACGCCTCGCTCGAGCACAACTGTGAGTGCAGACGTTTATCCGGATGGCAGGATTGCAGATGCAGCGGATATTTATTTTTTTTAGCGGAATGATTACGTTCAAACGGTTCCATCCATACCGGATGACCGGGACAATCCTCGTAAGCAAAGCCAGCAATGGTTTTACTGTAGATTTCAATCAGACCTGACGGCGTTCCCAGGGGATTAAGATCTGGTTGGTCGCGAAACTCACCGTGACGCACCCACGGCTGTCCGGCCGGATATTCAATGTATCCTTCGCCCTGCCAGAACGTAGTAAAGTCCGGTAAGGAGACACCGAGCGACGCGCCCATCTTCACACCTTCGTCGTAGAGCGCCTGTATCCACTGCATTTCATCACGGTTCTCGCGGTACACCGCCTCTTTATCAAAGCGCTTACATAATCCGGCAAAAACGTCAAAATCATGCCGCGCTTCATATTGCGGTTTAACAATCTGATGCAGGGCCATCAGCCCTTTGTTCGAATGCGTACCAAACTGTTCAATATCGTTACGTTCAAAGCGGGTGGTAACAGGCAGGACGATATCGGCAAATCGACACGACGCGGTCCATTGATGATCCAATACCACCACGGTTTCCAGCTTCTTCCATGCCTTGATCATGCGATTACGATCCTGCTGCGCATGGAATGGATTCGCCGCGCTGTAGATCGCCATTTTAATATCAGGCCAGGTTAACGTTTCGCCGTTAAAGGCAACCTTTTTGCCCGGCTCCAGCAGGCAGTCAACGATGCGTGAGGTGGGGATATGCTCCGATGCGCCGCGAAAATCCGCTTTATACTTCGCCGGTGGAGGATTCGCGATCCCTCCCAGCCCGGACAGTACAGGTCCGGTGGATGTCACCGTACCACCGCCGTTGTAATGCCAGCCAAACCCTACGCCGCCGCCCGGCAAGCCAATTTGCCCAACCATACTGGCCAGCACCACCAGCATCCAGGGATACTGTTCGCCATGATGCATGCGTTGTACGCACCAACCGCCCATAAATTGGGTCCGGCCTTTGACCAGCAGGCGGGCGAAATCACGGATCTGCTCCGCCGTCAGGCCACAGATTTGCGCTGCCCATTCGGCATTTTTCGGCTGCTTATCACTCTCCCCAAGCAGATAGGGCAAAAACTGCTCAAAACCCACGGTGTAATCGTTAATAAACGCCGTGTCATACAGTTTTTCTTCATACAGCGTATGGGCGAGTGCCAGCATTAACGCGACATCGGTTTGTGGTCGTAGCGCCAGTTGTTCACAGCCAAGGTAGTTTTGCGATTTGCTACGCACTGGATCGACGCTGATAACGCGCATTTTACCCTGCGCAACCGCTTCTTTAATCTGTTGCCAGTAGCCAAACGCATCGTGATCGGGAACCAGGAACTCGATCTGCAAGTTTTTGATCGGATCGCATCCCCACAGCACGATGGTATTACTGTTCTGAATAACCAGCGGCAGTGACGTTTGCTGTTCATAAACTTCCAGCGAACCAATCACATGCGGCAAGATAACCTGCGCAGCTGCTGCAGAGTAGTCGCCAACGGTCGTCACATAGCTACCATGCAGACCAAGCCCTCTGTCCATCGCCCCGCCCGCTTTATGGTATTTCCCTACCATTTGCCAGTCGGCCAGCCCGGTAAATACCCCCGATGAGCCGTAGGTTTTTTGTACCCGTTCCAGCTCTTCGTAAAACAGATCCAGCGCCTGATCCCAACTTACCCGCACAAAACGATTATCTCCGCGCTGGCTGCGATCCGATTTCTCGCGTTTACGTAACCAGTCCAGACGAACCATTGGATAACGTACCCGCGACGGGTTATAGACCACTTCACGCACCGCGTTCAGCATATCGCAAGGGTATTTGTCATGTTTGAAAGGCCGGGTTTCTGTCCACTCGCCGTTGACAACCTTGGCTTCAAAAGCGCCAAAATGCGAACCGGATTGAATCCACTGTGCGGGGTTTTCTCCCGCTGCCCATACTTTTGATATCAGCGGATTCGGCGCCAGCGCACTGGCCGCGCCCACCGCTAGCATACCGCTCAGAAAACGGCGGCGAGACGGGTTAAATTCATGAATATCCATATATTTTCCTTAATTTTTGTTAGGTTCAGACACATCGCTGGCATGGGTCTGGAGGTATTTCAACAACGTACGTTCTTCCACCGGATTCAGTCGGTAATAGGTGGACATCGCTTTCAATCCGGCGATCCAGCCGTTGGCGGTATATCGGGTCGTAGGAGGAGTGCTATGACAGGCGCTACAGGTGGATTGCAGCATTTGATCCGAATATTCCCAGATCGGTGCAATATTGCTGATAAGCCCCTGGGCGGAGGTCCAGGCGGTCACGCTCACCTGCTGCCATTGCTGGTGTGAGTCAGGATCGACCTGGGTTTGTAGTACTTTTACGTTCGCCATCAAGGCGTCATCAAGCACGGCCGAGAACACACGCTTACCCATATACTGGGTTATCACCCGCCCGCGTCCTTTGCTTTCACGCCAGCCCGTCAGTTCAAGCTGCACGTTGCTGCCCTCTTTTTTCAGCACTTTGACCTCGGTGGCAGGAAATAACAGCGCTTTACCTGCGGGGCTTCCGGCCGTTGGCGTCAATGCTTTTTCGCTTAACGAGAACAGCGTGCTCGCATTCGATAAAGACGCTCCCTGCTGCTGCAACTGCTTATAGCGATCGCGGAAACCCCTGCTCATATCGGGTTTGTGATGGGCAATACCTTTATGGCAATCAATACAGTTGCTGTCTTTTGCCGCCGCCGCGGTCATTTGCGCCGCCGCATTCGCAGATTGTTTGCCGTGATCCATCGCCTCATAGCTGTGGCAAGATTTACATGCCGCCGAATGGTTAGCGCTCATTCGCGCCCACTCTCGCTGGGCCAATTCCGCTCGTTTTGCGGCAAATTTTTCCGGGGTATCAATCGAAGGAGAGATAAAGGTGTGGTAGAGGTCGTTTAAGGCTTCCGTTTTACGAACCAGCGTCGGGACGATCCCTGGCGGAATATGACAATCCTTACACTCAGCACGCACGCCAGAAGCATTGCGAAAATGCACGCTGGTTTTATATTCCTCTCCTGGTGTGCGCATCGAGTGACACGATAAACAAAATTCGGTGGTACTGGTGTAATGAACGCCTTGCCACGTCCCCCAAATTGCAAGGGCCATTGCTACTGCCCCGACGAATGCGCACCACAGTGCGTTCTTTCTTATCCACGACATGCTTGCCTCCATTTTTTTAATAGCGACACGCTAAGCGATCATAAAAATCAAAAATAGAGACAGTAAAAGCAGCTTATAGGAACAGCATCTACTCTATGAGGTGCATCAAAACGTAAAGAAGAGAAGCTCGTAATATAGTGCGTATATATACATAAGGAATTCCTCATGCTAACACTGACTCTCGATCGAGAAAGCCGTACCCCGCTGCAATTGCAGATATTTCAATTTTATTTCCAGGCCATTCAGCGCGGTGATTTGCTTTGTGGAGATAAACTTCCCTCTATTCGCGAGCAGGCACAGGTATTAAACGTTGCCAAAATAACGGTCGTGATGGCCTATGATAAGCTCATGGCCGCGGGATTAATTAAGAGTCGACAAGGTATCGGCTACGAGGTCATCTTCACCACACCTGTACGCACAACGCCAGCAATCGTGCCCGTCGCGCAGGGTTCCCCGCCGATGAAACCTAAAGCGGCTGGGATCCCCACCGATGTTTATGCAGAGCCTGGGCGAGAGTGCTATTGCCAAATGAGCGTTCCCGATCCCAATGCTTTTCCCTGGTCAAGCTGGCGCAAATGGAATAACGCCCCCAGCGTCCTCAAGGAACAATTATTCACCCGATATCATTCACCAAATGGATTATTTTCACTGCGTGAACAATTGGTCAGATACCTTAATTTATCTCGCGGTATTAATACTCGAGCAGAGAACATCATTATTACTAACGGGATTCAGGAAGGACTGTCACTGCTCAGTCAACTCTTTATTAACCATCATACTTTCAGTCAGCAAAAAAAGTGCCATATTGTAACCGAGTCCCCTTGTTATTCGGGGGCCTGGCATCTGTTTAATTATTACGGCGCAGACATTACGCCAATTGCTGTCGATAACCACGGACTGCAAACAGATAATTTACCGGAATATGCTACCCAGCTTTGTTATGTTACTCCAGCGCATCAGTATCCGCTGGGTAGCGTCCTGTCACTGGAGCGGCGTCAGGCATTATTAACATGGGCGCAGCGCGTCGGCGCTTACATTATTGAAGACGATTACGATGCCGTTTTTACCTATGGAGAAAATCCCCTTCCCGCGCTGAAAGCCATGGATTATCACAACCGGGTTATCTATATAGGGACATTTTCCAAAACATTGGGACCAGGAGGACGTCTTGGCTATCTCATTTGCCCTGACGAACTGCTTCCGGCCGTACAGAATATGAAAGCGCTCAACAACAACGGGAGCCAGTGGTTGTTGCAGCAATTTTTGGCCGAATTAATGCAAAATCAGGTGTTTTATACGCATATCAGCAAGCTGGCCTGCAATTATGCGGCACGTCTTACGCTATTACGCGACGGCCTATCCGCACTGTTTCCCGAAGGGAAAATCGCTGGCGCAACGGCAGGTCTGCACCTCTCATTACGCATTGCCTGGTCCCCCGAAATTATCGCCAGGCTACAACAACGCTGCCTGCTGGCCGGGATTCGTTTCGATACGTTACCAGATATAGAAAATGGCTCAGAAGCCGCATGGCGTGAAGAGAACAGCGACGCAGTTATGTTTTTTGGATTTGGTGGATTGCAGTTACAGCAGATAAAAAGAGTCCTGGCGGTACTGGAGCAGGCGCTATCGCAGCCTTAATGGATTACAGGGATCGAGCCTGCCGCTCAATCCCTGTTGTTCGCCTTACAGCAGATCGCGGAACTGTGTTTGTTTCAGCGCCAGCTCAACGCCACGGACTTCCGCCAGTCCTTTCAGACGACCAATCGCAGAGTAGCCCGGGTTGGTTTTTTTATGCAAATCATCAAGCATCTGGTGCCCGTGATCGGGGCGCATCGGGATTGGACGCAGATCGCCCGCCTTTTTACGACGCTGCTCTTCGCTCAGAATCGCCGCCACCACCGATACCATATCCACATCGCCCTGCAAATGCGCACCTTCGTGGAAGGTTTTCGGGTTATCTTCACGGCAAGTTGAACGCAGATGCGTGAAGTGAATACGATCACCAAAGGTTTCAATCATTTTCACCAGATCGTTATCGGCGCGTACGCCGTAGGAGCCGGTGCACATGGTGAAACCGTTATTGATGCTGTCGACGGTGTCTTTCAGCCACTGCATATCTTCGATGGTCGAAACGATGCGCGGCAGGCCAAGGATCGGACGCGGCGGATCGTCCGGGTGTACGGCCAGACGCACGCCGACTTCTTCTGCCACTGGCACTATCGCCCGCAGGAATACCGCCATGTTATTGCGCAAGTCGTCTTTGCTGATGCCGTCATATTCAGCAAGGCGCGCACGGAACTGATCCAGGGTATACCCCTCTTCGGCACCGGGCAGACCTGCGATGATATTGCGCGTCAGTTTTTCAATATCGGCCTCGCTCATGGCATTGAAATAGTCCAGCGCCTGGCGTTGTTCTTCCGGGGTGTAATCCGCTTCAGCCCCTGAACGTTTGAGGATATGCAACTCAAAGGCAGCAAAAGCGATCTGGTCAAAACGCAGCGCTTTGGAGCCGTCCGGCAACTGATATTCGAGGTCAGTACGCGTCCAGTCGAGGATCGGCATGAAGTTATAGCACACGGTATCGATGCCGCAGGTCGCCAGATTACGGATACTCTGCTGATAGTTAGCAATCCACGTTTGATATTGACCAGAGTGCGTTTTGATATCTTCGTGGACGGGGATACTTTCCACCACTGACCAGGTCAGCCCTTTTTCAGCCAGAATAGCCTGCCGCTTTTTAATCTCTTCAACCGGCCAGACTTCGCCGTTGGCAATGTGGTGCAAGGCGGTCACAACACCCGTTGCGCCAGCCTGACGCACATCATCAAGCGATACTGGATCGTTAGGTCCGTACCAACGCCAGGTTTGTTCCATGGTTTCACCTCACAAGTTGTTATACCAAATTAGACTCACTGAATGACGACTACCATACAGGCATCTGCAGAAGGATCAACGAATCCGCAATGATTGGTTGATCCAGCTCACATTACCCGGATAAATGAGGCACACCAATTCAATTTGCTGTCATATAACTTTATACTGCCATTGTTAATTAATGGTTAATCAGGTGTATTGAATGAAAACTATTGCCTCAGTGCCGCTCGCGAAAAATGTCATGATGCCGCAGTACGATCGCCAACAATTAAAAACGCGGATTGTGCATTTTGGTTTCGGTGCTTTTCACCGCGCCCATCAGGCATTACTGACCGATCGGGTACTGAATACACAGGGTGGGGACTGGGGAATTTGTGAGATAAGTCTGTTCAGCGGCGATCGACTAATGAGTCAGCTTCGCGAGCAGGATCATTTATTTACCGTGTTAGAAAAAGGGGCGAATGGCAACCAACCGATTGTTATCGGCTCCGTCAAAGAATGTCTGAACGCCACGCTGGATTCGCTGGCGGCCATTATCGAAAAATTCTGTGAACCTCAGGTGGCGATTGTCTCGTTAACGATTACGGAAAAAGGCTACTGCATCGATCCGGCAACAGGCTCGCTGGATCTTTCTCATCCACGCATTATTCATGATCTACAGACTCCGGCTGAGCCACATTCCGCACCCGGCATTATTGTTGAAGCGCTGCACCGCCGACGTGAACGCGGGCTGCAACCTTTTACCGTCCTCTCCTGCGATAATATCCCGGATAATGGCCATGTGGTAAAAAACGCCGTACTGGGAATGGCGGAGAAACGCTCACCTGAGCTGGCCCACTGGATCCAGGAACATGTCAGCTTCCCGGGTACCATGGTGGACAGGATTGTTCCTGCCGCCACCGAAGAGTCACTGGCTGAAATCGCCCGCGAGTTGGGGGTGGCCGATCCCTGCGCAATCAGCTGTGAGCCCTTTATTCAGTGGGTGATTGAAGACAATTTTGTGTGTGGTCGTCCGCAGTGGGAAACCGCCGGCGTACAAATGGTTGAAAACGTTCTGCCGTGGGAACAAATGAAATTGCGAATGCTGAACGGTAGTCATTCGTTTCTCGCGTATCTCGGCTATCTGGCCGGGTTTCAGCACATCAGCGACTGCATGCAGGACAGCGCTTTTCGTGAAGCCGCCTACCGTCTGATGCTCAACGAACAGGCGCCTACCCTGCAAATCACCGATGTTGATTTAGACCAGTATGCCGCTAGCCTGCTGGAACGCTTTGCCAACCCGGCGTTGAAGCATAAAACCTGGCAAATCGCGATGGATGGTAGCCAAAAATTACCCCAGCGTATGCTGGAAGGGATCCGCGTACATTTAGCACGGCGCAGCGAGTGGCCGCTGCTGGCGCTCGGCGTCGCAAGCTGGATGCGTTACGTGAGCGGAGTGGATGATTCAGGTGCGGCCATTGATATTCGTGATCCATTGAGCGAGAAAATCAGCGCGCTTGTGAAGCAGAGTACAGACTCAGAACGCGTCAGCGCCCTGCTATCTCTGCATGAGATTTTCGCCACCGATCTGGTACAGAATCCGCAGTTTGTTGCGGCCATTCAGCTCGCCTGGCAACGTATTGCCCAATATGGGGCGCATCAGGCTGTCATTGAGACGTTAAAAAGTTAACGATTTCTGCCATTAATCAGGACGAAGCGCGTCTTCGTCCTCTCACCCCTTCTCTTTTTCCCCGTTTTTCGCCAGGATTGTTAAATGCCATTACGGCAATTTATGATTCTGGAGTAAATGTGACTAAAACCAATCTCATCACCGGTTTTCTCGGCAGTGGCAAAACCACCTCTATTCTTCATTTATTGGCAAACAAAGATCCCGCAGAGAAGTGGGCCGTACTGGTCAATGAGTTTGGCGAAGTCGGTATTGATGGTGCCCTGTTAGCCGACAGCGGCGCATTGCTAAAAGAGATCCCCGGCGGCTGTATGTGCTGTGTTAACGGTCTGCCAATGCAGGTTGGCCTCAATACATTATTGCGTCAGGGAAAACCTGACCGACTGCTCATTGAACCTACCGGTCTCGGACATCCCAAACAGATTCTGGATTTACTTACCGCTCCGGTTTACGAACCGTGGATCGATTTGCGCGCGACCCTTTGTATTCTTGATCCTCGCCAGCTACTGGATGAAAAAAGCGTCGCCAATGACAATTTCCGCGATCAACTGGCTGCCGCCGATATCATCGTCGCCAACAAAGCCGACCGCGCCACAACGGAAAGCGAAAACGCCCTGCAAACCTGGTGGCAGCACTATGGCGGCAATCGCCAACTGGTCCATGCCGATCATGGAAATATTGCCGGTCAATTACTGGATTTGCCCCGACTAAACCTGGCGCAGCTTCCCGCAAGCGCTGAGCACGCCCATAGTCATGCTGACAAAAAAGGGCTGGCGGCGTTAAGTTTGCCCGCACAACAGCGTTGGCGTCGCAGCCTGAACAGCGGTCAGGGTCATCAGGCCTGCGGCTGGATCTTTGACGCCGATACGGTGTTCGATACCATCGGCCTGCTGGAATGGTCGCGCCTTGCACCCGTAGGGCGTGTAAAAGGTGTAATGCGTATCAAAGAGGGGCTGGTGCGCATTAACCGTCAGGGAGACGACTGGCATATTGAGACGCAAAACGTCGCTCCGCCGGATAGCCGTATTGAACTCATCTCCGATACCGACACCGACTGGAATACGTTACAGAGCGCATTGTTGAGACTTCGTTTAGACGGTAGCGCGTAAGGTTGCCTTCGTTTTATAGCAATGGTAAACAACGATGAAAACCCGATACCCTCTTATTATACTGCTCAATATTGCCGGTATAGCGCTGTTTCTGTCCTGGTATATTCCCGCCGGGCACGGGTTCTGGTCCTCACTGGATACGGGCGTCTTCCGTTTCTTCAATCAGAAGCTGGTTGAAAGCCCGCTGTTTCTGTGGATTGTTGCGATCACCAATAACCGGGCATTTGATGGCTGCTCGTTGTTGGCTATGGGCGCACTGATGCTGCACTTTTGGCTGAAGGATACGGTGGAAGGTCGCCGGCGTATTGTGGCTATTGGTCTGGTGATGCTGCTCACCGCAGTGGTATTAAATCAGTTGGGCCAGGCGCTTATTCCGGTTAAACGCGCCAGCCCTACTCTGATGCTGGATAATATTTATCGCGTCAGCGAACTGCTGCATATTCCAACCAAAGATGCCTCCAGAGACAGTTTTCCTGGCGATCACGGTATGATGCTGCTTATTTTTTCCGCATTTATGCTGCGTTATTTCGGAAAAGTTGCAGGCATAATCGGCCTTATTATCGCTGTGGTTTTTGCCTTTCCACGCGTAATGATCGGCGCTCACTGGCTCACCGATATCGTGGTCGGCTCCATGACGGTTGTACTGATTGGCTTACCCTGGTGGCTAATGACGCCATTAAGCGATCGTCTGGTCACGCTGTTTGTGAATTATCTGCCCGGCAAAAACAAACAATTTTCAAACAAATAACGCAAAACAATTAACATCATCAGGGAAACTTCTGATTCCCTGATGATGACGACCGATATTCCATCATTCTGATTGTCATTCTCCTGTCATCTTATTCATGTTTAGAATGAATGGCTTGCATATTTTTTACGCTAATTGTTCTTAATTTAGCCAATGCCGTTTATTCACTTTCTGTATCAATTTTTCTTATAAGAAATCACATAAAATCTCTCGCAATGACTGGGGCGATCGGGTAACCTCGAACTCGTTTTGCCTCGCGGGACAATTATTCCCTTTCTGAATAAATTTGTGCGTTCTGCCACAGATTTGACCTTAAGGAATTGTCTCATCGTGCGATGGTAATTAGTCTCGTCACGTTTGGCATTTTTTATAACGATATTTATCGTTAAGGACTTCAAGGGAAAACAAACAAAATGGTCAAATCTCAACCGATTTTGAGATATATCTTGCGGGGCATACCCGCGATAGCAGTTGCGGTTCTGCTTTCCGCATGTAGTACCACGAACACCGCCAGGAATATGCATTCTGAGACGCATGCTGTGGGCAATGGAGATAACTCTTCACTGCAAGCCTCTCAGGATGAATTTGAAAATATGGTCCGTAATATCGATGTTAAATCACGTATTATGGATCAGTATGCTGACTGGAAAGGCGTGCGTTACCGCCTTGGCGGCAGCACCAAAAAAGGTATTGATTGCTCCAGCTTCGTACAGCGTACGTTCCGTGAGCAGTTTGGTTTAGAGCTTCCGCGCTCAACCTACGAACAACAGGAAACGGGTAAATCCGTTTCGCGTACTAATCTGCGCACAGGCGATCTGGTTCTGTTCCGTGCTGGCTCCACAGGCCGCCACGTCGGTATCTATATCGGCAACAACCAGTTTGTTCATGCCTCGACCAGCAGTGGCGTTATCATTTCCAGCATGAACGAGCCTTACTGGAAAAAACGTTACAACGAAGCTCGCCGGGTTCTGAGCCGCAGTTAATTTCGTTTGGCAGCTATCCCTTGGCTATCCTGATGAGACATATCAAAAGCACTGCTTCGGCGGTGCTTTTTTGTTTCGCCTCTCGACTAAGAAAAATCTCACAGCATGGACCATTTCAGGTTATATTCATACAGAATAAGCGGTTACTACAGGTAAACATAAGGAACTATGTTCAGACGCAGCTCTTCATCCGGTCGGAAAATCCTGCTTTCCTGTATGTTAACGGGGCTTATCGTCGCATTGCTGGTGAGTACCCTGCAATTTTTGGTTACCTGGCATAAGCGAGAGGTTAAGTACGAAACGCTGCTTGCCGATATCCAGAATTATGTCAGTAGTTACTTTGCAGATCTCAAAACCACCACAGATGCGCTTCAACCCCTGCTGGAAAAGAACTGCCAGCAAGTCGCTGCAAAACTTACCTCCAGTGCGGCTTTTAACCTCAACGTTCGCGCTTTTTTGCTGGTAAAAGACGGTATTGCTTTTTGCTCCTCCGCAACAGGCGCAATGAACGCCCCCATTTTGTCGCTGATCCCGAAGCTTAATATCAACAAAGATGTTGATGTGGAAATACTTTCCGGGACGCCCATGATGCCGGATAAACCAGCAATAATGATTTGGCACCGCAATCGCTCGTTCCATAACAGCGGTGTATTTTCTTCATTGAATATCAACCTGGCGCCCTATCTGCTTTATACCGCCCGCGAGGATAATTTTAATGGTATTGCCGTTATTGCTGGCGACACGGCTATTTCAACATTTTCATCCCGAATTATGGACGTCTCTGCGCTGCCTAACACGCCATGGCGCCAGGCGACGCTTAAAGAGGTACCGCTGAAGATTCGTTTGTATGCGCAAGAGTGGACGTACAACGACATCTGGTACGCGATTATGTTGGGATGTATGGCCGGGATTATCACCGGGGTTCTCCTCTGGTATTACATCTTCACTGTCCGGTTACGCCCTGGTAAAGATATCCTCCACGCCATCAAACATAATCAATTTTATGTGGTGTACCAGCCCGTCGTAGAGATGCAAACGCTGGAGGTAAAAGGTGTTGAGGTGTTATTACGTTGGCATCATCCATCAACGGGTGAGATCCCACCGGATGCCTTCATTCATTATGCAGAATCGCAGAAAATGATTGTCCCGCTGACCCAACACCTCTTTAAGTTAATAGCGCAGGACGCCCCGACGCTGCAAAAAGTGTTTCCTGCTGGCGCCAAACTGGGGATTAACATCGCACCAACGCACCTGCACGGCGAGAGTTTTAAAGATGACATTCGACGGCTGCGCGCCTCGCTTCCCGCGAACCATTTTCAGTTAGTGCTGGAAATCACTGAACGCGATATGCTTAATCAACACGAGGCGACACAGCTATTCGAATGGCTACACTCTGTTGGCTTTGAAATTGCTATTGATGATTTCGGCACCGGTCATAGCGCGCTTATCTATCTGGAACGCTTCACCGTTGACTACCTGAAAATCGATCGCGGGTTTATTAACGCCATCGGCACAGAAACCCTGACCTCTCCGGTTCTGGACGCCGTGTTGACACTCTCTAAGCGTCTTAATATGCTGACGGTTGCTGAAGGGGTAGAAACACCTGAGCAAGCTCGTTGGCTGCGCGATCGTGGAGTACATTTTTTCCAGGGATACTGGATTAGCCGACCGTTAAAGCTTGCTGATTTCGTGCGTTGGATGGCGCAGCCCAATAAGCCAACGTGGTGATCGCAGTTTGCGATTCATATACTCTTACTCGCCGCCACACCCCTTATCTCTCAGGCATGATGCCCGTCGGGTTGTGACAGGAAAAGGAAAGCGCTTTTATATGATCCCTCGCCTACTGCTGCTGTTTATCGCCCTCATCGGGTTTAGCGTTCAGGCGCAATCCATCAAAGAAAGCTATGCGTTTGCCGTACTGGGCGAACCGAAGTACGCGTTTAACTTTAACCACTTTGATTACGTTAACCCAGCCGCGCCCAAAGGCGGGCAAATCACCCTCTCCGCGATTGGTACGTTCGATAACTTCAACCGCTATGCAATGCGTGGCAATCCCGGCGCGCGCACCGAAACGCTGTACGATACGCTTTTTACCACCTCTGACGACGAGCCTGGCAGCTATTACCCGCTCATTGCCGACAGCGCGCGCTATGCTGACGACTATTCCTGGGTAGAAATCGTCATTAATCCACGGGCGCGTTTTCACGATGGCTCCCCCATTACCGCCAGCGATGTCGCCTTCACCTTTCACAAATTTATGACTGAAGGCGTGCCGCAGTTTCGCCTCGTCTACAAAGGCACAACGGTAAAAGCCATTGCACCGTTAACCGTGCGTATTGAATTAGCCAAACCGGGCAAAGAGGATATGCTCAGCCTGTTTTCATTACCCGTGATGCCTGAGAAATACTGGAAGGATCATAAACTCAGCGATCCCTTATCTTCCCCACCGCTTGCCAGCGGCCCGTACCGTATCACCCAGTGGAAAATGGGCCAGTATATTGTCTATTCGCGGGTCAAAGATTATTGGGCCGCGAACCTGCCCGTTAACCGCGGACGCTGGAACTTTGATACCATCCGCTACGATTACTATCTTGATGACAACGTCGCCTTTGAAGCGTTTAAGGCCGGGGCGTTTGATCTGCGTCTGGAGAACGATGCCAAAAACTGGGCGACACGTTATACCGGCAAAAATTTCGCAAATCATTACATCATCAAAGATGAGCAAAAAAACGAATCCGCACAGGATACGCGTTGGCTGGCCTTTAATATTCAGCGTCCGGTATTCAGCGATCGACGCGTACGTGAAGCCATCACGCTGGCCTTTGATTTTGAATGGATGAATAAAGCCCTGTTCTATAACGCCTGGAGCCGGACAAACAGCTATTTTCAGAATACCGAGTATGCCGCAAAAAATTACCCCGATGCGGATGAACTGGTGATACTCGCGCCATTGAAAAAAGATCTCCCCCCTGAGGTCTTCAGCCAAATTTATCAGCCGCCAAAATCAACAGGTGATGGTTACGATCGTGACAACTTATTGAAAGCCAATACCTTACTGGAACAGGCTGGCTGGATACTAAAGGGACAACTGCGCGTGAACAGCGCCAGCGGTAAACCCCTGAGCTTCGAACTGTTGCTCCCGGCGGGCAGTAACAGCCAGTGGGTACTGCCGTTCCAGCACAACCTGCAGCGCTTAGGCATCACCATGAACATCCGCCAGGTTGATAATTCGCAAATCACGAACCGCCTGCGCAGTCGCGACTATGACATGATGCCGAGGTTGTATCGCGCGATGCCGTGGCCGAGTTCGGACCTGCAAATTCTGTGGGCCTCTGAATACATTGATTCCAGCTACAATGCGCCCGGCGTGCAAAGCCCGGTGATTGATAAATTGATCAATCAAATCATCGCGGCGCAAGGTGATAAAGCCAAACTGATCCCGCTGGGACGGGCGCTGGACAGGGTATTAACCTGGAACTACTACATGTTGCCGATGTGGTACATGGCCGAGGATCGTATCGCCTGGTGGGACAAATTTTCACATCCTGCTATTCGCCCAATTTACACCATCGGCCTCGACAACTGGTGGTATGACGTCAACAAAGCGGCGAAGCTACCCGCAGCCAGACGACAGGGAGAGTAAATGGGCGCTTATCTGATTCGACGTCTGCTGCTGGTGATCCCGACGCTCTGGGCCATCATCACCATCAACTTTTTTATCGTGCAAATTGCCCCCGGCGGTCCGGTTGAGCAGGCCGTCGCCGCTATTGAGTTCGGGCAAAGTGGCGCTTTACCCGGCGCGGGCAGCGAAGGCGTTCGCGCCAGCCACGCGCAAACCGGCGTGGGTAACATCAGCGACAGCAATTATCGCGGAGGCCGCGGTCTTGACCCGGAAGTAATTGCAGAAATCACCCGCCGCTACGGGTTCGATAAACCCATTCACGAACGTTATTTCAAAATGCTCTGGGACTACATTCGTTTCGATTTCGGCGACAGCCTGTTTCGTAGCGCTTCGGTGCTGACGCTTATCAAAGACAGCCTGCCCGTTTCCGTTACGCTTGGGCTGTGGAGCACACTCATCATTTATCTGGTGTCGATCCCGCTAGGTATCCGTAAAGCGGTGCACAATGGCAGCCGATTTGATGTGTGGAGCAGCGCATTCATTATTATCGGCTATGCCATACCGGCCTTTCTGTTTGCGATTTTGCTGATCGTCTTTTTTGCCGGGGGAAGCTACTACGATCTGTTCCCGCTGCGCGGGCTGGTTTCCGCCAACTTTGATTCTCTGCCCTGGTATCAAAAAATAACCGACTACCTGTGGCATATTACCCTGCCGGTGCTGGCGACGGTGGTTGGCGGGTTTGCCGCGCTGACCATGCTGACTAAAAACTCATTTCTGGATGAAGTCCGCAAACAGTATGTCGTCACCGCGCGCGCCAAAGGGGTAAGCGAGAAAAATATTCTATGGAAACATGTGTTTCGCAACGCGATGTTACTGGTGATAGCAGGTTTCCCGGCAACGTTTATCAGCATGTTTTTTACCGGCTCGCTGCTGATTGAAGTCATGTTCTCGCTTAACGGACTGGGGTTACTGGGGTATGAATCCACCGTATCACGCGACTACCCGGTGATGTTTGGCACGCTCTATATCTTCACCCTGATCGGACTGCTGCTGAATATTCTCAGTGATATCAGCTATACGCTGGTCGATCCCCGTATTGATTTTGAGGGACGCTAATGTCGCGATTAAGCCCCGTCAATCAGGCCCGCTGGGCGCGTTTTCGTCATAACCGCCGCGGCTACTGGTCGCTGTGGATTTTTCTGGTGTTGTTTGGCCTTAGCCTGTGTTCCGAACTGATTGCCAACGATAAGCCGCTGCTGGTGCGCTATGACAGCAGTTGGTATTTCCCTTTGTTCAAAAACTACAGTGAAAGCGACTTTGGCGGACCACTGGCGACCAAAGCTGATTATCAGGATCCCTGGCTACAGCAGCGCCTGGAGAAGCAGGGCTGGATCCTGTGGGCGCCCGTACGCTTTGGGGCCACCAGCATTAACTTTGCCACTGATAAGCCCTTCCCTTCCCCACCTTCTGCGCAAAACTGGCTGGGGACGGACGCCAACGGCGGCGACGTGTTGGCGCGTATCCTCTACGGCACGCGTATCTCGGTCCTGTTTGGTTTAATGCTGACCCTGTGTTCCAGCGTGATGGGCATCATGGCTGGCGCTATTCAGGGCTATTATGGCGGCAAGGTGGACCTGTGGGGGCAGCGATTCATTGAGGTTTGGTCTGGTATGCCAACGCTGTTTCTGATCATTCTGCTGTCGAGCGTGGTCCAGCCCAACTTCTGGTGGCTGCTGGGCATTACCGTGCTGTTTGGCTGGATGAGTCTGGTTGGCGTGGTGCGTGCGGAATTTTTACGTACCCGAAACTTTGATTACATTCGTGCCGCGCAGGCGCTCGGCGTGAGCGATCGCAGTATTATTCTGCGTCATATGCTACCCAACGCGATGGTCGCCGCTCTGACTTTTTTACCGTTTATATTATGCGCCTCGATAACCACCCTGACCTCGCTGGATTTCCTCGGATTCGGCTTACCGCTTGGCTCGCCATCGTTGGGAGAACTCCTGTTACAAGGTAAAAATAACCTGCAGGCGCCGTGGCTTGGGATCACTGCGTTCATCTCCGTTGCCCTGCTTTTATCGCTACTGATCTTTATTGGTGAAGCGGTACGCGACGCGTTTGATCCCAATAAGGCGATTTAAAATGACACAACCTCTGTTAGCTATTGAGAATTTATCGGTAGGTTTTCGCCACCAGGAGAGTGTGCGCACCGTGGTCAACACTCTCTCATTGCGGGTTGATGCCGGGCAAACGCTGGCGCTGGTGGGCGAATCTGGCTCAGGGAAAAGTGTGACCGCGCTTTCTATTCTGCGCTTATTACCGTCCCCTCCTGCGGTCTATCTTGCCGGTGATATTCGCTTCCATGGTGAATCATTGCTTCACGCCGACGAGCAGACGCTTCGCGGCGTACGAGGGAACAAAATCGCCATGATTTTCCAGGAGCCGATGGTGTCACTGAACCCGCTTCACAACCTGGAAAAACAGCTTTACGAGGTGCTATCGCTGCATCGGGGAATGCGTCGCGAGGCCGCCCGGGCAGAGATTCTAACCTGTCTGGACCGCGTCGGGATCCGTCAGGCGGCCAAACGTCTCGCAGATTACCCGCACCAGTTGTCCGGCGGTGAGCGCCAACGTGTGATGATCGCCATGGCGCTGCTAACGCGGCCAGAACTGCTGATTGCCGATGAACCCACCACCGCGCTGGATGTCTCCGTCCAGGCGCAGATTCTGCAACTGCTGCGGGAGTTACAGCGAGAGCTGAACATGGGATTACTGTTCATCACCCATAACCTCAGCATTGTGAAAAAGCTGGCCGATACCATGGCGGTCATGCAAAACGGCCTGTGCGTTGAGCAAAATCGTGCCGCACAACTGCTCTCTGCGCCCTCGCATCCGTACACGCAGAAATTGTTAAACAGCGAACCTTCCGGTGACCCGGTCCCCTTACCTGTAGGGCAAGCTCCCTTGCTGGAAGTGGAAAAACTCCGCGTCGCCTTCCCTGTCCGCAAAGGTATTCTGAAGCGCGTAGTAGACCATAACGTCGTGGTCAACGACGTCAGTTTTTCCCTGCGGCCCGGTGAAACGCTGGGGCTGGTCGGTGAGTCAGGTTCCGGGAAAAGCACCACCGGGCTGGCGCTACTGAGGCTAATCACATCGCAGGGGAGTATTGTGTTCGATGGCCAGGCGTTGCATACCTTAAATCATCGCCAGCTGTTACCCGTACGTCACCGCATTCAGGTGGTATTTCAGGATCCTAACTCCTCGCTAAACCCACGTTTAAGCGTGCTACAAATTATTGAGGAGGGACTACGCGTCCATCAACCGACACTTACTGCCGAACAACGTGAAGCGCAGGTGAAAGCGGTCATGACGGAAGTGGGGCTGGATAGCGAAACGCGACATCGTTATCCCGCAGAGTTTTCCGGAGGTCAACGTCAACGCATAGCCATTGCCCGGGCGTTGATTCTAAAACCTTCGCTGATCATTCTGGATGAGCCGACATCCTCACTCGACAGGACCGTACAGGCGCAAATCCTGATGTTGTTAAAGTCCTTACAGGAAAAGCATCGTCTGGCCTATATTTTTATCAGCCATGATTTGCATGTCGTACGCGCGTTGTGCCATCAGGTTATTGTGCTAAGGCAGGGAGAAGTTGTTGAACAGGGGCAATGCGAGCACGTATTTAACGCGCCACAACAGGCCTATACGCGTCAGCTGCTCGCGCTAAGCTGACGCTCAAAACGGATTGTTATTTGAAAAAGGTTCTGCGATTGCCACGCCGAAATTTTTCAGTCTGCAGGTCGCAGCAAACTCATCCTGACGATTCACAAACAGGCACGGCTCCCCTTCGCATTCCAGAACGGAACAAGGAACCTCAATGTCACTGAGGGCCTGGCTGAGTTTATGCATGACTGACCACGCGCTATCACCATCCGGGCTGAGCAATTTGAGCGCCACCAGGCTGTTCTCATTGCTCTGGCCGTTTTGCGGAATCGGTTCAACTTTCGAACCTGCGAAACCCACCGACCAACGATAGCACTGCGGCAGACGATGAACGATTGAGAGTTGTAATGTCATCACTTTCTTTCCCTGGAAGCACAATCACTTCACAATTATTTTACATCAATATTAACACATCATTGACAAAACGTCTTTAAACAGTTGGTAAACGTTTACACCCATGTCCATATGCTGCTTTCCGAACCAGGTATTTAAATTTATTCAATGGTTCTGGCAAATTTCCGGGCTATATGTACTCGTTTCTGCGATCTAACTCAACCTTTTTAACTACAATGATGTGACTTTTTACATAAATTGATTTTACATAAAATAAACATAAGCAGGAGAATTGATAGATTTGCGGTTGATATACATCAACTCTGGAGGCCTTATGACCTCCAGGTTGTGTATTAGATCACCGTTTTTTAGCGCGACTGGCGTAGAGATAGAAGAGAATAGAGCTGGTGGCGCAAAACGCTATCGACCAAATCATCGGCCAGGCCGAGTTAAAGGTCGCCAGTGACAACAGTGCCCCAACAATAGCGCCAATGCCAAATCTGAACGTCCCCGCCAAAGATGATGCCGTTCCCGCCATGTGCGGGAATTCATCCAGGATGACCGCCATCGCGTTAGATGACACCATCGACACGCAGCCGACAAATGCCGCCACGCCCACCACCAGCGCCCAAAAACCTACCCCGAACAGCGCACTGAAAACCATCCAGCCCGCCATCACAAACTGGATCCACAGCCCCGCACGGAACATATTCAATGCCCCAACCCGGCGAACAAAGCGGCTGTTGATGATGGTCATCACGAACAGGAAAACAATATTCAGCGCGAAGTAGTAACCGAAATGCTGCGGTGAAACATGGTTAATCTCAATGTAGACAAAAGGCCCGGCGCTAAGGAAAGAAAACATTCCGGCAAAGCTGAACCCGCTGGCCAGCATATAGCTCAGTACGCGCTTATGACGAAACAACGAGGCAAAGTTGCCAAGAGTAGTGCGCAAGCGAAACGGCTGGCGACGCTCTACGGGCAATGTTTCTTTGATCAGCGTAAAGATCATCACTGAAGCCAGAATAGCCGCCACGGCGAGGATCCAAAAGATATAGTGCCAGCTCAGCCATACCAGCACCCAGCCGCCCACAATGGGCGCCAGCAATGGCGCTATCGTGGTGACCAACATGACGAATGACATCATGCGCGAGAACTCTTCCTTCGGATAGATATCGCGCATCAGGGCGTTGATAACCACGCTCGCCGCCGCAGCCGCCAGACCATGGAAGAAACGCATTATGATCAGTTGATCGATAGTTTGCGCCAGCGCACAGGCAACTGCCGCCGCCGCAAACACCAGCGTTCCGCCCAGTATTACCGGCTTACGCCCAATGCTGTCTGCCATTGGACCATACAGCAACTGCCCCACCGCAAAACCTAAAATATAGGTACTGAGGGTCATCTGCGCGCTACCGGCAGGCACACCAAACTGTTCAGAGATAACAGGCAGCGCCGGAAGATACATATCAATCGACAACGGCATCAGCATGGCTAACAAGCCAAGGATAAAGACAATGGCAATTGACGAGTTCTGCCGGGTGGTCACATTTAGCTCCTGAGATTAACGCGGGGTTAAGTTAACGCTGGCAATTTCTTCTTCAGTTAATGGACGGTATTCGCCAGGCTCAAGGTCATCATCAAGCTTGATGGCGCCGATCCGTTCACGGTGCAGTTCTACAACGTGGTTCCCCACGGCGGCGAACATGCGTTTCACCTGATGATAGCGCCCTTCGCTGATGGTCAATCGCACCTGAGTTGGCGTAATGACTTCCAGCACGGCCGGCTTTGTCAGGTCTTTTTCGTTATGCAGTTGTACGCCCCGGGCAAACTGCCCGGCGGTATCATCCGCCACTGGCGATTCCAGCGTCACCAGATAGGTCTTCTCACAATGGTGACGTGGCGAAGTGATGCGATGCGACCACTGTCCGTCATCGGTCATCAGCACCAGTCCGGTGGTGTCGATATCCAGACGGCCTGCCGCATGTAATTTGTGTGCGACGGGTTCATCGAGGAAATAAAGAACCGTCGGGTGATCCGGATCATCCGTTGAACAAACATAGCCCTGCGGCTTATTCAGCATAAAATAGCGCGGGCCATTCTGTTGAATCAGGGAATTGCCGTCATATTCGACGTCATGTTCTGGCAGCAGCTTAAAGGCGCTATTTCTGACGATTTCACCGTCGACGGTAACGCGGTTAGCACGGATCTCACGCCCGGCAATAGCGCGGCTGACGCCGAGTTGCTGAGCGATAAATTTATCAAGTCGCATGAGTGTGATTTTTGCCTGTAAAAATACGAGAATCGGGTTTGCGCCCGAAAAGTGGGACTGTTATCCGCCCAGTATAGCGGCGTTACACCATCCCTCAAGGGAAATGATTCATGGCATACTATTCATTGTTACTGTTTACCTTAGTGAGCCCATGATTTTTACTCTTCGCCCGTACCAACAAGAAGCCGTGGACGCCACGCTCAACCATTTTCGCCACCACCGCACGCCGGCGGTTATCGTCCTGCCAACCGGCGCAGGCAAAAGCCTGGTGATAGCGGAACTGGCCCGCGTGGCGCGTGGTCGCGTGCTGGTACTGGCGCACGTCAAAGAGCTGGTCGCGCAAAACCACGCCAAATATTGCGCGTTGGGGCTGGAGGCCGATATTTTTGCCGCCGGGCTGAAGCGTAAAGAGAGCCACGGAAAAGTGGTATTTGGCAGCGTACAGTCGGTGGCGCGTAATCTGGATGCCTTTCAGGGAGAGTTTTCCCTGCTTATCGTCGATGAATGTCACCGCATCGGTGATGATGAAGAGAGTCAGTATCAGCAAATCCTCACTCACCTGACCAACGTCAATCCCCATTTACGCCTGCTGGGGCTTACCGCCACGCCTTTTCGTCTGGGTAAAGGCTGGATTTACCACTTTCATTATCACGGAATGGTGCGCGGCGATGAAAAAGCGCTGTTTCGCGACTGCATTTATGAATTACCGCTGCGCTATATGATTAAACACGGCTACCTGACGCCGCCGGAACGCCTCGACATGCCGGTCGTGCAGTATGACTTCAGCCGCCTGCAGGCACAAAGTAACGGCCTGTTCAGCGAGGCGGACCTTAATCGGGAATTAAAAAAGCAGCAGCGAATCACGCCGCATATCATCAGCCAGATTATTGAGTTTGCCCAGACGCGCAAAGGGGTGATGATTTTCGCCGCCACCGTTGAACACGCCAAAGAAATTCTGGGCCTGCTGCCTGCTGACGATGCCGCGCTTATTACCGGAGATACGCCAGGCGCGGAGCGTGACGCACTGATTGAAGAGTTTAAAGCCCAGCGCTTTCGTTTTCTGGTGAATGTGTCGGTCCTGACTACCGGCTTCGATGCCCCACACGTCGACCTTATCGCCATTCTCCGCCCGACGGAATCAGTCAGCCTGTACCAACAAATTGTTGGTCGCGGACTGCGCCTTGCCCCAGGTAAAACCGACTGTCTGATCCTCGATTACGCGGGTAATCCCCACGATCTGTACGCCCCGGAAGTGGGCGCGCCGAAGGGAAAAAGCGACAACGTGCCGGTGCAGGTGTTCTGCCCTGCCTGCGGATTTGCCAACACCTTCTGGGGCAAAACAACGGCTGACGGCACGCTGATTGAACACTTTGGTCGCCGCTGCCAGGGATGGTTTGAAGATGATGACGGTCATCGCGAACAGTGCGACTTCCGTTTCCGTTTTAAAAATTGCCCGCAGTGCAACGCGGAAAATGACATTGCCGCCCGCCGCTGCCGTGAATGCGATACGGTGCTGGTCGACCCGGATGATATGCTGAAAGCGGCGTTGAGGCTAAAAGATGCGCTGGTCCTGCGCTGTAGCGGTATGGTGTTACAAAATGGCCAGGATGAAAAAGGCGAATGGCTAAAAATCACCTATTACGATGAAGACGGAGCCGACGTCAGCGAACGCTTTCGTCTACACACTCCCGCGCAGCGTACGGCATTCGAACAACTGTTTATTCGCCCGCACACCCGTACCCCCGGTATTCCCTTACGCTGGATAACCGCCGCCGATATCCTCGCCCAGCAGGCGCTGTTACGCCATCCTGATTTCGTGGTTGCGCGCATGAAAGGTCAGTACTGGCAGGTGCGTGAAAAGGTCTTCGATTATGAAGGTCGCTTTCGCCGGGCACATGAATTACGCGGTTAATTGTACTTTTGATTGATGTACCAGCCGTTTGAGTATAGAATCTCGCCCGCTTTTGCATACGCAAAGCAGATCACTTACCTGTTGCTGGGTCGCCTGTAGCAGGAATTATTAAAGAGAGATTTAAATGTTTACTATCAACGCTGAAGTACGTAAAGAGCAGGGTAAGGGTGCGAGCCGCCGCCTGCGTGCCGCTAACAAGTTCCCGGCAATCATCTACGGTGGCGCAGAAGCCCCGATTGCTATCGAACTGGATCACGATGCAGTTATGAACATGCAAGCTAAAGCTGAATTCTACAGCGAAGTTCTGACCATCGTTGTTGACGGTAAAGAAGTTAAAGTTAAAGCTCAGGCTGTACAGCGTCACGCTTTCAAGCCGAAGCTGACTCACATCGACTTCGTTCGCGCGTAATCGCCTGGACGTTGAAGAAAACCCCGCCTCGGCGGGGTTTTTTTATGGAATTTTGTTCGCGATAAAGATGAATCACGCAGGCCGGATAAGGCGTTTGCGCCCCATCCGGCAAACAGTTTTATTTCCCGCCCGACGTGCGGCGCTGGAGCTGGTCGCGCAGGTTCGGCGGCGTACCTTTGATGGTCAGGGTATCTGTAGCCGGATCCCAGAAAATACGCTCGCCCAGCAGCATGGCGTCAAAATTAATGGTTAACCCACCGCCGCTGCCGGCAAATTTGGTTAATTGGCGCAACGTACTGCGATCCGCCGGGAAGCTCTCTTCCAGCTCATACCCTTTATCAGCAGCGAATTCGCTGAAGCTGACTTCACTGACGCCGGAAAGCTCTTTAGACAGCGACTCCAGCTCAATCTCCTCACCGGCCTGTAGCTGCTCGTTGCAGTAGCTGTACACCTGCTGCCGCACATTCTGGCGCTCGGCTTTATCCAGTTGCGCCTCATTGGTGAAGTCATCGACCGCCTGCAGCAGACCGCGGTTTTGCGCTTTGGCGTTCAGACCTTCGCTGGCGCCGAGAAAGTCCATGAAGAAATCGGCGACTTTGCGCCCTACCCGCCCTTTCAGGAACGTCAGATAGCGTGTGGACTCCGGATTGGTTTCCCACTCGGTTAAATCAATACGCGCCACGATGTCCGCATGATTGATATCCAGATAGTGCGTCGGATTGATATCCAGATTTTCATTGACGCGCATGCTGCTTAAATTGTTCAGTACGGCCACCAGCAGATACTCTACCGCCAGATAGCGGTAATGGCAGAACAAGACAATACCACCATCGGCAAAAGGATATTTCGCCAGCTCGTCCCGCAAACGCCCTGTCGCGGCACGGCTAAAGGCCAGAAAATCCTCTTCACCCTGACGCTGTAAACGTAGCGTTTGCGCCAGCTCGCTCTCTTCGCTGAACAGGCCATAGGCTTTATTCTTGGCGCTATACACCCGATGCAGTTCAGCCATCATATCGACAACGGTCGCTGTCGGTTCCAGTAATGAATCGCGCAAGACCAGCTCAAGGTTTTGCTCATCACGTTTGATAAGCTGGTGCAGGGCAATCTGGTTGATATCCAGACTCATGATAAACTCTCCTTTTAGACCGGGCGGTATTCAACCACCTGCCGGGCAGTGACGCAATAGAAGATAAAAAAGCAGAAAAAAAACTGTCCGTACGGTAATATGTTGCCCTTTCATGAACAGACTGATTTCGATTTATGCCACAAATTTCCCGCTATAGTGACGAACACGTTGAACAACTGCTGAATGAGATGCTCAACGTACTGGAAAAACATAAGGCGCCGACCGATCTTTCCCTGATGGTACTGGGAAACATGGTGACTAACCTTATCAATACAAGCATCGCACCGGCCCAGCGCCAGGCGATTGCCAACTCTTTTGCCCGCGCATTACAGTCTTCGGTAAACGACGACCAAGCGCATTAAGAGCCTGATCCGGGGAAACGAACAACAGTTTATGGTAACTCATCGTCAGCGCTACCGTGAGAAAGTCTCCCAGATGGTTAGCTGGGGGCACTGGTTTGCTTTGTTCAACATTCTGTTGGCCATGGTACTCGGTAGCCGTTACCTGTTTGTCGCCGACTGGCCGACTACGCTTGCAGGGCGCGTTTATTCCTACCTGAGTGTTGTCGGGCATTTTAGCTTCCTGGTGTTTGCCACCTATCTGCTGATCCTGTTTCCCCTGACGTTTATCGTCATGTCCCAGAGGCTGATGCGATTCTTATCAGCAATCCTGGCGACGGCTGGCATGACGTTGTTGTTAATCGACAGCGAAGTTTTTACCCGCTTCCACCTGCACCTCAACCCGATCGTCTGGGAACTGGTCATTAACCCTGACCAGAATGAAGCGGCGCGTGACTGGCAACTGATGTTTATCAGCGTGCCGGTTATTCTGTTAATCGAAATGCTGTTTGCGACCTGGAGCTGGCAAAAACTACGCAGCCTGACGCGTCGTCGCCATTTTGCTAAACCGTTAGCCGCATTCTTCTTCGTTTCCTTTATCGCCTCGCATGTGGTGTACATCTGGGCAGACGCCAATTTCTATCGCCCTATTACCATGCAACGCGCGAACCTGCCGCTCTCCTACCCGATGACGGCACGCAAGTTTCTGGAAAAACATGGTCTGTTGGATGCGCAAGAATATCAACGCCGCCTGATCGAGCAGGGAAACCCGGAAGCGGTTTCCGTGCAGTACCCGCTCAGCGAACTGCGCTACCGCGATATGGGAACCGGACAGAACGTTCTGCTGATCACCGTAGACGGCCTGAACTACTCCCGTTTTGAAAAACAGATGCCAGCGCTGGCTGAATTCGCTGAGCAGAATATCGCCTTTACGCGTCACATGAGCACAGGCAACACCACGGATAACGGGATTTTTGGCCTGTTCTATGGCGTTTCTCCAAGCTATATGGACGGCATTTTGTCGACCCGAACGCCTGCGGCGCTGATCTCTGCGCTGAACCAGCAGGGATATCAGTTGGGGCTATTCTCCTCGGATGGCTTTACCAGCCCACTTTATCGCCAGGCGCTACTGTCAGATTTCTCTATGCCGAGCGTGCAAACGCAGTCTGACGAGCAGACCGCCAGCCAGTGGATCAATTGGCTGGGCCGCTACGCGCAGGAAGATAACCGCTGGTTCTCCTGGGTCTCCTTTAACGGGACGAACCTGAACGACAGCAACCAGAAGAACTTTGCCAAACGCTACGCCAATGCCGCTCAGGATGTGGATGCCAACATTAACCGGATCCTTAGCGCCCTGCGCGACTCCGGTAAACTGAACAACACGGTGGTGATTATTACCGCGGGTCGGGGCGTACCGCTGACTCAGGAAGAGAACAATTTTGCCTGGTCGCGCGGTCATCTGCAGGTTCCTCTGATTATTCACTGGCCGGGAACACCTGCTCAGCGCATCAATAGCCTGACCGATCATACGGACCTGATGACGACGCTCATGCAACGTCTGCTCCACGTCAGCACGCCAGCTAACGAGTACTCGCAGGGCCAGGATTTGTTTAATGCAACCCGCCGCCATTACTGGGTTACCGCCGCCGACGGCAGCACGCTGGCGATTACCACGCCAGAGATGACGCTGGTGCTTAACAACAACGGTAACTATCAGACCTATGATTTACACGGTGAGAAGATAAAAGATCAGAAACCGCAGCTGAGCCTGCTGCTGCAAGTTCTTACGGATGAGAAACGATTTATTGCTAACTGATTAATTATAAATCAGTTAGCAAGCCACCCTCTTGCATTCACGCTGGAAAGCAGTAGTATTGTCAGCCATAGCGTCGGCACGTAGCGCAGCCTGGTAGCGCACCGTCATGGGGTGTCGGGGGTCGGAGGTTCAAATCCTCTCGTGCCGACCAAAAATCCCAATAAAACCAACCCTTGTGGTTGGTTTTTTTATACCAGTTTTCTGAACGGGGAAGTAACGGGGATTAATCGGGGAAAAATCCCCGACGCAAAGCGTCGACTTCGCGGTAAAATTTCAGCTATACACATCACCGGGAAGTCATCAACCTCATTTATGAAAAAGGAATTTTGATAGTCTGCCCGGTGCAAAAGATATCCTGAAGCAATGCTATTGTCAGAGAAAACGAATTTAAGGAACTCATCCTTTTGTTGCTTTTTCTGAAACAGTTGAGCTTCCCTTTCCACATCGCCATCATCTACCTATAGCTTACCCATTTCTGATGTCGTAGATAATTTCCCCACAATGGTCTTCAACCACAGACAACTTCGTATTAGCAACGTCAAATTTACAAAGTTGCTAAAGTAGCCAACCATCGACATAGCAAAGGCTGCTATTTTTGATTTATCATCGCTTATCGTTTTCTGTCCAGCCAAATACACCGCGTACAGAACGCTTCCCAAATAGAATGAAGCCAAGAAGGTTTTAAAGTCACACAGGCCCCAGCCCAATCATAATACCCTGCATTCACTTTGTAATGACAAGGCTGATTTATTCAGTAAACAGATGATTTATAATAATTTAATTTCACAGAATTCAGAATTTACCCCGGAAAGAAACTTTCCCAATGCTTTAGGGTAGGAGTACCATTAGCGCATAAACCAATACAAAATGTATGGATATACTATGTCCGTAAACGGAACAATAAATCCCACGTCGGGAACTCCTATAGCCCCCGGAGGGGTCAGGCTACTTACAATAGGAGAGATTGCACTAGCCAGGACGCTATTTGGTGAGAGCATTATCTATAGCAAGGTGTGGGTACACCGTGAAAGCTATCTCCCCTTCAACTTACAACCCGTAGATATTGCAATGACACCAAACGGTGAACTTTGGTTTAGAGAGGGTACGTATTCACCTGATTTTTCATTAGATATACTAGAGAAAAAACACAGATTCATGCATGAGATGGTTCACGCCTGGCAAGCACAGAAAGGTATGTTTGTTAGAACCAGAGGTTTATTCTCACGTTTCGCTGATTACAGTTACAGTTTAGATAAGGCTGACTTTCTTCATTACGGATTAGAACAGCAAGCATCAATAGCCAGTGATTATTGGTTGATACAAGCATTTGGGCTTAACAGAGATACTTACGCCCTGGTTAAATACCGTAACCTCAATTCTAATGACTCTATTCATTCAATATTATCTATATATAAACCTGTTATGAAAGGATTCCCTGGATGAAAAGATTAATAATAATGCCATTGGTATTAATGCTATCTGGATGCCCCGGAGGTATGCCTGCACCACACCCAAGAGTTACTTTTATAAATGGCAATTATCTTTGTTTTAGCACTGATCAAAAAGATGTATTGAACTACTACCGAATCGAATCGAGTCGGAGCAAGGGATATCACATTGAAAAATCCGAATATGACTTACAACTTTCATATCCGAGTGATTGCATTGATTTTAAATGGAGTTATGGTTATTCCTATACAGTGTCATATGGATTAAATGGCAAGGACTATGTACATAAATTTTTTATTGATAATAATGGACAGCTAACAAATATGGTGTATTAATCATGTCATTACCAGCTTATTTATTTTTATATGATGAAAACGGAATGCAGATTCCGGGAGATTGTTTATCCTTAGGCCGTGAAGGTGCTATAGAAGTCATGAATAGTAGTTACGGTGTGAGACAGCCTGTTGATAGCAACACTGGCAGCATGACAGGCTGTAGGCAGCATAATCCCGTAATTGTGCATAAGCAACTTGATAAAGTCAGCCCTTACCTGGCTGTAGCTGTTTGTGAAGGGAAGAGACTGCAAAAGGCAGTCATTAAATATTATGAGACTATAGAAGCAGGGATCGAAGTAGAGATTTATAATATTACTCTGGAAGATGTCGTTATATCCTCTGTAGATTTTACACATGTCTACTACCCCGGTAGTTCATCTCCTAATATGCATGAGGTAGTAGGTCTTAGATTCCATGACATTGAATGGAATTATGTTAGAGGGAATATTAAATACAATGATGCCTGGATGAAACCAGCAAAAAAAGAACAGCAACAATAAATAAACGGGCATCACGCGCCCTCTATTTCATCAATCAATTTTAAACTCAACAATATCAGAACGTGGGTAACGTTTTTGTACCTGGGTACCCATTCCTGATGAAGAACGACGGCTGATGCGTAAAGACGTACGGGTCGATCCTCAATGCTCCAGATTGTTACACCATAACCATTTGTGAACGTTGGTTCTCAATAAGGCGCTGTAACTATACATTACTGACAGAACCGTAACCGTATGCAGGATCGGCCCGATTGCAGATACTGAAAAGTTATGCCATAGCCTGATCCCATTTTCCACCCGCCCCCCAGCCCCCTCCCGGCGTCTTACCGTTCTTGAGCATCACATTATCCATGTATTCCCCTCTCTTCAGCACAGGTTTTACTACTTACCCATGCACAAATTGGGGTAAAATTTATCCTCTCATCAGCGCGATGAATCTGGACGATTGATGCGCTGAAAACAATAATGATACTAATAAAACTCAGGAGAATAGTATGCCTGAAGCAACGCCTTTTCGGGTGCTGATTGTCGATGACCACCCACTGATGCGGCGGGGAATTAGTCAATTATTGCAACTGGATCCCGCATTTAACGTAGTAGCTGAAGCAGGTGACGGCGCAAGTGCGATCGATCTGGCAAACCGTCTGGACCTTGACGTGATCCTGTTGGATCTCAATATGAAAGGTATGAGTGGGCTGGATACCCTGAATGCGCTGCGTCGGGACGGTGTGACCGCACAAATTATCATTCTGACCGTTTCGGATGCCGCCAGCGATGTATACGCCCTAATTGACGCGGGTGCGGATGGTTATTTGCTCAAAGACAGCGATCCTGAAGTCCTGCTGGAAGCCATTCGCAGCGGAGCCAAAGGCGGTAAAGCGTTCAGTACACGCGTCAGTGAATATCTGCGCGAACGCGACCTGTTCGGCGCACAAGAAGATCCGTTCAGCATTCTCACCGAACGCGAGCTGGATGTCTTGCATGAACTGGCTCAGGGGCTGTCGAATAAACAGATTGCTTCAGTGCTGAATATTTCCGAACAGACGGTGAAGGTGCATATTCGCAACCTGCTGCGCAAACTCAACGTGCGCTCTCGCGTTGCTGCCACTATTCTGTTTTTGCAAACGCGCGGTATGCAATAACCAGATATTGCCCGATAGCGCTACGCTTATCGGGCCTACACGTCACGTGCATCGCCAGGCCGGATAAGACGCGTTGCGTCGCCATCCGGCATCTTCCACTCTTACTTCTCCTGCGGCGTTAGCTGCTCCATCGCCTGTTTAATACTGCGTTCTATTACCGCCCGACGGGTATCGTTGGCGGGTAATAATTTCAGCATCATCTCCCACGCCGCAACCGCTTCGCCGAAGCGCTGCTGTTCGAAAGCGTTAAACGCGTACATGCTCAATACGCGCACGTTGGCATGTTCGCCGCGTATTAGTTGACGTAACAGCTCCCCGCCCCGACGGTTATCATCAGGATCGGATGAACGGGTCAGCGCTTCCGCATAGCCCAGCGCCGCATCGCTGTTTTTCGGATCCAGCCGATAAGCATTGGCATAGGCTTCAGTAGCCGTGCTGGCGTTGCCGAGCACCATGCCAATGCGTCCAAGCATAATCCAGCCTTCAACATTTGCGGGATCGGCCTGTAAGCGAGTGCGCAGCCCCAGCGCCAGACGCGTCATGTCTTCTTCATTCAACGGGTCGGCTTTTGGATCCAATGCCCGCTCCAGCAGCGCTGGGGCCTGAGCGGTGGCCTGCTGCCAGACCTGCACCTGTTTATAGTTCCCGGTTTGATAATAGCTCACCGCGCCGACCACCAGCGCCACCACGATGCCGGGCACAAAGAGTCCGAATCCACCGCGCTTGCCATCCGGGATGATGTCGTCAGGAAACTCTTCTTGTTTCACCCGCACGCGTCGGCGAGTACGGGCGAAAATAATCCAGCCCCCGAGACCAATCGCTACCACCGGCATCACCCACAGCAGCACGGTCAGCGGAGTTAACGGCGGATCGTAAGTGACGAAGTTACCGTAGCGCGCCACCATGTAGTCAACAATTTCTTTCTGACTTTTGCCTTCCTGCATCAGTTCGTACACTTTCTGCCGCAGGTCGGTGGCAATCATTGAGTTAGAGTCGGCAATGCTGTTGTTCTGACACTTAGGACAACGCAGTTGCTCGGTAAGCTGGCGGAACTGCTGCTCCTGCGCTTCATCCTTAAACTGCATTACGTCGATAGTCGCCAGCGCGGATCCCGAGATAACCAGCATCAGCAGGCCCAATAAAAATCTCATTGCGCAGCCTCCTTACTGTACTTGTCCCACAACGGTTTGATCTCGCTTTCCCACACCCGGGCGTTAAGATCACCGGCATGGCGATAGCGAATAATACCTTTCCCGTCGATCAGGAATGTCTCCGGCGCGCCGTACACGCCAAGATCGAGGCCGAGCATACCGTCGCCGTCAAACAGACTTAATGAGTATGGATTGCCCAACTCTTTCAACCAGACAATGGCTTTCTGACGATCGTCTTTATAGTTCAGGCCCACTACCCGCACGCCTTGCGCAGACAGCTGATTCAGATACTGATGCTCGGCGCGACAGGTCGGACACCAGGTCGCCCAGACGTTCAGCAACACTGGCTTGCCCTGCGTCAGCACATCGGCCTGATAATGCTGACCCGGGTTTTCCAGCGATTCCAGACGGAACGTCGGAACAGGTTTGCCAATCAACGCCGACTCCAGATTGGTAGGGTCGTCTCCCTGCGCGTTACGCGCTAACTGCCACAGCAGCGCCGCCGCAATAATGAGAAAAATAATAAACGGAATTAACAGTGCGTTGCGCTTCATACAGCCTCCGACGCATTTTTTTGCACCGCGGCGCGAGGGCGCGTGCGCTGGCGATAGCGTGGATCAAACAGGCAGAACACCCCGCCCAGCGCCATCAGCAATCCTCCGGCCCAAATCCAGCGAATAAACGGTTTGTAATACAAACGTACAGCCCATGCGCCGTTATCCAGCTCTTCACCCAGCGCAGCATACAGATCGCGCGTGAACCCGCCGTCAATCGCCGCTTCAGTCATCATCGAACTGGTGCTGTTATAGAAACGTTTTTCCGCATGCAGCGTGGCTGCCGGTTTACCATCACGCGTGACGCCAATAATGGCGACCCCGCCCCGGTAGTTTGGTCCGGTAATATCTTTCACTTCACGGAAAGTAAACTGATAGTCATGGATGCTGACGCTATCACCCGCTTTCATACGGACATCGCGTTCCACGCTGTAATTCTGGCTAAAGGCAATACCAACAATGGTAATCGCCAGCCCAACGTGAGCCGATACCATCCCCCAGTAGCTGGGCGTCAGCTTCGTTCCACGAGAAATGCGCAGGTACGCTTCGGACATGGCCAGCACAAAAATCCAGCACGCCATCGCCAGCCCCACCACCGTCATGGCGGCAATACGATCCTCAAACAGCCACGGCAACAGCAGCGACAGAATTAGCGTGGTGACAAACGCGATGATCAGTAACGTTTTCAGTTTACGCGGTCGGTCACGGCCCCAGCGCACTAATGGCCCAATGCCCAGCAGCAACGCAAACGGCGCCATCAGCCAGGTAAACATGGTATTGAAGAACGGCTCGCCAATCGAAATGCTGCCCAGCCCAAGCTGTTTGTGCACCAGCGGCAGTAGCGTGCCCAATAACACCACCAACATAGCGGCGATCAGCAGGACGTTGTTGCCCAACAGCAGCGATTCACGCGACCACAGCGCGTTGTTTACCCGCGAGCGAACCTTATGCCCACGCACTGCAAACAGCAGCAGGGAACCGCCAATCACCAGCACCATAAAGGCCAGAATAAACATCCCTCGCGACGGGTCAGAGGCGAAAGCATGCACCGAAACCAGTACGCCGGAGCGCACCAGGAAAGTCCCCAACAGGCACAGCGAGAAGGCGCAGATTGACAGCAGCAGCGTCCAGGCTTTGAAGCTGGCGCGCTGTTCGGTTACCGACAGCGAGTGCATCAGGGCTGTGCCCACCAGCCATGGCATAAAGGAGGCGTTCTCAACCGGATCCCAGAACCACCAGCCGCCCCAGCCCAGCTCGTAATAGGCCCAGGCCGAACCGAGTACAATCCCCAGCGTCAGAAACACCCACGCAGCCAGCGTCCATGGACGCGAAAAGCGAGCGAAGGTGCTGTCCAGACGCCCGCTCATCAACGCGGCGATCGCAAACGCGAAAGCTACCGAGAAACCGACATACCCCATGTACAGCAACGGCGGATGGAAAATCAGTCCCGGATCCTGCAACAGCGGGTTCAGATCGCGCCCTTCAACAGGGAAATTGGGCAACGTGCGGGCAAACGGATTAGAGGTAAACAGGATAAACAGCAGGAAGCCGACGCTGACCATCCCCATCACCGCCAACACGCGGGCGACAATGTCCAGCGGCATGCGCTGGCTGAACGCCGCGACGGCGAACGTCCAGCCGCTCATCAGTAGCACCCACAGCAGCAGCGAGCCTTCATGCGCGCCCCATGTCGCTGCCACCCGGTACCAGACAGGAAGCTGGGTATTGGAGTTACTGGCGACGTAGGTCACGGTAAAGTCATTAACCACGAAGGCATTAACCAGAATCAGGAACGCTCCCATCACGCAGATAAACAAGACCCAGGCAAAGGGCCGTGCGGAGGCCATCATCCGCACGTCGCCGCGCGCCACGCCCCACAACGGATAGACTGACAGCAGTAGTGCAACGCCAAGCGCAAGGCACAACAGCGCATTGCCAATTTCCGGCATCATGACGTTTTATCCTTATAAACACTTTCCGGGCGACGGTGGTTTTCCTGCATCGCTTTTTCGACTTCCGGCGGGGTGTAATTTTCATCATGTTTGGCCAGAACCTCTTTAGCCTGCACATGATTTCCCTTGTCCAGCTCGCCCTGAACAACAACCCCCTGCCCTTCGCGGAACAGGTCCGGCAAAATGCCTTCATAGGTCACATCCACCACACCTTCGGCGTCATAGATGCTGAAAGTTACTTTTAGCGATTGCGGATCGCGCTTCACGCTGCCCGGCATCACCATCCCACCCACGCGTAGACGCTGACCGACTTCAGGCATCTGCTGTGTCTCGCGCTTACCGTAGAGTATCTCTCCCGGGGTGTAGAACAGATCGATATTGGAACGCAGCGCGTAGAGCACCAGCGAAATGGTCAACGCCAGACCTGCCAGTACCGCGCAGGCTATCCATAGCCGATTTTTACGTCGAATATTCACGCCGCCTCCCGTTGTACTTGCGCTGCGCGCATGCGCGCTTCCCTCGCCCGCTGCTGGGCCACGCCGCGTAAGATTGCGCGATGCTGTAATGTTGAATGCAGCACCAACACCAGCAGCGGAATAACGCTCATGGCAACAGCCAGCCAGACATACAAGGCGTAACCGCCCATCGCGAAAAAATCACTCCATGATGCAAATGCAGGGGTCATTGGCGGCCTCTTTTTAAGATCAGTTCGCTCACCCACGGGCGGCGTTTTTCCATCATCAAAATCAGGTTACGCATGCGCATTAGCGCCAGCGTGACAAACAGCAACAGGTAACCGACAATCGCCAGACGCAGCGGTGCGCGCATTGCCGGATCGATGCTTTGCTGCATACGGGTTGACCCCTGATGCAGCGTGTTCCACCACTCGACCGAGTAGTGAATAATCGGTAAGTTGACCACACCAATCAACACCAGAATACCGGCGGCACGCCCTGCCAGGCGGCGGTCGTCAAACGCATGCCACAATGCAATGGCGCCAACGTAGAGAAACAGCAACACCAGTTCAGAGGTGAGTCGGGCATCCCAGACCCACCAGGTTCCCCACATTGGTTTGCCCCATGCGGACCCCGTCACCAGCGCAATAAAGGTAAACACAGCGCCAATGGGCGCCATCGCAGCCAGCGCCAGATTGGCCATTTTCATCTGCCAGACCAGGCCGATAAACGCCGCAACAGCCATCGAGGCATAAATTCCCATCGACCAGATTGCCGCCGGAACGTGCAGATAAATGATGCGATAGCTCTGTCCCTGCTGATAATCAGCTGGCGCGAAGCCAAAGCCCCACACCCATCCGGTTATTAATACCACCGCGCTGGCAATCGCCAGCCACGGAATAAACCAGCCGCAGATCTGATAGAGCCGAGGGGGCATCGCCAATTGATGAAGTGTTTTCCACATAGTTCAGTCACCAGACTCCATTAATTAATATCCGTTTTGCCGGAGCGCCTTGCCCGGCCTGCAAATCCTGTCGCATTACTGCACGCTTATCCGTAACGCCGCAGCCGTGGCAAACGGGCTTAACGTGGCGCTGCCTACCAACAACGCACCCAGAATCGCCATGTATCCTTCAACAGGCAAGTGCATGGAGGCCGCATCCATCGCCGCGGTCGCAAAAATCAGTAGTGGAATAGTAAGCGGGAGAACCAGCACGCTTAACAGCACGCCGCCGCGCTTTAAACCCACCGTCAGACCTACGCCAGGCGCGCCGAGAAAACCCAGCGTCGGCGTGCCGAGCAGCAAAGTCAGCGCCATAATTTTCCAGCCGTACATATCCATGCCCAGCAGTAATGCCACCAGCGGAGAGAGGATTAACAGCGGCAAACCGGTTACGACCCAGTGCGCCATCACTTTCGCCAGCACGACCGCCGGAAGCGGCAGCGACAGCAGCATCAACTGCTCAAGGCTGCCGTCCTGTAAGTCATCACGAAACAAGCGCTCCAGCGCCAGCAATGACGCCAGCAGCGCCGCAACCCAGATAATGCCTGGCGCAATACGCGCCAGCAGCTGTGGCTCCGGCCCAATGCTCAGAGGAAACAACGTGATAACAATCAGAAAGAACCATAAAGGATTGGCGATTTCCGCACTATGACGAAACGCAACTCGCAGTTCTAAACGGAAGATTCGCCACATCATTGCGTTGCCCTCTCGCTGGTCAGCGCAATACGTCGCACTTTATTGGTCTCAACATTAAGCGGCTGGTGGGTAGTGAGAATGACAATACCGCCCTGTTCCGTATGCTGTGCCATACGCTGAGTCAGTCGCTCAACGCCGTTTACATCAATGGCGGTAAAGGGTTCATCGAGGATCCACAGCCGGGCGCGGGTCAGCCACAAACGCGCCAGCGCCACGCGCCGCTGTTGTCCGGCGGAAAGTTGATTCACCGGAATATCTTCGTATCCGGCAAGTCCCGCCTGCGCCAGCGCGTCCAGACACTGTGCGATGTCGCCATCGTGATGGAAAAAACGCAGGTTCTCCAACGCCGAAAGCCGGGTTTTTATCCCCGGCTGATGTCCGATCCACAGCAATTGCTGATGGTAGCTGTCCCGCACGTGATGCAGGGGTTGCTCTTGCCAGCAAACCTCCCCTGCGTCGGGACGCGCCAGCCCGGTAAGCAACCGCAGCAAAGTGGTTTTCCCCGCGCCGTTGCTGCCGGTAATTTGTACCCATTCCCCTGCGTTGACGCGAAATGACAGATCGCTGAACAGTATTCTGTCATCCCGCTCGCAAAGTAATTCTCTGGCTTCAAGCATACCTGGTTATCTACATCCTGTTAAAAGCCCGGTTTGACTTCGCGCATATCAGGCAGTTTGTGCGCTATCCCTTTATGACAGTCAATACAGGTTTGCCCGTCTTTCACGGCCTGGTCATGCATTTTGGCCGCAACGCCTTTCTGGGCGGTTAAATCCATAAACTCGAAGTTGTGACAGTTGCGACACTCTTGCGAATTATTATCTTTCATACGCCGCCACTCATTTTGCGCCATCGTCAGACGATGATCTTCAAATTTCTGCGGTGTATCTATTAACCCCAGCGCCTTCGCGTACAGCTCTTTACTGGCCTTGATCTTACGGATCATTTTCGGGCCCCACTCATGTGGGACGTGGCAATCAGGGCAAGTCGCACGCACACCGCTGCGGTTGTTGTAGTGTACGGTTTCCATATATTCCTGGTACACCGTATTGCGCATTTCGTGACAGCTAATGCAGAACTCTTCCGTATTGGCCTTTTCCATACCGGTATTAAAGCCGCCCCAGAAAATAATGCCGCCCACAAAGCCGATTAACAACAGCGTGCCGAGCGCCAGACGGCTGGGGCGACGCCACCATTGCCAGACGCGCTTAATCCAGCTTGGTTTACGGTTAGAATTTTCCATAATGACCTCTTATTTCCCGTAACCTTTCGAGGGGGTGAAGGTATTTTCAACAATCGGCGCAGCGTCAGCCTGCGGGACGTGACATTGCAGACAGAAATAACGACGCGGCGCGACTTCAGCCAATACCTTGCCGTCGCTGTCCATAAAGTGCGTCGGACTGATGCGCGGCGCGCCGGTGGTGCGATAGCTTTCCACACCGTGGCACTGCAGGCAGCGGTTAGTATTGGTCGTCACCTGATACCCTTCAACGCTGTGCGGAACCATTGGCGGTTGATTCACATAGTTCAGCGGCATACGCTCCTGCTCTTTCGGCATGCGAATCGCCCCTTCCTGTGTCCCTGAGACTTCCGGTGACTGGCTTAGGTCCACTCCGTTTGCAGCCCAAACGGCCCCACTGACGACCAGGGCAAGCAGGGCCGTCCATTGACTCAGCTTTTTAATCAGGTCATGGCTTTTCATGATTTCGCTCCCGAACTCCATCGTGTTGTTATTGTAAAAACATCCTCAGAACAGACATCCACGCAGCGACCGCAGGCCATGCAATCGCGACTGGTTACCTGCACCGGGCTTTGCTCATCCAGCACCGGCGCACGTAGCACATGCGGTTCCGGGCAAACATGAAAACAATCCATACAGCGGTTACATCTGTTACGTTCTTTTGCCGAAACGGTTAATGCACCTTTACTTCCCACCACGCTATACAGTGCGCCCAGTGGACAGAGATGCCCGCACCAGCCATGCTCAACGACCAGTAGATCAAATAAAAACAGCGCCAGAATCAGCAGCGCTCCACTGCCAAATCCCATTATCAGACTCCGTCCGAGCAGAGAGACGGGATTTATCCATTCCCACAGCAGCGTACCGGTCAAGGCGGAACCGACCAGGATAACCACCAGCAGGACATACCGTATATAGCGCGGTAGGGTCGCGGACTGATTCAGGTCAAACCTTCTGCGTAACCAACTGGCTAAATCGGTGACCGGGTTCATCGGACAAACCCAGCTGCAAAACAGACGCTTACCCGCAAGGGCATACAGCACCGTGATGACGACCGCCCCCGTTAACGCAACCGTTGCCGGCAGGTGTCCGCTGGCCAGGCTTTGCAACGTAATTAGCGGATCGGTGAATGGGACAGTATCCAACAGCAGGCTGCCACTGTAATTGCCATGCAGGATCCATACGCCAAGCCACGGGCCGCTCAGGAACATCGCCAGTATCAGAAACTGACTCAGACGACGCAGCAGCAGCCAGCGATGACTCTTCCACCACCCTTTTTTTGCCTGCGCTTCACGCCCGGCGTCACGTTTACGATTTGCCATTGTTCCCCTCCAGCCAGCCGAAGCGGTAATGGTGTCCTAACTCCCCTTTCGCCAGCGACAGCGGCAGCACTTTTATTGCTGGCTGCTCCAGTACGCAGACTTTTTCGCATTTCCCGCAGCCGGTACAGGCATCGCTATGGACGGTTGGAATAAACCGCGCATGCTTGCCGGTACGCATATTGCGGTCCAGCTCAAGAGTGATAGCCTCATCGATTTTCGGGCACTCGCGATAGCAAACATCGCAGCGTAGCCCTTGATAGTTGAGGCAGTTTTCGTGATCCAGCAGTACCGCCAGCCCCATACGCGAATCGTCAATGGATTCAATTTCCTTGTCCAACGCGCCGCTGGGGCAGACTTTGGCGCACGGAATGTCCTCACACATTTCGCAAGGAATATCGCGGGCGACAAAATAGGGCGTACCTGCTGCCAGCCCGGAGGCCAGCGTCGCCAGCTTCAGCGTGTCATACGGGCATGCCTGAACGCACTGACCGCAGCGCACACAGGCGCTGGCGAATGCCTCCTCGCTCAGTGCGCCAGGCGGGCGTAACCGCACGCCGGTTGCACGTGCGGTTTGCTGTTGTAACCCCAGCGCCACGCCAACGACGGCCAGCCCGCCCGCCGCGCGAACCATATCGCGCAGAAAGCGGCGGCGGCCATTTTGGGGTTTTGCTGACCGGGACATAACGCGTTACACCTTCGCCAGTTTCACAGCGCACTTCTTGAAATCCGTCTCTTTGGAGAGCGGATCCGTCGCATCCAGCGTCAGATTGTTCACCAGTTGTGCGGCATCGAAGAACGGCATGTATACCAGCCCCTGCGGCGGACGGTTACGCCCGCGCGTTTCAACAATCGAGATAACTTCGCCACGGCGGGAAACCACTTTGACTTTATCGCCACGGCGCAGATCGCGCGCTTTTGCATCCAGCGGGTGGATAAACAGCACAGCTTCCGGGAAGGCGCGGTGCAGTTCAGGCACACGACGCGTCATGCTGCCGGTATGCCAGTGCTCCAGCACACGTCCAGTGGAAAGCCACAGGTCATACTCTTTATCCGGCGCTTCAGCGGCAGGTTCAAATGGCAGCGCGAAGATGACCGCTTTGCCGTCCGGCTTACCATAGAACTTGTAGCTTTCCCCCGCTTTCACGTACGGGTCGTTGCCTTCGCTGTAGCGCCACTGAGTCTCTTTGCCCTCAACGACCGGCCAGCGTAAACCGCGCGCTTTGTGGTAATCGTCGAATGGTGCGAGATCGTGCCCGTGGCCACGGCCAAACCAGGCGTACTCTTCGAACAGCCCTTTTTGCAGATAGAAGCCCAGCTCGCGGGATTCATCGTTGAGCTGATCTTCAGCCAGTTCAGCTACCGGGAATTTGGTCACGGCTGGCGTGGCGAACAGCACGTCATACAGCGTTTTGCCGCGCAGCTCCGGTTTCTGCGCCAGTAGTTCTTCCGGCCATACCTCTTCTGTTTTGAAGCGACGGGAAAACTGCACCAGTTGCCACAGATCCGATTTCGATTCACCCGGCGCTTTAATCTGCTGACGCCAGAACTGAGTGCGTCGTTCCGCGTTACCGTAAGCCCCTTCTTTCTCTACCCACATTGCGGTCGGTAGGATCAGATCGGCTGACAGGGCGCTGACCGTCGGGTACGGATCGGAGACGATGATGAAGTTGCGCGGATCGCGCCAGCCCGGCATACGCTCTTCGTTGATGTTCGGACCGGCCTGCATGTTGTTGGTGCACATCGTCCAGTAGACATTGAGTTTGCCATCTTTCAGCGCACGGTCTTGCGCCACGGCATGCAGCCCGACTTTTGCCGGAATGGTCCCCGATGGGATATTCCAGTGCTTCTCACAGATATCGCGGTGTTTTTCGTTGGTGACCACCATGTCCGCAGGCAGACGATGGGAGAACGTCCCAACTTCACGCGCGGTACCGCAGGCGGAAGGCTGACCGGTCAATGAGAACGGACCACAGCCTGGCTGAGAAATTTTACCGGTCAGCAGGTGCAGGTTATAGACCAGGTTGTTGGCCCACACGCCGCGGGTATGCTGGTTAAAGCCCATCGTCCAGTAGGAGATGACTTTTTTCTTCGGATCGGCATACAACTGCGCCAACTGTTCCAGTTGATCTTTCGGTACGCCGGTCATTTCGGCGGTTTTATCCAGCGTGTACTCAGCAACGAAGGCTTTGTAATCCTCAAAGCTCATCGGTTCAGAGGCATCGGAACCTGGATTCTTCGCCGCTTTTTCCAGCGGATGAGTTGGACGCAGGCCGTAGCCGATGTCCGTCACCCCTTTACGCAGGTTAACGTGCTTGCTAAAGAAATCCTGGTTGATCGCATTGTTTTGAATGATGTAGTTAGCGATGTAGTTGAGGATCACCAGATCGGTTTGCGGCGTGAAGACCATACCGTTATCCGCCAGCTCAAAACTACGATGCTGGAAGGTGGAGAGCACCGCGACGGTAACATTCGGATCGGACAGACGACGGTTGGTGATGCGCGACCACAGAATCGGGTGCATCTCCGCCATATTCGCGCCCCACAAGACGAAAGCATCGGCATGCTCAATATCGTCATAACAGCCCATCGGCTCATCCATACCAAAGGTACGCATAAAACCAACCACCGCTGACGCCATGCAGTGACGCGCGTTCGGGTCGATGTTATTAGAACGGAAGCCGGCTTTAAACAATTTGGCGGCGGCGTAACCTTCCCAAATCGTCCACTGACCCGAGCCGAACATGCCGATAGACTCTGGGCCTTTTTCTTTCATGGACGTTTTGAATTTCTCTTCCATCACGTCAAAGGCCTGCTCCCAGCTAATCGGAGTAAATTCACCCTCTTTGTGATACTTCCCGTCCTTCATGCGCAGCATCGGCTGTGTTAAACGGTCTTTTCCGTACATGATTTTCGGCAGGAAGTAACCTTTGATGCAGTTAAGCCCACGGTTAACCGGCGCATCCGGATCGCCCTGGCATGCCACTACACGCCCTTGCTGCGTCCCGACCAATACGCCACAGCCTGTCCCGCAGAAACGGCACGGGGCTTTGTCCCATTTGATGGCTTCTTGCTGACCGACTACCGCGCGGGCTACGCCCGGCACGCTTAACCCGGCAGCCGCCGCAGCGGCCGCAACGGCGTTAGCTTTCATAAAGCTACGACGACTGAGTTTCATGGTGTTTCCTCACCTTGCTCATCCTGCTGGTGATAAACCAGCGACACCGCCAGCACGCCCGCAACGTTGCGCACTGACTCAATAGTTTTCATTAGCGTTTCACTTTGCTCTGCTTCCACCACCACAATGAGCTGGCCGCTTTCCACATCGCTAAGTGCAACTTCGCAACCCGGAAACGAACGCAACTGCGTGGCGATATCATTGATATGCTGACTTTTGGCCTGAACGACCAGGCTGCAGACCTGCCAGTTACTGTCCATGGTTGTACTCCGCATTAATGGCTGATACCGGGCAAATCGCGACACACGCGCCGCATCCGTTACAGGCCTGATTGTCGAGCTGTGGCTGATAAATACCGGACAGCATGGGGCGAAAGGTTATGGCCATGGGTTCACAGCTATCCTGACAGCGATGACACTCAACTGATTGGTGTGCGAGACAGTTTTCCCCGATCCTAAAATTCAGATCCCATGCCCTGGTGTGGCGCGGAAGAAAAAGTGATTCGGGACAGGCCTCTGCGCAGGCATAACAAAAGCTGCACTCGCCGTGTTTGAAATTTACGCTCGGATAACCACCCTGGCCTCGCTGCAGGATGTCGGTTTCACACGCCTGGATGCAGGCGTCACAACGAAGGCAATGGGCCAGAAAGTGAGAGTCTTCCTTGCTCCACGGCGGACGGATCCCTGCGTTGGCGTTACGCCAACTGCCTGTCAACATGCCTCGACGGGATAAATCAACCATGACATTGTCCTTCCATAATGACGCTCTCCCCCGGCGGGTTGAACGACATAAAAAACTGCACTATTTATGAGTAGTTATTTTTAGTCGTAAGATATTTCAGGATGTGTAAGAGGAGCATACCCCGATCGGGGTAAATGCTGTTGCCGGATCAAAAGAGTGTTGAGTTGACGGGAAAAAATGCGCTTTTGCTCACGTTTCAATGAGTTATATAATAAATTATATAACGAAAACACTATAAAGAGAATAATCTTAAAATTAAGATAAACCTTAGAATATATCACTACACACAACCGACAACACTCAAATACTCACTGAAAATATAAGTAAATAAAGATTAATAGATAATGCAAATATGTTAACCTGCCCCAGACTCGTTCATAAGACAGAAGAAAGGAAACACTGTGAACAATAAGATGAAGACAATTGTCCCTGCCGTGCTTTTCGCCGCCTTTGCCAGCACCTCTGCCTGGGCTGGCAGTAACGATACCGGTGCTCAGCCGCTGGAAAAAGTCGCCCCGTATCCTAAAGCGGAAAAGGGTATGAAGCGCCAGGTAATCCAGCTTCCCCCTGAGAAAGATGAATCTACCCTGAAAGTAGAACTATTGATCGGCCAGACGCTGGAGGTCGACTGCAACCAACATCGCCTGGGCGGAGAACTGGATAGCAAAACGCTGGAAGGTTGGGGATACGACTACTATGTTTTCGACAAAGTCACCTCTCCGGTTTCAACCATGATGGCCTGCCCTGACGGTAAAAAAGAGAAGAAATTTATTACCGCGTATCTGGGTGATGACGGTATGCTGCGCTACAACAGCAAGTTGCCGATTGTGGTCTACACCCCGGAAAACGTGGAAGTGAAATACCGTATCTGGAAAGCGGAAGAGAAGATTCAGGACGCAGTCGCGCGCTAAGTGAGAATGTGCCGGATGGCGGCGTTCCGCCTTATCCGGCCTACAGACGCGTGAACCAGGCCGGATAAGCGCAGCGCTTATCCGGCATTTTATTTACAGCGCGATATCCGCCACAGCTTTCTGCTCAGGCTGCGGTTGAGCCTGAGGTTTCAACTGCGGTTTTGGCGCTTCATCGGCAACCTGCGGCTTGTCGTATTTCAGACCCAGAACTTCGCTGGTGTATTGCAGCTCTTGTTCAGTTGCCTCAACGTTTCCGTTCAGCTTAGTACCATAAGACGGAATAATCGTTTTCAGCTTCGCCTGCCACTCGGGGCTGGCGACTTTATCTTTAAACACTTTTTCCATCAGATGCAGCATGATCGGCGCCGCGGTTGATGCACCAGGCGAAGCGCCCAGCAGTGCAGCAATCGTACCTTCTTTATCGCTGACCACTTCAGTTCCCAGACGTAGCACGCCGCCCTTTTCTGCATCACTTTTAATGATCTGCACACGCTGCCCCGCCTGCCATAGACGCCAGTCCTCTTTTTTCGCCTGCGGATAGTATTCTTGCAGTGCGGCAAAACGGTCGTCATCGCTCAGCATCACCTGACTTACCAGATATTTCACCAGATCGAAGTTATCCAGACCTACGTTGACCATCGGCATAAAGTTCGACGTCGTGGTCGAGCTGAGCAGATCCCACAATGAACCGTTTTTCAGGAACTTGGTGGAGAATGTCGCGAATGGCCCAAACAGCACGACACGCTTGCCATCCAGGATACGGGTATCGATGTGCGGTACCGACATCGGCGGCGCACCCACAGAGGCCTGACCATACACTTTCGCCAGGTGGCGATTCACTACGTCCGGGTTTTCCGCCACCAGGAACTGGCCGCCAACCGGGAATCCGGCATAGCCTTTCGCTTCCGGAATGTCGGTTTCCTGCAACAGCTTCAGCGCCGCGCCACCGGCACCAATAAAGACAAACTTCGCCTTGATATCATGTTCCGCTTCGTTGTTTTTCAGATCGGCGACCGTAACGGTCCAGCTATTGTCTGCATTACGCTTAAAGCCTCGTACTTCGGTGCTCAGTTGTAGCGCAAAGTTGGGCTTCTTCTGCAACGAGGCAATCAGTTGGCGCGTGATTTCACCATAGTTAACGTCAGTACCAATCTCGGTGCGCGTTGCCGCGACTTTCTGTTTCGGATCGCGACCTTCCATGACCAGCGGCGCCCACTCTTTAATCTGCGCGTGATCTTCGGAATAACGCATACCACGGAATAAGGTGCTCTGCTGCAGGGCGGTGTAACGGGCGCGCAGGAAATTCACGTTCTCGTCGCCCCAGACAAAACTCATATGCGGGACGGTAGTGATAAATGAGCGCGGTTCATGCATCACGCCATTATTGACCTGATAAGCCCAAAACTGA
The DNA here is from genome assembly GCF_005280955.1 of Citrobacter sp. wls717. Lineage (NCBI taxonomy): Bacteria > Pseudomonadati > Pseudomonadota > Gammaproteobacteria > Enterobacterales > Enterobacteriaceae > Citrobacter > Citrobacter sp. wls717. The sequence continues at coordinate 45,544 of NZ_SZWW01000038.1, forward strand.
CGGGAAATCTGGAAGGCTTCGTTGATTTCGACTGCCTTTTCAATGCTGATGCTACCGTCGGCCTTTTTAGGCGTGTAGTTCAGCTCCATCAGTGCGGAGTGGCCGGTTCCGGCGTTGTTCCAGCCGTTCGAACTTTCCTGAGCGACGCCATCCAGTCGCTCGACCATGGTCATTGACCATTGTGGCTCCAGCTCTTGTAAATAGGTTCCCAGCGTGGCGCTCATGATACCGCCGCCAATCAACAGTACATCCGTTTCCTGCTCTTCCGCCGCTTTCGCTTTTGCTGCCATTGAGACAACGTTCAGCCCTACAGCCATGGTGAAGAGCATGGCAGTCACTTTTTTCATAATGTTAATGCCTTACTTTTAGTATCGCTTTTTGCTTTTAATGCAGGTGAAAATCGAGCGGCACCAACGGTAACACTTAAGTAAAAATAATTAAATATTGTTTATAAATTATATTTTAATTTTAAAAATGTTATTAATACGTTGATAATTTATACGGTTATTGACAATCACTTCTGGAAACCTGCCCGCCAGACGCGTACTATGCTGCGCTTTGCTATTCACGCACGGATGCCTGTCGGTCTTCTGTTATCAGGCCCTTTCTGACCTGAGAGTTACTATGTCTGCAACACACTCCTCCCCTGCGGTGACAGAACAGAGCACCCGCGCCGTACTGCGACAACCCCGCCTGTTGGTACGAGAAACGCTGGCGGGGGTGGTAACCGCCCTGGCGCTGATCCCGGAAGTGATCTCTTTTTCCGTTATTGCGGGCGTCGATCCTAAAGTCAGCCTGATCGCTTCCGTCGTGTTGTGCCTGGCAATGTCTTTTTTAGGCGGCCGTCCGGCAATGGTTACCGCCGCGGCAGGGTCGGTTGCGCTGGTGATTGGTCCGATGGTGCATCAACATGGCGTGCAGTACATTCTGCCTGCGGTGGTGCTGGCTGGGATGATTCAGATCCTGTTTGGCGTATCAGGGATGGCGCGTCTGATGCGATTCATTCCTACAGCCGTCATGACCGGCTTTGTCAACGCCCTGGGCATTTTGATTTTCTTTGCCCAGGTCCCGCATTTCTGGGGGAAAAGCCCGCTAATCTGGGGACTGTTTATCCTGACGCTGCTGATTGTGCTGTGGGTTCCGCGATTGATTAAAACAATCCCCGCGCCGCTTATCGCCATCGTGCTGCTGACGATATTTACTGTAAGCAGTGGGCAACTGTTACCAACCGTCGGTGATGAAGGTTCAATGAGCGATAGCCTTCCGGGGTTAACGCAGTTGTTAGTGCCGCTCAACCTGCAAACATTGGCCATTATCTGGCCCTGTGCGCTGAGCATCGCTTTTGTCGGTTTGATGGAGTCGCTGTTAACCGCCCGTCTGGTGGATGATCTGACGGTGACACCGTCGAATAAGAATCGAGAGAGCACTGGACTGGGGATAGCCAATATTCTGGCCGGATTTTATGGCGGCATTGCCGGGTGCGCGATGATTGGTCAGACCATCGTTAACGTCGAGATGGGCAAAGGACGCAGCCGCGTTTCGACGATTGCCGCCGGGCTGGTGTTGCTGCTGCTAGTCACCGCGTTGAGCGAAGTCATGGCGAAAATACCCATGTCGGTGCTGGCGGGAATTATGGTGATTGTGGCGGTGAAAACCTTCAGTTGGCAGAGTATCCAGCCCGCGACACTGACGAAAATCCCCGTTACTGAAACGCAGGTCATGCTGATAACCGTCGGCGCAACGGTCGCTACCGGCAACCTGGCGATTGGCGTGGTTGCCGGGGTGATGACGATGCTCATCCTGCCGCGCATCGTCAGACGTAAACGCGCGGCTACATCAGAAATAGCGTTGCCAGACCGAGAAAAATAAAGAAACCGCCGGTATCGGTGATTGCCGTAATCATGACGCTTGAGCCGACCGCCGGGTCGCGCCCGAGCTTCACCATCGTCATGGGAATAATCACCCCCATCAACGCCGCCATCAGCAGATTAAGCATCATCGCCAGGGTCATCACGCCGCCGAGCGCCATATCATCGTACAGCCACCAGGTAATGCCGCCCATAATCCCCCCCCAGACGAGGCCATTTACCAGCGCCACGCCCATCTCGCGCAGGATCAAAAATGTCAGGTTTCCCGGCTGAATATTTTGTAGCGCCAGCGCGCGAACAATCATGGTAATAGTTTGATTTCCGGTATTGCCGCCGATCCCTGCCACAATCGGCATCAGCGAGGCCAGCGCCACCAGTTGCGAGATCGTATGTTCAAAGCCATCAATGACCCGCGAGGCGATAAAGGCGGTACAGAGATTAATGGCCAACCATGCCCAGCGGGTTTTTACCGCTTTGGTAACAGGAGCAAACACATCCTCTTCGGCGCTCAAGCCCCCCATTCGACGCAGATCGGTATCGGTCTCTTCGTATACCACATCAACGATCTCATCAATGGTCAAACGGCCCATCAACTTACCGGCAGGATCAACCACCGCGGCACTGACCAGGTTGTCACGTTCGAACGTACGCGCGGCGTTTTCGGCAATGTCTTCCGGGGAAAAGGTGAGAGGGTCATCTTCCATCACCTCGCTGACTTTACGCTGCACATCATTGAGCAGGATACAGGTTAGCGTCAGTTCGCCGACCAGCACCTTATTGCGATCGGTCACGAAAAGTTTATCGGTGTTCTCCGGCATCCTGCCCAGCCGCCGTAAATAGCGCTGCACCACTTCCAGCGTCACGTCCGGGCGCACGGTGATGACTTCGAACTCCATAATCGCACCGACGCGATTCTTCTCGTAGTGCAATACCTGGCGCACGCGCGCCCGCTCCTCTGCGGGTAACGTTGCCAGCAGACGGCCTGTGAGATTACGCGGCAGATGCTGGACCAGGTAAATCTGTTCATCGATGTCGAGATATTGCAGGGCATCCAGCAGCTCGCGATCGCTCATCTCATCAATCAGATCGTCCCAGACGTTTTCTGACGCCTCAAGCAGGACGTTACCGCGTTTTTCATTTTGGACCAGCCGCCACAGGGCGTGGCGCTCTTCAGAAGGTAATGCTTCGAGGGTATCGGCCAGATCGGGCGGCGGCAGGTGCGCCACCAGCGCCCCTACCTCAGCAATATCGTCGGCTAAGGTACCGACGTCATATTGCTCAGCCAGGGTAAGCTTGCCCAACAGCGTGGAAATAATGGCTTTATCAGTGGTCAGCAGCCAGATGAGGCGCGCGCGCTCTTCATCACGCAGTCTGGCGCTGTTTTTGTTGAATGCGGACATTAATCATAAATCCATGATATGAAATATCATTAATCATGATGCCGATTTATGTAAATAACAATAAACGCAACCGCCGGGCGGCTAAAAAACCGGCGGTTGCAGGGATTACGCAGTACGAGCGACGGCATCTCGCGAGGCGGCGTCACGCTCATCGCCCACTAATTCACTTAACTGTCCGTTACGCATCTCCAACAGACGATCGGCGTGAACAAAATAGTGATCGTCATGGCTAATAGCGAAGATGGTTTTACCCATTTCCTGCATCAGCGGCAATAACACCTGATAGAACTCACGGCGGAAGTGCGGGTCCTGATCGGCAGCCCATTCATCCAGCAGAATAATGTCACGCTCCTCCGCCAACGCCAGCAGCAGCGCCACGCGTTTTTTCTGCCCTTTCGACAGCTTGAGATTGAGAATACGCCCATCGTTCAGCTCAAGCTTGTGACCCATCTTCAGATGTTCCAGCCACTTTGCCACCAGCGCCGGATCGGCCTCTTTACCTTCCGGACCGAGCAGTTTGTCGAACAACCAGACGTCGGTAAACACGGCGGAGAACAGCTTGCGATAGTCCTCTGGTTTTTCGACAGCAACCGCTTTGCCGTCGAGCAGGATCTCGCCTGACTGCGGTTGATACAACCCGGTGAGTAACATAGCCAGTGTGGATTTCCCACTACCATTGCCGCCAATCAGGAAGATCAGTTCCCCGCGACGAATAGTCAGATTTACCGGTCCGACAGAGAACGCATTATCCTGATAGTGGAATACCACGTTACGCAGCTCCAGCGTTTGCCAGTCCGGAAACGCGGTTGGTCGCGGGAATTCGGCCTTAAAGGGCGCCAGTGAGAACTTATTCAGCTTATTAAAAGCGACCTGTGCGGTGAGCAGCGTCGGCAATGCGCCAACGGCAGAAAGCAGCGGCGTACGCAGGAATAACAGCGTCAGCGAATAGGTCGCCGCCACGGCGGTATCCGCCCAGCCCAGACTGTTAGCCATCCAGAACACCAGGCCAATGGCGCCCAGCATCATAATGTTCGACCAGTTCACCGCGCTGAGGTGGAAGGTATCGGCACGGATAATATGGTGACGATATTCTTTAGCGTCCGGGACGTATAATTGATTAAAGATGTGCTCGGCGCGCTCGCGGTTGAGCGTCAACTCTTTGCGCCCTTCCAGCACCGTCTGGTAATCGTTGTACAATTTGTCTTCTGTTTCGCGCAGGGTCGCCATATGTTTATATACCCGCGCGACCAGCACAAACCCGCCCCAGATGGTGATTGCCATCCAGATTGCCGTCACCAGCAGCATTTTGGTTGATAGCATCGCCAGATACGCCGCCGACCCAATAGTCAGGATAATCCCCTGCACCAGCTCAGGCAGACGAACAAAAGCAATGGTGATGTTGCGGATATCGCTGGTTAAACCGGCCAGCAACGAGGCGCTGCCAAGCTGTTCGATACGCTCGACGTGGGTGTCCAGAATACGCTTGATAAATTCACTACGCAGGCGGTAAACAAAGTGGTGTCCCAGCGTGGTTAACGCCAGTTGTGAGCCGAGGGTAACAATCATCAACAATAGCAGCAGGCCAAGAAACTCCGGCAGCACCATCAATGTGGTGTCGACCGTTTCAATCAGGCGCTGGTTAATAAACGCAATCAGCCCAATTCCCAATGCAGCGCTGGCGAGGCTGAGCGCCATGACGCTGATAAATGGCCAGCGATACTGCCGCCAGACAAGAAGTAAAAGTTCCATGCAAACAACCCGGACAAGTAATAACAGCCCGCAGTTTAAACATCTCTTTGCCGACAGCAATAATAATTCTTATTTTTATTCTTTTTTACCAGCCTGGCGAAACGTCAGATTGTAACGACAGTCACCGGTTAACGGATGATACCCTGTCTTAAGTGGCTGGATCCCATGATAAAACAACCGTGAGTTCCCACCCCATACCACGACATCGCCATGCTCCAGCAGTAAACGTTTTAAAGGGTCATTACGGCGCAAACCGCCAAACTGAAAGATGGCCGGTAACCCCAGCGAGACAGAAACGATAGGCGCCCGCAGGTCAGGTTCGTCTTTATCCTGATGTAATGACAGTTTCGCCCCTGGCGTGTAGCGGTTAATAAGGCAGGCATCGGGTTGAAAATCGGCATAGCCCGCCGCCGTTGCCGCCTGCTGGCACAGTGCAGCGAAAGCATCCGGCATCGGCGGCCATGGCGCACCGGAAAGCGGGTCAAACGGAGAATAAAGGTAGCCATGTTGATCCGTCGTCCAGCCCAAATGACCGCAGTTGGTCATCGCCACCGACATCGTGTAACCGCCGGGCGTCACCATCTGGCGAAACGGCGACTGTCGGGCGACAGCCGCGATCGCCTGCAGCAAAGACGGCGCGGACTCAAAGGCAAAACGCCGCAAAATTACCGCGCCGGATGCCAGCGGTTCCTGCCAGGGTTTCTCATCCGCAAAGAGATCAAGCATTACGTTTCCTCCCCAGATATTTCTCGTTGCAGTAACTGCGCTTTGCGCGCAATACCCCAGCGGTAGCCCGAAAGCGCACCATCATTACGGATCACCCGGTGACACGGGATGACAATCGCCAGTTTGTTGGCTCCGCAGGCGCTGGCCACCGCGCGCACCGCTTTCGGTTTACCGATGGCGCTGGCTAACTGCTGGTAACTAACCGTCTTCCCACATGGGATTGCGCGCAGCGCCTGCCACACCTGCAGCTGGAATGCGGTCCCGCGGATATCCAGCGGCAGCGACAGTGGCGTATTGCGCGTATTGATCACGGCGATGACCTCACGCACATGCTGCTGGAAATCAGCATCGGCTGCTTCATCCTGAGCGGCGGGAAACAGCTCATGCAGTTCCGCGACCAATGTAGCATCATCATCACCCAGCAAGATCGCGCAGATACCGCGTTCGCTTTCCGCCACCAGGCAACGCCCCAGGGCGCAATCTGTCAGGGTATAGCGCACAGAAACGTTGTCGCCGCCTTTGCGAAATTGCCTGGCGGTCATCCCTAGTGCCTGATCCGCTTGCCGGTAATAGCTGCTGCTGTCGGGGAATCCGGCGTTCAAAATCGCCTGGGTTACTGGCGCCCCTTTTGCCAGGGCATCGCGCAGACGACGAGCGCGCCAGGACTGCTGCCACGCTTTCGGGGTCATGCCCGTCGTGGCTTTAAACAGACGGTGCAAGTGATACGGGCTCATCGCCACCTGCTGCGCCAGCTCATCCAGCGTGAGGGGCGACTCCTGCTCCAGCAACTGACAGGCGTGGGCTATTTTGTCCAGCCGATGCTGCTGCGCGCTGTCTTTATCCGGCTGGCAGCGTTTACAGGGCCGAAATCCGGCGGCCTGCGCCTGCTCGGCATCAGCAAAGAAACTGACATTTTTGCGCAGCGCATGCTTCGCCCGACAGGACGGGCGGCAGAAAATACCGGTAGTGTGGACGGCGAAAACAAACTGACCGTCGGCGTCAGCATCACGATCCACAACAGACTGCCAGCGGTCATCATCCGTTATGCGTAAACGACTTTTCATTATGGACTCCTTTGTTAAGCATAGCGCTTAGCCTCAGTGTGTCCTGATAGCCAGGTATAAAAACCCGCAATCTTGCTTTTTAATTTTTTTCGCTGAGCAGAAAGCTTTTAAACTGCGGCGACATCCAGGTTTTAAACCCTTGCCCCTCTTTCACAATCATATAGACCGCCAGCCCTTCACGACGCACCACCTCTTTGGCCTTTTCCGGGCCGAGCACCATCAAACCGGTATCCCAGCCGTCAGCCTCCAGCGCCGTAGGGGCTATCACCGTCACAGACACCAGATTGTGTTCGATCGGACGACCGGTTTGCGGATCGATAACATGCGACAGGCGTTTACCGTCCAGCTCGTAATAGTTACGGTAGCTACCGGAGGTGCTGATGCCGTGCCCGTTAATGTCGACAACCGCTTGCACCGCGTTTTCTCGATCGGTGGGTTTCTGGATCGCCACCCGCCATGGATGGCCTTCCGCATTCATACCACGACTGTTTAGCGCACCGCCAACGGAAACCAGATAACGGGCGATCCCCTCTTGCTCCATCAGTCGCGCCAGATGATCGGCGGCATAACCTTCACCAACGGTAGACAGATCCACATACAGATCCGGCAAGTCTTTTTGCAGGTAATCCCGATGAGCCTCATTAATCACTTTCAAATGTGAAAGTCCGGTTTGCGCTTTTGCGGCGTCAATTTGCGCCTGAGTGGGAATGTGCACGGGTTGCTGATCCGGACCAAAACCCCACAGGTTGACCAACGGTCCCACGGTGATATCCATCGCGCCATTGGTTTTCGCGCCAATTCGCAGCGCCGACGTGACGATATCCGCCATAGCGTCATTAACCGGCCACGGCGACAAGCTTTTCGACAGATTAAAGCGCATCAGGGCAGAATCATTTTTATAGGTTGAAAGAAGCTGATCGTCAGCATCAAGCTGAGTCTGGATCTTCGCCTGCAACTCCCTGGCGCGTTTGGCATCCACGCCCACCGCGCTGACCCGCCAGAAGGTGCCCATCGTTTTACCTTCCAGAACGGTGGCGGATTGTGCGGTCTGAGCCGGTTTCGGGGCCTCATCGCACCCGACAAAAAAGATCGTCACAGCCAGCAGCGCTGCGCGATAAAAATTCATTTCCATACGTAATTATCCTCATGCGAACGGGCGCAAGAGTACACCAAAAATCGTTGTTTGTACGGCGGAAAAAAAGCATTAAAAAAGGCCCCGCAGGGCCTTTTAACAATAATAAGCGCAGATTAGAACTGGTAAACCAGGCCCAGTGCTACGATATCATCGGTAGAGATGCCAGCATCACGGGTGAACTGGTTGTCATCCAGCAGGTTGATTTTGTAATCAACATAGGTGGACATGTTTTTGTTGAAGTAGTAGGTTGCGCCAACATCAACATATTTCACGATGTCCTGGTCACCGTAACCATTGTTCAGGTCTTTACCTTTAGACTGCAGGTAAGCCACAGACGGACGCAGACCGAAGTCGAACTGGTACTGCGCAACAGCTTCGAAGTTCTGTGCTTTGTTAGCCCAGCCCAGGTTACCCGCACGCGTTGCGTTGTAGGTCTGGGTGTACTGTGCTGCCAGGTACACGTTGTTCGCGTCGTATTTCAGACCACCAGTGTAAGTTTCAGCACGATCGCCAGTACCGAAGTTCAGCTTGTTCTGCTCGTCAGTACGTTTAGAGCTGGTGACTGCAGTACCCAGGGAGAAGCCTTCACCGATATCATAAGTGATAGATCCGCCAACGCCGTCGCCGTTCTGATTCAGTGCATCACGACCGTTGCCGGTCACACCCGTCATGCCTTCGCCTTCCGGGCTACCGTTTTTACCCTGGTACTGAATGGCAAAGTTCAGGCCATCAACCAGACCGAAGAAGTCGGTGTTACGGTAGGTCGCGAAGCCGTTACCACGCTGCTGCATGAAGTTGTCAGAAGTGTAAGTGTCGCCACCGAATTCCGGCAGAACGTCGGTCCAGGACGTTACGTCGTAAACCACGCCGTAGTTACGACCGTAGTCGAAAGAACCTGCATCAGCGAACTTCAGACCAGCAAACGCCACACGGGTCCAGGCGTTGTTTTCGTTTTCAGAGGAGTTACCCATGATCTGGTATTCCCACTGGCCGTAACCGGTCAGTTGGTCGTTAACCTGGGTTTCGCCTTTGAAGCCGATACGCATATAGGTCTGATCACCATCTTTAGAAGAGTCATCAGAGAAATAGTGCAGACCATCGACTTTACCGTACAGGTCTAATTTGTTGCCGTCTTTGTTGTAAATTTCAGCCGCATTTGCTGCGCCTGCTACCAGCAGAGCCGGTACCAGGAGGGACAGTACTTTAACTTTCATGTTATTAACCCTCTGTTATATGCCTTTATTGCTTTTTTATGCCACTGCTCACTGGCTAACCCTCATTAACCAGTCGGCAACTTCATTCTCCGCAAAAACACAGAATAATCCAACACGAATATGATACTAATACTTTAAAGATGTTTCATTTATCTATGTAGATGTTTCAAAATATTAACAAAAGGGAACTTTTTTTAATTAAGAAAATGGAGAGAATAAGCACAAATAGTCAAGAATCATTATAAAATATATATAAATCAATTAATTAAACAAAACACAACCATAGCACTGAATGATAAAAAAAAATCTTCACTCGCAACTAAAATAGACTCGCTATCATCATTAACTTTATTTATTACCGTCATTCATTCATGAATGTCTGTTTACCCCTATTTCAACCGAATGCTCTGCGTTCGGTTTTTTTTTACTCTTCTTTACACAAAGCTGACTGCTCTGTGCTACCGATGAAAAACTATCACGTCTATTAATCATCCCGTCACGTCGAGATCAGAAATAAACCTTATTATTAATTTCTTGTTATTTAATGCTAAATGTATACATTCACTACAAAATATTTGTACCCGTTATTATCCGCTGTACACTTTTGCATCATCGGGGGGGGTGCAGCAAAATGTGACGTAGCCAATGCAAACTCTGTGGCATGGTCCAGGTATGGCAATTCATACATTACCCTTTATACTGCCCCTTCAACTTTCGCGTCGTTTAACAGGTCATAAACACGAATGAGTCAGTCTGACACAACGGCTTCTACCCGATTCTCCCTACTACCGGGAAATATTACCCGTTACTTCTTATTACTGATCGTGGTGCTGTTGGTGATGATGGGCGTCATGGTCCAGAGCGCCGTCAATACCTGGCTAAAGGATAAGAGCTATCAGATTGTCGATATCACCCATGCCATTCATAAAAGGGTCGATACCTGGCGATACGTGACCTGGCAAATTTATGACAATATTGCCGCCACGCCGAGCTCGCCTGGCGCAGAAGGGCTGCAGGAAACTCGCCTGAAACAAGATGTCTACTATCTTGAAAAACCTCGCAGAAAAACCGAGGCGCTGATTTTCGGCTCACATGACAGCTCTACGCTGGAGATGACCCAACGAATCTCAACCTATCTGGATACGCTGTGGGGCGCGGAAAATATTCCATGGTCAATGTATTACCTTAATGGTCAGGACAATAGCCTGATCCTTATCTCAACATTGCCGCTAAAAGATCTGACTTCCGGCTTTAAGGAATCGACGATCGGTAATATTGTTGACTCCCGGCGCGCTGAAATGTTGCAGCAGGCCAATGCGCTGGATGAGCGCGAAAGCTTCTCATCGTTGCGCCGTCTGGTCTGGCAAAACGGACATTACTTCACGCTGCGCACGACCTTTAATCAGCCGGGACATCTGGCAACGGTTGTCGCCTTTGACCTGCCGATTAATGACCTGATCCCTGCCGGCATGCCGCTGGACAGTTTCCATCTGGTCCCTGATACCAGCTCAACGACTGAACATGTTAATGAAAAAGAGTCGCCTGACAGCGTCAGTATTAGCTTCAACAACAGTAAAATTGAGATCTCATCGGCGCTGGACACGACGGATATGCGGCTGGTCTGGCAGGTTCCATTTGGCTCATTGCTACTCGATACGCTGCAAAACATTCTGCTGCCGCTGTTACTGAACATCGCGTTGCTGGCCCTGGCGCTGTTTGGTTATACCACCTTTCGTCACCTCCCTGCCCGTTCAACCGAAGTGGCGCCAAATCATGCGGCAAATAATGAACTGCGGATCCTGCGTGCGATCAATGAAGAGATTGTTTCCCTGCTGCCGCTGGGATTGCTGGTGCACGATCAAGAAGCCAACCGCACGGTAATTAGCAATAAAATTGCCGACCACCTGCTGCCGCATTTAAATCTGCAAAATATTACCAGTATGGCGGAACAACATCAGGGCGTTATTCAGGCCACTATCAATAATGAACTGTATGAAATCAGGCTGTTTCGCAGCCAGATCTCATCGCGAACGCAGATCTTTATCATTCGTGACCAGGACCGTGAAGTACTGGTTAATAAGAAGTTGAAGCAAGCGCAGCGGCTGTATGAGAAAAACCAGCAGGCCCGCGCGGCCTTTATGCAGAATATTGGTAATGCGCTGAAGGACCCGGCTAAAACACTGGCTGCTAATGCCGCCGCGCTCAATACCCCCGACAGCCAAAAACTGGCCAATCAGGCCGACGTTCTGGTTCGCATGGTGGATGAAATCCAGTTGGCTAACTTGCTGGAAAGCGACGCCTGGAAAGGTGAATCGACGCTGTTTTCCGTGCAGGCCTTGATTGACGACGTGGTCCCGGAGGTGTTGCCGGCCATTAAGCGTAAAGGGCTGCAGCTACTGATTAAAAATCACCTTAGCGCTCATGACGAACGCCGTGGCGACCGCGATGCCCTGCGTCGTATTTTGCTGTTGCTGATTCAATATGCGGTAACCACCACGCAGATTGGTAAAATCACACTGGAGGTCGACCAGGATGAATCGGAAGCTGAACGTCTGACTTTCCGCATTCTGGACACCGGGGAAGGCGTCACGTTACAGGAAGTTGATAACCTGCATTTCCCGTTCATTAATGACACACAAGGCGATCGTTATGGCAAAGCCAACCCGTTAACGTTTTGGCTGTGCGATCAGTTAGCCCGTAAGCTGGGTGGACACCTGAACATTAAAGCGCGGGAAGAGCTTGGAACACGTTATATAGTCCATGTTAAAATGCCACTGCACGATCAACATGCTGATAGTGAAGAGCGCCTGTTAGATGACGTCTGCGTGATGGTTGATGTGACCTCTAATGACGTACGGAGCATCGTATTACGTCAACTGGAAAACTGGGGGGCAACCTGCATCACGCCCGACGAACGGTTGAATAGTCAAGAATATGATCTCTTTTTAACAGATAATCCGTCTAATCTTACTGCCTCGGGCTTGCTTTTAAGCGATGATGAGTCTGGCGTACGGAAAATTGGCCCCGGCCAGCTGCGCGTCAACTTTAATATGAGCAATGCTATGCAGGAAGCTGTCCTCGAGCTGATAGAAGAGCAGTTGGCACAAGAAGAGCTCCAGGAGCTCCCCCTCGGCGGAGATGCAAACGCCGAACTTCATGCCAGCGGTTACTATGCACTCTTTGTAGACACAGTACCGGATGATGTTAAGAGGTTGTATACTGAGGCAGCAATCAGTGATTTCGCTGCGTTAGCCCAAACGGCTCATCGCCTGAAAGGCGTGTTTGCCATGCTTAATCTGGTACCCGGCAAGCAGTTATGTGAAGCGCTGGAACATCTTATTCAAGAGAAAGATGCTCCAGGTATAGAAAAATACATCAGCGACATTGACGCATACGTCAAGAGCTTGCTGTAGCAAGGTAGCCCAATACATGAACACTATGAACGTAATTATTGCCGATGACCACCCGATTGTACTGTTCGGTATTCGTAAATCACTTGAACAGATCGAGTGGGTTAATGTTGTCGGCGAATTTGAAGACTCCACAGCACTGATCAACAATTTGCCTAAGTTAGATGCTCATGTGTTGATTACCGACCTCTCCATGCCGGGAGATAAATACGGTGATGGGATCACGTTAATAAAATACATCAAGCGCCATTTCCCGAGCCTGTCGATTATTGTACTGACCATGAACAATAACCCGGCCATCCTGAGCGCGGTGCTGGATCTCGATATTGAAGGGATTGTCCTGAAGCAAGGCGCGCCAACAGACCTGCCGAAAGCGCTGGCCGCGCTGCAAAAGGGGAAGAAATTTACTCCGGAAAGCGTTTCTCGTCTGCTGGAAAAAATCAGCGCCAGTGGCTATGGCGACAAACGCCTGTCACCGAAAGAGAGCGAAGTTCTGCGCCTGTTTGCCGAAGGTTTCCTGGTGACTGAAATTGCCAAAAAGCTCAACCGCAGTATTAAAACCATCAGCAGCCAGAAAAAATCGGCGATGATGAAACTCGGTGTGGAAAACGATATCGCGCTGTTGAATTACCTCTCTTCCGTGACGCTGAGTCCTTCAGATAAAGAGTAATTAACTGCCTGATGGCACTGCGTTTATCAGGCCTACGAACAGTTTGTTCCGTAGGCCTGGTAAGGCAAACCCCGCTATCCGGCATCTTTATCCCCGCGCCTTCCTCACTCTTTCCGCATAGACCGTCAGCGTTTGCTTCAATACATCTAATGTCACTGGCTTGGAAAGACAGCTATCCATACCGGATTCCAGACACCGCTGCTTCTCTTCAGCCAGCGCGTTTGCCGTCACGCCCACAACCGGCAACGTTAAACCTAACTGGCGGATGCGCTGAGTCAGGCGATAACCATCCATGTTTGGCATGTTGACGTCGCTCAGCACGATGTCGATATGGTTTTTACTCAGTACATTGAGGGCATCGACACCGTCATTTGCCGTTTTACACTGATATCCCAACGATCCCAGTTGATCGGCAAGTAAACGCCGGTTGATAGGATGATCGTCGACCACCAGTATCATCATGTCATCGTTGGTAGCGCCGACTTTATCCGGAGCGGGTAACGCCGTCGAGAGTTCTTCACTCCCCAGATCAACGCTGTAAATATGCGCCAGCAGCGCGGGCAGTTCGTGCGGTGACGCCACGCTGTGCACCCACTCCCCTGGCCCCCTTTCCAACGGAATCCCAATATGGCGACGGCAGAAAATCACCGCGGCACGTCCTTGCCACGCCTGTTCCAGCACATCGTCGGCAACCAACAAGTCATCAGCATCCGGGCGCTGCCCCTCATAACGCAGCACGGTCACCCCGTTACGCATCAGACTGGATTCGACAAAGCGATACAGCGATGCGTTGCGCACCGCCAGCCAGCAACGGGTGCCAGCCAGTCCTTCTACGCCTTTTTTCTGCGGATACTGGGCGCCATAAAGAGGAATACGGAGCGTAAACTGGCTGCCCATTCCCGGTTCTGAATCAACGGAAATGTCGCCATCCATCATGCTGATCAGTTTTTCACAGATAGCCAAACCGAGCCCGGTTCCCTGGAAATTACGCTGTACGCCAGTGCCCACCTGGAAGAAAGGATCGAACAAACGGACCACTTCTTTGGCGGGGATACCCACCCCGGTATCACGCACACGGATACTGAGGTAATCACCGTCACACTGCACATGCAGCACAATGCAGCCGGTATCGGTAAACTTGATCGCGTTACTCAGCAGATTGGAGATCACCTGCTGTAAACGCATAGGATCGCCATTCAACGCGACGGGCACATCCGGGTCGATAAAACAGTACAATCCCAACTGCTTACGCACCACCAGCGGCAGATAGTTTGCCGTAATATGGCTCATCACTTCACGCGGTGAGAACTCGCGCGGTTCAATCTTCAACTGTTCAGATTCAATTTTCGAGAAATCGAGAATATCGCTGATAATTTTCAACAGCAGGCTGGAAGAGTTATTCATCGCCGTCACCAGGCGATCCACCCCGTTGGGTAACTCTTTGGTTTGCAACAAATCGAGGTTACCGATAATGCCATACAGCGGCGTACGCAGCTCATGGCTCACTGTCGCAAGGAACATCGATTTGGACTGACTCGCCTGTTCCGCCGCCTGGGCCATCTCCTGCAACGACTCTTCCATTTTAACGCGCGCACTGACGTCAACCAGGACGCAAATTGCCACGTTTTCATTGCGATAGCGCGAATGCACAAAGCTGATTTGCAGATTGGTATTGTTACTGGTCAGCACATCGACAAAATTAACCTGCTGGCCGCAGATGATTTGCGTTAACCGTTGCCGGTCTTCATGCGTCAGCATGTTCAGATAGGTATGCGCCAGTTCATTACTCAGGATGTTAATGCCATCCAGCGTGCGCAAAATACAAATCCCCACCGGCGCGGAAGCCACGATTTTACGGTTAAATTGCTCGTGTTCCTCCAGGCGCTGAGCATCGCTTTCCGCAGGAATAAAAATACGCCGCTCATACATACGCGTAAGCATAAACAATGCCGCGCCGACCAGCACATTCAGCAGAATAGCGTTCAGGATCATCATGCGGATCCGCTCCAGCACCAGATCAACCGGAACAGAGTACACAATGCTCAGCGATGACGGCGGGAGATTTTTCTTCAGCACCAGATCGCGAAAACCCGGCGTATAGCCAAACCAGGAACGCTCCTGCATCCAGCGTGGTTCAGCCTTAATATTCCCCTCAGGGCCGGTGAGCGAAATCAGCGCATGACCATTTTCATCGAGAATGGTCACCCCCATCGGCAAACTGCCCGGCGTGAAGAAGTTCTCCATGCGAATAGGTTGTTCCACGCCCAGCAGCGCCTGCAGACGGTTGGCAAGATAAACCGGCGTCAGCGCATAGAAATAGCCCACTCCAGGACGCGGCCCCTGGCTAATCCAGAACAGGTTATTACCGTTTTCATCCTGCGGCGCATTGCGATACTTAATAATGCGCTCATGCAGCGCTTTCAGGGCCTGGTCACGTTCGACGGGCATCTCACGCAGACCAAAGTTCGCCATACAGAGATTATCGCTGCCGATCAGGAATACGCGATTCAAATCATAGGCAGCAGAAAAATTGTCGCGCCAGTAGCGCATAAACCACGCCAGCGACTCCAGAGAACCTCGCCAGGCGTTGCCCATCACCGAACAGTCGGAGTCGGCAAACAGCGGCTCAAAATTAGGTACGACGGTTTTGTCATCCCGCGCCCGCAGCGACATCACGCCGTTTTCCGCCGTTAAGCGATTCTCGGCAATATATTTCAGCTCTTTAATAACATCCGATGTGCGCTGGATATAACGCTGGGCCTGATCGGAGCTGAGGTTAAGTTCCTGATGGATCTCAGACTCTCTCTGGTGCAGCGCGTTCACAATGTAGAACACGGAGGCAAAAGCGATCAGACACCAGATCAGGAGCGCCAACGCTCTGAACAGGTAGCGTGAGACTTTTAGGGTTGAATGAACGGAAGCAAGGTATTTCAAAGGGGCGAAGCTCCGCCTCAGGGCATTAATAGAGTGTGGTTAAGGTAGCGGTAAATGTCCGGCGTCGCAATGCCCTCTCTTTACGGGAATATGATACACCGCTCTGAAACCGTTGTCTTAACCCGTGATAATCGTCGTTTGCCTGAAACACACTGCACGGATGTCAGAATGCGCGACCTGAGATGGCTGGCTCGTCGGTTATATCCACGACGATTACGCAACCAAATGATCATGATGGCCATTCTGATGGTCATCATTCCGACGATATCCATAGGTTATATCGTAGAAACTGAAGGCCGTTCAGCAGTCTTATCTGAAAAAGAGAAAAAACTGTCATCAGTCATAGCGCTGCTAAATGATGCACTGGGCGACAGCTTTAACGACTACGATAACCTGCCGCGCGAAGAGCGCATTCGGGCGCTGAATCATGAGTTAGCTCCTGTTACCGAGCGAATTACCCGGGCGTTTCCCGGCGTTGGCGCAGGGTATTACCACAAAGCGCTGGATGCCATTATCACCTACGCGCCCTCTGCGCTGTATCAGAGCAATGTAGGTATCACTATCACCGACGATCATCCGGGACGCGAAGTGATGAGTAGCAATGCGCCAGTGGTCTATTCAGGGCGACAGGTTCGTGGCGACATACTCAACTCCATGATCCCAATAGAGCGCCAGGGAGAGGTTATTGGGTACATCTGGGCCAATGAGCTAACCCAAGATATTCGCCAGCAGGCCTGGAGAATGGACGTCAGGATAATTGCCGTACTGGTTACCGGGCTCATCTTTAGCCTGCTGTTGATCGTGCATTTTTCACGCCGACTCAGTGCGAATATCGACATTATCACTGATGGACTCTCAACGCTGGCACAAAAAACGCCCGCCCGACTGCCTGAACTCCCCGGCGAGTTGGGACAAATCAGCCGTAGCGTTAATGCGCTGGCGCAAACGCTACGGGACACCAAAACCCTCAACGATCTGATTATTGAAAATGCCGCAGATGGTGTGATCGCCATCGACAGACAAGGTGACGTCACCACCATGAACCCGGCGGCAGAGCAGATAACGGGCTACTCGCTGCATGAGCTGGTGGGTCAATCTTATGCGACGCTGTTTGCCAACACGCAGTTTCATAGCCCGGTACTGGATACTCTCGAGCACGGTACTGAGCACGTGGCTCAGGAGATTAGCTTTCCGGGACGTGAACGCACCATTGAGATAAGTGTTACCACCAGCCGGATCCATAACGCACACGGCGAACTGATTGGCGCGCTGGTTATTTTCTCCGATTTAACCGCCCGGAAAGAGACTCAGCGACGGTTGGCGCAAACCGAAAGGCTCGCCACTCTGGGTGAACTGATGGCCGGGGTCGCGCATGAAGTGAGAAACCCGCTGACCGCAATCCGTGGCTACGTCCAGATCATCCGCCAGCAAACCTCCCTGCCGGAACATCAGGAGTATTTATCTGTTGTGCTTAACGAAATTGATTCCATCAATAAAGTTATTCAACAGCTGTTAGATTTTTCACGTCCGCGACAAAGCCAGTGGCAGCAGATTCAGCTCAATGCGTTGATTGAAGAGACGCTAATCCTGGTGCAAACCGCCGGCCTTCAGGCACGGATTGGTTTTACCACGGAATTAGATCCTAGCCTGCCGCCGATCGTCGCCGATCGCGAACTCCTCAAGCAGGTGATCCTCAACATTTTAATCAATGCAGTACAGGCGATCGCTGCGCGAGGCGAAATTCGCATTCGCACCTGGCAATACTCGGCCTCACAACAGGCCGTGATGATTGAAGATAATGGCAATGGTATCGATCTCGCCATTCAGAAGAAAATATTCGATCCCTTTTTTACGACGAAAGCATCAGGCACTGGTCTTGGACTGGCGCTGAGCCAGCGCATTATCAATGCGCATCAGGGGGATATCCACGTAACCAGCCAGCCTGGCTGTGGGGCGATATTCACTCTGATTTTACCTCTTAACCCGCTGGGAAATCCGTCAGAATGAAAACGACATACCGTATTCTCATCGTTGATGATGAAGAAAATGTTCGCCGTATGCTTGCCACCGCATTTTCCCTGCAAGGGCATGAAACGCATTGCGCCAGCGACGGGAAAGCCGCGCTGAGCCTGTTTAGCGAAACGCAGCCAGACGTCGTGCTGATGGATATTCGCATGCCGGAGATGGACGGCATCGACGCGCTGAAAGTGATGCGCGCCCAGCAACCACGTATCCCTGTCATTCTGATGACCGCGTATGCCGAAGTCGAAACCGCCGTAGAAGCGCTACGTAGCGGCGCATTTGATTACGTGATTAAGCCCTTTGATCTCGACGAGCTTAGCATGGTGATTCAACGCGCATTGCAACTGCAGGAGATGAAACAGGAAATCCGCAATCTGCACAAAGCGTTGAGCACCAGCTGGCAGTGGGGGCATATTCTGACCAACAGTCCGCGTATGATGGATATCTGTAAAGACACAGCGAAAATCGCCCTCTCACAGGCCAATGTCCTGATAAGCGGTGAAAGCGGCACAGGAAAAGAGCTGATCGCCCGCGCCATTCACTACAACAGCAAACGCGCCAATGGCCCATTTATCAAAGTTAACTGCGCGGCTCTGCCGGAGTCGCTGCTGGAAAGCGAGCTATTTGGTCACGAAAAAGGCGCTTTTACCGGGGCACAGGCGTTGCGTCAGGGGTTATTCGAGCGCGCTCATCAGGGAACGCTGTTGCTTGATGAAATTGGTGAGATGCCGCTGGTGTTACAAGCCAAACTGCTGCGTATTTTGCAGGAGAGAGAGTTTGAACGCATCGGCGGGCACCAGACCATTCGCGTTGATATTCGTATCGTCGCCGCCACCAACCGCTGCCTGCAAACCATGGTGAAGGAAGGAACGTTTCGCGAAGACCTGTTTTACCGGCTCAACGTTATCCATTTAACTTTGCCTCCCTTACGCGAGCGTCGTGAAGACATTGCCTTACTCGCCAACCACTTTTTACAAAAATTCAGCGCTGAAAATCAGCGCGATATTATCGAGATCGACCCGACGGCAATGTCGATGCTCGCCGCCTGGTCCTGGCCGGGTAACATTCGTGAACTGTCAAACGTCATCGAACGTGCCGTCATTATGAATACTGGCGCGATAATTTTTGCCGACGATCTCCCCGACGCTTTCCGCAACCCGGTGAGCGCCACGACAGAGACAAAACCGACTCACTCCGGGGAGCGCAATCTGAAAGAAGAGATTAAGCGTGAGGAAAAACGCATTATACTCGAAGTCCTCGACAGTCAGGACGGCAACCGCACCCGCACGGCGTTGATGCTGGGGATTAGCCGACGCGCCCTGATGTATAAATTACAAGAGTACGGCATCGACCCTTCGGGTTCCTGATACGCAAATTTGCTATGCAGAATTTTGCACACTGCGCAAAATTCTGCATAGCCCCTCGCTTTACCTCCCCGTTAGAAATATAGAAATACATTAATAAATTCAAACGATTAAAGATTAATACGTCTTTTAAAGCATCCTGGCATTCTGCTTGCACTTCCCTGAGCGTACCCAAAATGGAGTATGCAAAAGGGAAACATAATGAAAACAAAACTGATTACCTTACAAGACGCTACAGGCTTCTTTCGTGACGGCATGACCATCATGGTCGGTGGTTTTATGGGGGTAGGCACACCGCCTCGCCTGGTTGAAGCCCTGCTGGAATCCGGCGTCAGAGATCTGACGCTGATTGCTAACGATACTGCATTTGTCGATACCGGTATCGGGCCACTGATCGTCAATGGGCGGGTGAGCAAAGTCATTGCCTCGCACATTGGCACCAACCCGGAAACCGGTCGTCGCATGATTGCCGGCGAGATGGACGTACAGTTGGTTCCACAAGGTACCCTGATCGAGCAAATTCGCTGCGGCGGCGCGGGTCTTGGTGGTTTTCTGACGCCTACCGGCGTTGGCACCATCGTGGAAGATGGTAAGCAGACCATCACGCTCGAGGGCAAAACCTGGCTTCTTGAACGCCCATTGCGCGCCGATTTAGCGCTTATTCGCGCCCATCGCTCTGACATGCTTGGCAACCTCACCTACCAGCTCAGCGCCCGAAACTTTAACCCTCTGATTGCTCTCGCCGCTGACATCACGCTGGTTGAACCGGATGAAATGGTTGAAACAGGCGAGCTGCA
Organism: Citrobacter sp. wls717; assembly: GCF_005280955.1. Classification (NCBI taxonomy): domain Bacteria; kingdom Pseudomonadati; phylum Pseudomonadota; class Gammaproteobacteria; order Enterobacterales; family Enterobacteriaceae; genus Citrobacter; species Citrobacter sp. wls717. Next base: position 65,897 of record NZ_SZWW01000038.1, read on the forward strand.
GCCTGACCAGATTGTTACCCCCGGCGCCGTTATCGACCATATCGTCATTCCACAGGAGAGCTAATCATGGATGCTAAACAACGTATTGCGCGCCGGGTGGCGCAAGAGCTTCGCGATGGCGATATCGTCAACTTAGGTATTGGCCTGCCAACCATGGTAGCCAACTACTTGCCTGCAGATATTCACATTACGCTGCAATCTGAGAATGGTTTTCTGGGACTGGGCCCAGTGACCACCGCGCATCCTGACCTGGTAAACGCGGGCGGCCAACCGTGCGGTATTTTGCCAGGCGCGGCGATGTTTGATAGCGCCATGTCGTTCGCGTTGATTCGCGGCGGTCACGTTGATGCCTGTGTATTGGGTGGGTTACAGGTCGATGAGCAGGCAAACCTTGCCAACTGGGTGGTTCCCGGCAAGATGGTGCCCGGCATGGGGGGCGCTATGGATCTGGTGACCGGTGCACGGAAAGTCATTATTGCCATGGAGCATTGCGCGAAAGACGGCTCAGCAAAAATCCTGCGGCAATGCACCATGCCGCTCACCGCGCAGCATGCTGTGCACATGCTGGTCACTGAACTTGCCGTATTCCGCTTTATTGACGGCAAAATGTGGCTGACTGAAATTGTCGAAGGATGTGATATCGCCACGCTGCGTGAAAAAACCGAAGCGCAGTTTGCTATTGCCGACGATCTGCTCATCCTGCGAGGTGACGCATGATTGGCCGCATCGCTCGCTTTATGACACGGGTGGTCAGCCGCTGGCTGCCCGACCCGCTGATTTTTGCCATGTTGTTAACATTGCTGACCTTCGGCATCGCGCTATGGTTAACGCCACAGACGCCCATCAGCATGGTGAAATTCTGGGGTGACGGTTTCTGGAACCTGCTGGCGTTTGGCATGCAGATGGCGCTAATCATCGTGACCGGCCATGCGTTAGCCAGTTCCGGGCCGGTGAAAAGCCTGCTGCGTACGGCGGCATCCGCTGCCAAAACCCCCGCTCAGGGCGTAATGCTGGTCACTTTTTTTGGTTCGGTTGCCTGCGTTATCAACTGGGGATTCGGTCTGGTGGTCGGGGCGATGTTCGCCCGCGAAGTCGCTCGTCGGGTACCGGGTTCCGATTATCCGTTACTGATTGCCTGCGCCTACATCGGCTTCCTGACCTGGGGCGGTGGTTTTTCCGGCTCAATGCCTTTATTGGCGGCAACGCCTGGCAACCCGGTCGAGCACATAGCGGGATTAATTCCCGTCGCGGACACCCTGTTCACCGGCTTCAATATCTTCATCACCGTGGCGCTGATTGTGGTAATGCCGTTCATCACGCGCATGATGACGCCAAAACCTGCAGATGTGGTGAGCATCGATCCGAAACTATTACTGGAAGAAGCTGATTTTCAGAAGAAGCTACCGCCAGACGCGCCGCCGTCGGAAAAACTGGAAGAAAGCCGCATTCTGGCACTGATCATCGGTGCATTAGGTATTGCCTATCTGGGCATCTACTTTGCCGAGAAAGGTTTCAACATCACTATCAATACCGTCAACCTGATGTTTATGATTGCCGGTCTGCTGCTGCATAAAACACCGATGGCCTATATGCGCGCCGTCAGCGCTGCCGCACGTAGCACCGCCGGGATTCTGGTGCAATTCCCCTTCTACGCCGGTATTCAGTTGATGATGGAGCACTCCGGTCTCGGCGGGCTTATTACCGAGTTTTTCATTAACGTCGCCAACAAAGATACCTTCCCGCTGATGACCTTCTTCAGTTCAGCGCTGATTAACTTTGCCGTGCCGTCCGGCGGCGGCCATTGGGTTATTCAGGGACCGTTCGTCATGCCTGCGGCGCAGGCGCTGGGTGCCGATCTTGGCAAATCAGTGATGGCCATCGCCTACGGGGAGCAGTGGATGAACATGGCACAACCATTCTGGGCGCTACCGGCTCTGGCCATCGCCGGGCTGGGCGTGCGCGACATTATGGGGTACTGCATCACCGCCCTGCTCTTCTCCGGCGTCATTTTTGTTATTGGATTGACCCTGTTCTGACGGCAACAACTTATTAAAAGGAACTGAAAAATGAAAAACTGTGTCATCGTCAGCGCGGCACGTACCGCAATCGGCAGTTTTAACGGCGCACTGGCAACAACGGGTGCCGTCGAGCTTGGAGCCACCGTCATTAGAGCCGCACTTGAGCGTGCTCACCTTGACCCTCAACGCGTGGACGAGGTGATTATGGGCAACGTGTTGCAGTCAGGACTCGGACAAAATCCGGCGCGTCAGGCATTGTTAAAAAGCGGCCTGTCCGACACCGTTTGCGGCTTTACCGTCAACAAAGTGTGCGGCTCGGGCCTGAAAAGCGTAGCGCTTGCCGCCCTCGCAATTAAGGCAGGACAAGCTCAGGCGATCGTGGCGGGAGGGATGGAAAACATGAGCCAGGCCCCCTACCTGTTAGACGCAAAGGCCCGCTGGGGATATCGTCTTGGTGATGGGCAATTGTCAGACGTTATTCTGCGCGACGGCCTGATCTGCGCCGAGCATGGGTACCACATGGGGATCACCGCAGAAAATGTCGCCAAAGAGTACGGCATCAGCCGCGAAATGCAGGATGAACTGGCACTGCAGTCACAACGTAAAGCCGTGGCTGCCATCACATCCGGCGCATTCGAGGCTGAAATCGTGCCCGTCAGCGTGTCGTCCCGTAAAAAAACCATCATCTTTGAGCGCGACGAGTTCCCCAAAGCTGACTCAACGGCGGAAGGGCTCGCCGCCTTACGCCCGGCCTTTGATAAAACAGGAACCGTCACCGCAGGCAACGCTTCGGGGATCAACGACGGTGCGGCGGCATTAGTGGTAATGGAAGAGTCTGCGGCACTGGCGGCAGGGCTGAAACCGCTGGCGCGGATCAAAGCCTGGGCCAGCGGCGGCGTGGCACCGGCGATGATGGGGATGGGGCCGGTTCCGGCCACGCAAAAAGCGCTACAGCTGAGCGGGCTGCAGCTGTCCGATATCGATCTTATCGAAGCCAACGAGGCATTTGCCGCGCAGTTTCTTGCCGTCGGCAAAACGCTGGGGTTCGATCCGCAAAAGGTTAACATCAACGGCGGGGCCATTGCGCTGGGACATCCTATTGGCGCCAGCGGCGCACGAATTCTGGTTACGCTGCTGCATGCGCTACAGGCACACGATCAAACGCTTGGGCTTGCCACGCTGTGCATTGGTGGCGGTCAGGGAATCGCAATGATTGTGGAACGCATGAATTAAAAAAAGGGCCGGATTTCTCCGGCCCTTTTCATAACATCTCAATTACTCGTCAGCGTCATCCGCTGCATCATCATCGGTTTCTGCTTCAGGCGCGATATCCTCGTCGCCCTCAGCGGCACTTCCGTCGATGGAGTCGAGTTCTTCATCATCAACCGGCTCAGCAACGCGTTGCAGACCCACGACGTTTTCATCTTCCGCAGTACGGATGAGGATCACGCCCTGGGTGTTACGCCCTACTACGCTGATTTCCGACACGCGAGTACGCACCAGCGTACCTGCATCGGTGATCATCATGATCTGGTCGGTATCTTCAACCTGTACTGCGCCAACAACAGAGCCGTTGCGCTCGGTCACTTTGATGGAGATAACGCCCTGAGTCGCACGAGACTTGGTCGGATACTCTTCTGCCGCGGTACGCTTACCGTAGCCGTTTTGCGTCACGGTCAGGATAGCGCCTTCGCCGCGCGGAATAATCAGAGAAACGACTTTGTCTTCGCCTGCCAGCTTGATACCGCGTACGCCGGTCGCGGTACGACCCATCGCACGAACGGCATCTTCTTTAAAGCGCACTACTTTACCCGCGGCAGAGAACAGCATGACTTCATCACTACCGGACGTCAGGTCAACACCAATCAGCTCGTCGCCTTCGTTCAGGTTAACCGCAATGATACCGGCGGAACGCGGACGGCTGAACTCGGTCAGCGCGGTTTTCTTCACGGTACCGCTGGCAGTCGCCATAAAGACGTTCACACCTTCTTCGTACTCGCGTACCGGCAAAATAGCGGTGATACGTTCGTTCGCTTCCAATGGCAGCAGGTTGACGATTGGACGTCCACGCGCGCCACGGCTGGCTTCCGGCAACTGATAAACCTTCATCCAGTACAAACGACCACGGCTGGAGAAGCAGAGGATCGTGTCATGGGTGTTGGCCACCAGCAGGCGGTCAATAAAGTCTTCTTCTTTAATACGTGCTGCTGATTTGCCTTTACCGCCACGACGCTGTGCTTCGTAATCGGTTAACGGCTGATATTTCACGTAGCCCTGATGAGACAAGGTCACGACAACATCTTCCTGGCTAATCAGATCTTCGATATTGATGTCAGCGCTGTTGGCGGTGATTTCGGTACGACGTTCGTCGCCGAACTGCTCGCGAATCAGCTCCATCTCTTCACGGATAACTTCCATCAGACGATCTGCGCTGCCCAGAATATGCAGCAGTTCAGCGATCTGCTCCAGCAGCTCTTTGTATTCGTCGAGCAGTTTTTCATGCTCAAGGCCGGTCAGTTTCTGCAAACGCAGATCCAGGATCGCCTGGGCCTGCTGTTCAGTCAGGTAGTACTGACCGTCACGCACGCCAAATTCCGGCTCCAGCCATTCAGGACGCGCGGCGTCATCACCGGCACGTTCCAGCATGGCGGACACGTTACCCAGTTCCCACGAACGTGCAACCAACGCAGCTTTCGCTTCTGCCGGGGTCGGCGCGCGACGGATCAGTTCAATGATTGGGTCAATGTTCGCCAGCGCAATCGCCAGCGCTTCAAGGATATGCGCACGGTCGCGGGCTTTACGCAGTTCAAAGATAGTACGACGCGTTACGACTTCACGACGGTGACGTACAAACGCGGCAATAATATCTTTCAGGTTCATGATCTTCGGCTGACCATGGTGCAGCGCAACCATGTTGATACCGAAAGAAACCTGCAGTTGGGTCTGGGAATAAAGGTTGTTCAGAACCACTTCCCCGACCGCATCGCGTTTCACTTCAATCACGATGCGCATACCGTCTTTATCAGACTCGTCACGCAGCGCGCTGATGCCTTCAACGCGTTTGTCTTTTACCAGCTCGGCGATTTTCTCGATCAGGCGCGCTTTGTTCACCTGATACGGAATTTCATGGACGATGATGGTTTCACGGCCGGTTTTGGCGTCGGCTTCGACTTCCGCGCGGGCGCGAATGTACACTTTGCCACGACCGGTACGGTAGGCTTCTTCGATACCACGACGACCGTTAATGATCGCGGCGGTCGGGAAGTCCGGACCCGGAATATGCTCCATCAGCCCTTCAATGCTGATGTCTTCATCGTCAATGTATGCCAGACAGCCGTTGATCACTTCCGTCAGGTTGTGCGGCGGAATGTTGGTTGCCATACCTACCGCGATACCGGACGAACCGTTCACCAGCAGGTTAGGAATTTTGGTCGGCATGACGTCAGGAATTTGTTCGGTGCCGTCGTAGTTATCGACGAAATCAACCGTTTCTTTTTCCAGGTCAGCCATCAGCTCATGGGCGATTTTCGACATACGGATTTCCGTATAACGCATCGCCGCTGCGGAGTCGCCATCGACAGAACCAAAGTTACCCTGACCATCTACCAGCATGTAACGCAAGGAGAATGGCTGCGCCATACGAACAATGGTGTCGTAAACGGCGGTATCACCATGAGGGTGGTATTTACCGATTACGTCACCAACGACACGGGCAGATTTTTTATAGGCTTTATTCCAGTCGTTGCCCAATACGTTCATGGCGTAAAGTACGCGACGGTGAACCGGTTTCAGGCCATCTCGGACGTCTGGCAGCGCACGGCCAACAATGACCGACATCGCATAATCCAGATATGAGCTCTTCAGCTCTTCCTCAATGTTGACCGGTGTAATTTCTCTCGCAAGGTCGCTCATCTAACCGCTATCCCTCTACTGTATCCCGGATTCAAAGGTCGCAAATTATAACACATTCGCACAGATTCAGGTAAATGGATTCCCCCTGACAGAGGCTTTATTCATCCCGTCAGGCTGATATACTCATTTGCATCGCAAATTTAGGAGTAGAAGCCCCAATGAATGCCGAAAAACCCCCGGTAAGCCACAACGTTGACCATGAAGAAATTGCCAAGTTTGAAGCAGTCGCGTCACGCTGGTGGGACCTTGAGGGGGAATTTAAGCCACTGCACCGCATTAACCCGCTGCGTCTGGGCTACATCACTGAGCGCTCAGGCGGTCTGTTTGGTAAAAAGGTACTCGACGTTGGCTGCGGCGGCGGCATTCTGGCGGAAAGTATGGCGCGCGAAGGCGCAACCGTCACGGGCCTGGATATGGGCTTTGAACCGTTACAGGTAGCAAAACTGCATGCGCTGGAGAGCGGTATCCAGGTCGAGTACGTCCAGGAAACCGTCGAAGAGCATGCGGAAAAACATGCGCACCAGTATGACGTGGTGACCTGCATGGAAATGCTGGAGCACGTGCCGGACCCGCAGTCGGTGGTCAGCGCCTGCGCCAGGCTGGTCAAACCGGGCGGCGAAGTGTTTTTCTCCACGCTTAACCGCAACGGCAAATCCTGGCTGATGGCCGTGGTCGGAGCGGAATATATTTTGCGCATGGTGCCGAAAGGCACGCATGATGTGAAAAAATTTATTAAGCCTGCAGAGTTATTACAGTGGGTAGATCAGACCGTGCTGAAAGAGCGTCATATGACCGGCCTGCACTACAACCCGATCACCAACAGCTTTAAACTCGGTCCGGGCGTAGATGTGAACTATATGGTCCATACCACTGCCAGCGTTGATTAACCGCTTCCTGTAGGCCGGATAAGGCGTCCAACGCTGCTATTCGGCATGCTGACAGGAACAGGGCCTGATGGCGCTTCGCTTATCAGGCCTACAATTCCTGTGCCAGATCATAAGAACTTTCTTCGCCTTAGATGAAGAAATCAGCACTCGATCAAATTTTCTATTTTTTTTCTCAATTATTGACATCCCCGCCAGGCCTTATAAGACGCGCACTTAGCGATTCTTACCCTTTTGCAACCTCAATTTAACGTCAAAATCAACTCTTGTGCTGAAAAGAATCCCTACTAGAATACTCACCATATAGCGTCTATTTTATCAAACAACCCCTACATATAGTATTTATCCACAGACTTAGTCACAACATGACTCTGTGGATAATATGGGGGATATTTTTTCTTTCACGGACAGGTAAAAAACCACATGAATCAGAGTCTGCTGGTGACAAAGCGTGATGGTAGTACAGAGCGCATCAATCTCGACAAAATCCACCGAGTTCTGGATTGGGCGGCAGAAGGACTGAATAACGTATCGATTTCTCAGGTCGAGCTGCGCTCTCATATTCAGTTTTATGACGGTATCAAAACGTCCGATATCCATGAGACGATCATCAAAGCAGCCGCCGACCTGATCTCCCGCGAGGCACCGGATTATCAGTACCTGGCTGCCCGCCTGGCCATTTTCCACCTGCGTAAAAAAGCCTACGGCGAGTTTGAACCGCCTGCACTTTACGACCATGTCGTGAAAATGGTTGAAATGGGCAAATACGACAATCATCTGCTGGAAGACTACACGGAAGAAGAGTTCAAGCAGATGGACTCGTTCATCGTACACGACCGTGATATGACCTTCTCCTATGCAGCGGTGAAGCAGTTAGAAGGTAAATATCTGGTGCAAAACCGTGTCACCGGTGAGATTTATGAAAGCGCGCAGTTCCTCTACATTCTGGTAGCGGCCTGCCTGTTCTCTAACTATCCACGTGAAACGCGTCTGCAATATGTAAAACGTTTCTACGATGCCGTTTCAACGTTCAAAATTTCTCTGCCGACGCCAATTATGTCCGGCGTGCGTACCCCAACCCGCCAGTTCAGCTCCTGCGTACTGATCGAGTGCGGCGACAGCCTGGATTCCATCAACGCCACCTCCAGCGCTATCGTGAAATATGTTTCTCAGCGCGCCGGTATCGGTATCAACGCCGGCCGCATCCGTGCGCTGGGTAGCCCGATTCGTGGCGGTGAAGCGTTCCACACTGGCTGTATTCCGTTCTACAAGCACTTCCAGACCGCGGTGAAATCCTGCTCGCAAGGCGGCGTGCGCGGCGGTGCGGCCACCCTGTTCTACCCGATGTGGCATCTGGAAGTCGAAAGCCTGCTGGTGCTGAAAAACAACCGCGGCGTTGAAGGCAACCGCGTGCGTCATATGGACTACGGCGTGCAGATCAACAAGCTGATGTATACCCGTCTGCTGAAAGGCGGCGACATCACCCTGTTCAGCCCGTCCGACGTCCCGGGCCTGTATGATGCGTTCTTCGCCGACCAGGACGAGTTCGAACGACTGTACACCCAATATGAAAACGACGACAGCATCCGTAAACAGCGCGTGAAAGCGGTTGAACTTTTCTCCCTGATGATGCAGGAACGTGCCTCTACCGGCCGTATCTACATTCAGAACGTTGACCACTGCAACACCCACAGCCCGTTTGATCCGGTTGTTGCGCCGGTGCGCCAGTCCAACCTGTGTCTGGAAATCGCCCTGCCGACCAAACCACTGACCGACGTGAACGACGAAAACGGCGAAATTGCGCTGTGTACGCTATCCGCATTTAACCTGGGTGCTATCAACAGTCTGGACGAGCTGGAAGAGCTGGCCGTACTGGCGGTACGCGCGCTGGATGCGCTGCTGGATTATCAGGATTACCCAATCCCGGCCGCCAAACGCGGCGCAATGGGCCGTCGTACGCTGGGTATTGGCGTCATCAACTACGCCTACTGGCTGGCGAAAAACGGTAAGCGTTATTCTGACGGTAGCGCCAATAACCTGACTCACCAAACCTTCGAAGCCATTCAGTATTACCTGCTGAAAGCCTCTAACGAGCTGGCAAAAGAGCAAGGCGCGTGCCCGTGGTTTAACGAAACCACTTACTCCCAGGGTATTTTACCGATCGATACCTATAAAAAAGACCTTGATGCTATCTCTGACGAGCCGCTGCATCTGGACTGGGAGCAGCTTCGCGAGTCCATCAAGACGCACGGCCTGCGTAACTCCACGCTCTCTGCGCTGATGCCGTCGGAAACCTCTTCGCAGATCTCTAATGCGACCAACGGTATTGAACCACCGCGCGGCTACGTGAGCATCAAAGCGTCTAAAGATGGGATTCTGCGTCAGGTCGTGCCGGACTACGAACACTTGCACGACGCCTACGAACTGCTGTGGGAAATGCCGAGCAACGACGGTTATCTGCAACTGGTAGGTATCATGCAGAAGTTTATCGATCAGTCGATTTCCGCCAACACCAACTATGATCCGACGCGTTTCCCATCAGGAAAAGTGCCGATGCAGCAGTTGCTGAAAGACCTGCTCACCGCCTACAAATTTGGCGTCAAAACGCTGTATTATCAGAACACCCGCGATGGCGCGGAAGATACTCAGGACGATCTGGTGCCGTCCATTCAGGACGATGGCTGCGAAAGCGGCGCATGTAAGATCTGATGAATATTGCCGGGTGGCGCTACGCTTACCCGGCCTACGATTGCACGGTTTGTAGGCCGGATAAGGTGTTTGTACCGCATCCGGCGCTCATCCCACAAAGGATTCACATTAATGGCATACACCACTTTTTCACAGACGAAAAATGATCAGCTTCTGGAACCGATGTTCTTCGGCCAGCCGGTGAACGTCGCCCGCTACGATCAGCAAAAATATGACATCTTCGAAAAACTGATCGAAAAGCAGCTCTCTTTCTTCTGGCGTCCGGAAGAGGTCGATGTTTCCCGCGATCGCATCGACTTCCAGGCGCTGCCGGAGCATGAAAAGCATATATTCATCAGCAACCTGAAGTATCAGACGCTGCTGGACTCCATTCAGGGACGTAGCCCGAACGTCGCGCTGCTGCCGTTAATCTCGATTCCTGAACTGGAAACCTGGGTCGAAACGTGGGCGTTTTCTGAAACGATCCACTCGCGTTCTTACACCCATATCATCCGTAACATCGTCAACGATCCGGCGGTGGTGTTTGACGATATCGTCACCAACGAGCAGATCCAGAAGCGCGCGGAAGGCATTTCCAGCTACTATGACGAATTGATCGAGATGACCAGCTATTGGCATCTTCTCGGCGAAGGCACCCATAGCGTTAATGGCAAAACGGTTGTCGTGAATCTGCGTGAGCTGAAGAAAAAGCTGTACCTGTGCCTGATGAGCGTGAACGCGCTGGAAGCCATTCGCTTCTACGTCAGCTTCGCCTGCTCCTTCGCCTTCGCCGAACGTGAACTGATGGAAGGCAACGCGAAAATTATTCGTCTGATCGCCCGCGACGAAGCCCTGCATCTGACCGGTACACAGCACATGCTGAACCTGCTGCGCAGCGGTGTAGACGACCCAGAGATGGCGGAAATCGCAGAAGAGTGTAAGCAAGAGTGCTATGACCTGTTCGTGCAGGCCGCGCTGCAAGAGAAAGAGTGGGCGGACTATCTGTTCCGTGACGGTTCGATGATCGGTCTGAACAAAGATATTCTGTGCCAGTACGTTGAGTACATCACCAACATTCGTATGCAGGCTGTTGGGCTGGATCTGCCGTTCCGGACGCGTTCTAACCCGATCCCATGGATCAACACCTGGCTGGTGTCCGATAACGTACAGGTTGCGCCGCAGGAAGTGGAAGTCAGCTCTTATCTGGTCGGCCAGATCGACTCCGAGGTTGATACCGACGATCTGAGTAACTTCCAGCTCTAATGGGCCGCGTTACTCTGCGCATCTCTGGCACACAGCTGCTGTGCCAGGATGAACACCCCTCCCTGCTTGCCGCACTCGAATCGCACAATGTTGAAGTCGAATACCAGTGTCGTGAGGGTTACTGTGGTTCCTGCCGTACCCGCCTGGTGGCGGGACAGGTGGACTGGATCGCCGAGCCTCTGGCCTTTATTCAGCCGGGCGAAATATTGCCCTGCTGTTGCCGGGCAAAAGGCGATATTGAAATCGAGCTGTAACGGTTAGTGCACTTCGTGTGCGCTAACTAACGGCATCGCCCCGCGGCGCTTCATCTGCGCAATGTACAGCGCCCCGGCTAAAACCACCAGCAGCGCCCCTACCAGATAAATCGCCCGATAGCCCACGCCCTCGACCATCATCCCCATAATGAACGCGCCGATCGCCATTCCCGCATCCATCGCATTGAAGAAAAGCGAATTGGCGATGCCAATTTTATGCGGCTCCACCGAGCTAATAATTTGTGTCTGGAATACCGGCGTGACGGAACCGTAACCAATGCCGATTAATCCCCCGGCAATAATCATCATGATACTGCCGTTGGTGTAGCCAAGCGCCACCAGTCCGATGGTAAAGGCCAGCAAACACGGATATACCACGTATTTCGGCCCCTTTTTATCACAAATATTGCCGGTAAAGGTTCGACAGATCATCAGACAAATGGCGTAGCACAACAGGAAATTACTGGCGGCGGCCATCAGATCCAACTCGCGCGCATACAGCGCAAGAAAAGCAGAAACACCCGCATAGGAGAAAGTCATGAAAAACGTCACCATCGCGAAAGGCAGCGCTGCGCGATCAAACATTGCCGCAAATCCCAGCTTCGGTTTTGAGCCGTCGGCATGACGGATGACCGGCGGTACGGCGACGATCAATGACAGGATAATACCCAGTACGGCAACCGCGCTACACAGCCAGAATGCGGTGGTAAAAGCTTCCCAGCGTGCCATATTCAGCCCTACCCACGGCCCCACAACCATTGCCAGCCCCATGGCCAACGAGAAAAAACTGATGCCCTCCCCACGTCGGGAGGCCGGTATCAGCCGCGCGGAAATCGTTCCTTTTACCGTGGTAATGACGCCAAACGTCACTCCATGAAGCACCCGAATAAACAGCAGCGATTCAATTGAGTGGCAAACAGGATACAGCGCAGTGACAACCAAAAAGGCCAGAGAAGAGAGCACCAGAATCGTTTTATTCGAATATTTCCCCACCCATTGCCCGGCGAACGGACGCACAACAATTGCGGCACCTAAAAAGAAGGTGACCAATAAGCCGGCTTTATCTGGCGTGGCGTGCAGGCGATCCGAAATATAGATCGGTAATAACGTGAGCAGGACATAAAACACAAAGAATATAATGAAGCTAATTATCGTGATTGCCCAAAAATCTTTCGTCCACAGTTTTTCTTTCATATTCGACAGCCTGTCCAGACGGCGCACGCAGGCAACGCTCAGCTCAACTGAGCAACGGAGAGGTGCGTCAAAATGTGATTTATACGGTAGACCGCAAGTGTAAACAGATTCATCATATTAGAGAAATTAATCGTTTTAATATTGTTAATTAGAGGGAGCTAATGACATTAACCCAGATCCACGCCCTGCTTACCGTGCTTGAATGCGGCGGTTTTACCGAAGCCAGTAAGCGGTTGTATATGACCCAATCCGCTGTAAGCCAGGCCATTTCGGCGCTTGAAGAAGAGTTGGGAGTCGAATGTCTTATCCGCGAGCGCCGTAAAGACATTCAGCTCACCCCGGTTGGAAGGCGGATCGTTCCGCACCTGCGCATGATCGTTGCAGAAACCAACGCGGTGAAAGAAATTGCCGAGCAGGAGCGAAAAAACCCAGCCCGAACCCTGCGCATCGGCTGCTTTCCCAGTGCCTGCGCCTGCATTTTACCGGGCATTATCCACCACTTCGAGCAGCATCATCCGCACATCAAAATCATTCCCTTCGAAGAGAACAGCACGGCGATCGTTGATTCCCTGCGCAGTGGGGACATTGATGCCGGATTTGTGCATTTTCCGGTGAGCGGCATGTACTGCGTACCGGTCTATCGCGATAAATTTACCGTTGTAGTTCCCGAAAGCCATCCTCTGGCAGCCCATACCGCGGTTACGGTTGAACAACTGGTGGGAGAACCGCTGATTATCAGTAAAGGTCGCTATGAATTAAGCATCATGACGCTATTTAAAGAGAAAGGTATCGAGCCGGTTATTAAATACGAATTTAACCATCCGGATACCGCGATGAGTTTTATTCGTCAGGGGCTGGGTATTGCGTTATTACCGGAGTTAACGCTGAAAGCCGTTGGCGGGGAGATACGCTCGGTGGCGCTGGAGCCGACGTTCTATCGACAGATATCGTTACTGGCAAAAGAGCCGCCGGTGGACGGCAGCCCTTTATTTCTCCTGCAGGCTTGTATGGAAATGTTGACAGCAGACGGCCTTATCTAACAGTTTATAACGTTATCCAATAAGGCCTGTGACCGGAGGTGCATCACAGGCCTTGTGCCATTACTCTTTATTCAGGAATTTCACTGCTTTGTCGGGGAAGTCGGTGAACAACCCGTCAACGCCCGCCTTGTTATACAGAATGTCATACAGCTGGTTTACGTCAGTGGTGTAATCCGGTAGCTGATCGGCACGAACAGTATAAGGATGCACCACCATCTTGTTCTGATGCGCGTCCTGAACCATGCCAGTTAACGAGATATTGCCTTTTTTCGACTTCTCATCAACCAGCATGTGGTAGTCCGGCCCAATGCCGTCCGCATACTGCGCCACCTGCTTCATGGCACCCGGTTTAAACATCCAGTCATAGTTGTAATTAACCCAACTACCGTCCGGCTTTTTCTCCTGGGTTTCATTCCAGTCAGTGTACGCAATCAACTGCACCAGATTGAGATCCATCCCCATCTTTGGTTCCAGTTCGTTTTTAATGCGCTTTAACTCCGCGACATCAAAACACTGTAGGTAAACCTTGTCGTTTTTGCTGGTATACCCATACTTTTTCAGCACTTCCAGCGTTTTCGCTGCGATGTCTTTCCCTTCCTGGTGATGGAACCACGGCGCCTTCATTTCCGGGTAAATGCCGATGTTTTTACCGGTTGAATGATTCAGTCCCTGAACGAACTCAATCTCTTCTTCGAAAGTGTGCACGCGGAAATCAGATTTACCCATCGGGAAGCGCCCAGGGTAAGTCTGTACCTTTTTGCCATTCTCGATATCAAAGCCTTCGGTAAATTTCAGCGATTTGATCTCGTCCAGCGTAAAGTCGATGGCGTAATAACGTCCATCTTTACGCGCACGATTCGGAAAACGCTCAGCGACATCGGTGACGCGGTCCAGATAGTGGTCATGCAGGACGACCAGATGGTCATCCTTGGTCATTACCAAATCCTGCTCCAGATAATCCGCGCCCTGAGCATAGGCCATCGCTTTCGCGGGCAGCGTATGCTCCGGTAAATAACCGCTTGCCCCACGATGCGCAATCACGATTTTATCGGCGGCGACCGCCGCACTGCTAACGACCATACCAGCCAGCATCAGCGCCACGCTGAGACTTTTCAATGTGGTTTTCATTAATTAGCCCCCGTTACGTTTCAGCTGTACTTCTTCGTGGTGACGTTTTTCGCCAATCATGACGACCACCAGCAGAATGACCGCCAGCACGCTACCGCCAATCATCACCATAAAGCCGCCGTCCCAGCCGAAGAAGTCAACGGTGTAGCCGACAATGGCGCTCGCCGCCACAGAACCGCCGAGATAACCGAACAGTCCGGTAAAGCCTGCCGCCGTGCCCGCCGCTTTTTTCGGCGCCAGTTCCAGCGCGTGCAGACCGATCAACATGACCGGGCCGTAGATCAGGAAGCCGATGATAATCATACAAGCCATATCAACGTTCGGGTTACCTGCCGGGTTCATCCAGTAAACGATGGTCGCGATAGTCACCAGCGTCATAAAGAACACGCCGGTCGCGCCACGGTTGCCACGGAAGACTTTATCCGACATCCAACCACACAGCAGCGTGCCTGGAATACCCGCGTATTCATACAGGAAGTAGGCCCAGGATGATTTATCGAGTGCGAAATGCTTCACTTCTTTCAGGTAGGTTGGTGACCAGTCCAGGATGCCGTAGCGCAGCAGATAAACGAACACGTTGGCGATAGCGATGTACCACAACAGTTTGTTTGGCAGTACGTACTGCATGAAGATCTGCTTGGCGGTCAGCTCTTCTTCGGCTTTCTCGTTGTAATCGTCCGGGTAGTCGTTCTTATACTCTTCGATAGGCGGCAGACCGCAAGACTGCGGCGTATCGCGCATCATCGCAAAGGCGAACAGCGCAACCACAATCGCACCGAAAGCAGGCATATACAGCGCCGCTTTCCAGTCATTGAACCAGGCCATACCGAGCAGGAACAGCAGAGGAGGCAGACCGCCGCCCACGTTGTGCGCACAGTTCCAGACGGAAACAATGCCGCCACGTTCTTTCTGCGACCACCAGTGCACCATGGTACGGCCACACGGCGGCCACCCCATCCCCTGGAACCATCCGCAGAGGAACAGCAGCACAAACATAATCGCAATGCTCGATGTCGCCCACGGCACAAAGCCCATAAACAACATCACTGCGGCAGCCAGAATCAAACCTGCTGGCAGGAAAACGCGCGGATTCGAGCGATCCGAAACGGACCCCATGATGAATTTCGAAAATCCGTAAGCAATGGAGATACCGGACAAGGCAAAACCCAGATCGCCGCGAGAGAAACCCTGCTCAACCAGATATGGCATCGCCAGGGCAAAGTTCTTACGTACCAGATAGTACGCGGCATAACCAAAGAAAATCCCCAGGAAAATCTGCCAACGCAATCGACGATATGTCGGATCGATCTCCGTAGCAGGCAAACGCGCCTTATGTGGCGCTGGTTTAAAAATACTCAACATAGCGTAGCCTCCGTGGCCGTCTTTCATTCGAAGTAAACACTGCAGTTCGTCATTACTACCCTACCGCTTCCAGTGTGGCCGCGATGTTAAGGAAAGATACCTAACAAAAATGTGAAACGCAGCACAAATTGTTACAGATTTATGACAAATGTTCATAAAGGCGCACGAAATCACGTTTCATTTTCGAATAATGAGCGATTATGCGCGAAATCAAACAATTCATGTTTTTTATGTGGCTAAATGATAAAAAACGAACTGTGAGGAAAAACAATGAAAACTCGCGACTCGCAAACTAGTGACGTGATTATCATTGGCGGAGGAGCAACAGGTGCAGGGATCGCACGCGACTGTGCGCTGCGCGGGTTGCGCGTCATCTTAGTGGAACGCCACGATATCGCCACGGGCGCGACCGGACGTAACCATGGCCTGCTGCACAGCGGTGCGCGCTACGCCGTCACCGACGCTGAATCTGCCCGTGAGTGCATCAGCGAAAACCAGATTCTGAAACGTATCGCCCGTCATTGCGTTGAGCCGACGGACGGTCTGTTTATTACCCTGCCGGAGGATGAGCTCTCCTTCCAGGCTACCTTCATTCGCGCCTGTGAAGAGGCCGGTATTCGCGCAGAAGCGATTGACCCTCAGCAGGCGCGCATTATCGAACCCTCCGTCAACCCACAGCTGATTGGCGCGGTCAAAGTGCCGGACGGTACGGTCGATCCCTTCCGCTTAACCGCCGCCAACATGCTGGATGCGCGTGAGCATGGCGCAGTTATCTTAACGGCCCATGAAGTGACGGGGCTGATTCGCGAAGGGACAACGGTTTGCGGCGTTAACGTGCGCAATCATCTGACGGGTGAGATGCAGTCCCTGCATGCGCCGGTGGTGGTGAATGCCGCCGGGATCTGGGGCCAGCGCATTGCCGAATATGCCGATCTGAGTATCCGGATGTTCCCGGCCAAAGGATCGCTGCTGATTATGGATCATCGCATAAACCAGCATGTCATTAACCGCTGCCGTAAACCCTCTGACGCCGATATTCTGGTGCCTGGCGATACCATTTCGCTCATTGGCACCACCTCGCAGCACATTGATTACGACGATATCGACAGCAACCGCGTCACCGCAGAAGAGGTCGATATTCTGCTGCGCGAAGGTGAGAAACTGGCGCCGATTATGGCGAAAACACGCATTTTACGCGCCTACTCCGGTGTGCGACCGCTGGTCGCCAGCGACGACGATCCAAGCGGTCGTAACGTCAGCCGCGGTATTGTGCTGTTCGATCACGCTGAACGTGACGGACTGGATGGGTTTATCACCATTACCGGCGGCAAACTGATGACCTACCGTCTGATGGCGGAATGGGCCACCGATGCCGTTTGCCGTAAGCTGGGCAATTCTCAACCTTGCACCACCGCAGACACCGCGCTGCCCGGCTCGCAGGAATCCACCGAGCACACGCTGAAACGCGTAATTTCGTTGCCCGCGCCGTTGCGCGGTTCGGCGGTCTACCGTCACGGCGATCGCACCCCGGCGTGGCTTAGCGAAGGTCGTCAGCACCGTAGCCTGGTCTGTGAATGTGAAGCGGTCACTGCGGGCGAAGTGCAATACGCCGTCGAGAATTTAACCGTCAACAGCCTGCTGGATTTGCGTCGCCGTACCCGCGTTGGTATGGGGACCTGCCAGGGCGAATTGTGCGCCTGCCGCGCCGCAGGTTTGCTGCAACGTTTTAATGTCACCACCGCTGCGCAATCTATTACCCAGCTTTCCGATTTCCTCAACGAGCGCTGGAAAGGCGTGCAGCCTATCGCCTGGGGCGACGCGCTGCGCGAAAGCGAATTCACGCGCTGGGTCTATCAGGGATTGTGCGGTCTGGAAAAGGAGCACCAGGATGAAATTTGATACCGTCATTATCGGCGGCGGCCTGGCAGGACTGCTGTGCGGCCTGCAACTGCAAAAAAGCGGGTTGCGCTGTACGATTGTCACGCGCGGCCAAAGCGCCTTGCATTTTTCCTCCGGCTCACTGGATTTGCTCAGCAACTTGCCCGATGGTCAACCGGTGATGGAGATAGAAGCCGGTCTGAATGCGCTGCGTACTCAGGCGCCCACGCATCCGTATAGCATCATCGGAACACAGAACGTGCTGGATCTTGCCCAGCAGGCGCAGGATCTGCTGGAAGAATGCAGAACGCATTTGCAGGGCAAAGTACACCAGTCACATCAACGCGTAACCCCGTTGGGAACCCTGCGCTCAACCTGGTTAAGTTCCCCAGAAGTTCCGGTGTGGCCACTGTCCGCACAGCGTATCTGCGTTGTCGGTATCAGCGGTTTACTGGATTTTCAGGCGCATCTCGCCGCGGCCTCGCTGCGCCAGCGCAATCTCAGCGTCGAGACGGCGGAAATCGATCTGCCTGAACTGGATGTCCTGCGTGATAATCCAACCGAGTTTCGCGCTGTCAATATTGCGCGCCTGCTGGACAACGAAGATAAATGGTCGCTGCTCTATGATGCTTTACTGCCACTGGCAAAAACCTGCGACATGATTATTATGCCAGCCTGTTTCGGCCTGGCGGATGAGCGCCTTTGGCACTGGCTTCACGAGCGCCTTCCCTGCTCGTTGACGCTGTTACCGACTCTACCGCCTTCGGTACTGGGTATGCGTCTGCACAACAAATTACAGCGCCAGTTTGTACGCCAGGGCGGTGTCTGGATGCCGGGTGATGAAGTGAAGAAAATCACCTGTCAGGATGGCGTCGTCAGTGAAGTCTGGACCCGTAACCATGCCGATATCCCGTTGCGTCCACGCTTCGCCGTGCTCGCCAGCGGCAGCTTTTTTAGCAGCGGTCTGGTCGCCACGCGCGAGGCCATTCACGAACCGATCCTCGGACTGGATGTACAGCAAACCGCCACCCGCGCCGAGTGGTATCAGCGTGATGTCTTCGATCCGCAACCGTGGCAACAGTTTGGCGTCACAACCGATGCCACTTTGCGCCCGTCGCTGGCGGGGAAAACGGTAGAGAACATGTATGCCATCGGTTCTGTTCTCGGTGGTTTTGACCCTATTGCCGAGGGTTGCGGAGGCGGCGTATGTGCAGTCAGCGCCTTACACGCCGCACATGACATTGCGAAACGTGCAGGAGGACAGCAATGAGCGACACACGTTTTGAAAGTTGTATCAAGTGCACGGTGTGCACCACCGCCTGCCCGGTAAGCCGCGTCAATCCGGGCTACCCTGGCCCAAAACAGGCCGGACCGGACGGCGAGCGTCTGCGTCTGAAAGATGGCGCGTTATACGACGATGCGCTGAAATACTGCATCAACTGTAAGCGCTGCGAAGTAGCATGTCCGTCAGATGTGAAAATTGGCGATATCATCCAGCGTGCGCGCGCCAAATATGACACTACGCGTCCATCGCTGCGTAATTTTGTTTTAAGCCATACGGATTTAATGGGAAGTGTATCCACCCCGTTCGCGCCGATAGTGAATACCGCCACCTCGCTGAAACCGGTACGCCAGTTGCTGGACTACGCGCTGAAAATCGACCATCGCCGTACGCTGCCGAAATACTCCTTTGGTACGTTCCGTCGCTGGTATCGCAGCGTTGCCGCACAGCAGGCACAGTATCCGGAGCAGGTCGCCTTTTTCCACGGCTGTTTTGTTAATTACAACCATCCGCAACTCGGCAAAGACCTGATCAAGGTCCTGAACGCCATGGGAACCGGCGTACAGCTGCTGAGCAAAGAGAAATGCTGCGGCGTACCGCTGATCGCCAACGGCTTTACCGATAAAGCGCGCAAGCAGGCGGTCAGCAACGTGGCCTCGCTCAGGGAAGCAATTGACGGGAAAGGTATTCCGGTGATCGCCACCTCATCAACCTGTACCTTTGCACTCCGCGATGAGTACCCGGAAGTGCTGGACGTCGACAACACCGGCCTGCGCGAACATATTGAGCTGGCGACCCGCTGGCTGTGGCGCAAGCTGGATGAAGGCAAAACGTTGCCGCTGAAGACGCTACCGCTGAAAGTGGTCTATCACACGCCTTGCCATATGGAGAAAATGGGCTGGACGCTCTACACGCTGGAGCTGCTGCGCCAAATTCCGGGACTGGAGCTGACGGTATTAGATTCTCAGTGTTGCGGAATCGCCGGAACATACGGCTTTAAAAAGGAAAACTACCCGACGTCACAATCGATTGGCGCACCGTTATTCCGCCAGATTGAAGAAAGCGGTGCCGATATCGTTGTCACCGACTGTGAAACCTGTAAATGGCAGATAGAGATGTCTACAAGCCTTCGCTGTGAACATCCGATCACCCTGCTTGCCAAAGCATTAGGTTAACTCTGTTGCCCGGTGGCGTTTGTTACCGGGCATTTTTGCGTACTCTGTTCCGCCTATCTGAATACGTTGCAATCGGGCGTATTTATCTCTGATTCACTCACGCAAATAGCCAAATCCCCCAATGCAGCTCTGATTAAAAGTGAGTACCGTCATGCCATCTTCTCCTTCAGGTGACGGACTACCATGGATGAATCAACCACCGCTACACCGCATGATGCCGTTTTTAAGAAGATAATGTCTTACCCTGAGATGGCTCGGGATTTTCTGGATATTCACCTTCCTCCAGCATTACGTGAAATGTGCGATTTGCAAACGCTGAAGCTGGCACGACAACTGTATTCAGAGGCTTTCCCGCTGGTGGACATCACCGTAATACCGGACGATGAGATTGCGCAGCATCGGCGCGTCGCGTTGCTTGAATTAATGCAAAAACATATTCGCGATCGTGATTTGATGGGGATGGCGGACCGTCTGGTCTCGCTTTTAGTTACAAGCACCGCTAATGACAGCCAACTGCAAACGCTATTAAATTACCTGCTACGATACGGCAATGTTTCTCACGTCAGCGCATTTATTCATGAGGTTGCCGAACGTTCCCCCCATCACAAGGAGAGGTTGATGACGATCGCAGAGAGGCTAAGACAAGAAGGCCACCACCATGGCCTACAAGAAGGGATACAGCAAGGATTAGAACAGGGAGTGCAAAAAGGTACGCAAGAAGAAGCCTTACGTATCGCTCGCATGATGCTGGAAAATGGAATTGATCATAATTTGGTTCAGTTAATTACCGGGCTATTGCCTGGCGATGTTACAGAGTGAGTCAGGTTGGGAAGGTTTGTAGCCTTCCCAATCAATGTTTAAATCGTCAGCGATTCAACCACTTCTATCCAGCCGTGTTCGCTGGCGATATCCTGGCCGTTTAGCCAACGACGCAGCATATTCAGCGCCATCATCGCGCAAACTTCCTGACGAATCGGCAAACTGTAGCGATTAGCGCTAAGCCTTACGCGCAAGGCATGTGTCCCATCCGGTGTTGCCAGCGCAAAGTTAATATGTTCGCTTTCGAATGCCGATACTGCCAGCGCCAGCCCGGCATAGTGTTTGGCGCGTCGCTCGGTAATCCAGTGCGCCGTTTGCGCCAGCGTTTCTTCCTGAGACGGAACCACTTCACTCGCTAGCAGAGGAGCATTAGCGCGAGAGAGCTGGAGTGCAACTAAGCCACCGGTGAACTGTTCGCTCAGCGTCAGACTGTATTGTCGCTCCTGCAACGTGCGGGCGATTTGCGCCGGCAAACCTTCCGTACCTTCGAATATCATATTCTGCCCGGCAACCCGCTTCACTTCAGGCCACAGCGCCAGCATGGCGTCTCGTTGGGAATCAGGCCCGGTCAGCTTCAGCTCAATAATCGGCATCGACGAGCGGTAACCCATTGTCACTCCCGGCGGCAAAGGCAGCGGATCCAGACTCTGCGCCAGATCGCTTTCGGAACGGCCAAAGGTGGTTAATCGCAGGCAGAGAGGTGGTTGAGGCAGAGAAAAACGCTCACGCAAACGCGGCAGAATCTCATGCTCAACCATGACTTTAAATTCCGATGGCACGCCAGGCGTAAAGAACATCAGGCAGCGGTTTAGCTTCACGGCGAACCCGCACGCGGTGCCGACAGGATTATTGATAAATTCAGCGCTGGCAGGAAGCTCAGCCTGTTTGCGGTTGCTCGGCGCCATCACGCGGCCACGGTCGCGGAAATAACGCTCCATCTCGGCCAGCCAGGCTTCATGCAATACCAGCCCCTCGCCTTTTGCCGTTGCCGCCGCCTGCGCGCTTAAATCATCGCTGGTCGGCCCCAGACCGCCATTAACGATCAACACATCGGCGTGTTCGCTACGCTCACGTAGAATAGCGACCAAATCGTCAAGATTGTCCCCTACCGTATTGCGGCGGGTTAACGGTAATCCCTGATTAAAGAAAAAATCAGCCAGCCAGGCGGCATTGGTGTCGACGATTTGTCCGTGCAACACTTCATCCCCGGTGGATAGCATCTCCACGTTTAACATCGTGTTCTCCTGCTTTTATGATGAAAACACTATAGCGCATGGAGGGGGGAAGGCGCGACTGAACGCCGCGCCAGAAATGTCAGAAGCTGGCGTTAACCCCAACGTACGGACCATCAGCAATCGCGTTATCGCGGTTGCCATCTTTACCCGCCAGGTTCAGGTAGCGATAACCGGCTTCAATGCTCAGCGGGCGCATAATTGTCAGACGCGCACCGGCATTGGCTTCTTCATAGCTGTCGATACCGCTGGAAAGCGAATCAGGAGAGTAATAGTACTCGCCAAACAGGCGGAAACTATCGCCAATCGGCCACTGCAAACCGCCACCAACTGCCGCCGCGTAGCCTTCATCACCATCATTAGGGTTAGTATAAATACCTTTCCCTCCGACGGTTGCCAGCAACGGACCAAGTGGAATATTCAGACCCAGTCCCAGACCGGCTGCATCGCCGTCGTCATCGTTATGCATCCAGTTACCGCTGACCGCCAGTCCGGTAGATTCAGTCCCCATACCAAACCCAAGGTTGGTATAATCTTCGCCCGCCTGGCCACTAATGCTAATTGCGCTCGCCGACGCGGAAACAAACAGCATTCCGGCAAAACCCAACATTAAAGTTTTTTTCATTTTCTATCCTTTCCAGCAAGAATCAAAACATAGCCCCAAAACCGAGGAATTGTACTGCCAGATGACAAGGAATCAATGAGCTAAAAAAGCGATGCAATGGCATATTGTAACCAAATACTACTTACAAGTTTGAGTTAAGGTTAAATTCCAGGGCTATTTGCAGAATCGACATAGCAGGCCCCCGTTTTCAACAAACATCCCCTTCTCCCCTGATAAAGCAGGGTTAAACGTCACGGAAGCGTTTTTTCTGCCGCCAGCAAAAGGTAAGATGGGTACACAATGGAATTCTCAGCATCCCCCTACAAGGACCCAACCTATGCGCCAAAGAACGATTGTTTGTCCATTAATTCAAAATAATGGCTGTTATTTACTGTGCAAAATGGCTGATGACCGTGGCGTTTTTCCCGGCCAGTGGGCGCTTTCTGGCGGCGGTGTTGAAGCGGGCGAACGCATTGAAGAGGCTTTGCGTCGGGAAGTAAGGGAAGAACTGGGCGAACAGCTCGTGTTGTCAGAAATTACCCCCTGGACCTTCAGTGATGATATTCGCACCAAAACCTATGCCGATGGCAGCCAGGAAGAGATTTACATGATTTACCTCATCTTTGATTGTGTCGCGGCGAATCGTGAAGTGAACATTAACGAAGAGTTTCAGGCATTCGCCTGGGTTAAACCGGAAGATCTCGGCACGTACGACTTAAATGTCGCCACGCGTAAAACGTTAACCCTGAAAGGATTACTGTAAATTATCATTCTAATAGCGGCATAAAATACCTTCCTGAATTGCGGCATTGCATTGACCTGGCTACAGCAACCAGCAATGCCGTTTACGCCACGCCATTTCTGTAAAATTCATTTAATTTCAAAATAATAAATTAAAAACACCGTTATTTTCCTTTATATCTCGAACCTTAAACTCTTAAGGATAAATTAACCTTCAGTCATTAACCTTTGAAGCCTGATAAATAATTAACGACGCGCCTGTTTATCGCGAAAAATAAAACGTCGGTGCGTTAAATGGCTTGAAGGAATAATGATGTCTGACTTTTTGCCTTTCTCTCGCCCGGCGATGGGAGCTGAAGAGCTTGCCGCAGTGAAGGCGGTTCTGGACTCGGGATGGATAACCACCGGCCCGCAAAATCAGCAGTTGGAACAAGCCTTCTGCCAGCTCACGGGAAATCAGCATGCCGTCGCCGTCTGCTCCGCCACAGCTGGAATGCACATCACGCTAATGGCGCTGGGCATCGGTGCGGGCGATGAGGTCATCACGCCATCGATGACGTGGGTTTCTACCCTCAATATGATTGTCCTGCTGGGTGCGACGCCGGTCATGGTCGACGTTGATCGTGATACGCTCATGGTCACGCCAGAGCAGATTGAAGCGGCCATCACACCACGAACCAAAGCGATTGTTCCGGTACATTACGCAGGCGCCCCGGCCGATCTTGACGCGATTTATGCCATTGGCGAGCGCTATGGCATTCCGATCATCGAAGATGCGGCGCACGCCGTAGGGACGTTATATAAGAATCGTCATGTCGGCGCGCACGGCACCGCTATTTTCTCGTTTCACGCCATCAAAAATATTACCTGTGCGGAAGGTGGGCTGATTGTTACCGACGACGGCCAGCTTGCCCAGCGGCTTCGCAGTCTGAAGTTTCACGGCCTGGGCGTTGATGCTTTTGATCGACAAACCTACGGCCGCGCGCCGCAGGCTGAAGTGCTGGCGCCAGGATACAAATACAACCTCACGGATATCAATGCCGCCATCGCGCTGGTACAGCTGAAGAAACTGGAGCAACTGAACTCACGCCGCGCACAAATTGCCCGGGAGTATCAACAGGCGCTGGCCGATACGCCATTTCAACCGTTGAGCCTGCCCCAGTGGTCTCACGTTCACGCCTGGCATCTGTTTATCATTCGTGTTGATGAAGCGCGCTGTGGCCTGAACAGAGATGCCTTAATGGAAGCGCTGAAGGCCAGAAATATCGGCACCGGTCTGCATTTTCGTGCGGCCCATACGCAAAAATATTATCGCGAACGCTTCACCACGCTTTCGCTGCCCAATACAGAGTGGAATAGCGCACGCATCTGCTCGCTGCCGTTGTTCCCCGATATGACCGCCACTGACACCCAGCGAGTTATTACGGCACTTCGCGAGATTGCAGGACAATAACCATGTTTGAAGCAACACCGATCAAAAAAGTCTCGGTGGTCATTCCCGTTTTTAATGAACAGGAAAGCCTGCCAGAGCTAATCAGACGTACCAGCGCCGCCTGCGAAAAATTGGGCAAAGAGTATGAAATCTTGCTGATCGATGACGGCAGCAGCGACCATTCCGCGCAACTGATGATAGACGCGTCTCAGGCGCCGAACAGCCATATTGTTTCTATTCTGCTGAACCGCAATTACGGCCAGCACTCGGCGATCATGGCCGGTTTCAGCCATGTCAGCGGTGACTTGATCATCACGCTGGATGCCGATTTACAAAACCCGCCGGAGGAGATCCCACGACTGGTCGCCACCGCAGATGAAGGCTTCGATGTGGTCGGAACGGTACGCCAGAACCGACAGGACAGCGTATTTCGTAAGACCGCTTCGCGCATGATCAACCACCTGATTCAGCGTACTACCGGTAAAGCAATGGGCGACTACGGCTGCATGCTACGCGCCTATCGTCGCCATATTGTCGATGCCATGCTGCATTGTCAGGAGCGCAGCACCTTTATTCCGATTCTGGCCAACATTTTTGCCCGTCGCGCTACGGAGATCCCGGTACACCATGCAGAGCGTGAATTTGGTGATTCTAAATACAGCTTCATGCGTCTTATCAACCTGATGTATGACCTGGTGACCTGTCTGACCACCACACCGTTACGTATGTTGAGCCTGCTCGGCAGCGTGATTGCCGCCACGGGCTTTACGTTGTCCGTTCTGCTTGTTGTGTTGCGCCTGACGCTCGGCCCGCAGTGGGCCGCGGAAGGGGTATTCATGCTGTTTGCCGTCCTGTTTACCTTTATCGGCGCACAGTTCATCGGCATGGGTTTACTCGGCGAATATATCGGTCGCATCTATAACGATGTCCGCGCCCGCCCCCGCTATTTTGTTCAACACGTTATCCGCCCACAAACCACGCAGTCAACCGAGGAAAACCGCGCATGAAAGCCGTCGTATTTGCCTATCACGATATGGGATGTCAGGGTGTCCAGGCCTTGTTGGATGCAGGTTATGAAATCGCCGCAATTTTTACCCACACCGACAACCCGGGTGAAAAAGCGTTTTTTGGCTCTGTTTCCCGCCTCGCCGCCAGCGCCGGTATTCCGGTTTACGCCCCGGACGAGGTTAATCATCCTTTGTGGATCGAGCGCATTAGCCAACTGGCACCCGATGTTATCTTCTCGTTCTACTATCGCCATTTACTGAGTGAGGAGATCCTCAGTCTTGCGCCTAAGGGAGCATTTAATCTGCACGGCTCGCTGCTGCCGAAATACCGCGGCCGCGCGCCGCTGAACTGGGTATTGGTCAATGGCGAAACCGAAACCGGCGTCACGCTTCATCGCATGATCAAACGCGTGGATGCGGGCGCTATTATCGCCCAGCAGTCTGTCGCTATCTCTCCGGATGATGTGGCGTTAACGCTGCACCATAAATTGTGCCAGGCTGCGCGTCACCTGCTGGAACAGGCGCTGCCCGCGATTAAAACGGGGGATTACGCAGAACGCCCTCAACAGGAAGCAGAGGCTACCTGTTTTGGCCGCCGCACACCGGAAGATAGCTTCCTTGACTGGAACAAACCCGCCGCGGAGCTGCATAACCAGGTCCGCGCTGTCAGCGATCCGTGGCCGGGCGCATTTAGCTATGTCGGCACGCAAAAGTTCACCGTCTGGTCATCGCGTGTTTGCACAAATAGCCTTGCAGCCCAACCTGGCACCGTCATCTCCGTGTCGCCTTTGCTGATCGCCTGTGTCGATGGCGCACTGGAGATTATTACCGGGCAAGCTGGCGATGGTATTGCAATGCAGGGCTCACAGCTGGCGCAGGTTCTGGGCCTCGTACCCGGTTCTCGTCTGAACAGCCAGTCAGTTACCACCAGCAAACGTCGTACTCGCGTGCTGATCCTCGGCGTTAATGGCTTCATTGGTAACCATCTGACCGAGCGCCTGCTGCAAGAAGACAATTACGAAGTATATGGACTCGATATTGGTAGCGACGCCATTGGGCGTTTCCTGCAACATCCGCGTTTCCATTTCGTTGAAGGCGACATCAGTATTCACTCCGAATGGATTGAATATCATGTGAAAAAATGCGACGTCGTATTGCCGCTGGTCGCGATCGCCACGCCAATCGAATATACCCGTAACCCACTGCGCGTGTTTGAGCTTGATTTTGAAGAGAACCTGAAAATCATTCGCTACTGCGTGAAGTACCGTAAGCGCATCATTTTCCCGTCAACGTCCGAAGTTTACGGCATGTGTACCGATAAAGTCTTCGATGAGGACAGCTCGAATCTGATCGTCGGTCCGGTGAATAAACCGCGTTGGATCTACTCCGTTTCCAAACAGTTGCTGGACCGCGTGATCTGGGCATACGGCGAAAAAGAGGGATTGCGCTTCACCCTGTTCCGTCCGTTTAACTGGATGGGACCGCGTCTGGACAGTCTGAATGCCGCGCGAATCGGCAGCTCACGCGCCATTACCCAATTGATTCTCAATCTGGTGGAAGGCTCACCGATTAAGCTGATTGAAGGCGGCAAGCAAAAACGCTGCTTTACCGACATTCGCGATGGTATCGAAGCCCTGTACCGCATTATTGAAAATGAAGGCGGACGTTGTGACGGCGAGATTATCAATATCGGTAACCCGGAGAACGAAGCGAGTATTCAGGAACTGGCAGAAATGCTGCTTTCCTGCTTTGAAAAACATCCATTACGTCAGCATTTTCCGCCGTTTGCCGGTTTCCGCGACGTCGAAAGCAGCAGCTACTATGGTAAAGGTTATCAGGACGTTGAGCATCGTAAGCCCAATATTCGCAACGCAAAACGTTGCCTGAACTGGGAACCCACCATTGAGATGCAGGAAACGGTAGAAGAGACGCTGGACTTCTTCTTACGCAGTGTGGATATCACGGAACACACATCATGACCAAAGTTGGCTTGCGCATTGATGTCGACACGTTCAGGGGGACGCGCGAAGGCGTGCCCCGCCTGCTGGAGACATTGAACCGACATAACGTTCGGGCAAGTTTTTTCTTTAGCGTGGGACCTGACAACATGGGACGCCATCTCTGGCGTCTTGTGAAGCCACAATTTCTGTGGAAGATGCTGCGCTCAAACGCAGCATCGCTCTACGGGTGGGATATTTTGCTGGCGGGTACAGCATGGCCGGGAAAAGAGATCGGCCAGGCCAATGCGGCAATTATTGCGCAAACCGCCCTGCTTCATGAAACCGGTTTGCATGCCTGGGATCACCATGCCTGGCAGGCGCGAAGCGGAAACTGGAATGACAAAGAGCTGATTGACGATATTTCACGTGGCATTACCGCCCTTGAAGCTATCATCAATCAGCCCGTTACCTGCTCCGCCGTTGCGGGATGGCGTGCCGACGACCGCGTCGTCCATGCCAAAGAAACGTTCCATCTGCGCTATAACAGCGACTGTCGGGGAACGTCGTTATTCCGTCCTGTGCTGGCGTCCGGGAAAGCAGGTACGCCGCAAATTCCTGTCACATTACCCACATGGGATGAAGTGGTGGGTCAGGAGGTTCAGGCGGTGGACTTTAACGCTTATATTCTCTCCCACATCCGGATGAGCAGAGGGACGCCGGTGTACACCATTCATGCAGAAGTGGAAGGTATCGCCTTTCAGCAGAATTTTGACGAGCTGCTTACTCGCGCTGCCGACATGGGGATTACGTTTTGCCCGCTCGGGGAGCTGCTACCGGACGATATCAGTACGCTGCCAACAGGGCGGATCGTGCGTGGGAAAATTCCCGGCAGAGAGGGATGGCTTGGCTGTCAGCAACCCGTGGATATGACACAATGAAATCGGTACGTAACGCCCTGGCATTTATCGCTTTTATCGCGCTGTATTTTATTTTACCTATTAATAGTCGTCTGCTGTGGCAGCCTGATGAAACGCGCTATGCCGAAATCAGTCGGGAGATGCTGACCTCTGGCGACTGGATCGTTCCGCACTTTTTAGGGCTGCGTTATTTTGAAAAACCGATTGCCGGATACTGGTTGAACAGCATCGGGCAATGGCTGTTTGGCGCCAATAATTTTGGCGTCAGAGCGGGGGCGATTTTTGCCACCTTGCTGACTGCGCTACTGGTAGCCTGGCTTGCTATGCGAATATGGCAGGATAAGCGTACCGCAGTACTCTCTTCAGTCATCTTTTTAACCTTTTTTTCGGTCTATGGCATCGGCACCTACGCGGTACTCGATCCTATGATCGCACTCTGGCTGATGGCGGGCATGTGCTGCTTTTGGGAGGGGATGCAAGCGACTACCAGAACACGCAAAATTCTCGCCTTTCTGCTGTTAGGGTTAACCTGCGGTATGGGCGTGATGACCAAGGGTTTCCTGGCGCTTGCCGTTCCTGTGCTCAGCGTACTGCCGTGGGTTTTCGTGCAAAAACGCTGGAAAGACCTGATCATCTACGGCCTGCTGGCAGTCGTCGGCTGCGTCGTGATTGTGCTGCCGTGGGGTGTAGCGATTGCTCAGCGTGAGCCGGACTTCTGGCATTATTTCTTTTGGGTCGAACACATTCAACGCTTCGCCCAGGATGATGCCCAACATAAAGCCCCTGTCTGGTACTACATTCCCGTGCTTTTGGCTGGCGCGTTACCGTGGCTCGGGCTGCTTCCCGGCGCGCTACGCACGGGCTGGCGGGAACGCGATGTTTCGCGCAGCACACTATACCTGCTAAGCTGGATTATCATGCCGATCCTGTTTTTCAGCATCGCAAAAGGAAAACTGCCGACCTATATTCTTTCCTGCTTCGCGCCGTTGGCGATATTAACGGCGCGGTTCGGCCTGCAGGCCGCGCAAAAAGGTTCAGCCGCGCTGCGTGTGAATGGCTGGATTAACGTTCTGTTTGGTGTGGCGGGCATTATCGCCACGTTTATTGTTTCCACGCTGGGACCGTTGAAAACGCCTATCTGGTCGCATATCGAAACCTATAAGGTTTTTTGCGCATGGGGTATTTTTCTCACCTGGACGCTCTTTGGCTGGTATACGTTAAATAACCGCGAGAAGAACTGGCAATTTGCCGCGTTTTGCCCATTAGGACTGGCACTGTTGTTTGGCTTCTCCATTCCCGATCGGGTCATGGAATCTAAACAACCGCAGTTTTTTGTCGAGATGACCAAAGAGTCGCTGGAATCCAGCCGCTATATTCTCACCGACAGCGTTGGCGTCGCCGCGGGGCTGGCCTGGAGCCTGAAGCGTGACGACATCATGCTATACGGACAAACAGGCGAGTTGAAATACGGCCTCAACTATCCGGATGCCCAGGGGCGCTTTGTCAGTCGGACGGACTTTGTCGACTGGTTAGCCCAACACCGTCAGCAAGGAAATATTACCCTCGTGCTCTCGATTGATAAGAATGAAGATATTAATCAACTAGCCATTCCTCCCGCTGATTATATCGATAATCAGGGGCGCCTGGTCCTGATTCAGTATCGACCGAAATGATCTGGATAGTCTTAATTTTCGCCAGCCTGCTCAGCGTATGCGGACAGTTATGCCAGAAGCAGGCAACCCGTCCGGTACCATCAGGCAGGCGAAAACGCCATATTACGCAATGGATTGGGCTGGCCCTGGCAAGCCTCGGCCTGGCTATGCTGCTGTGGCTGGTGGTGTTGCAGAATATCCCTGTTGGCATCGCCTATCCCATGCTGAGCCTGAATTTTGTCTGGGTGACGCTGGCCGCCTGGAAAATCTGGCGCGAACCGGTCGCAACGCGCCACTGGCTGGGGGTGGGGCTGATAATCGCCGGCATATTCATTCTTGGGAGCGCGGTGTAATGGGCATATTTTGGGGATTATGTAGCGTTATTATCACCTCGGCCGCCCAACTGAGTCTCGGCTTTGCGATGGATAACTTGCCGCCGATGCTGCAACCGTTGAAATTTCTATCCGCCGTATTCGCTCTTAACGTTGGCGCAGCTGCTCTTTTTAGTGGGCTGGCGGGATATTTACTGTCGGTAATTTGCTGGCATAAGGCCCTGCATCAGCTCGCCCTGAGCAAGGCTTATGCCCTGCTCAGCCTGAGCTATGTTCTGGTTTGGATCGCATCCATGATTCTGCCCGGCTGGCAGGGCACATTTTCAGTGAAGGCGCTGGTTGGGGTACTGTGCATCATGGCGGGTTTAATGACGATTTTTCTGCCTGCTGACCAGCACCAGCGCTGAGCTCATTTATCTGCCGACAGTCGTACCAGGCGCTCCCATTCGTCACAAATGTACTGTCTGGCATCGATTATTTTAATCACGCGAGATACATCACGATTAACACAATACTGGGCGTCTTTCAGCGGTGAAAGAAGATCGCCGGGTTTAACCTGCTCGGAAGATTGCGCCTCAGCAAGCATCTTAAGTGAACCACCGCTATCGCAAAGTACGATATAGAGCCTCCCTGCTTTCTTGTGACAGCAAGACTTCTTAACATGCTATTCCATTGCGCACCTTTTGTTAATGAATTTCACATCAGGTTACACTTTAGCAGATAAACAAAAGGACAATAGCTGCGGAATGGCAAAAATGAGAAATGTAATTAATGTTTTCTTAATGTTAATGATGAAGCACTTACCCAATCCGCCAACGCGCGACGAGAGATTTTAATCCCTCCGGCTTTGAGCTCGGGCGGCAACGTCAGCCAACATACCGGTTGCTGAAAACGGGCCAGCTTATCTTTAACCCACTCTGCAAGATTGGCATCGCCAGCATTGCTGTCATACTCAACGACCGCCACCGGACGATGACCAAACTCTTTATCTTCTAACGGGACAATAAAGGCCTGCAGAACCTGCGGATGCGCTGCAATCACGCGTTCCACTTCTTCTGGCTGTATGCCTTCCCCGCCGCTAAAAAACAGATTGTCCATGCGACCGATAATGGTTAATTTGCCGTCCTTTAACACCCCACGATCGCGGGTGGCAAACCAGCCTTCCGCGTTAACCAGAGGGGTAAGCTGCCCGTTGCGCCAGTAGCCTTGCGCCATGCTGGCCGCACGCAGCCAGACTTCGTCATCCACGATTCTGACTTCTCTGCCCGCTAAGGCTGAACCGACATCTGCCAGACCATCCGCCTCTTTCGCACAGACGGTGGAAGCGAATTCCGTCAGTCCATAACCGCACCAGCAGCGAATCCCCTGATCGCGCGCCTGCTCCGTCAACTCAACAGGAATAGCCGCGCCGCCCAGCAGCACCGCTTTGAGCGTGAACGGTGTTTTATTGACCAACAAGCGCCACAACTGAGTAGGGACCAGCGAGGCATGGGTGCAGCCGATCAGCATTTGTTCCAGCGGCTGCTTGTCGCGCACGGTCATTCGCGCTCCGGCAAACAACCAGCGCCATAAAATACCCTGGCCGGAGACATGAAACAGCGGCAATGAAAGCAGCCAGTCATCTTCAGCGCCAAACGGCATTAATGACAGCACCCCCTGCGCGCTTGCCAGATGCGCCTGACAGGTGTGAACCGCCGCTTTCGGCAATCCGGTGGAACCTGAGGTTAACGTCATTGTGCTCAAGCGCTGAGGCAACCAGGCGGCGGCATGTGCGCCAGGTAGCGCCTGCATCTGCAACGGATTCAGCCCCGGGAACGCGGTAGCCGCCTCCAGATCCAACGCAAAACGTAGCGTTAAGTCCGGAACCAGCGCGTCAAGCAACGACTGTGGCAACTGCGGGTTCACAGGTAAAACCCGCGCCCCACATTGCAGCAGCGCGAGCCAGGCCAGTAAGGCTCGCGGATGATTCCATGCGCGGAGCAGGACGCCATCGCCCTCTTCCACGCCCTGAGCGGCAAACCCGCAGGCCAGATGATCGACGCGCGTGCAAAGCTCACTCCAGCTTAATACTTCATCGTTGAGGCGCAGGGCTGGCGCCTGCGCACGAACCTGTCGCCAGTCGCGCCAGGGCCAGTCAGTGCCCGCTAAGCTCGCGCTAGCAGGCGTTTCCCATGAGGTCATAGCAGGCGTTCCAGCGCATCAACGGCAATACACGGCAACGCGCTACCCGGCCAGGCGCGTACCTGCTGGCACTGCATCAGACTCAGCGTGTCCAGACCCGGAATGGTCTGCGGCGTCAGCCAGGCGGCAATTCTCGCCAGTTGGGTTAAGCCAAGACTCGACTCAATAGATGAACTGATAACGGCGGTGAGACCAAGCGCATGCGCTGCCGCAACCTGTTCACGCACTTTGTCGAGACTACCGGTCAGCGTCGGTTTGATAACCACAGCCTTGACACCCTCTTCGGCTTCAAAGGTGAAATCCGCTTCGCGCAGACTTTCGTCCCAGGCGATAGCGATGCCGGTTTCACGCGCGAATGCGCGTGAGTCATCGCGGGTTTTACATGGCTCTTCAAGGAAGGCAATGCGTCCACGATACTCTGGATTGACGTATTTCGCGAACTGTTGGGCTTTCAACGGCGTCCAGGCACGGTTGGCGTCAAGTCGCAGATGCAGCTCCGGAATCGCCTCCAGCAGCAGATTGGCTACCATCCCGTCGCGAACCGCTTCATACAGCCCAACCTTGATCTTGGCGACTTTTTCGCCCGGCATATCCGCCAGTTGCAGCACCAGATCGTCAGGATCGCCCGTACACAGAGGCGCAGCACGATAGTCTGCAGCCTCCGGCAGAGCGTCTGCCAGTTCGGCCAGCGCACAGCTTGCGCCAAAAGCGACAGAAGGCAGTTGTGGTAAAGAAGCATCCCCTTGCAGCCAGCCTTTCACCCAGGCCAGCAGCTCGGTTTGCGCCTCTTCCCAGCTTTCCTGACTGAAGCCTGGCAGCGGGGAGATCTCTCCCCACCCTTCACGCTCGCCGTCACGCAGACAAACATACAACCCATCACGCGTTTTTAACCGCCTGTCGCGCAGAATCACCCCCGCGTCCATGGGGATCTGCCAGCGGTATACCTGCGCGCTACGCATTACGGATTCCGTTTGAATTTGCTGAAGTCAGGCTGACGTTTCTGGTTAAAGGCGTTACGGCCTTCCTGACCTTCTTCCGTCATGTAGAACAGCATGGTGGCGTTACCGGCCAGCTCTTGCAGGCCTGCCTGCCCATCGCAGTCGGCGTTCAGCGCCGCTTTCAGGCAACGCAGCGCCATCGGGCTGTTTTGCAGCATCTCACGGCACCAGCGTACGGTCTCTTTCTCCAGATCCGCCAGCGGAACCACGGTGTTGACCAGGCCCATATCCAGCGCCTGTTGCGCATCGTACTGACGGCACAGGAACCAGATCTCACGCGCTTTTTTCTGACCAACGATACGGGCCATATAAGAGGCACCCCAACCGCCGTCGAAGGAACCCACTTTCGGGCCGGTCTGACCAAAGATGGCGTTTTCCGCCGCAATGGTCAGGTCACACATCATATGCAGCACATGGCCGCCGCCAATGGAGTACCCTGCCACCATCGCCACGACCGGTTTCGGGCAGGTACGAATCTGACGCTGGAAGTCCAGCACGTTCAGGTGATGCACACCGGAGTCATCCTGATATCCGCCGTAGTCGCCACGCACTTTCTGATCGCCACCTGAGCAGAACGCTTTGTCACCCGCACCGGTCAAAATGATCACGCCGATGTTATCGTCATAGCGGGCATCCGCCAGCGCCTGGATCATCTCTTTTACGGTAACAGGACGGAAAGCATTGCGTACCTGCGGACGATTAATGGTGATTTTGGCGATACCGTCGGTGGATTTCTCGTAGAGAATGTCGGTATAGCCTGCAGAGCAATCGTGCCATTCTACCGGTGCGTAAAGCATTGTTTCATCAGGATAGATCATAAAATGTCCTATAGTCAGCGACGCAGAATCTGAGCCAGACAGTCCACCACGCCAGCGGGGTTGTCCCGATGCGCGTTGTGTCCAGCATTACGAATCACATGGTTTGGTACTGACATTTCCGTCGCCAGCGCGCGGAATTTATCGTCACGTTCACCACATAAATAATAAAACGGAAATGTGCGCGCAGTGAGTCGCGCACGTAAATCAGGTTGTACGGCAAGCGAGGTGGCCTCCAGCATCGCCGCCAGTGTATGCCCGTTATTCTGGCTACGCAGATCGACCAGCGTCTCTCTTTGCGCCGCATTCAGCGAGGAAAATACCGGCTGTTGATACCAGTCATTAAATACCTCACGCAGCGGTTCAGCGCGAAAACGCGCGGCCCAGCGGCCATCTGAAAGGCGACGTTGAACGCGCGCCTCCTCGCTTTGCAAACCAGGATGTCCACCTTCAACGACCAGACCGCAAAGTCCGGGCATCTCCTGACAGGCGGCCATCATCGCGACTCTGCCGCCAAGAGAGTATCCCACCAGCCAGTAGCTAAGTATGTTGTAACTAAGCAAGGTGCTACGCAATAGCATACAAACATCATTGAACCCGCTCACCTTGATGTCGGCGGAACTGCCGTGTCCCGGCAGGTCGATATACAGCCGCGAATAATCCTGAAACGCTTCGCCGACCGTCTGCCATTCCCGACAGTCGCCGGAGAACCCGTGCAGGAAAACCAGCCAGGGTGATCCACTCTGGCTAACGCTCGCCTGGGCGTGCAGGATCATAGATGGCTTACCTGCGCCAGCAGTTGCTGCAGGGTTTGCGCCCCGTCAGTTTCGTTCACCACCAGCTCAATAACCGTTGCCGCAGGAGTACGCCAGGCATTTGTCAACGCGCTCTCCAGTTGCTCCCAGTTTTCTGGGCGCTGATATTTGAGGTTAAACATGGCCGCGGCATGCTCAAAGTGCACGTTCTGCGGCATCAGATAGAACCGTTCACGTTCACTTGCCGGCGTCGGCAGCAGGGAAAATATCTGCCCACCGTTATTATTGACCACTATCAGGACAAACGGCGCGGAAACCTGACGCAATAACGCCAGCGCATTGAGGTCATACAGTGCAGATAAATCACCGACGATAGCCAACGTTGATTTTGCGCTGGCGCGCTGTACGCCCGCCGCCGTTGACAGCAGACCGTCAATGCCGCTCGCGCCGCGGTTGCTATAAACTGGAAAACCAGCCGGAAGCTGCGACAGCGCATCAATCAGGCGCACGACCAGACTGTTACCCACGAACAGTTGCCCTTGTTCGGGCAGATACTCGTGAATACGATGGGCTAATTGCGCTTCACCAAACACGTCGCGACGGGCTTCCACCGCCTGCCATGCCAGTTGCGCCAGGCGCGGGATTTCCACGCACCAGGGTTGGCGTTTTTCCGCCGGGTGTAGATCCAGCCAGTCACCCACCTTCGCCACCAGCCTGCGCCCACGATGATGCGCCGGATCGAGGCGACCTTCGATATTATCGACAATCCAGTATTCCTGCGGATCGCAGCTGGCCTGCCATTGCAGGAGTCGTTTTCCGGTCAGGCTACTGCCAAGCTGCACCACTATCTGCGCCTGCTGTAACTCAGTCACCGCCTTCGCATTCCCCAACCACAGGTCAGCACACGGCAGGGGTTGTCCGGTTTGCGACAAGACATCGCCAATCAGCGGCCAACCGAGCATCTGCGCCCATTGCGCAACTTTCTTGCCCTCTTCCGCGCTCATACGACCCGCGATGACTACGCCGCGCTTTTGTCGCCAGAAAAACCAGTCACGTTGTTTGTCGCTTTCCAGCCGACGCGCTTCACGTAGCCAGGGCTTGTCGTCCTGCCACCAGTCGCCGAGGCGTTGCTGCCAGGCAATACCCGTTTCGTCCATGTCGCCATACAGCGGTTCCGCAAAGGGGCAATTAATATGAACCGCCCCGCTATGCAGCGCGGCCAGGGCATTATCAATGGTGGACACCAGCCAGCTCGCCGGAATGTCCTGCGTCGGGCGCGGTAAAGAGAGCGTTTGCGACGGATGAGAAGCAAACATGCCGGCCTGACGAATCGCCTGATTAGCGCCACAGTCGATAAGTTCTGGCGGTCGGTCAGCCGTGAGTAAAATCAGTTTTTCACCGGTCAGGCCCGCTTCAATCAATGCGGGATACAGGTTCGCCACTGCCGTACCGGACGTGACAATCACGGTGACTGGCTGGCGACTCACTTTTGCCAGACCTAAAGCCAGATGCCCAAGACCACGCTCATCAAAATGGGTATGGTGGATAAAAGCAGGATTTTCCGCTGCTGCCAGCGTCAACGGTGTAGAACGAGAGCCAGGGGCAATGCAGATATGCCTGACGCCGTGGCGAGTGAGTGCTTCCAGTATGACCGCCGCCCAGCGTCGGTTAAATGCGCTTACTGACATGAGATTGTCCGGTATCAATATTGCGACACAGTATAGAGAATCGAATAAATGGATTTTTGATATGAATCGGAAATATACACGAAATCACTATCCTTCCATCTGTAATAAGGTACGTAACCCTGCCGCTTTATTGTCTATTTCTTGCCATTCTTGCTCAGGATCTGAACCACGCACGATCCCCGCGCCGGCATACAGGCGGACCACGTTGGCGTTAATTTTCGCCGAACGTAATGACACGCAGAATTCACTTTGGCGCAGAGAAAGATAACCCGCAGAACCGGCATACCACTCGCGCTCAAAGGGTTCATTTTGCCGGATGAATTCGCGCGCCAGCTCACGCGGAATGCCTGCAACTGCCGCCGTAGGCTGGAGTTGCATCAGGCAGAGCGTATCGTCGGCCTGATTCAGTTCCGTCCAGATACAACGGCGTAGATGCTGCACCTTGCGCAGTCTGAGCACCTGCGGGGGGAGCACATCAAGGGTTTGCGTACAGCCTTGCAGCCGCTGGCAAATATCCTCGACCACCAGCATATTCTCGCGCTGGTTTTTATCATCTTTCATCAACCAGTCGCCTAACTGCCAGGCGCGATGATCCTCGGCGTGATTGGCAACGGTTCCGGCCAGCGCTTCGGTGCGCAACGCCGTGTCGCGCCGCCGATACAAACGTTCAGGGGAAGAGCCAAGAAAAGCGGAGTCGGCAGAGAATGCCATAAAGAAATGGTAGCAGTTAAGGTTCAGGCGACGGCTGGAAGCCATTACCGCAGCGGCATTCACCGACTGTGAAAACTGTAAATCTGTCGCTCGCGCCAGCACAACTTTGTCGAGTTCTTCCCCATTAATGGTGTGCGTGGCAAGCTTTATCAGATCTATCCAACCGGCTTTATCAGGCCAGTGCTGTTC
The DNA here is from genome assembly GCF_005280955.1 of Citrobacter sp. wls717. Lineage (NCBI taxonomy): Bacteria > Pseudomonadati > Pseudomonadota > Gammaproteobacteria > Enterobacterales > Enterobacteriaceae > Citrobacter > Citrobacter sp. wls717. Next base: position 103,988 of record NZ_SZWW01000038.1, read on the forward strand.
TCCCGCCAAACTCAAACGCAGCGCGGGCAATGGTTTAACATTGGCCAGCGTGGAAATAAATTCAACCGCGCGTGCGGCGTCTTCACGCAGCGAAACATCACTGTAAAGGTGTAACCGTAAGCTCGCCACTCCGGCGCAGCGTCGCCATTCCAGTCGCGGTAACAACAAATTGCCGTGCCGGGGCTCGAACGCATTGAGGCCCCAGATACGCAGGTCAGGTTGATTGTCGTGCTGACGTAAAAACTGCTGAGCGGATGCCAGCGAGGAAAACGTGGCGACAGCCCCCAGCACAGCGGCTTCTTCGTCGCCGTTACGCTGCTGCCAGTAAAACTGGGGCCAGACGGGTTGACTGGCCAGCCATCCTAAAGCGTCAAACGCATCGTTCAGAGGGAAAGGTATGTCGTAAATACGAATTCCAGGTGCTGCCGGTATCTCTTGCGACAAATGACGCATCAGACCTTCCAGCGCAGTAGTGATTGATTGCACGCGGACCTCTCCCTGTTAAAAACCTCTCATTATACGGGGTACTGAACAGAAAAAGCAGTACCCCGAGTTAGGGAGTACGAACAAATGCGATGACGGAGCGGAATTTATCGCCGCGCTAACAATAATCCCATCACTAAACCGACCGTGGCGCCAACGCCAATTCCGCGCCAGGGTTTTTCATGCACATAGTCATCCGCCCGGCAAACGGCCTTTTTCGCGCGGAAATAATAATTGTCAGAAGCATGGCTGACGCGATTTCTCACCTCTTCTAACGCCCGCTCCGCCCGCGCTTTTAACTCAAGATATTTTTGATCGGCCGGATCGCCGGAAGAACGCAACACCTCTTCCAGCGTTTCGCTCAAGAGTTCCAGATCATCATCGATACGTGATTCATAAGATTGAAAAGACATTGTATTCTCCCTTTCTATTGACGTATCCGCTAACTATAGACAACCTGGACCGTTTGCGCCTGTTTAAGCCTGATGTGCCTCTCGCGCCATTCCGATGTGCGGAATCCCGTCTTCGTCATAAATATCCGTCACCGGCATAAAACCAAAGCGCGCATAAAACGGTTGCAGATGCGCCTGCGCGCCCAGATACAGCGCCTTGTGCGGCCAGTGTTGCGCACAGGACGCCAGCGTCTGGGTCATCAACTGTTGCCCCAGTTTTGCGCCGCGTAGCGCTTCGCTGACTATCACCCGGCCAATGACCACCGGCTCCAGATCGTCATCGCTTTTCAGAATCCTCGCATACGCCACCAGCTCATCATTGTGCCAGCCCAGAATGTGCCGATTTTCGCCAACCAGATCGTCGCCATCTACATCCTGATATGGACACTGTTGTTCAACAACAAACACCGCGCAGCGAAGCTGAAGAATGGCATACAGTTCTTGTGTACTCAGCTTTGCATGGTGGAGATCTTGCCAGTGAATCATTGTCTGCCCCTTTGTTGTGATAACCTGAACACCCTGCCTTAGCGATGGCGAAAAGTGTAACGCAAAGATGGAATTACTATTTTTAGGCACGTCAGCGGGAGTTCCTACCCGCTCACGCAATGTAACGGCAATTTTACTCAATCTGCAACACCCGACTCAGCCGGGGCTGTGGCTTTTCGATTGTGGCGAAGGAACACAGCATCAAATGCTCGCCACACCGTTCAATCCGGGAAAACTCGACCGTATCTTTATCAGCCACCTGCATGGCGACCACCTGTTTGGTTTACCTGGATTGCTGTGTAGTCGTTCGATGGCCGGGAACGTCAAGCCACTGACACTTTACGGCCCAAAAGGATTACGGGAATTTACCGAAACCGCTTTGCGTCTGAGCGGTTCATGGACTGACTATCCTCTGGATATTGTGGAAATCACCGCGGGTGAAATCGTCGATGACGGCCTGCGTAAGGTAACGGCATATCCACTGGAACATCCGCTGGAATGCTATGGTTTTCGCATTGAAGAACACGACAAACCAGGTGCGCTAAACGCCAGTGCGCTGAAGGCGGCTGGTGTTAAATCCGGTCCGTGGTTCCAGGAGCTGAAAGCCGGGAAAACCATCGTCCTGGAAGATGGTCGCGTAATTAACGGTGCCGACTTTCTTGCCCCGGCCACCAGGGGAAAATCCGTGGCGATTTTCGGCGATACAGGCCCTTGCGCAAGTGCCTTCGAACTGGCAAATGGCGTGGATGTGATGGTGCATGAAACTACACTGGACGCGTCAATGGAGGAGAAGGCCAATAGCCGTGGACACAGTTCAACCCGACAAGCCGCGCAACTGGCGCTTAAAGCGGGTGTCGGACGCTTGATCATGACCCACGTTAGCTCACGCTACGATGAAAAAGGCTGTCAGCGATTACTCGAAGAGTGCAGAACGCTATTCCCGGCAACAGAACTGGCTCACGATTTCGCCATTTTCACCGTTTAACGCTCTATTTTTTCGCCTCAGTGCCGATAACAGAGAAAAGGCTGGCTTTCACACTGAGGACAGGATGAACAATTTCCAGAAAGATATTGATGACAGGACCAATCTAACCCTGTCTAACCGTTTTGAACTGCTGCTGTTTCGCCTCGGCAAATCCATCGAGGAGCAGAAATCAGAGCTGTTTGGCATCAACGTATTCAAACTGCGTGAAATCGTGCCGATGCCGACGTTTACGCGTCCGGCGGGAATGAAAGCTCCACTGTTAGGTATGGTGAACATTCGCGATCAAGTGATCCCGGTGATTGACCTGCCGGCGGTGGCGGGCTGTAAACCAGAGACCGGGCTCAACATCCTGCTCATTACGGAATACGCCCGCAGCGTACAGGCGTTTGCGGTGGAGTCAGTGGAAAACATTATGCGTCTGGACTGGCAACAGGTACATACCGCCGAGAAAGCCGTCAACGGTCGCTACATCACCAGTATCGCCTGCCTGGATGACGACAAAGAGACCAACAACCTGGCGCTGGTACTCGATGTTGAACAAATTCTTTACGACATCGTACCGTCCAATCACGATTTACGCGCGACAGACCTGAAAACCAGTAAATTCAACATCACGCCGGGTGCGGTGGCGATTGTGGCAGAAGATTCGAAAGTCGCGCGCGCGATGCTGGAGAAAGGGCTTAACGCCATGGAAATCCCGCATCAGATGCATGTGACAGGTAAGGATGCGTGGGAAAAAATCCAGCAGCTTTCCGCAGAAGCGCAGGCGGAAGGTAAGCCAATCACTGAGAAGATAGCCCTGGTGCTCACCGACCTGGAAATGCCGGAGATGGACGGTTTTACGCTTACCCGTAAAATCAAGACCGATGAACGCCTGAAGAAAATCCCGGTCGTTATCCACTCCTCGCTTTCCGGTAGCGCCAATGAAGATCACGTTCGCCGGGTTAAAGCTGATGGTTATGTGGCAAAATTTGAGGTCAATGAGCTCTCTTCTGTGATTCAGGAAGTCATGGAGCGCGCAGCGAAAGACATTAGCGGTCCACTGGTGAGCCGTCAGCTTTCAGCCTGACGCCCAACCAGCCCCCCTTACTCTGCGGTTCTCCAACGAGTAAGGGAGTCGTTCCCCCACAAAAAAATCTCTTTACCATACCCTCCCTTTAATTATCATTAAAAATTGCCGCTTTTAGATATCAGCCGTTGAGTCAAAAAATAGCCTCAACAATTATCCTACATGATTTTCACATTTCTAAGCAGGCAGTGACGTGGATAAACACCGTTTCATAAAAGATCTCCAAAAACATGCAAAATCCCTGGCCAAATACAAACTTAATTTAGACATCGACAATATCAAGAATACTTTAATCGCAGGCCAGCAACATATAGAGGAGAATGAACAATCTGTCACCTTAATCAATAACCTCATACCGCTCACGACAAGAGATATCACTGAAAAAGACGTAGACATTATTCTTCCTATAATTTCAGAATACTGGATGACGCTCCTGCGCTCCGCGCAATATAAGATTTTCTTTTATGGCACCCATAGTCATTATCTCAGTTTTAGTACCATTATCGCGGATTGTTTTCAGTCACAACTTGTACATCTGGACATCACCGCAGACGTTGAACACTGTATCCAGTCCATCAATCATCCGTCACCCGATAATGCAACTAAAATTCTCATCTATGATGATGAAGGAAGCCATATTTTAAGAAGAAAATTCGACTGCGCGAATGTCTTCTCTTACATCTACTATAGTCCTCTACGTGTGACTTGTGGGACTAACAAAAAATATGCCATGTATCTGGAACATGAATACAAAAAATATAATACACAGATTATTGATAATGTCGTTACCGGGTCGTCATATGCCTGGTGGGGTGTACCAACGCAATTGGCTACCTGTACAGCCAATATGTCCGTTAAAAGTGGTGATACTGCCTTTGCCCTGGCTATCACTGAACATCTGTCTCAGAGTGGCAAGTTAAAAAACCATATTCATATCACGAGTTTTTTTGATTTACACCATGAATTGGCCAGAAGTAAAGGCACCTTTAACAGTGGCGTATTTAAGGAGCTTAAATTTTTCGCCAAAAAAAATAATATCCCATACATTCAATATGATGAAGAAATTTTCACCAGCAATCATGATGAGATATATCAACCAGCGTCAATTAGCAGTAGCATTGAAAAAAACCTGTTAAGTTTATTTATATCCGAAGCAAAGTTGATAGCTGCAATAACAGACATTGTTAACAATAAATATCTCAGCTTTGACTTTCATATGTTAATTGATGAGCAAAGAAATGAAAGTTCAATGTGCGAAGAAGAAATGGACAAACTCAGCATACAGCGCGGCAGCAATCACTCCAAACTTTTTCGTCATAAGGAATCATTGAGTTCGAATTCTCGTAATGTTGAGAAAATGGTCCACAATGCTGAGAAGAATAAATACGCTATGTATATAGTATTCCCCCCTCAGCCACAGAAATATATAGAAAACATTGATAAAGAAATGTTCAATGAGGCTTTTTCATTTTACCAAAAAATCACATTAAATAAGGAAAATATTGTACTTATCGATATGAGTGGTGACCCGGACTTTACTCGTCACGACTTTCAGGATGGCGACCACTTAAACTTTAAGGGTGCGATTAAATTTATACAGAAACTTCAGACCTATGGCATCACAATATAGATAAAAAAAAGAGTCTGGACATTGCCCAGACTCTTTTTTGTTTACAGCATGATGTATTACATCAGCGGTGCCGCTAACTGCACAATGCTGATCAGCGGTTGCGGCCAGATACCCAGCACCAGCACCAACAGAGCCGAAATCAGCACCACAATCCCGCCCGCGCTATACTGCCAGTTAGACGGCGCATCGCGGTTCAGCTGTTGCGGCGCGCTCAGGTACAGGCTCACGGCAACACGCAGGTAGTAGTACAGACCAATCGCGGAACCGACCACCACGGCAGCAACCAGCCACCACAGGTTAGCCTGCACACCGACCGCCAACACGTAGAACTTACCGATAAAGCCCAGCGTCATCGGGATACCCGCCAGAGACAGCATCATTACCGTCATCACTGCTGCGAGGATCGGGCGATGCCAGAACAGACCACGGTAGGAGAACAGAGAATCGGCATCCGGGCCACGGTACGGGCTGGACATCAGGCTGACCACACCGAACGCGCCGAGGCTGCTGAACAGGTAACCGGCCAGGTAAACGCCAACCGCTTCCATCGACATCTCGCCGCTCTGCAGGGCAATCAACGCCACCAGCAGATAGCCGAGGTGAGAGATGGAGGAGTAACCGAGCAGACGCTTGATGTTGGTCTGGCTCAGCGCCATCAGGTTACCGAAGATGATGGAAGCAAAGGCGATCACGCCCAGCACGGTACGTACCGCTTCGCTGTCGCCAACCGGCGCATACAGGAACAGACGCATCACTACGCCGAAGATAGCGATTTTGCTCGCCGTCGCCAGGAAGGTGGAAACCGGAGCCGGAGCGCCCTGGTATACGTCTGGCGTCCACAGGTGGAACGGAACCAGCGAGAGTTTAAAGCCGAGGCCAACAATCATCAGACCGAAGCCCGCCAGCAGCAGCGGTTCGTGCAGCATGCCGTCGCCAAGGCTCTTACCGAGCGCTACAAACGACAGGTTGCCAGACTGCGCGTACACCAGCGCCATACCGAACAGCAGGAAGGAAGACGCTGCGGCAGACAGAATGGTGTATTTGATACTGGCTTCCAGAGAACGTTTCTGACGGAACGCATAGCCAACCAGACCAAACAGCGGCAGAGAAATCAGTTCGATACCGAGGAACAGCGCCGCCAGATGGTTAGCATTTGCCAGCAGAATACCGCCGAGTGCAGCAATCAGCACCAGCAGGTAGAACTCTTCCCGGTTGTCGTCGTAACCTTCCAGCCACGGGTAAGCAAAGGTACAGGTGGCAAGACTCGCCAGCAGCACCAGCCCGGTATAGAGCATGGCGAAACCGTCAACCCGCATCAGCGGGGTGACGTCCATGGCGCCCGCCTGGCCAACAAACCAGAGCGAAACCAACGCGGCGTTAAGCCCAATGACCGACAGCGTGGCATTGAGGAAGTGATTGCGTCGCCACGCAATGGAGAGCATCACAACCACCACCGTCAAGCCGACGATCAGCAGCGGTAGCAGCGCAATCAGGTGTTGTGGAGTTATTGTCATGGCGATTTACGGCCTTGTAGTAGTAACGGAATTAACAAACCACTGCTGGATGTTGCTCATCGCAGAATGCGAGGTATCCAGAATCGGCTGCGGATAGAAGCCAAGCAGTACCAGAAGCACGACCAGCAACAGGATGATAAACAGCTCACGCAGCGACATCCCTGGCAGTTCTACACTGGCAATCTGGCTCTTCGCCTTACCAAAGTAAGCGCGATGCAGCATCGCCAGCGAGTATACAGAGGCAAACACCAGACCAAAGGTCGAGATCACGGTAATAACCGGAACCACCTGGTAGCTGCCGAACAGAATCATAAATTCGCCAACGAAGTTACCTGTACCCGGCATACCCAGCGTACAGACTGCGAAGAACATGGACAGCGCAGGCAACCATTTCATTTTGCCCCACAGACCACCCATCATACGCATGTCACGCGTGTGCAGACGTTCGTACAGCTGACCACACAGGATGAACAGACCGGCTGCGGACAGACCGTGCGCAATCATCTGAATTACCGCGCCCTGGTAGGCCAGTTGGCTGCCGGTGTAGATAGCAATCAGCACGAAGCCCATGTGGGATACGGAGGTATAGGCAATCAGACGTTTGATGTCGTACTGATTAAAGGCCATCCACGCGCCGTAGAAGATACCAATTACGCCAAGCCACATGGCGATAGGCGCAAACTCCGCCGACGCGTTCGGGAACAGCGGCAGAGAGAAACGCAGCAGACCGTAGGCTGCGGTTTTCAGCAAGATCCCCGCCAGGTCAACGGAACCTGCGGTCGGAGCCTGGGAGTGCGCGTCCGGCAACCAGCCATGCAGCGGAACCACTGGCATTTTCACCGCAAAGGCGATGAAGAAGCCCAGCATCAGCAGGTATTCCACGCCATGAGACATCGGGGTATTCAGCAGCTCTTCATAGTTGAAGGTCCACACGCCGGTCGCTTTGTAGTGCACAAACACCAGCGCCAGGATGGCAATCAACATCACCAGACCACTCGCCTGGGTATAAATGAAGAACTTGGTCGCCGCCGTGATACGCGTTTTCCCGTCAGAGGCTTTATGCCCCCACAGCGCGATCAGGAAGTACATCGGCACCAGCATCATTTCCCAGAAGAAGAAGAACAGGAACATGTCGATGGCCAGGAACACGCCGATCACGCCGCCTAAGATCCACATCAGGTTCAGGTGGAAGAAGCCCTGGTATTTTTCGATTTCATTCCAGGAGCAAAGGACCGCCAGAACGCCGAGCAGACCGGTCAGCACTACCATCAGCAGCGACAAGCCGTCGATTGCTAAATGGATAGAGATGCCAAAACGTGGGATCCACGGCAGGACAAACTCAGACTGCCACTGCGGAATACCCGCAGATTGCGTCAGTGAATAGCCGCCCTGCAACCACAGTTGCAGGCCAAGCGCCAGCGTCAGTCCCATGGTAATCAGCGCGATCCAGCGCGGCACCTTCACGCCAAAGCGTTCGGTCTGCCAGCACAGGAAGCCACCGATGAAAGGGATTAATATCAACCAAGGTAATAACATGGTGATCTTTGTTCCTTGTTTAAGTCCCGTTCAGGCTATCTCACTCGTCATAGCGAACCCCGGCTGTGCTCGCAACCCTCACGTACTTCAGTACGCTCCGGTTGCTGTGCGCAGGCGGTGTCCACTCTGACTTTGCCGATAACGCCTGTCCTTTTGGACCTGATTTTCAACGAATTTTAAAAATTCTCTTTGGGTTTGTTGTGTCGGGCACAATACCAACCCTCAAACTCAACGCAGTACCATCAACAGTGCCAGCACAACGACGGCGCCGATGCTCATTGATGCCACATACCAGCGCAGATAACCGTTCTCGCTTAACAACAGGCCTTTACCTGCAAAGCGGGAAAGGACAGCCGGAATGTTCATCATTGAGTTCAGCGGGTCGCGTTTCAGCAGCCAGGCAATGCCCAGGAACGGCTTAACGAATACTTTGTCGTACAACCAGTCAAAGCCCCAGGCGTTATACCACCAGGTACCCAGCAGACGGCCCGGCGCACTGTTGGCAATCGACGTCACAAGCGTACGTTTACCCAGCCACAGCCATGCTGCGATCAGGATGCCCGCAATCGCGACGATACCAGAGGTAATTTCCAGCGTCATGACGCGACCATGCTCAAGTTCGGTCGTTGCAGGCAGCACTCCCTGCAGCGGCGGTACGATCAGCGCGCCAACAAAGGTGGACAGGATCATCAGCACAATCAGCGGCAGATGATGGGTAATCCCCTTCCCGGCGTGAGCGTGAATTTGTTCTTTACCGTGGAATACGATGAAAATCATTCGGAAGGTGTACAGCGAGGTCATAAACGCACCGACCAGTCCTGCAACCATCAGATTGATATGACCGTTCGCCATCGCACCGGCCAGAATCTCATCCTTACTGAAGAAGCCTGCGGTAATCAGCGGCAGAGCCGACAGCGCCGCGCCGCCCACCAGGAAGCAGAGATACACCAGCGGAATAGATTTACGCAGGCCGCCCATCTTGAAGATGTTCTGTTCGTGATGACAGGCCAGGATAACCGAGCCGGACGCCAGGAACAGCAGCGCTTTAAAGAAGGCGTGAGTCATCAAGTGGAAAATCGCCGCATCCCATGCCTGAACGCCGAGCGCCAGGAACATGTAGCCAATCTGGCTCATGGTGGAGTAAGCGAGAACGCGTTTGATGTCGGTCTGTACCAGCGCGGCAAAACCTGCCAGCACCAGCGTGATCGCACCGATAATCCCCACCAGATGCAGGATTTCCGGGGTCATCAGGAACAGACCATGGGTACGTGCAATCAGGTAGACACCAGCGGTAACCATCGTCGCGGCGTGGATCAGCGCGGAGACAGGCGTCGGGCCGGCCATCGCGTCAGCAAGCCAGGTCTGCAACGGCAGCTGCGCGGATTTACCTACCGCACCACCCAGCAGCATCAAGGTCGCCCACATCAGCATGTTGTTGCCGTCGGCAAAGTGCGCAGGCGCCAGTTCGACCATTTCGCGGAAGTTCAGCGTGCCCAGCTCGTTGTAGAGGATGAACAGCGCGAAGGCGAGGAACACGTCACCGACACGGGTCACCACGAAGGCTTTCATTGCCGCAGCGCCATTCTTCGGATCGCTGTAGTAGAAACCGATCAGCAGATAGGAACACAGGCCCACGCCTTCCCAACCGAGATACATCAGCAGCAGGTTATCCGCCAGTACCAGAACCACCATGCTGGCGATAAACAGGTTGGTGTAAGCGAAGAAACGAGAGTAGCCCTCTTCTCCACGCATATACCAGGAGGCGAACATGTGGATCAGGAAACCGACGCCGGTCACCACGCTGAGCATAGTCAGCGACAGGCCATCCAGCACCAGGTTAAAACCGATGTTGAAGTCACCGACAGACATCCACGTCCACAGCGGCTGACTGTAGGCTTGTTGACCATTAGCAAAGAAGTCAACGCCAACAAACGCCGTCACCAGCGCAGCCAGGCCAATAGAGCCAACGCCCACGGTAGCGGACAGATTTTCTGACCAACGACCGCGAGAGAACGCCAGTAATACAAAGCCAATAAATGGCAGAATAATGGTTAAGGCAAGCATGTTCATCCACGCATCTCACTTACTGAATCGATGTTCAGGTTCTGGCGACGGCGATGAAGTTGCAGCAACAGCGCAAGTCCAATGCTCGCTTCCGCAGCCGCGAGGCTGATGGCGAGAATGTACATCACCTGACCATCGGTCTGGCCCCAGTAGCTTCCGGCGACCACAAAGGCCAGCGCGGAGGCGTTAATCATGATTTCCAGCCCAATCAGCATAAACAGCAGATTGCGGCGGATAACCAGACCGGTTAAGCCCAGCACGAATAAGACAGCCGCGAGGATCAGTCCATGTTGTAAGGGGATCATGCGTGCTCCTCCGTTTTTCTTTTCGCACGGTCATCGGTGCGATTGCTCAGTACTTCACCTGAACGCTCTTCGCGACCCACGTGGAAGGCCACAACCAGGCCCGCCAGCAGCAGCATCGAAGCCAGTTCGACCGCCAGTACATACGGTCCGAACAGGGAAATACCGACCGCTTTCGCGCTAATTGGCGTACCGTCGATGCCCTGATCGTTAACGCCCAGAATGGCGTACACAATCACGACCAGCATGATGGCCGACAGAATCGCCGGACCAATCCACACCTGCGGTTTCAGCCATTGGCGTTCCTGTTCAATTTCAGAACCACCGAGGTTGAGCATCATTACCACGAACACGAACAGCACCATGATGGCGCCCGCGTAGACGATAATTTCCAGCGCACCGGCGAAGTAAGCGCCTAACGAGAAGAACACCCCGGAAATCGCCAGCAGCGAAATAATCAGATACAGCAGTGCGTGTACCGGATTGGTGTGGGTGATCACCCGCAAGGTTGCGAGAATGGCTATCAGGCCACAGATATAAAAAGCGAACTCCATTGCCCCTCTCCTTACGGTAACAGGCTCTTGACGTCGATAGGCTTGGCTTCGTTCTCTGCTTCGCCCTTATCTTTGCCGTCGATTGCCATACCTGCCATCCGGTAGAAGTTATATTCCGGGTATTTGCCCGGACCGGAGATCAGCAGATCCTCTTTCTCGTAAACCAGGTCCTGGCGCTTGTACTCACCCAGCTCGAAATCTGGAGTCAGCTGAATAGCCGTTGTCGGACAGGCTTCTTCGCACAGACCGCAGAAAATGCAGCGTGAGAAGTTAATGCGGAAAAACTCCGGATACCAGCGGCCGTCTTTGGTCTCTGCTTTTTGCAGAGAGATACAGCCTACCGGACATGCTACCGCGCACAGGTTACAGGCAACGCAGCGCTCTTCACCGTCCGGGTCGCGGGTCAAAACGATACGACCACGAAAACGGGGCGGGAGATAGACCGGCTCTTCCGGGTACATCTGCGTTTCGCGTTTCGCGAACGCATGCAGGCCGATCATCCAGATACTGCGTACCTGGGTGCCGAAACCTACGAACAATTCTTTTAAGGTCATGGTCTTTGTGTCCCTTATTGCGCCTGCCACAGAATGACAGCCGCCGTTACCAACAAGTTGACGAGCGTCAGCGGCAGACAGACTTTCCAGCCGAAGGACATTACCTGGTCATAACGAGGACGCGGTAACGACGCACGAATCAAAATGAACATCATCATGAAGAACGCGGTTTTCAGCGCGAACCAGACGAATGGCGGTAAGAACGGGCCATGCCAGCCACCGAAGAACAGGGTAACCATCAGTGCAGAAATGGTGACGATACCGATGTACTCGCCCACGAAGAACAGACCGAATTTCATACCGGAATATTCAATGTGGTAACCGTCGGCCAGTTCCTGCTCGGCTTCTGGCTGGTCAAACGGGTGACGGTGACATACCGCCACGCCCGCGATGGCAAAGGTGACAAAACCAAAGAACTGCGGAATAACGTTCCAGATATCAGCCTGGTTATTGACAATGTCGGTCATGTTGAATGAACCGGCTTGCGCCACCACGCCCATCAGGGACAGTCCGAGGAACACTTCGTAGCTCAGCGTCTGCGCAGAAGCACGCATCGCCCCCAGCAGCGAGTATTTGTTGTTGCTCGACCAACCAGCGAACAGTACCGCGTATACCGCGAGACCTGCCATCATCAGGAAGAACAGGATGCCGATGTTCAGGTCAGCAACGACCCAGTTTGGGCTCACCGGCACGATGGCGAAAGCCAGCAGCAGCGAGGTAAAGGCGATCATCGGCGCCAGGGTAAAGATGACGCGATCCGAAAATTTCGGGATCCAGTCTTCTTTAAAGAACATCTTGATCATGTCCGCAACCAGCTGGAGCGAACCGCCCCAGCCAACACGGTTCGGCCCGTAACGGTTCTGGAACAGACCCAGCAGACGACGTTCGCCAAAGCTCATGAATGCCCCGCAGGTGACCACCACCAGCAGAATCACCACCGCTTTGAGAATGCTCAGCAGGATCTCAATCAGATCGGGTGTAATCCAACTCATTGCTGTGCCTCCTGCAGATCCTCAAGACGCGCACCTGCCAGAACCGGCGCGATGCCAGGCATACCCATCGGTAAACCAACCTGCCCTGCCGTTAATCCTTCAGCGATTTCAACCGGCAGCGTGACCGTATTGCCATCGTAGCTGAAAGAAACACGGGTACCGGTATTAACACCCAACTTCGCGGCGTCTGCCGGGTTAAGTTTGATGTACGGCTGCGGCATACGAGTCTGGAAGACCGGCGCACGCTGGGACAATTCGTCGCTACCAAACAGATGGTAGTACGGCGCGATACGCCACTGACCATCCTGAGCTTCGAAGCTCGCCGGAACGGTAGTGAAGTAATCCATACCGCCCGCAGAGGCTTCAATCAGACGCACGCCCGGATCGCCATGACGCAGTTTACCGCCCACTTCATCCTGGAACTTGTTCCACGCCTGTGGGGAGTTCCAGCCCGGAGCCCAGGCAAACGGAATTTGTGAACGCGGCGCAGACGGCTGGTTGTTCCCTTCCATCGAGAAGGCGAACATGGTGTCTTTATCCTGCGGCTGACGAGGTTCATGGACGCTGATGTTAGCCCGCATCGCGGTACGACCGCTGTAGCGGTGCGGCTCACGCGCCAGTTTCTGTCCACGGATACGGAAGCTTGCATCCGGCGCGGCATCTTTGATCCCAGCCAATTGCGGCAGCTTCTCAACAACCGCGTCGATAACATGGTCGAGCTGCGTCCAGTCCACTTCACGGCTCTGCACGGTGCTGTGCAGCGAGTGCAGCCAGCGCCAGCTTTCTAGCATCACGGTGTTGCTGTCGTAGTAGGAAGGGTCATAGACCTGGAAGAAGCGCTGCGCGCGGCCTTCGTTGTTAATCACCGTCCCATCGCTTTCGGCAAAGCTCGCGGCGGAAAGCACCAGATGGGCGTTTTCCATAATTGCTGTACGCTGATGGTCAACAACCAGTACCAGCGGCGCTTTCGCCAGCGCGGCATTAACACGCGTTGCTGAAGCATGGCGATGCAGGTCATTTTCCAGCACCACAACGGCGTCAGCACGACCTGTTTCCAGCTCGGTCAGCGCATCGTCAAGAGAACCACCGCCAATCATACCCAGACCCATGCTGTTAACAGAGCGCGCAATCATGGTAATGCCGACGTCAGCGCCACGACCTTTCAGCGCCTTCGCCACGTTGGCAGCAGCCTGAATTACTTCGGCGCTACCGGCGTTGGTGCCGGAAATAATCAGTGGTTTCTTCGCTCCGGCTAATGCCTGAACGATCACGTCAATTTTGTTCTGCAGGTCACGATCGATACCGTCAACCGCCGGGGCGTTGTTATCCAGCGCGTGGGCGATAGCGAAACCTAAACGCGCCTGATCTTCAACCGGCGCACGGTAGGTCCATGCAGCGATATCATCCAGACGGGTATTATCGACGTTAGTCACAAACAGCGGGTGCTTAGCGCGCTGACCGATGTTAAGGATTGCCGCAATCTGCCAGTCGGCCACTTTCTGCGCCGCCGCCATTTCGCGTGCTTTACCTTTCACCGCCTGACGCACCGCCAGAGCAACGCGCGCGCCGGTCTGGGTGACGTCTTCGCCCAGCACCAGAACCGCATCGTAAGACTCGATTTCACGCAGTGCCGGGGTATGAATACCGCCGTCACGCAGCACGCTCAGCGCCAGTTGCAGACGTTCCTGCTCACCCTGGGCGATACCGGTATAGAAGTTATCCGCGCCGACCAGTTCACGCAGCGCGAAGTTGCTTTCAACGCTGGCACGCGGGGAGCCGATACCAATCACTTTCTTCGACTGGCGCAGAATATCTGCCGCGCCCTGCATCGCCTGTTCGGCGTTGAGCGTGATCAGATCATCGCCACGACGCTGTACCGGCTGACGCGGACGGTCTTTCAGGTTCACGTAACCATAGCCAAAACGACCACGGTCGCAGAGGAAGTAGTGGTTAACGGTACCGTTGTAGCGGTTTTCGATACGACGCAGTTCACCGTAGCGCTCGCCCGGGCTGGTGTTACAGCCAATGGAACACTGCTGGCAGATGCTCGGCGCAAACTGCATGTCCCACTTACGGTTGTAGCGCTCGGAGTGCGTTTTATCGGTGAACACGCCGGTCGGGCAAATCTCGACCAGGTTACCGGAGAATTCGCTTTCCAGCGTACCGTCTTCCGGGCGACCGAAGTAGACGTTGTCATGCGCGCCATACACGCCCAGATCCGCGCCATCGGCGTAATCTTTGTAGTAACGTACGCAGCGATAGCAGGCGATACAGCGGTTCATTTCGTGAGAGATGAACGGCCCCAGATCCTGGTTGCGGTGCGTACGCTTCGTGAAGCGATAGCGACGGAAGCTATGACCGGTCATGACGGTCATATCCTGCAGGTGGCAGTTACCGCCCTCTTCGCAGACCGGACAGTCGTGCGGGTGGTTGGTCATCAACCACTCAACAACGCTTTCGCGGAACTGTTTCGCTTCTTCGTCATCAATAGAAATAAAGGTGCCTTCGGTGGCTGGTGTCATACAAGACATCACCAGGCGACCACGCGTATCTTCCGCGTTTTGATATTGCTTCACCGCACACTGGCGGCAAGCACCGACGCTGCCCAGCGCCGGGTGCCAGCAAAAGTACGGAATATCAAGGCCGAGAGACAGACAAGCTTCCAGCAGGTTGTCCGCTCCGTTGACCTCATATTCTTTGCCGTCTACATGAATCGTAGCCATAGTCAGCATGCTTCCAGTTGGCTTAGTCAGGGACTAAGCGTTAATCGAATTACTTATCGCGATGCAGGGGGTAACCTGCAATTACCAGCGCTCTTTCAGCAGGTTCGGCTGAATACCACCAATAGCGTGGGTATTGCTGAAGGTCTGCTTGATGCCAGCTTCGAATTCTTCGCGGAAATATTTAATGGCGCTCTGCAGCGGCTCCACCGCGCCCGGTGCGTGTGCACAGAAGGTTTTACCCGGGCCGAGGAAACGACACAGTTGCTCAAGTGTCTCGATATCCCCAGGCTGGCCTTCGCCACGCTCCAGCGCACGCAGAATTTTTACGCTCCACGGCAGACCGTCACGGCACGGCGTACACCAGCCGCAGGACTCGCGGGCGAAGAACTCTTCGAGGTTACGCACCAGCGGTACCATGCCAATCTCGTGGTCAACGGCCATTGCCAGCGCAGTACCCAGACGGCTGCCTGCTTTACCGATGCTTTCGAACTCCATCGGCAGGTCAAGATGCGCCTCGGTCAGGAAGTCGGTTCCCGCGCCGCCCGGCTGCCAGGCCTTGAATTTCAGGCCATCACGCATACCGCCCGCGTAGTCTTCGAGGATCTCACGCGCGGTGGTGCCAAACGGCAGTTCCCACAGGCCAGGGTTCTTCACACGACCGGAGAAGCCCATCAGCTTGGTGCCCGCATCTTTGCTCTTCGAGATGTTCTGATACCACTCCACGCCGTTGGCGAGGATGGCCGGTACGTTACACAGGGTTTCGACGTTGTTAACGCAGGTCGGCTTACCCCATGCGCCAGAGCTTGCCGGGAACGGCGGCTTGGAACGCGGGTTAGCGCGACGACCTTCGAGGGAGTTGATCAGCGCGGTTTCTTCACCGCAGATGTAACGCCCTGCCCCGGTATGGACAAACAGTTCGAAGTCGAAACCGGTGCCCATGATGTTTTTGCCAAGCAGACCGGCTTCGGTTGCTTCGGCAATCGCGCGGCGCAGATGCACAGCCGCCTCGATATATTCACCGCGCAGGAAGATGTAACCACGGTACGCTTTCAGCGCAAACGCGGAAATCAGCATGCCTTCCACCAGCAGGTGCGGCAGTTGTTCCATCAGCAGGCGGTCTTTATAGGTGCCCGGTTCCATTTCATCGGCGTTACACAGCAGGTAACGGATGTTCATGGATTCGTCTTTCGGCATCAGGCTCCACTTCAGACCGGTGGAAAAGCCCGCGCCGCCGCGCCCTTTCAGGCCAGCGTCTTTTACCTGATTGACGATTTCGTCCGGTGACAGGCCGGTCAGGGCCTTACGCGCACCTTCGTAACCGTTTTTGCTACGGTATTCGTCCAGCCAGACTGGCTGTTTGTCATCACGCAGACGCCAGGTCAGCGGATGTGTTTCGGGAGTACGGATAATATCTTTCATTTATACCGCTCCAGCAGTTCAGGAATGCCTTCCGGGGTCAGGTGAGCATGAGTGTCGTCATCGATCATCATGTTCGGCCCTTTATCACAGTTCCCCAGGCAGCAGGTCGGCAGCAGCGTAAAGCGACCATCAAAGGTCGTCTGCCCCGGCTTGATGTTGAGTTTTTTCTCAAGCGCAGCCTGGATCCCCTGATAACCATTGATATGGCACACCACGCTATCGCAATAGCGGATCACGTGGCGACCTACCGGCTGGCGAAAGATCTGGCTATAGAACGTGGCAACACCTTCTACGTCGCTTGCCGGGATACCCAGCACATCCGCGATCGCATAGATCGCCCCGTCCGGCACCCAGCCACGCTGCTTCTGAACGATTTTCAGCGCTTCAATGGACGCCGCACGCGGGTCTTCGTAGTGGTGCTTCTCGTGCTCAATCGCTTCACGCTCAGCCGCACTCAGCTCAAAAGCCTCGGTTTGTGGTTGTTGATTCTCGTGCATAATTAGCGGTCCACATCTGACATAACAAAATCAATACTACCCAGATGGACGATAAGGTCGGACACCAGGCTGCCGCGTACCGCTACCGGGATCTGCTGCAGGTGCGCATAGCTCGGGGTACGGATACGAGTACGGTAACTCATGGTGCTGCCATCGCTGGTCAGGTAGTAACTGTTGATACCCTTGGTCGCTTCCACCATCTGGAAGGACTCGTTTGCCGGCATAACCGGTCCCCACGAAACCTGCAGGAAGTGGGTGATCAGGGTTTCGATATGTTGCAGCGTGCGCTCTTTCGGCGGCGGCGTAGTCAGCGGGTGATCCGCTTTGAACGGGCCTTCCGGCATGTTGTTGAGGCACTGCTCAAGGATGCGCAGACTCTGGCGCAGCTCTTCAACTTTCAGCATTACGCGGGTATAGCAGTCAGACACGCCGCCGCCAACCGGAACTTCAAAGTCAAAGTTTTCGTAGCCAGAGTATGGACGGGCTTTACGCACGTCGAAATCAATACCGGTCGCACGCAGCGCAGCACCGGTACAACCCCAGTCCAGCGCTTCTTTCTTGCCATAGGCGGCAACGCCCTGGGAACGACCCTTCAGGATGGTGTTACGCAGTGCAGCTTTCTCGTAGGAATCCAGACGTTTTGGCATCCAGTCGAGGAAGTCACGCAGCAGCTTGTCCCAACCGCGCGGCAGATCGTGTGCGACACCGCCGATACGGAACCAGGCCGGGTGCATACGGTAACCGGTGATCGCTTCCACCACGTCATAAATTTTCTGACGATCGGTAAAGGCGAAGAAAACCGGCGTCATCGCGCCGACGTCCTGAATGAACGTGGAGATGTACAGCAGGTGGCTGTTGATACGGAACAGTTCAGACAACATAACGCGAATCACGTTGACGCGATCCGGCGTGGTGATGCCCGCCAGTTTCTCAACCGCCAGTACGTAAGGCATTTCGTTGACGCAGCCGCCGAGGTATTCGATACGGTCGGTGTACGGAATGTAGCTGTGCCAGGACTGACGTTCACCCATCTTTTCAGCGCCACGGTGGTGATAGCCGATGTCAGGCACGCAGTCGACGATTTCTTCGCCATCAAGCTGCAGCACAATACGGAACGCGCCGTGAGAAGACGGGTGGTTAGGGCCGAGGTTGAGGAACATGAAGTCCTCGTTTTCGGTACCACGCTTCATGCCCCAGTCTTCGGGTTTGAAGGTCAGCGCTTCCATTTCCAGATCCTGTTTGGCTTTGGTCAGCTCAAACGGATCGAATTCGGTCGCACGTGCCGGGTAATCTTTACGCAGCGGGTGGCCTTGCCAGGTATGCGGCATCAGCAGACGCGTCAGATGCGGGTGGCCTTCGATATCGATACCAAACATTTCCCAGGTTTCACGCTCATACCAGTTGGCGTTGGGGAACAGTTTGGTAAAAGTCGGTACACGCAGATCGTTTTCAGACAACGCCACCTTGAGCATGATATCGCGATTGCGTTCAATAGAAATCAGGTGATAGAAAACGGAAAAATCCGCGGCAGGTAACCCTTCGCGGTGCGTACGCAGACGTTCGTCCATGCCATGTAAGTCAAACAGCATGACGTAAGGTTTCGGCAGTCTCTTTAAGAAATCGCCAACTTCCAGTAATTGTTCACGCTTGACCCAAACAACGGGTACCCCGGTGCGAGTCGCCTGAACGGTAAAGGCATCCGGCCCAAAACGGTTGCGCAGTTCGCCAATGACCGGGTCATCAAGGTGATCCCGTGTTTGCCATACAGCATCTTGCGCGGTTAAGTCGGTCATATTGTTCACCATTGTAAATGGTCCGTGGTAGTCGGCAGTGCTTCGCGCTATTTATGTAGTGATAAGCGAAGGAAGTGCGGCTGCCGACAGGCGCAAATTAAATCTCGTCTGGTGTACGAAGATTCGTTACAGCAATACGTTCACCGCGTTTACGCTCGCGTTCTGACTGCATATTGGCGCGATAAACGCCCTGATCCCCAACCACCCAGGAGAGCGGACGGCGTTCTTTGCCAATGGAATCCTGCAGCAGCATCAGAGCCTGCATATACGCTTCTGGACGCGGCGGGCATCCCGGGATGTACACATCGACCGGAATAAATTTATCAACGCCCTGCACCACAGAATAGATGTCGTACATACCGCCGGAGTTGGCGCATGCGCCCATGGAAATAACCCATTTTGGTTCCAGCATCTGATCGTAGAGGCGCTGAATAACCGGTGCCATTTTGGTAAAGCAGGTTCCAGCCACGACCATCAGGTCAGCCTGACGCGGCGATGCACGCAGTACTTCCGCACCAAAACGGGCCACATCGTGCACAGCGGTAAACGAGGTCACCATCTCAACGTAGCAGCAGGAAAGGCCAAAGTTATATGGCCAAATTGAGTTTTTACGGCCCCAGTTAACCATGTCATGGAGCTTGCCCATGAACACGTTTTTATTAACTTCTTGCTCCAGGGGGTCGGTTACGATCTCCTGTTTTTGCAGGGGGTAACGGTCGTTCTCACCGTTAGGATCTATGCGGGTGAGCGTATAATCCATCTTAATGCCTCGCGGTTAGCGTTGACGATTAGCGATACTGTTCGTTTCCGGGTTCATACGCTCGCGGCGTGAACGCGCGGGCGTCCAGTCCAGCGCGCCAATACGCACCAGATAAACCAGACCAGCCAGTAACACAAAAATAAAAATTGCAGCTTCCACAAAGCCAATCCAACCGCTTTCACGGATAGATGTTGACCATGCGAACAGATACAGCGCTTCAACGTCGAAGATAACGAAGAACATGGCTACCAGATAAAACTTGGCAGACAGGCGCAAGCGGGCGGTGCCGACCGAGTCGATACCTGATTCAAACGGCACGTTTTTAGATCTCGCGCGCGCGCGACCACCTAAAAACCAGCCGCCGACAAGCATCAGGCAGCACAGGCCAATGGCGACAATAAGAAAGATAGCGAATGCCCAGTGATGAGCGATGATTTCAGTGGATGTTGACATACTCATTGCTTACTCATCAAAAGTAGCGCCAAATTCTCTGCTCTTTTCGGCAGATGAACGCCACATCGATTCATGGGGAGGAATAAAAAAAACCTTACAATCACTGTAGAAAACCATTTTATACAGCCAATTGATGGGGTTTTTTACTCCTTTCTATAACCTTTTGTCAACTTTAACAAAAGTTTCCTCACATTATTTTACACTACTCCAACCTCATTAACATAAAGTGCTGTTTACACCCATTTCGGTTGCATCATCGGTCTTTTTTAATGTTGTTGAATCGTGTCCGTAGTGAAGTAAAAAAGATAATACTCGTCTATTTTGACAGGAATTCACACTAATGCCTCCCCCTAAATGGGAGTATTTTCTTGATCTGTGACACGCTTTTGTTAATTCACCATAAAAAACAGCAACAATTTCTCTAGTTTTTTAACATGAAAACAATTAACACTTCTGCTGATTATTTTTCACCCTATTTGCAGGCTGTTTTTTTACCCGCTGATTTTGTTAAGTTTTAGTATAGCAAATGACATAAACCAATGTTATTTGCACAAAAAAAGAGCCGCTGGATGTTTTTTCATCATTAGCGGCTCTTTTTTTACACTTACATTTTAAAACGTTTTTTGTGACGCGTTACTCGAAGTCGCCTTCAATAAGGAGCGAATCATCTCCCCCTTCGGGGGTAAACTGATTGTATTGCCAAGGGTTTTGATATGTCTGCATCGAGTTAAAGATCACCTGAGCTAAATCATTTTGCGTAGCCGGATCGCAGCACAACAGATACTCGGTATCAGGCAATGGCGGTAATCCGTCCGCCGCCCCCAGTACGCGTAAATCAGGGCTCATCATTTCAACGGGACGCGCAGTAACGCCCAGACCGGCTTTGACCGCAGCACGAACCGCAGGCAATGTTGAAGCAACATACGCTAAGCGCCACGGGATCTGCGCAGCATTCAGCGTTGCCAACACCATATCGCGGAACGGGCTCGGATCGTCCAACAGCACCAACGGGACCGGCTCACCTTTTTGCAGGATATATTCGGCCGCACAATACCAGTGCGTCGGCGAAGTGCGCAGATTCAGGCATTCAAAATCGCCCGGACGGTTAGTCGTTACCACCAAATCCACTTCTTGCGACTTCAGCATATCCACCATATAGGCGTTGCGCTTGACCCTTACATCCAATGCAAGCTTCGGATAAACCGAACTTATACGGTTGAGCAGGAAAGGCAGTATCGTATCGGCGGATTCATCAGAAGCGCCAATAGTTAACACTCCCTGAAGATTGTTAAACATTAATGATGAGCATGCCTCATCATTAAAACGCAATATTTTTCTGGCGTAACCCAACAGCTGTATACCATGTTCGGTCAGCAGTTTGTTGCGTCCATGACGCGCGAACAACTCTTTCCCCACGAGTTGCTCAAGACGCTGCATTTGCTGACTCACCGCAGACTGAGTGCGACATACCGCAGCTGCCGCAGCCGCGAAGGTATTCAGGTCGGCAACAGCAACGAAGGTTCTCAGCAGATCGAGGTCGAGGTTAATTATCGGACGATTTGCATTTATCATAGTTTTTCACTTACTCGCGGGTCATACCGGGTTAATGCTGTGCATTCAGAATCAAACCACTCCATTTGTTATCTGCCTTCCTTGCAGTTTCGCTTAGTGTAACCAAGTGAAAATAAGGATGTATTTGGTTTAACAAACGAAACAATTCTCTTTCTACGCTATATAATAACCGTGACACTCATCGGAATATAGCAACGAGAAAGGGCCATATTTTTAGCTGCTGGATGATTCTGACTAATGGAAAACATGTAAATTTTGTAAATTTAAAAAAAACTTAACGAACAATAATTTACACATTAAAAACTAACTTTTCAGTACGTTAGGAACAACCAACAAACATTTGAATTATCGTAAAATTCGTACTACGCACCATTTCATGAGACTTATCTTAACCTAAAACCACTATATTTATAAGTGTTATCGCGAATAATTCGAGTCTACCTGAGGTTATGTCTGACCTGCGGTTTTCGTATTATTAGGCCATTCAATTTAATGCGATTTAAATATTAAATAATAATTAATTAAGAATCCTTCAATTCATTAATTATACTTAACAATGAATTCACACCGTACCACGCACGGATCAGGCCGATAACAGCCCTCGCAGATAAAACCTCAGTATTTTCGAATGACGTCATACCGCTTATGTGTCGGCGATCTTTTGCTTTACAGAGTTAAGTTTTTTTGACCAGACAAACCACCACACCTAAACCAACACTACAAAACATATCACCAACATTATACAATTCACCAGATCATTATTTCATGATAATTGCGTTATTTAGTTATTAACAGTTAATTATAACTTCATGGATTTTCAAAATCTTCTACTAAAGACCCTTCAAAACTTACCGTCGTGGGAGTACATTGTGCTGGGCTGACTTCCACGGCAGGGAGTGGCATTCACAGCTAAAAAGGTCAACGTTCATGTCCCCCATTGAAAAATCCAGCAAATTAGAAAACGTCTGTTATGACATTCGCGGCCCGGTTCTGAAGGAAGCAAAGCGCCTGGAAGAAGAAGGCAATAAAGTTCTGAAACTTAACATCGGCAACCCGGCGCCATTCGGGTTTGAAGCGCCAGACGAAATTCTGGTTGATGTGATCCGCAATTTGCCAACAGCGCAAGGATATTGCGACTCCAAAGGTCTTTATTCAGCCCGTAAAGCGATCATGCAGCATTACCAGGCCCGCGGGATGCGCGATGTGACCGTGGAAGATATCTATATCGGTAACGGCGTTTCCGAATTGATTGTGCAGGCCATGCAGGCATTGCTGAACAGTGGGGACGAAATGCTCGTTCCGGCACCTGATTATCCACTGTGGACGGCAGCGGTATCGCTCTCCGGCGGTAACGCCGTGCATTACCTGTGTGACGAATCATCTGACTGGTTCCCGGACCTTGACGACATTCGCGCCAAAATTACCCCGCGTACGCGTGGGATCGTCATCATTAACCCCAACAACCCAACCGGCGCTGTGTATTCCAAAGAGCTGCTGATGGAGATTGTTGAAATTGCTCGCCAGAACAACCTCATCATTTTTGCGGATGAGATTTACGACAAAATTCTCTACGATGATGCTGAACACCACTCGATCGCCGCGATGGCGCCGGACCTGCTGACTATTACCTTCAACGGCCTGTCAAAAACCTATCGCGTTGCCGGTTTCCGTCAGGGCTGGATGGTGCTGAACGGGCCGAAGAAACATGCCAAGGGGTACATCGAAGGTCTTGAGATGCTGGCCTCTATGCGCTTATGTGCTAACGTTCCGGCGCAACATGCGATTCAGACCGCGCTGGGCGGATACCAGAGCATCAGTGAATTTATCATGCCTGGCGGGCGCCTGTATGAACAACGCAACCGCGCCTGGGAGTTACTCAATGATATTCCCGGCGTCTCCTGCGTGAAACCGCGCGGCGCGCTGTATATGTTCCCGAAAATCGACGCTAAACGCTTCAACATTCATGACGACCAGAAAATGGTGCTCGACTTCCTGTTGCAGGAAAAAGTGCTGCTGGTTCAGGGGACGGCGTTCAACTGGCCGTGGCCGGATCATTTCCGCATCGTCACGCTCCCGCGCATTGACGATATCGAAATGTCGCTGAGTAAATTTGAGCGCTTCCTGTCAGGGTATCACCAGTTGTAATAAAACACGGGCTGTTGGATCAGTATGACGAGTATTTGCATCTGACAGCCTTCTCTGCGCACAATGACTCTTAGGTTGCCATCATATAAGGGTCGTTATGAAGCAGAGCCATTTTTTTGCCCACCTCTCCCGTCTGAAGCTCATTAACCGCTGGCCGCTGATGCGCAACGTGCGCACCGAAAATGTGTCCGAGCATAGTTTGCAAGTCGCCATGGTCGCTCATGCGCTGGCGGCGATCAAAAACCGTAAATTTGGTGGTCAGCTTAATGCAGAGCGCATTGCCCTGTTGGCAATGTACCATGACGCTTCAGAGGTGCTGACCGGTGACCTCCCTACCCCGGTAAAATACTTCAACTCACAAATCGCCCAGGAATATAAAGCGATAGAGAAAATTGCCCAGCAAAAGCTGGTCGATATGGTGCCCGACGAGCTACGAGATATATTTGCTCCGCTGATTGATGAACATGCTTACAGCGAAGAAGAGAAATCTATCGTCAAACAGGCCGATGCGCTGTGCGCTTATCTGAAGTGTCTGGAAGAGCTTTCGGCGGGCAATAATGAGTTCTTGTTGGCGAAAACGCGGCTGGAAAAAACGCTGGAGTCGCGGCGCAGCGAAGAGATGGACTATTTTATGGAGGTGTTTGTCCCGAGTTTTCACCTCTCATTAGATGAGATCAGCCAGGATTCACCGCTTTAAACGATGTTGCCGGATGGCGACGTCAACGTCTTATCCGGCACATAAAAATCAAAATGGGAACAGCATCGGGATCATCACCACGCACACCGCCATCACGATCACCGTAAACGGCACGCCAATTTTCACGAAATCGCTAAAGCTGTAGTTACCCGGCCCCAGCACCAGCGTGTTCACCGGCGAAGAGACCGGTGTCATAAAGGCTGCGGATGCTGCCATTGCAATCACCATTGCAAAAGGATACGGCGAAACCCCCATCGACTTTGCCGCCGCCAGAGCAATTGGCGCCATGAGTACCGCCGTCGCAGTATTTGAGATAAATAACCCGATGCTCGCGCACAGGACGAACAGGCAACCCAACATCATGTACGGGCCATACCCGCCGCCGACGTCCATCAGTCCTTTTACTACCAGATCGACACCGCCGGTTTTTTGTAGCGCCAGTGCAAAGGGCATCATCCCGACGATCAAAATAATGCTCGGCCAGTGAATCGCTTTATAGGCGCTTTCGGCATCGATACAGCGGAATTTCCCCATCAGCAGGCAGGCGATAATTGCGGCAACCGTATTAGGAATTTCATCGGTAAGCATCAGGGCCACCATCAGCACCAGGCAGAAAATGGCATGCGGCGCCTGACTGTGCGCCGGGGAGGCTTCACTGACCTCAGCTGGCATGTTCAACACCACGAAGTCGCGCCCTTTTTGTCCCAGCAGTGTGATGAGCTTCCAGTTACCCACCACCAGAATGATATCCCCCATCAGCAACGGTTCATCCACCACCGCGCCTGCCAGCGCCGTACCATCGCGTTTCAGGCCGACCACATTCAGACCGTAACGCGTACGAAAGGCTATCTCCCGTACCGTTTTGCCAATCAGTTCCGATTCAGGGATCAGTGAGATCTCGGCCATGCCCACATCAAGCGCCTGCTCGGAGAAATATTCCCCGCGCAGCACCATCGGCTCCAGCAGTTGCTCACTGCAAAATTCTCGCAGATCGACATCCGCTGCAGACATATCAATCAGCAGCACGTCACGGGCGCGAAATTCAGAAACCCCGTTAACATCAACAATCACGCGACGAAAGCGCCGCCAGCGCTCCACGCCAATCACGTTTGCTCCGTAACGCTCACGCAGTTTCAGGTCGTCCAGACGCTGGCCAATCATCGGTGAACCAGGGCGAATCGCCAGACGGCGGGCACGCCCCGTGAGGCGATACTCTTTGATTAAATCGCGAAAAGTCCGGCGTTTCCAACCGTCTCCCGGCTGCCCGGAGTCTTCACCCTTCAGCATAAAGCGCATCAGCAGCATATAAATTATGCCAAGCACCAGAACCACCAGCCCCAGCGGAGTGACGCTAAAAAAGCTGAAGCCGTTAAGTCCTTCGCGTAACAACTCACTGTTGACGACCAGGTTTGGCGGTGTCGCCACCAGCGTCATCATACCGCTTATCAATCCGGCAAAGCTCAGCGGCATCATCAGACGTGAGGGAGAAATTTGCATGCGCATGGAAACGCTTAAGACAACCGGTATAAAGATAGCAACCACGCCGGTCGAACTCATAAACGCACCGAGCCCGGCCACGGTTATCATCAGCAACACCAGCATTTTGACTTCACTGCTGCCGGCGACCTTCACCAGCCAGGCCCCCATCACCGTCGCCACCCCGGTACGCACCAGACCGTCGCCGATAATAAATAAAGCCGCGATCAAAATAACGTTAGGATCGCTGAACCCGGAAAAAGCTTCTGTGATGCTCAATGTTCCACTCAGAACAAAGGCAATAATGACCAGCAAAGCGATCGCGTCCATACGCACTCTGCCAGTTGCAAACAAGACGACGGCAATCGCCAGCAATGAGAGAACCCATATCAATTCACCGTTCACAACATATCCTTGTTAAATGAGAGGGATGGAGCGATTCTGCCATAAAAAAGCCCCAACAATCTGGGGCTAAATCATGATCAGGTATTTCTTACAACGACCACATTTCCGTTGGGCTGCTTGGTCACAGAAATATGTTCCAGACTGGTCAGCGAAAAATCGACCTCATCCAGACGCGGCGTGTCCGCTGGCGCATTTACCGCTATTACATGGCACCCTGCCGCCAGTCCCGAGAGCACCCCAGCGGGCGCATCCTCGACTACCGCGCATTCCTGTGGCGCCAGGCCCAGTAGCTGAGCGCCTAACAGATAGGCGTCTGGCTCTGGCTTACCTCTTTTTACCCGTTCGGCAGTGACAAACACTTCAGGAGCAGGAAGTCCTGCGACACGATGACGCGCCCGTGCGACCGGCATTGAACCGGAAGTCACAATCGCCCATGGAATGCCCGCTTTGTTGAGATGGTTGAGCAAGTCAACCGCCCCTGGCAGCGCGGTGATCCCCGCGGTTTCCGTCGCTTCGATCTGCTCCAGGCGGGTGAACTCCGCAGCAATCTCCGCCTCGGACTTGCCCACCATAAAGTGTCGCAGGGAAGTAATGGCCTGCTTACCATGAATAAAGCCGAGCACCTCGGCGTGATCGAGGCCAAAACGATCGGCCCAGTTGCACCACGCGCGCTCTACTGCGGGTAAGGAATCGACCAGCGTTCCATCCAGATCAAACAGAAAACCTTTGCACTGCACGCTCGCCCCCTCAGGCATTAATGATTTGGTTAATTTCATTCGCGCTCAGGTGATACTGACGCGGGCAAGAGTGCCAGACATTCAGCATACGCTGATATTTTTCCCACATCGGGGTCTGGGCGTTGAAGCCATGCGTACCCGCATCAAAGTGGGTATAACGCCCTTCCACATTGACCATAAACCGTACATACCCGAGGAAACGGGCTTCCGTTGCAGCGTCAAAGCCGAGGAAGGTCACGCGGCGCTCATCAATAGACTGCGCGTCTTTTAGATTAGTCCAGGACACATGTAATGCGTGATACATCTCCATAATATCGATAACCGTACGACAGGTTTCTTCCGTCAGCTCACCAAACTCACGATCCAGCTCGCGCATCTGCAAGCCGTAACCGCGTTCAATAATCGTCTGCAAACGACGATAACGCTCGGCGTTAGTGGGATCGAGCATAGTCATCATTTTGTACTGGTTAGACAAAATCAGACGTTGAGCGTTGGTCATTTCCATTTGGGACTCCTGTATCACTACTACTACGATGAAAAAAAAGAAGGCATCTTGTGCCTTCTTTTATATGCGTAATCAGGGGTCAATTACAAATCATCAAGGAAAGTTTTATCCAGTTGTTTGAAGGCGCGCTTAAGCGTGTCAGCCAGCGCCTGATAATCAGGCTTTCCTTCTACCGGAGCGAGCGCCTGCCCGGCCTCTTGCAATTTACCCCGAACTTCGTAGAACCAGTTGAGTATTGAAGGCGGCAGCGGCGTGACAGAACGCTTACCCAGCCACCACATGCCCTGCATCGGCAGACTGAGCGCAAACAGCGCCGTCGCCACGGCGGGTCCCAACTGCCCGCCTAAAGCAATTTGCCAGCATAAGGTGAAAACAGCGATGGGCGGCATAAAACGGATTGCGTAACGCGTCATACGGATGACGCGGTTCTCAACAAATACGGGCGCGAGGCGCTTTTCCATTGGCCACGTCTTCGCATAGTGCTGCCCCCGGCGAAACAAACTAAAAAAATTGACGGAACGATTATCCGGTGTCGACATGGCGGTTACCTCAACTTCACATATAAAAATTAAAAAATTTGTGCAAAACAACAACTATAAAGGACATCGTTCAAAACATTTTGTCTTTGATACCCACATTCAGGTATCCTGTGCCGGCCTGTAAGGCCTTTAGTCCAAAATCATTGAGTCGTCAAATTGGCATACAGTATGCCACTGGCTGAAAAATACGCAAAATGACATAGACTCAAAGGTATTTATTCCATCGTGCCCAAAAAGACTCTGGCGCATGATGTTAATCATAAACGTCGGTATCATCATGCGCTACGCTCTATGACTCCCTGACGTTTTTTTAGCCACGTATCATAAATAGGTACTTCCATGTCGAGTAAGTTAGTACTGGTTCTGAACTGCGGTAGCTCCTCACTGAAATTTGCCATCATCGATGCAGTAAACGGTGAAGAATACCTCTCTGGTTTAGCCGAATGTTTCCATCTCCCAGAAGCACGCATCAAGTGGAAAATGGACGGCGGTAAACAAGAAGCGGCTTTAGGTGCAGGCGCCGCTCACAGTGAAGCGCTGAACTTTATCGTTAACACTATTCTGGCACAAAAACCAGAATTGTCTGCGCAATTGACCGCTATCGGTCACCGTATCGTACACGGCGGCGAGAAGTATACCAGCTCTGTGGTTATCGATGATTCCGTTATCCAGGGCATCAAAGATTCTGCCTCTTTCGCACCGCTGCATAACCCTGCTCACCTGATCGGTATCGCAGAAGCGCTGAAATCCTTCCCAAGCCTGAAAGACAAAAACGTGGCTGTATTCGACACCGCGTTCCATCAGACTATGCCGGAAGAGTCTTACCTCTATGCTCTGCCGTACAGCCTGTACAAAGAACACGGCGTTCGTCGTTACGGCGCGCACGGCACCAGCCACTTCTTTGTTACTCAGGAAGCGGCAAAAATGCTGAACAAACCGGTTGATGAACTGAACATCATCACTTGCCACCTGGGCAACGGCGGTTCTGTATCTGCTATCCGTAACGGTAAATGTGTTGATACCTCCATGGGTCTGACCCCGCTGGAAGGTCTGGTGATGGGTACACGTTCCGGTGACATCGACCCGGCGATCATCTTCCACCTGCACGACACCCTGGGCATGAGCGTTGACCAGATCAACAAAATGCTGACCAAAGAATCCGGTCTGCTGGGTCTGACCGAAGTCACCAGCGACTGCCGTTATGTTGAAGATAACTACACAACCAAAGAAGACGCTAAACGTGCAATGGACGTTTACTGCCACCGTCTGGCGAAGTACATCGGTTCTTACACTGCGCTGATGGATGGTCGTCTGGATGCGGTTGTCTTCACTGGTGGTATTGGTGAAAACGCAGCGATGGTTCGTGAACTGTCTCTGGGCAAACTGGGCGTTCTGGGCTTTGAAGTTGACCACGAGCGTAACCTGGCCGCACGTTTCGGCAAATCTGGTTTCATCAACAAAGAAGGTACCCGTCCTGCGGTGGTTATCCCAACCAACGAAGAACTGGTTATCGCGCAAGACGCGAGCCGTCTGACTGCCTGATTTCACACCGCCAGCCTAGCTGGCGGTGCTGTTTTGTAACCCGCCTGAAATGGGCGGTAACGAAAGAGGATAAACCGTGTCCCGTATTATTATGCTGATCCCTACCGGAACCAGCGTCGGCCTGACCAGCGTCAGCCTCGGCGTGATCCGTGCTATGGAACGCAAAGGCGTTCGTCTGAGCGTCTTTAAACCCATCGCTCAGCCTCGTGCCGGTGGCGATGCGCCAGACCAGACTACCACTATCGTTCGTGCGAACTCTAACCTGCCAGCTGCTGAGCCGCTGAAGATGAGCCACGTTGAATCTCTGCTGTCCAGCAATCAGAAAGATGTGCTGATGGAAGAGATCATCGCGAATTATCACGCGAACACCAAAGATGCTGAAGTTGTACTGGTTGAAGGCCTGGTCCCAACACGTAAGCATCAGTTCGCGCAGTCTCTGAACTACGAAATCGCGAAAACGCTGAATGCGGAAATCGTCTTCGTGATGTCTCAGGGTACCGATACCCCGGAACAGCTGAACGAGCGTATTGAACTGACTCGCAGCAGCTTCGGCGGCGCGAAAAACACCAACATCACTGGCGTTATCGTTAACAAACTGAACGCGCCGGTTGATGACCAGGGCCGTACTCGCCCGGATCTGTCCGAGATTTTCGACGACTCTTCCAAAGCGCAGGTGATCAAAGTTGATCCGGCTAAACTGCAAGAATCCAGCCCGCTGCCGGTTCTGGGCGCGGTGCCATGGAGCTTCGATCTGATCGCTACCCGTGCAATCGATATGGCGCGTCACCTGAACGCTACCATCGTTAACGAAGGCGATATCAACACCCGTCGCGTGAAGTCTGTGACTTTCTGCGCACGTAGCATTCCGCACATGCTGGAGCACTTCCGCGCAGGTTCTCTGCTGGTGACGTCTGCCGACCGTCCTGACGTGCTGGTTGCAGCATGTCTGGCTGCTATGAACGGCGTAGAAATCGGTGCTCTGCTGCTGACTGGCGGCTACGAAATGGACGCGCGCATCAACAAACTGTGCGAACGTGCATTCGCTACCGGCCTGCCGGTATTCATGGTGAACACCAATACCTGGCAGACCTCTCTGAGCCTGCAGAGCTTCAACCTGGAAGTTCCGGTTGACGATCACGAGCGCATCGAAAAAGTTCAGGAATACGTTGCTAACTACATCAACGCTGACTGGATTGAATCTCTGACCGCGACTTCTGAACGCAGCCGTCGTCTGTCTCCACCGGCGTTCCGTTATCAGCTGACCGAGCTGGCGCGTAAAGCGGGCAAACGTGTTGTTCTGCCGGAAGGCGACGAACCGCGTACCGTTAAAGCGGCTGCTATCTGTGCTGAACGCGGTATTGCTACCTGCGTTCTGTTGGGTAACCCGGATGAGATCACCCGCGTTGCGGCCTCTCAGGGCGTTGAGCTGGGCGCTGGCGTAGAAATCGTTGATCCCGATGTGGTTCGCGAAAGCTACGTTGCTCGCCTGGTTGAGCTGCGTAAGAACAAAGGCATGACCGAAACCGTTGCCCGCGAACAGCTGGAAGACAACGTGGTTCTCGGTACCCTGATGCTGGAGCAGGACGACGTTGACGGTCTGGTTTCTGGTGCCGTTCACACTACCGCAAACACCATTCGTCCACCGCTGCAGTTGATCAAAACTGCGCCGGGTAGCTCGCTGGTGTCTTCCGTGTTCTTCATGCTGCTGCCGGAACAGGTTTACGTTTACGGTGACTGCGCGATCAACCCGGATCCGACTGCTGAACAACTGGCAGAAATCGCCATTCAGTCCGCTGAATCCGCCATCGCCTTCGGTATCGAACCGCGCGTTGCGATGCTTTCCTACTCCACCGGTACCTCTGGTGCAGGTAGCGATGTAGAGAAAGTTCGCGAAGCGACTCGTCTGGCGCAGGAAAAACGTCCTGACCTGATGATCGATGGTCCGCTGCAGTACGACGCCGCGGTTATGGCTGACGTAGCGAAATCCAAAGCGCCGAACTCGCCGGTTGCAGGTCGCGCTACCGTGTTCATCTTCCCGGATCTGAACACCGGTAACACCACCTACAAAGCGGTACAGCGTTCTGCCGACCTGATCTCCATCGGGCCAATGCTGCAGGGTATGCGCAAGCCGGTGAACGACCTGTCCCGTGGTGCGCTGGTAGACGATATCGTCTATACCATCGCCCTGACCGCGATCCAGTCATCCCAGCAGCAGAAGTAATTTGCTGCGGTGTGCCGGATCTCTTATCCGGCAACACCTCTGCTTATCAAACCGGAAATAGCTGATATTTCCGGTTTTTTTATATCTGTTCTTTCTTTGGTACATTCTGAAATATTTGCCAGGATGCGCTGCATCAATGAATAACTATTCTTCTGTTTGCATACTTACTCTCTTTTGCATTGCAACAGGGATAGTCTTTCATGTCAGCAGTCACAGAATCACAGCCAGCCAAAAAATGGGCGATGCCCGATACGCTGGTGATTATTTTTTTCGTCGCCATTTTAACCAGCCTGGCGACATGGGTTGTTCCGGTCGGGATGTTCGACAGCCAGGAAGTGCAGTATCAGGTTGATGGGCAAACCAAAACCCGTAATGTTGTCGACCCCCACTCTTTTCGTATTCTGACCAACGATGCGGGTGAAGAGCAGTATCACCGGGTGCAGTTTTTCACCACCGGAGATGAACGCCCTGGCCTGATGAATTTTCCGTTTGAAGGATTAACCTCCGGCTCTAAATTCGGCACCGCCGTCGGCATTATTATGTTTATGCTGGTGATTGGCGGCGCATTCGGCATCGTTATGCGTACCGGAACCATTGATAACGGTATCCTGGCGCTCATTCGCCATACGCGAGGTAACGAGGTCCTGTTTATCCCGGTGCTGTTTGTTCTCTTCTCATTAGGCGGCGCGGTGTTTGGCATGGGCGAAGAGGCGGTCGCCTTTGCCATTATTATCGCGCCTTTGATGGTACGCTTAGGTTACGACAGTATCACCACCGTTCTGGTCACTTATATCGCTACCCAGATTGGTTTTGCCAGTTCGTGGATGAACCCGTTCTGCGTAGTGGTCGCACAGGGTATTGCAGGCGTCCCGGTGCTCTCTGGTTCCGGTCTGCGTATCGTCGTGTGGGTCGTTGCGACCCTGATAGGGCTGACCTTCACCCTGGTCTACGCAGCGCGCATCAAAAAAAATCCGCTTCTCTCCCGGGTACATGAGTCAGACCGTTTTTTTCGCGAGCAGCAGGACGAGGTTGTAGAACGCCGCTTCACGCTGGGCGACTGGTTGGTGCTGCTGGTACTGACGGCGGTGATGATTTGGGTCGTCTGGGGCGTTATCGTCAACGCGTGGTTTATTCCTGAGATCGCCAGCCAGTTCTTCACGATGGGACTGGTGATTGGCATCATCGGCGTCGTGTTCCGTCTCAACGGTATGACGGTCAACGTTATGGCATCTTCATTCACTGAAGGCGCGCGAATGATGATTGCTCCCGCTCTGCTGGTCGGTTTCGCCAAGGGCATATTATTGCTGGTCGGTAACGGAGAGGCGGGCGAAGCCAGCGTATTAAATACCCTGCTGCACAGCATTGCCAACGGTATCAGCGGGCTGGATAACGCTATCGCTGCATGGTTTATGCTGCTGTTCCAGGCGGTATTTAATTTCTTCGTCACGTCCGGTTCTGGCCAGGCTGCATTGACCATGCCGCTATTAGCGCCGCTGGGCGATCTGGTTGGCGTAAACCGTCAGGTCACCGTACTGGCCTTCCAGTTTGGCGACGGATTCAGTCACATTATCTATCCGACGTCGGCATCATTGATGGCAACGTTAGGCGTTTGTCGGGTGGATTTTCGTAACTGGCTGAAAGTAGGCGCCACGCTGTTGGGCCTGCTGTTTATTATGTCCAGCGTGGTGGTGATTGGGGCGCAGATAATGGGTTACCATTAAAAAATGATTGCCCGGCCTACATGATTTCTCGACGCTGTAGGCCGGATGAGCAGACGTTACTCGGCTTCTTCCTGCTTTTCGGCTTTCGCCCCTTCATTCTTGGCGTTGCGGGTCATCCACAGCGCCAGCGCTTTCAGTGAGTCCGGCGTAAATTCGTCGCAGCGTGCGGTGATTTCTTCCGGCGTCAGCCAGCAAACTTCACTGACCTCTTCTTCCTGAAGCGCAAACGGCCCGTGGGAAACGCAGCTAAACAGCCCGCCCCAGACGCGACAGTTCTGGTCTTCAAA
Organism: Citrobacter sp. wls717; assembly: GCF_005280955.1. Taxonomy (NCBI): domain Bacteria; kingdom Pseudomonadati; phylum Pseudomonadota; class Gammaproteobacteria; order Enterobacterales; family Enterobacteriaceae; genus Citrobacter; species Citrobacter sp. wls717. The sequence continues at coordinate 138,101 of NZ_SZWW01000038.1, forward strand.
ATAAAACTGACCGTGCTCGGCAAACGGCACGCCCGCAATCCCCAACTCCTCTTCCGCTTCACGGCGCGCTGAGTCCAGTAGCTGCTCGTCAGCCTGAACAACACCGCCAGCGGTGGCATCCAGCATTCCGGGCAAAAAATCTTTTGTCTCAGTCCTACGCTGAACCAGAATTTTGCCCATACCATCGTGCACCACGATATACGTCGCACGATGGCGTAAGCGCTGCGCCCGCATTTGTTCCCGGCTGGACTGTGCGATGACTTCGTTGTCTTCATTCACAATATCCACCCATTCCGTACTTGCCAAACGACGCTGTTCCACCATCAGGAAACCTTCTTTTTTCTGGCGCTCTTACGGCGCGTTTATGTTTGTGGGGTAAATTACGGATTAATCTCGATCTGCGCAATAACACTTTGATCATTGAGTGCCATTACGCTGAGAACATTATCATCCAGAATCCCGTAGCTTGCCGCAAAGCCTCCTTTCGGGATGCTTACCGAGCCAGGGTTAAAGTGATAGACATCCCCTTGCAACTCGGCAACCGGCAGATGAGTATGGCCATAAACCAGTACATCTCCCGCGCTGAGCGCTGGCATATTTTGCGGGCCAAAAAGATGCCCGTGCGTCAAAAAGAGTCGCTGGTTTTCTGTCAGAATTTGCTGCCACGGCGCGGTTATCGGAAAATGCAGGAGCATCTGATCCACTTCGCTGTCGCAATTGCCACGCACCGCAATAATCCGCGCTGCCAGTTCATTCAACCGCTCTGCAACCTGCGCGGGCGCATAGCCTTCCGGCAACGCATTACGCGGTCCGTGATTTAAAACATCACCCAATATCACCAGCCATTGCGCACCGCTTGCGCTAAACAGTTCGAGTACGCGTTCCGTGGCTGGCAACGAACCATGAATGTCCGATGCGAACATCAGTTTCATCACTCACTCCTCGTTGAAAATTACCTTGTAATGATACTGGATTACGCTCCGATGGTCAGCAGGAACGCTTCGCTGAAAGCGCGATAAAACGCTGAACTGAAGCGCGCTGCCACTGGAAGGTGGCATATTCTGCAAGCGCTTCTGGCACCTCATCGCCGTTAAGGACCAGACGATTAAGCATTAGCGCTAAATCGCAATCAGCGATACACCATTCGCCAAATAAATTCTGTTTACCATGGCTCAGTAAACTGCTCGCAGTGGCGAACAGTTTTTCCGCACTGGCTTTTCCGGCGTCGCTCAGCGGCGCTTTTTTCACGCCAGCAAAAACCACATCCGTTGAGCGCTCTTCACGAATAGGCATCAGATCGCTGCGGATCCACGCCTGCACCTGGCGAGCCCGCGCGCGCTTTTGCACATCATGTGGGTAGATGCGCTCCCACTGCGGCGGGGCAAAGCTCTCTTCCAGAAACTCAGTAATTGCTGATGATTCGCTCAGCTCGAAATCGTCAATCTCCAGGACCGGCACGCGGCGCGTCAACGCATAACCTTGCCATGAAGGTTGCAAGTGTTCACCGCTGTTGAGATCAACAGTTTTCAGCGTAAAAGGTAGCCCTTTCTCTTGCAGAGCGACATAAACAGACAGCACGTAAGGGGAGAAAAAATTGGCATCTGACCACAGCGTAATTGCAGGTTTGCTCATAACGTCCTCTGAAGTGTATTGGCTTGCCTTCAAAATATAGAGTCTTTCTCTCGCTGTCACTTGATGAAAACTCACGCACGCCAACAGGCTCTATACTTGTAATGACCCGGTTCATGACAAAACGGACGCTGAAAATGATCGATCTCTATTACACGCCATCGCCAAACGGTCACAAAATCACGCTGTTTCTTGAAGAAGCGCAGCTGCAATACCGTCTGATTCATGTCGATATCAGCAAAGGTAGCCAGTTTCGTCCTGATTTTCTGCAGATCTCGCCGAACAATAAAATCCCGGCCATTATCGACAATGCGCCGCAGGATGGTGGAAGCCCGATCAGCCTGTTTGAGTCCGGAGAAATTTTACTCTATCTGGCGGAAAAGAGCGGCAAGCTGCTGAGCGGTGAGTTGCGTGAGCGCCACACCACGCTGCAATGGCTGTTCTGGCAGGTCAGCGGCCTGGGCCCCATGCTCGGTCAGAATCACCATTTCAGTCATTACGCCCCGCAGACTATTCCCTACGCCATTGAAAGATACCAGGTTGAAACCCAGCGCCTGTACAACGTGATGAATAAACGTCTGGAAACCTCCCCCTGGCTGGGGGGCGATCACTACAGCATTGCGGACATAGCCTGCTGGCCATGGATTCATGCCCACCAGCGTCAGCGTATCGACCTCGACAATTACCCGGCGGTTAATAACTGGCATGAGCGCATCCGTACGCGGCCCGCTACAGAACGCGCCATGCAGCAAGCGCAGAGTGAGAAGCGGTAACACGGTTCGATTCTCGTGTATCATGAATAGGTTCATACATGGAGGAAACCTGCAATGTCACAACCTGACGCGATTATTCGTATAAAAAACCTTCGTCTGCGCACCTTTATCGGCATCAAAGAAGAGGAGATCCTTAACCGCCAGGATATCGTCATCAACATTGCCATTCATTATCCGGCAGACAAAGCCCGTATCAGCGAAGATATCAACGATGCGCTGAATTATCGCACTATCACCAAAAGCATCATTGCGCACGTGGAGAGTAACCGCTTCTCACTATTAGAAAAATTAACTCAAGATGTGCTCGATATCGCACGCGAACATCACTGGGTCACTTATGCTGAAGTGGAGATCGATAAACTTCACGCATTGCGTTACGCCGACTCAGTATCCATGACGCTGAGCTGGCAGCGCTAAACGTAACCCGGGAGGCGACATGCAGATTCTGATTACCGGCGGTACTGGCCTGATTGGACGTCATCTGATCCCCCGCCTGCTCGAACTGGGGCATCAGATAACCGTAGTGACACGTACCCCTGATAAGGCGCGTCAGATTCTCGACTCTCGGGTCACGTTATGGAAGGGGCTGGCAGAGCAGCAAAATCTCGATGGCATTGATGCCGTGATTAACCTTGCCGGAGAGCCTATTGCAGATAAGCGCTGGAGCGCTGAGCAAAAAGAGCGCCTATGCCAGAGTCGTTGGGGCATCACGCAGAAACTGGTCGATTTAATCAACGCCAGCGAGACGCCGCCCGCGGTGTTAATATCCGGTTCCGCTACCGGTTACTACGGCGATCTGGGCGAAGTTGTCGTCACGGAAGAAGAGCCGCCGCATAACGAATTTACCCATAAGCTGTGCGCCCGCTGGGAGCAAATTGCCAGCACAGCGCAAAGTGACAAAACCCGCGTGTGTATGTTGCGTACCGGCGTGGTATTGGCCTCTGCTGGCGGGATTCTGGGGAAAATGGTCCCGCCATTCCGTCTTGGTTTAGGCGGCCCGATTGGTAACGGACGCCAGTATCTGGCCTGGATCCATATTGATGATATGGTCAACGGTATTATCTGGCTGCTGGATAACGATCTGCGTGGCCCCTTCAATATGGTTTCACCGTACCCGGTACACAATGAGCAGTTTGCCCACGCACTGGGTCATGCATTAAACCGCCCAGCCATTCTGCGCGTTCCCGCCAGCGTAATACGTCTACTGATGGGCGAGTCTTCCGTGCTGGTTCTCGGCGGACAGCGGGCGTTACCCAAACGCCTGGAAGCGTCCGGTTTTGCGTTTCGTTGGTACGATTTAGAAGAGGCGCTAGCGGATGTTATCCGATAGTTGCTAAGCGCTATTCACATTCGCCGTTGCGATGGTAAGGTTATAGATCTGACTTCCGCAATGGCGACGTTATGGCAAAAATATCGACTCCCCGTCTTACCCTCTCTTTGTTTCAATTTTCTGACTGGTCATTTTTCCAGAGACTGCGTGAAAGCCCTGAAGTCATGCGCTATATGGGCGACATCGCCCCAGCAAAGGATACGCGTCTGTTATTCGCCAGACGCCTTGCCGCACAGCACACATTTGTTATTCGCGAGCATAACAACCCGACGCCGCTCGGCGATATTGGTCTGCAAATCAGTCATCTTTATCCGCATGAGGCCGACCTCGGTTACGCCCTCATGCCGCATGCGCAGGGGAAAGGTATTGCCAGCGAAGCCGTGCGCGCGGTGTGTCAGTATGCCCTGGAGCAGGCTGGCGTCACGGCGATAAATGCTTACGTGCTGGCAGAGAATAAGGGGTCGATACGTGTTCTGGAAAAGACGGGCTTTGTACGAACGCAGGTGCTGGAAAAAGCGTATGAAATTAATGGGGTCGCGCACGACGACTGGGTTTATCGCCTGGAGTGCGATGCGTTAAAGCGGTAGGCCCGGAAAGCATAGCGCCTCCGGGCAACTGAATTACTTCAGCGATCCTTTGAGGAACTGCTGCAAGCGTGGGCTTTGCGGGTTGCCGAATACCTGCTCCGGGTCGCCCTCTTCTTCAATTTTCCCCTGATGCAGAAAGATCACATGCGTGGAGACATTTCGGGCAAACCCCATTTCATGGGTCACGACCACCATGGTTTTCCCCTCTTCGGCCAGTTGCTGCATAATGCGCAGCACTTCGCCGACCAGCTCTGGGTCAAGCGCCGAGGTGGGTTCATCAAACAGCAACACCTCCGGTTCCATCGCCAGCGCTCGCGCAATAGAAACGCGCTGCTGCTGACCACCAGACAAATGCACCGGATATTTACCCTGCGCTCGCTCATCAATGCCCACTTTAGCCAGATACTTCACCGCACGAGCGCGGGCTTCCTGCTTGCTCAATCCTAATACCTGAATCGGCGCTTCCATGACGTTTTCCAGCACCGTCATGTGGCTCCACAGATTAAAGTGCTGAAAGACCATGGTTAGTCTTGTGCGCAGCAAACGCAGTTGATTTTTGTCCGCAACCTTGAGCTGGCCGTCTTTGTCACGCACCAGTCCAATGTTCTGCCCACTGACGACAATAGAACCAGCGCTCGGTTTTTCAAGAAAGTTAATGCAGCGCAGAAAGGTACTTTTACCGGAACCAGACGAACCAATAATACTGATAACATCACCCGCATTAGCTTGCAGCGATACCCCTTTCAGCACTTCATGTTCGCCGTAGTGCTTATGTAAATCGATAACGTTTAATTTATTCTCAGACATCGTGTTACTCGAATTATTTAGAGGATACATGCTGCAACCAGCGTTTTTCCGCTTTACGGAACAGACTGATCAGGACATACGAAATAATCAAATACAGCACCGCGGCAATACCAAAAGCGGTAAACGGTTGATACGTTGCCGAGTTGATATCGCGGGCGATTTTCAACAAATCAGGCACCGTGGCGGTAAACGCCAGCGCCGTGGAGTGCAGCATTAAAATCACTTCATTGCTGTATGCCGGCAGCGCAATACGCAGCGCGGAAGGCAAAATTATGCAGCGATACAGTTTGAATGACGAGAAACCGTAAGCGCGCGCGGCTTCAATCTCACCATGTGGCACAGAACGAATCGCCCCGGCGAAAATCTCCGTCGTATAGGCACAGGTATTCAGCGTCAACGCCAGTACGGTGCAATTCAATCCGCTGCGGAAAAACGCGTTGAGGAAGTCCGTTCCTTTGACTATCTCCAGCGTATACATCCCGGAATAAAACACCAGCAGCTGTACATACAGCGGCGTGCCACGAAAAACATAGGTAAATAACCAGATCGGGAACTGGATAAATTTATTGCTGGAAACGCGACCAATCGCCAAAAACAGCGCCAGTATGCCGCCCATCACCACCGACGAGATCAACAACCACAAAGTAATTGCCACACCGGTAAAGCGGTAACCGTCCGTCCACAGCAGGGATTTCCAGTACTCCTGAATTATCTCAATCACAGGTCAGCCCTCTTCACACCCACGGAGTAACGGCGCTCAAGGTACAGCAGCACACCATTAGAAACTGTGGTAAACACCAGATAGATGACCCCGCACACCACGGCAAAATAGAACGGCTCCCAGGTGCTCTTCCCGGCAAGCTGAGTGGCTTTCACCACATCTTCCAGACCGAGCAGTGATACCAACGCCGTGGCTTTGAGAATAACCTGCCAGTTATTACCAATTCCCGGTAAGGCATAGCGCATCATCGCCGGGAACATAATGCGGCGAAATATTTGTGAACTGGTAAAGCCGAATGCCGTCGCAGCTTCAATATGGCCTTTGGGCACAGCCATAAACGCGCCGCGGAACGTTTCGGTAAAGTAAGCCCCGTAGATAAATCCGAGCGTGATTATCCCTGCTACCATCGGATCGATATCAATCTGGCTGACCCCCATTGCATCGGTAATGGTATTCAGCGCGATTTGTAATCCATAGAAGATGAGCAACATTAAGACCAGATCGGGCACGCCGCGGATAAGCGTGGTGTACGCTTCGAAAATAAGCCCCAACGCCCGGCTTTGCGACAGTTTTGCTGCCGCGCCGACAAGGCCTATCAGAACCGCCAGCACCACTGAGCTGAGAGCCAGCTCAAGCGTAACAATTGCGCCCTGTAAAATAACACCTGAAAAGCCATACAACATGCTGCCTGTCCTGTCGTGTGTGGTGGAGTAATAAGCCTCTTTTGATTTCAGACTCACCGTTAAATGCCGGATGGCGGCGTTGCCTTATCCGGCCTACAAAATCAACGTAGGCCGGATGAGCACAGCGCCATCAGACATAAATTCAACGCGTCAAAAATCTACGGGCTTTATCAGCACCTGCGGTGATTAACCGCCATAAACATCAAAATCGAAGTACTTTTTAGCCAGCTTCTCGTAAGTGCCGTCAGCGCGCATCTCCGCAAAGGCTTTATTCAGTGCTTCGCGCAGCTCGTTATCATCTTTACGCAGCCCCATACCGGTACCCACGCCAAACAATTTCTCGTCTTTCACAGACGGGCCGCCGAATTTGTAATCCTTACCAACTGGCTGTTTCAGGAAGCCTTCGCTGGCAGCGACTTCGTCCTGGAATGCGGCGTCAATACGCCCGGCAGTCAGGTCAGAATAGATGTTGTCTTGTCCCTGATAGGAGACAATTTCAATACCTTTTGGCGCCCAGTGTTCGTTGCCGAACGTTTCCTGAGTGGTGCCCTGCAGCACGCCGACACGTTTGCCTTTCAGCGACTCAATGGTCGGCTGAATAGCAGAATCCTTAGCGACAACCAGACGCGAGTCGGCTGCATAAAGTTTGTCGGTAAACGCGATTTCCTGCTGACGTTTTTCAGTAATGGAAAGCGAAGACATAATCGCATCGATTTTCTTCGCTTTTAGCGAAGGGATCAGCGCGTCCAGCGGGTTTTCCACGAAGGTACATTGTGTATTAATACGTTTGCATAGCTCTTTAGCCAGATCGATATCAAAACCGACTAATTCACCCTGCGCATTTTTCGATTCGAACGGCGCATAAGTAGGATCGGTGCCGATACGAATTTTTTGCGGAATGGCTGCAAATGCTGCGGTAGCACTGGAGAAAGCCAGGACCAGAGAAAGAGACAACACCAGTTTTTTCATAACTATCCTCAACAGACTGTCTTTTATAGGGGATCTTTACAGGACCAGGTGCAGTTATCGTGCCATTAATCAGGCCGACAAGGCAAAGCATTCTACCTTGTCGGCGGTATTTATTTGCATGAAAAGCGCTTAAGTATGCACTCATGCTTATTAAGTCAGCGATAAAGGCACCAAAACAGTGCACTGAATTTATGATGCACCATAATGGTTACCCGCCATGGTGCAGCCAACTCCCCACGTCGATGAATTAATCGCCGTAGACATTAAAGTTAAAATACTTACTCGCCATCTTGTCGTAGGTGCCGTCTTTGCGCAGTTCGCCCAGCGCTTTATCGAAAGCCGCTTTCAGCTCCGCATCATCTTTGCGCAAGCCAATCCCGGTTCCGTCGCCAAAGTATTTTTTATCTTTAACTGAAGGACCGGCAAAAGCGTAGTCTTTGCCTGCCGGCTGTTTAAGAAAACCTTCACTGGCCGCGACTTCATCCTGCAATGCCGCATCCAGACGGCCCGCCGTCAGGTCAGAATAGATCAGGTCCTGGTTCGCGTAGGCCACCACATCCACGCCTTTGCTGCGCCAGTTATCATTGGCATAGGCTTCCTGAGTTGAGCCTTGTAGTACGCCTACGTGTTTACCTTTGAGGGAGTCCAGAGTCGGTTGAATCGGGGAACCTTTCGCGGCGATCAAACGAGAATCTGCGGCGTAAAGTTTGTCTGAGAAGGCAATCTCTTGCTGGCGCTTCTCGGTGATAGAAAGCGAGGAGATGATGGCATCAATTTTTTTCGCTTTCAGCGACGGGATCAGCGCATCAAAGTCGCTGGCAACCCAGGTGCATTTGATCTGCATGCGTTTACACATCTCATTTCCTAAATCGATATCAAAGCCGACAAAGTCGCCCTTGGCATCTTTAGAGGAAAAAGGCGCGTAGGTGGTATCTGTACCAATACGAACTGTCTGCGGAAGTGCTGCGTAACTGGCCGCGGTTGCGGAAAGTCCTACCAGCAAAGACAAAGCAAGAACCGTCTTCTTCATACATAACCCTCAAGTGGCGTAATTTTATTATGTTTTACGTTGTGTTGTGTTTGCAGACTTTTTCATGCAGGTCTTATGCCATTTTCGCGTCGTTGAGGATATTCGACGTTAAATATGTTAATAAAACGTTGCAATATTGTCCTGATTTTGAAGATAGCAGGTCTGACGGTTGAAACGCAGCGTTTCGTTGAGTTTTGACGAATTAAATGTTGAGGATATGATCGCGGTTACAAAATTGCCCTGAAACAGGGCAACGGATGTTTCTTTGCACGCTGATGGAACGGCTTACGCCCCTTGCCAGCGGGTGAAGAGGTCCTGAGGAAGGGAAATATCAAACTGGTCAAGGACACGATTAACCGTTTGATTAATCACATCATCTAACGTTTGCGGGCGATGATAAAACGCCGGGACAGGCGGCATAATCACCGCTCCAATTTCTGCCGCCTGCGTCATCAGCCGCAAATGCCCCAGATGCAATGGCGTTTCGCGCACGCACAGCACCAGCGGGCGACGTTCTTTCAATACCACGTCAGCCGCACGAGTGAGCAGCCCATCGGTATAGCTATGCACGATGCCAGAAAGGGTTTTAATTGAACAGGGCAGGATAACCATCCCGGCGGTCTGAAAAGAGCCAGAGGATATACTGGCGGCGATATCGCGCGTATCGTGAGTCACATTCGCCAGAGCCTGCACGTCGCGCACAGAGAGATCCGTTTCCAGCGCCAGCGTCTGCCGGGCAGCGGCGCTCATCACCAGATGGGTTTCCACATCAGTAACGTCACGCAAAACCTGCAGCAGGCGCACGCCGTAAATCGCTCCACTTGCGCCAGAAATACCAATGATGAGTCGTTTCATGTTTAATCGCCCTTGCTTGCTTCAGGGCCGACTTTGCAGGAATTTACGGGGAGTTGCAAGCAAGGGTGCGGGTTGCGCCCTTGCTTGCGAGCAAACATTAACCTTCGTTGTGCATCTCAAGGTTTTCCGCTTCATTCTGACGCAATATCGCTTTGGCATCGTCATTACGCAGGGAGTCAAGGAAATCGAGATACTGCTGGTCAACGTCTTTGGTGACATAGACGCCGTTAAACACTGAACATTCAAACTGCTGAATATCCGGGTTCTCAGCGCGAACGGCTTCAATCAGATCGTTGAGATCCTGGAAGATAAGCCCGTCTGCGCCGATTATCTGGCGGATCTCGTCCACTTCGCGACCGTGGGCAATCAGCTCCGTCGCGGTAGGCATATCGATGCCATAAACGTTCGGGAAGCGGATTTCCGGTGCGGCAGAGGCCAGATACACTTTCTTCGCTCCGGCTTCACGCGCCATCTCGATAATCTGTTCTGAAGTGGTGCCACGTACAATAGAGTCATCCACCAGTAGCACGTTCTTATCACGGAACTCCGCACGGTTGGCGTTCAGTTTACGGCGCACGGATTTACGACGCAGCTGCTGGCCCGGCATGATAAAGGTACGCCCTACGTAGCGGTTTTTCACAAACCCCTGACGATACGGCTTGCCGAGAATACGGGCGATTTCCAGCGCGATATCGCATGAGGTTTCCGGAATCGGGATCACCACGTCGATGTCCAGATCTTCCCACTCGCGGGCAATTTTTTCGCCGAGCTTAGTTCCCATATTCACACGCGCGCTGTAGACGGAAATCTTGTCGATAAAGGAGTCAGGACGCGCAAAGTAAACGTATTCGAACAGGCACGGATTGCTGACCGGGTTATCGGCGCACTGGCGGGTAAACAGCTGGCCTTTTTCGGTGATGTATACCGCTTCGCCAGGCGCAACGTCGCGCAGGAATTCAAAGCCCAGCGTATCCAGCGCCACGCTCTCGGAGGCGACCATATACTCGGTGCGACCATCACCGATATCACGTTTCCCCAGCACCAGCGGACGAATGCCGTTAGGATCGCGGAAGGCGACCATGCCGTGACCGATAATCATCGCCACGCAGGCATAGGCCCCGCGGATCTGGCGGTTAGTTGCCGCAATAGCAGCAAAAATATTGTCTGCTTCCAGCGGGTAATGGCGGAAGTTATCCAGCTCGCTGGCGAAAATATTCAGCAGGATTTCAGAATCTGAAGTGGTATTGATGTGGCGGCGCTTTTCTTCAAACAGCTTTTTCCGCAGCTCATGCGCATTGGTCAGGTTGCCATTGTGGGCAAGCGTGATGCCATACGGTGAGTTGACGTAAAAAGGTTGAGCTTCGGAGGCGCTGGAGCTGCCAGCCGTTGGGTAACGCACATGACCGATGCCCATATTGCCCTGCAAACGCTGCATATGGCGCGCTTCAAAAATATCGCTCACCATTCCGTTTGCTTTACGCAAGCGGAAGCAGTTGTTGGCATCAATAGTGATGATGCCCGCAGCATCCTGACCACGATGCTGGAGCACCGTTAACGCGTCATAAATCGACTGGTTTACCGGCATAACACCGGCGATACCGACAATACCGCACATACGTCTTTTCCTCGTTCAGCAACGACCCAAAGTTTATACTTTGGGCAAGAAACTTGACGAGCTTTGCAGATAGTCAAAGAACCATCTGATGATGAAACTGAACTGCGGGATCAGCTGCGACTTACTCCAGTCTTCACTTTTCGACAGACCGGTAAACGTATCGAGAAAGAACAGTATGGCGGCGACGATCAGCGCTCCTCGCAGAGCACCGAAGCAAATCCCCAACACCCTGTCGGTACCCGACAGACCTGTTTTCTCTACCAGTTGGCCTATCACAAAGTTAACGATAGCGCCGACGATAAGTGTCGCGATAAACAGTATCGCGATAGCAATCCCATTTCGAACCAGTTCGTCTTCAAAGCCCGTAAACCAGACAGACAGGTAAGTGTAGTAATGGCTGGCGACAAAGAAAGCACAACCCCAAGTCACCAACGATAATGCTTCACGAACAAAGCCACGGATCAGGCTAACCAGACAGGAAAAACCAATCACCGCGATAATGGCGTAATCAATCCAGACCATAAGTGTCCCACGATTTTACGCCCTGTCGTCCTGTTCGGGGCGCATTCTAACAGAAAAAGAAAACGTTTGCGTAGGGATTTCCTTTCCACGCGTAAATAAAAATGGCGCTGAAAAAATCTTCAACGCCATACGGTTTTATGCCTCTTCGGGCACTGGCCGGAAACGGTGAAAACACCGTATCCGGCCTGCATGAAACAGCCCCTTAATTAGGGGTATATCCCATCACAACCCCACTCAGACCGGAGATCTTCTGTAGCTCGCCCAGCGAATTCTTCAGCTTATCTCTGGAGGCGTCAGGGCCGACGAGAATGCGGGTTATTTTACCCTGTACCGGCGTTGACGGGGAAGTATATACCCGGAAGCCCGCGCCACGAAGTTTACCCACGATCTCATTGACCTTATCCGCATTTTTCAGCGCGCCGAGCTGCACAACATACGCTTTGCCGGTCGGGGCTGGCGCGTCTTCAGCGACCGGTTTCGGCGCTGGAGCTGGCGCAGGCGCTGGCGCCGGTGTGGCGACAACGGGTTGCGGCTTCGGTTTAGGTTTCGGCGGTTCAACAGGTACGGGGACTGGATCTAACTCCGCACTACTTGCCGTTGTCATACGCGACGGATCCAACGATGGCGCGGCGGCATCGCCCGCGCGCACCTCTTCTGCCGCCCCTTCAGGCGGTTGCGTTGGCAGCGCCTGCGTTGCCGCAGGCATCATGTCCGGCTCGTCGCGATCGCCCGGTTTGGGCACCAGAGGGATCGCAGCAAACTCATCCTGATAATGTTTTTTTTGCCCGTCAAGCAGCCCGGGGAGCACAATCACCCCAAGCGCGACCAGCACAATTGTGCCAACTAATCGATTCTGAAACTTACTCGCCACCGCTTCTCCCCACGTCTATCACTTCCATGACATGTGCGACAGTGTGAAACGATCCACACACCAACACGGTATCTTCTGGCTTCGCCTCGGCCAGTGCCGCAGACCATGCCTGCGCCACGCTGTCATAGGCTTCACCTTTGCCCAGATGTTCTAACAGCTGTTCTGCCGTTGCGCCACGCGGCCCTTCCAGTGGCGCGCAGTACCAGGCATCGACTACGCTTTTTAACCAGGCCAACGTACCGGCAATATCTTTATCATGTAGCATACCGATAACTGCAAGTACACGCCCGCTTTTCACTAACTTTTTCAGACGTCCGGTCAGATATTCCGCCGCATGCGGGTTATGGGCAACATCAAAAATCACCCGCGGCGACTCGCTCACAATCTGGAAGCGCCCCGGTAAAATCGCCTGTTTGATTCCGTCACGAATTGCCTGCTCGCTGACGTCAAGACCACTGGCACGCAGCGCAGCCAGTGCGGTCGCGGCGTTCGGTTGTGGAACCTGTGGCAATGGCAGATGCGCCAACGTGCCGTGAGTGTCCGTAAAGGACCAGTCGTTATCCGTTACCGTATAGCGCCAGTCCACACCACAGCGTTGCAAAATCGCCCCGCACTCTTGCGCCACATCCGCAATAGTGTATGGCATTTCAGGTTCACCAACGATGGCCGGTTTCTCTGCGCGGAAAATCCCCGCTTTCTCACGACCAATGCTCTCGCGATCCGGGCCCAGCCAGTCGGTATGATCAAGCGCAATACTGGTGACGACCGCAACATCGGCATCGACGATATTCGTCGCGTCAAGGCGACCGCCTAACCCCACTTCCAGAATGACTACGTCCAACTGAGCCTGTTTAAACAACCAGAGCGCCGATAGCGTACCGTATTCAAAATAGGTCAATGAAATATCGCCACGTGCGTCTTCAATCTCAGCAAACGAGGCAGTATGCGCGGATTCCGGCAGTTCCCCCCCCTGCACGCGCACGCGTTCCGTGTAACGCACCAGATGCGGCGAACTGTATACTCCGACTTTATAACCTGCTGCGGTCAGCACCGATTCCAGCGTACGGCAGGTCGTGCCTTTTCCGTTGGTGCCCGCCACCGTAAAGACAAATGGCGCGGGTTTCAACACGCCCAATTTACGCGCCACCTGACTGACGCGTTCGAGGCCCAGATCGATGGTTTTACTGTGCAGGTTTTCCAGATAAGAAAGCCACGACGCCAGAGGCGACGCGGCTTGAGGAATACGTTTATTGTCCATGATGCCTGTAGATTCTTTACGTTGAGAAAAGCAAAAGGCAGCGCCAACTGGCCCTGCCCTTTTGTACTCGTCGTCTTTCAAGCTGCAGGCTTGTTGGCTGCTCTCGTTCACCCGAATCACTTGCCTGTGCAAGCTCATCGGGATGAACTCTCTTGACGCCTACCTGCAACTCGAAATCCATAGAGTATATTATCAGGACTCTGATTCCTGATCGGGTACCGGAGGTACCACTTCGCCTTCACGCGGCTCATCCGGATTCGGCGCCGGAAGATTCATCAGCTTCGCCAGAATGCTTGCCAGTTTCAGGCGCATTTCCGGACGGCGGACGATCATATCGATAGCGCCTTTTTCAATCAGGAACTCGCTGCGCTGGAATCCCGGCGGCAGTTTCTCACGTACGGTTTGCTCAATAACACGCGGACCCGCAAAGCCAATCAGCGCTTTCGGTTCGGCAATGTTGAGATCGCCCAGCATCGCGAAGCTTGCGGAAACACCGCCCATCGTTGGGTCGGTCAGTACAGAAATGTACGGTAAACCGCGTTCCTGCATTTTCGCCAGCGCAGCAGACGTTTTTGCCATCTGCATCAGAGACATCAGCGCTTCCTGCATACGCGCCCCGCCAGAAGCGGAGAAGCAGATCAGCGGGCAGTTGTCTTCCAGCGCCTGCTCAACGGCACGGACAAAACGCGCGCCAACGACAGACCCCATGGAGCCGCCCATAAACGCGAACTCGAATGCAGCCGCAACGACCGGCATGCCGTGAAGGGTGCCTTTCATCACCACCAGCGCATCTTTCTCGCCGGTTTCTTTCTGTGCTGAGGCCAGTCTGTCTTTGTACTTTTTGGAGTCACGAAACTTCAGCACGTCTTTCGGCTCAAGTTCGCTACCCAGTTCCACAAGAGTACCTTCATCTAACAGGCTATGCAGGCGATTGCGCGCCGACATGCGCATATGATGGTCACACTTCGGACAGACCTCAAGATTACGTTCCAGCTCAGCACGGTATAAAACCTGACCGCAGCTATCACACTTGGTCCACACCCCTTCAGGAATGCTTGCCTTGCGGGTGGGAGTAATGTTGCTTTTAATTCGTTCAATCCAGCTCATTGGTGACCTTTCTGCCTGAACCCTAGTCAGCTTTGTTATAAGGGGCGCATAATGCCATTTTTGCCCCTAACAGACCATGAATGTTGCACATTAAAACATAACAGCCCGAAACTTTGGATAAAAAAGTGGTCGAACCGCTGAGTTACTTTCTATTTTGCAGCCCGTGACGCAGCCCGTTTATGACGAATCACTTCTATCACGCCCGGCAATACGGAAAGGACGATAATCGCCACAATCAATAATTTCAGGTTTTCCTGAACTATTGGCAGATCGCCAAACAGATAGCCTGCGTAGGTGAACAGCAATACCCACAGCAGCGCGCCTACAACGTTATACATCGCAAAGTGGCGGTAGGACATGTGTCCCATACCGGCAACAAATGGCGCAAATGTACGCACGATAGGCACGAAACGCGCCAGGATAATCGTTTTCCCGCCATGACGCTCGTAGAACGCATGGGTTTTATCCAGGTAGCTGCGACGAAAAATTTTGGAGTTCGGGTTACTAAAGAGTTTCTCACCGAACAACCGGCCAATCGTGTAGTTCACCGCATCGCCGACAATCGCAGCCACAATCATCAACGCCACCATCAGATGAACATTGAGATCGTTAGTTGGCAGCGCAGAAAGCGCGCCGGCAACAAACAGCAGCGAGTCCCCCGGCAGGAACGGCGTCACTACCAGCCCGGTTTCACAGAACAGGATCAGAAACAGAATCGCGTATACCCAGATACCGTATTCCGCGACCAGCTCCGCCAGGTGCACATCAATGTGCAGAATAAAATCAATAAGAAAGTAAATCAGATCCATAGTTTTGCCTTTATACGACTCAAATTAGTCCGCCAGAAATAGCGGGCCCATTGGCGGTTTTGGCAGGTCGAACCGGTCCGGGTAATCTACCGCGACCAAATACAGTCCTTCCGCTTTCGCCGTTGCCGCTGCCAGCGTTCTGTCCTTCGCCGCTAACAGTTCTGCTATCCAGCTCTCCGGCTGGTTGTTGGCGCCTACTTCCATCAGGCTACCGACAATATTCCTGACCATATGATGTACAAAGGCATTCGCTTTAATATCCACCACCACATATGCGCCAAAACGTTCAACGTTAATGTGCATCACGTTACGCCACGGCGTGCGCGACTGGCACTGCACCGCACGAAACGAGGTAAAATCATTTTCGCCTATCAGACATTGGGCTGCACGATGCATACGTTCAGCATCCAGCGGCTCATAGTAATGGGTTACCCCTTTGCCCAAAACCGCAGGGCGCAACCGATGATTGTAGATGATGTAGCGATAACGGCGAGCCGTGGCGCTGAATCGGGCATGAAAATCATCAGGTACAGCTTTCACCCAGCGCACGGCGATGTCACCAGGTAAATTCGCATTTACGCCCAACGTCCAGGCGGCATCTTTACGCACAGCGTGCGTTTCAAAATGTACGACCTGGCCTGTGCCATGAACGCCCGCATCCGTGCGCCCCGCACAAAAGACATTGATACGCTCATTCGCGACCTGAGAAAGCGCTTTTTCCAGCTTTTCCTGAACGCTACGCACTTCGTTCTGGCGCTGCCAGCCATAATATTTGCTGCCGTCATACTCAATGCCCAGCGCAATTTTATGGGGTAGCGGCTGTTGCAGGTCCGACATTAGTACAGATACTCCTGCACAAGTTTTTCCGCAATTTTCACCGCCATCAACGCGCCGCCAAAGCGTACGTTGTCTGCCACGGACCAGAACTGAACCTGCTCCGGCATACCGTAATCGTTATGTACACAGCCGATGGAAAGATGTGGGGTACCAGACGCATCGCCAACCTGAGTCGGGAAATCGGTCTCTTCCGACAACACCACGTCTTCAGCGCGAGAAAACGCATCGCGCGCTTCTTCCGCCGCCAACGGACGCAGGGCTTCAAAATTCACCATCTGCGCGTGACCGTAGAATACCGGTGACTGTACGATGCTAGCGGAGATAAGCAGACCGTCATCCTGCATAATTTTGCGCACTTCATCGACGATACGACGCTCTTCGCGCACGCTACCTTCGCGATCTGGCAGCAGCGGCAGCATATTGAATGCCAACTGGCGACCAAAGAAATCGTCTTCGTCAATCGGGATACCATTGAGCAGTTTCGCACTTTGCCCTGCCAACGCATCCACCGCTTTTTTACCGTGCGCGGAGGCCGACAGAATATTGGTCACCGTAATACGTGAAAGACCACCGTCATCAATCAGCGGTTTCAACGCAGACAGCAGTTGACTGGTCAGGCTATTAGGGACTGCAATCACATTGCGGTTGCGATAATCTGCCAACACGAACGGGTTAACGTCCGGAACCACCAGCGGAACGTCAGGCTCAAGTGCGAACAGACCACTGCTGTCGATAACCAGGCAACCGGCATTGGTTGCTTCTTCCACCCATGCAGCGGTGGCCTCAGCGCCAGCGACAAAAAATGCCAGTTGTGCCTGCGTCCAGTCAAAGTCTGCAACATCCTGAACAATGACCGATTTACCGTTAAAACGCAGGTGCTCGCCAGCGCTTTCGTTACGCGCCAGCGCATAAATTTCACCGACCGGGAACTGGCGTTCAGCCAGCGTATCGAGCAGGGCTTCGCCTACGGCGCCCGTTGCGCCCAGAATGGCAATGTTCCAGCCTTCAGACATGGTGATTTACTCCAGAAATACATAAGCGTCCCTGTCGCATTATTCGACAGGGAGCATTAAGAAGACATTAATGTGCCGGGTGATGAACCGCGTTAAAACCCAGCTTACACAGCAAGGCGGCAGCCGTTGCGTCGTCACACATCACGTATAAAGACGACCATTCACGGCGCTCAAGATAATTTTTACGCAGTTTATCAAACTCACCCGGAATTCCAGCGACTTTACGCAGCGGCGCATCATCGCGGCGCACATCATACACTAAATGCGCCAGCCTTTTCAGCGTTGGCTGATCTAACGGGCCATGCAACGTGATACGCCCAAATTCCGGCGCAGGTAACAGAGTGTTCAGCGCAACGTGCTGTTCGCGACCAATAAACTTACTATAGGCCTCAAAGACCTGCGTGGTCCCACGCGCTTTTCCTTCCAGGGTATACCCGGCAATGTGCGCCGTGCCGATATCGGCTTTCTCCAGCAACGCCACATTGAGATCCGGCTCGCCTTCCCAGACATCCAACACCACGCTCAGCGCCTGCCCGGCGTTAAGCCGATTCAGTAATGCCGTATTGTCGATAACCGGCCCCCGGCAGGCGTTGATCAGAATGGTGCCCGGCTTCAGCTGACTAATCAGCGCGTCATCCGCCAGGTGCAACGTTTTATACGGACCGTCTTTAAATAATGGCGTATGGAAAGTCAGTACATCGGCCTGCTGTACCAGTTCGTCCAGCGAGCGGAAATCGCCCTCGTCACCGCGATCGGCCCGCGGCGGATCGCACAGCAAGGTACGGATCCCCAGCGCTTCCAGTCGCGCCTGCAAACGTCCGCCCACGTTGCCAACACCGACGATGCCCACGGTACGATCGCGTAACGCAAAACCGTCGCGCTCCGCCAGCATCAGCAACGCTGAAAAAACATATTCTACGACCGCAATCGCATTACATCCGGGCGCTGCGGAAAAACCGATTCCCGACTGCGCAAGCCAGGCTTCATCCACATGGTCCGTGCCTGCGGTTGCCGTACCGACAAATTTAACCGGTTTTCCGCTGAGCAGTGATTCATTGACTTTCGTCACCGAGCGCACCATTAAGGCATCCGCATCATCCAGTTCGGCAACGGGAATCGGACGACCAGGAACCGCTTTGACCTCCCCCAAACGACTGAACAGTTCGCGGGCATAGGGCATATTTTCATCAACGAGGATTTTCACGTCTTTCGCACCTGTTTGAGAACGAGAGTTAACCGGGCAAGTGTGCCATAATCTCGCCGCCAGGCATACTGCGAGACCTGGTCAGCACAGATTTAAGGAACAGAGACGATGCAGCCCATTTCAGGTACGCCCGCTCGCCCTCCCGGCGAAGGCCAAAATGCCCCCTCCGTTGCAGGTGAGCAACCGTTATCCACGATACAACGTACCGTGCTGGAACGACTGATTACCCGTTTGATTTCGCTCACTCAGCAGCAAAGCGCTGAGGTGTGGGCCGGAATGAAACACGATCTGGGCGTCAAAAGTGATACACCGTTGCAGTCACGTCACTTTCCCGCCGCCGAACAAAATTTGAACCAGCGGCTGGAAGTCGCACAACAGAACCATGCTAATCGTCAGGTGCTGTCGCAGCTCACGGAGCTATTGAGTCAGGGAAATAACCGTCAGGCGGTGAGTGATTTTATCCGCCAGCAGTACGGGCAGACGGCGCTTAGCCAACTCACGCCTGAGCAATTGAAGAACGTGCTGACCCTGTTGCAACAGGGTCAGCTTTCGATACCGCAGCCGCAGCAGCGTCCGGCTACCGATCGTCCGTTACTCCCCGCAGAGCACAATACGCTGAACCAGTTGGTGACCAAACTGGCGGCGGCCACAGGCGAATCCGGTAAGATGATCTGGCAGTCTATGCTGGAGCTGTCTGGGGTAAAAAGCGGAGAGTTAATCCCCGCCAAACAATTTTCGCATCTGGTCACCTGGCTGCAGGCGCGCCAGACGCTCAGTCTGCAAACTGCCCCGACCTTACAAACACTGCAGGCGGCGCTGAAGCTGCCGTTAGAGCCGAATGAGCTGACGTCAATCAAAGAGTACGCGCAGCAGACGTATCAGATCCAGCCACAATCGATTCTGACCACGGTTCAGGTGCTGGACTTGCTGAACCAAATCTTCCTGCGCCGCGTGGAACGTGACCGGGAGCAGGAATTAAACGATCCGCGCCATCCTCAGCCCATTTACAGCCCATTCGCGCCGATGATTGAAACGGTTAAATCACTGTCGACACGACCGGGACTGATATTTATTGCCTTGATGATTGCGTTAGCCATTTTCTGGCTGGTCGCTTAGCCTTTTCGCAAAGTCAGCAACGTCACAACAATTCCCACCACGGCGGATATCGCCCCGGCAAGGAATACCGAGGGATAGCCGTACGCGGTGGCCAGCACCCCGGCGACAGGGCCGCTTACGCCGTAGGAGATATCCTGAAATGCGGCGTAACCGCCCAGCGCCGTACCGCGAACCTGCGCGGGCACTCGCTTCACAACCTCAACGCCCAATGCCGGGAAGATAAGCGAACATCCGGCCCCGGTTAATGCCGCCCCGAGCAGAGCAACCCAGGCAGAGGGAGCCTGCCACAGCAGGATCAGACCCGCAGTTTCAACCAGCAATGAAACAACAGCGACCTGCACGCCGCCGAACCGGTCCGGCATCCAGCCAAACAGAATGCGCATCAGCACAAATGCCCCGCCAAACGCGGTCAGGGTGAATCCCGCCATCGTCCAGCCATTGCTGACAAAATAAAGCGAAATAAACGTACCGATGACGGCGAAACCCACGCCCTGCAATGCCAGACCCAGGCCCGGTTTCCAGATAAGCCCGACCACACTCCACAGTGAAGGTCGCTCCCCGGCATGCGCAGGCACTTTACGAACGGTGCCGTTGAATGCCCAGGCCAGCAGCGGTAATACCATCGTGGTTCCCGCCAGCGCCGCGAAGCCGAAGTGGCTATGGATCAGCAAGCCCAACGGCGCCCCGGCAGCCAGCGCACCGTAAATCGCCATCCCGTTCCACGACATCACCTTACCGGAACGCGTTGGGCCAACCAGCCCCAGCCCCCAGGTCAGCGTTCCGGTGAGCAGTTGGCTTTCGCCAAAGCCAAGGATCAGACGTCCGACAATCAACAACGCAAATTTCACCGGGACAGAGACAGGTAATAGCGCGGCTAAAAGCCACGCCGCGCCCGCCAGCGCACAGGCAAACATTCCCTGTAGCGCCGAACGTTTAGCGCCATATTGATCGGCTAAGCGCCCGGCATAACCACGCGTTAAGACCGTTGCCAGAAACTGTACGCCTACGGCGATACCGACCATGGTATTGCCATAGCCCAGCTCGTGGTGCACAAACAGAGGAATGACGGGTAAAGGCAGACCGACCGTCATGTAGGTCAGGAAAACCGCAAAAGCGATACGAAACAGCGAAAAGTTCGCCGACGGTGTTTTTTCTTGTTGGGTTACTGCTGTCATGCGTTACTCCAAAATGCAGAGTAAGGCGAGGAATGCCCACGCCCCCTCTACCTGACTTTCAGGATTAAGGTGCGTTGGATAACGTTAAACGCTTACGCATTATCAAGAGGATAATGTTGAAGCTGGAGTCTGCCTGTGAGGGGCTAAACTTGTCAACATCGAAATCACCGAAGGCATCCACAAAACAGAGGGTTATATTATCGAAGAAAAGCACTAACAATGAGGAAATAGTTTTCAATCAGGGGGACACTCAACGATCTTTTTTGCCGGAATATATTTTTAGGGACACGGTAATGAAAGCATTTTCGCTTATTGCTCTCATCCTGATGCTTTGCGGCTGCTATGCGCCTCATCAAGACAGCACTGAGGATGTTAAACAATTCTATCTCGCGTGGATGTCCGCCTACACACAAGATCGAGATACGTCCGCGCTCATGCAACGTTATGTGGCGAAAGACGTTATCGACCGTCTGGCGCTGATTGACAGCCTTTACGAGCAGGAAATAATAAATTCTGACTACTTTATGTACGTGCAGGATTACGACCCCAAATGGATCCCGCTGTTACGGGTTGGAGCGGCTCAGCCCTTTCTCGGTGGTGAAAAGGTGGAAGTACAATTAGGTGGGCCGGCAGGCGAAGCACCCATGCAACTGGAAGTGTATACGCGTTGGGAAGAAGGTCGCTGGAAAATTTATCGCGTGCGGGATCTGGATAATCAATTTGAACAGCCAATCTACAGCACTGGTGATATCACACGAGCCAAAGCCTGGTCGGCAGAAATCGCGCCGGAGTACGAAAAAATGAATAAATAAAAAAGGGAGCCATCAGGCTCCCCTTTACATCATCTTGCAGACTTACGCTTTCAGCTTACGCATGACCAGCGTCGCGTTAGTGCCGCCAAAGCCGAAGCTGTTGGACATCACGGTGGTCAGCGCCTGCTCGGTCGGTTTGGTCACGATGTTCAGACCTGCCGCCTGCTCGTCCAGCTCTTCAATGTTGATGCTCGGCGCGATAAAGCCGTGTTCCAGCATCAGCAGAGAGTAGATAGCTTCCTGCACGCCAGCCGCACCCAGTGAGTGACCAGTCATCGCTTTGGTTGCAGAAATGGCCGGGCTGTTGTCGCCAAACACTTCACGGATTGCGCCCAGCTCTTTCACGTCGCCTACCGGAGTAGAAGTACCGTGAGAGTTCAGGTAGTCGATCGGGGTGTCTACACCGTGCATCGCCATCTGCATGCAACGTACTGCGCCTTCGCCTGACGGTGCAACCATGTCTGCGCCATCAGAGGTCGCGCCGTAACCGACGATTTCCGCGTAGATGTGCGCGCCACGGGCCAGAGCGTGTTCCAGCTCTTCGACCACAACCATACCGCCGCCGCCCGCGATAACAAAACCGTCACGGTTTGCGTCATAGGTACGGGAAGCTTTCGACGGGTCATCGTTATATTTGGTAGACAGCGCGCCCATGGCGTCGAATTCACACGCCATTTCCCAGCACAGTTCTTCGCCGCCGCCAGCAAACACGATGTCTTGTTTGCCCAGTTGAATTTGTTCCACTGCGTTGCCGATACAGTGCGCAGAAGTCGCACAGGCAGAGCTGATGGAGTAGTTTACGCCGTGAATTTTAAACGGCGTTGCGAGGCAGGCAGAAACGCCGGACGCCATCGCTTTGGTGACCACATACGGGCCAACCGCTTTCAGACCACGCGGGCTACGCATTGCGTCAGCGCCGAACACCTGAAAACGCGGGGAGCCGCCGCCGGAACCTGCAATCAGGCCAACGCGCGGGTTATTCTGGTAATCTTCTGCAGCAAGACCGGCATCCGCCACAGCCTGCTCCATGGAAAGGAATGCATAGATGGATGCGTCGCTCATGAAGCGCACTACTTTGCGGTCAATGAGGCCAGTGGTATCCAGTTTTACGTTGCCCCATACGTGGCTACGCATGCCGGAGTCCTTCAGCTCCTGAGAGAAAGTGATCCCTGAACGTCCTTCACGCAGAGATGCCAGGACTTCCTGCTGGTTATTACCGATGCTGGAAACGATGCCCAAGCCAGTAATCACTGCACGTTTCATTCAATACCTCTGTAAGTCGCACTATTTTAAAGTTTCGAGTGGCACAATAGCGTACACTTGTACGCCGAACAAGTCCGATCAGCCATTTAATGTGGAAATTTGCGCAGCCAGGCACTCATCGCTAAGATCGGGGCACAGCCTGCCAGACGAGTAACTTACGTGAAACAATACGCTATACAACCTGCCAACCTTGAATTCAACGCTGAGGGTACACCTGTTTCCCGAGATTTTGATGATGTCTATTTTTCCAATGATAACGGGCTGGAAGAGACACGTTACGTCTTCCTCGGCGGGAATCATCTCGCACAGCGATTTCCTGCGCATTCACGTCCCCTTTTCGTGGTGGCTGAAAGCGGGTTTGGCACCGGGCTTAACTTCCTGACGCTCTGGCAGGCATTTGCCGATTTTCGCGATACCTACCCTGACGCTACCCTGGAAAGATTACATTTCATCAGTTTCGAAAAATATCCGCTGACGCGTGAAGATCTGACCCTGGCCCATCAGCACTGGCCGCAGCTTGCTCCGTGGGCCACGGCACTGCAAGAGCAGTGGCCGCTGCCGCTGGCGGGATGCCATCGTCTGCTTCTTGATGATGGGCGCGTCACGCTGGATCTGTGGTTTGGCGATATTAATGAACTGACCAGTAAACTGGATGACTCTTTGAATCAAAAAGTGGACGCCTGGTTCCTGGACGGTTTCGCACCGGCGAAAAATCCGGACATGTGGACACCAACGCTGTTTAACGCGATGGCCCGACTGGCTCGCCCCGGCGGCACGCTGGCCACCTTCACATCGGCAGGCTTTGTGCGACGGGGGTTGCAGGAAGCCGGGTTTACAATGCAAAAACGCAAAGGCTTTGGCCGCAAACGCGAAATGCTTTGTGGCGTCATGGAACAAACTCTGGCGCTCCCTTCATCGGCTCCGTGGTTCACGCGCATGGGCACAGATAAGCGCGACGCCGCTATTATTGGCGGTGGCATCGCCAGCGCATTGCTGTCGCTGGCGCTACTGCGCCGCGGCTGGCAGGTCACGCTCTATTGCGCGGACGCAAAACCTGCCGCAGGCGCATCAGGTAATCGTCAGGGCGCGCTCTATCCGTTACTCAGCAAGCATGATGCGGCCATTAATCTCTTTTTCCCCACCGCGTTTACCTTCGCCCGCCGACTGTATGACGCCCTTCCGGTTGAGTTCGCACATGACTGGTGCGGCGTGACGCAGCTCGCCTGGGATGAAAAAAGCCAGCAGAAAATCACTCAAATGCTGTCTCTTGAACTGCCCGATGCACTCGCCGTCGGCGTAGACGCACAGCAGGTGTTGCAAACGACAGGCGTGGAAACCGGGTGCGGCGGGATTCAGTATCCTGCCGGTGGATGGCTGTGCCCGGCGCAGTTAACCGCCGCCGTACTGGACTATGCCACAACGCTGGGATTACGTACCCGCTACCAACATACGTTGGTCTCACTGACGCGCCAGACAGCAAGCTGGCAATTGCAGTTTGCCTGTGGAGAAACCGCCACTCACGAAGCGGTGGTTCTGGCTAACGGCCATCGCATTAACCGCTTTGAGCAGACGCAGTCGTTACCGGTCTATTCCGTTGGCGGTCAGGTGAGTCATATCCCCACCACGCCTACGCTGTCAGCGCTGCGCCAGGTGTTGTGCTACGACGGTTACCTCACGCCGCATGACCCGCAAAACCAGCAACACTGCATTGGCGCCAGCTATCATCGCGGGTGTGAGGAGACTGAGTATCGCGAGGACGACCAGCAGCAAAATCGTCAGCGTTTAATCGACTGCTTCCCGCACGCCGCATGGGCAAAAGAGGTGGATGTCAGTGCGCATGCCGCCCGCTGCGGGGTCCGCTGCGCTACGCGCGATCACATCCCGATGGTAGGCAATGTCGCGGATTTTGACGCCACGCTCAGCCAGTACGCCACGCTTGCCGAAAACAAAGCGCACGCGGTAAGCGCCCCGGTGTATGCCGATCTATTTATGCTGGGCGCGCTGGGGTCACGCGGGTTGTGCTCAGCCCCGCTGTGTGCAGAAATTCTGGCAGCGCAAATGAGCGATGAACCCATTCCTATGGATGCCAATACGCTGGCGGCACTGAACCCGAATCGGTTGTGGGTCAGGAAGTTATTGAAGGGTAAAGCGGTGAAATAAAATACTCTCTCATCATTGCCTGATGCGCTGCGCTTATCAGGCCTACAAACTGAACCCGAATCGTCAGTCCACGTAGGCCGGATAAGACGCCTTAGCGTCGCCATCCGGCACAATCCACTGTAATTATTATTGCGTTGCCTTTTGAAATAAAGCGTCCCACATCTCTTTCACTAACGCCTGGTCACGCGGCGAAAGTTCGCCTGCGCTAATCGCTTTTTCCAGGCTGCTGGTCACATTGGTGTACAATGCCTCAGCGGAATGGTCCTCGCCAGCGTCCAGCTCTGCTACGGCCAGCGTCAGGTGCCCACGCAAATAGCCACTGGCAAACAACTCATCATCGCTGGCGTGCTCTACCATATCGTCGATTAATGCCAGAATGCGTGATTCAAACTCCGCGATCATCTTCTTTCCTCATTGTAAACGTGGCGGCGGCTTCAGTTGAGCGCTTCGGGCCACGGGAATTGTTCCGCCTTAAGTTCAGGCGTGTGATAATAATTCTGTAACGCGTTAATAAAGCGCGCTGGACGCTCCGGGATCCCCTTTTCCAGATATTCCATCACCTGGGCATGAACACGACGCTGGAATACCACGCGATCCGGTTCAAAGTCGCCGTTCAGATTGTCGCAACTGACGTTAAACGGGTAGCCCGCCGCCATGCAGAACAGCCAGTCAAACGCCTGCGGCTTCACTTCCACATCTTCAAACTGGCATTGCGTGTTCGCGTCGCGTCCGTCCGGGCAGTACCAGTAACCAAAGTCAACCAGTTCACGACGCGCTTTACCCGCAATACACCAGTGCGAAATTTCATGTAACGCGCTGGCGTAATAACCATGCGCAAAAACGATACGGTGATACGGTACTTCCGCATCAGCAGGAAGATAGATCGGTTCGTCATCGCCTTTAATCAGACGGGTATTAAATTCATCGGCAAAGCAGCCGTTAAAAATCTCAATTAACTGTTCGTAGTGATGGGTGTTATTCATTAGTTCATCCCCAGCCAGTGGAGAATCTCCTGTCCATGATTATCGTAAAGTAGCTTGGCGCTCATCACGGCGGAGACAATGACGATCATTGGCCGAATGAGTTTTTGTCCTTTGCTGAGCACCAGTCGCGATCCCATCCGTGCGCCAATGAACTGGCCAATGAGCATCACAAACCCGGTCGCCCAAATCACTTTGCCGCCGAGGGCAAACAGCAACAGTCCACCGATATTCGAGGTGGCATTTAATACTTTGGCGTGGGCCGTCGATTTTGCCAGGTTATAGCCGCACAGCATGACAAAAGCCAGCGCGTAGAACGAACCCGCCGCCGGGCCAAAAAAGCCATCGTAAAACCCAACACAGCCCCCGGCCACCAGCGCGAAAGGCAAACCGTGCAGCCGACGCTGCAGGTCTTCTTCGCCCACTCTGGGCATCAACAGAAAGTAGAGGCCAATACAGATAACCAGCACCGGCAGGATCTGGCGTAATATGTCGGACTGCACATGCTGGACCAACAACGCGCCGCTCATGGAACCGACAAAAGTCATGAAGATGTTGAGCTTCTGATCCGCCAGATTCACCACGCCCCGGCGAATAAAATAGATCGAGGAAGAGATGGATCCCCCGCAGGCCTGTAGCTTATTGGTGGCCAACGCTTGCGCGGGCGGCATTCCGGCCGCCATCAATGCCGGGATGGTGAGTAAACCGCCGCCTCCGGCCAGAGAGTCAATAAAACCTGCCAGCATTGCCACAAAAAAAAGCACACCTAACAGCAGTGGCGACACCATAAACAGAGAGACAAAATGATCCATTAGAGTACATGCTCATCCAGTAGCGCCTGGCAGGAAGGCGGCAACGGCGGCGGTGTCTTCTTCTCAGGCTTGGTGGTTCCAGGTTTAGGAGGTTCGAACCAGCTTTGCAGCTCTGCGCCACAGCCATCGCCTGGAGGAGGCAACGGTTGATCTTCGCACTCAAGGCTGTCAGCAGGACAACGTAATCGTACGTGCATATGCGCACGATGCTGGAACCACGGTCGCACTTTACGCAACCAGTCCCTGTCAGTCCCTGCATCCAGACACAGCTGCTGCTTAATCGCCGGATTCACAAAAATGCGCGTGACTTCATTATCTTTTGCCGCCAGCCTAATCAGGCTGAAAATCTCCGGCTTCCACAGCGACGGCACGACATGTTTGCCATCCCGTGAGACCAGATCTAACGCCTGAGGACGCAGCAGTTGTGACTGGGTCCAGCGCGTTTTCGGCAACTGCAGGAAAATATCGACATCCAGTCCCGTCTGGTGGCTGGCGTGACCGCCATTGAACCGCCCACCGGCCGGCATACCCATATCGCCGATTAACACCGTGCCCAGCCCCAGATTATTCGCCTGATTACTCAGACGCTGGATAAACATCACCAGATCCGGATGACCAAAATAACGTCGCTGATCGGTGCGCATCACCTGATAGTGTTCAGACTGTACAGGCAGCGTCTCGGCGCCAACAATACAGCCATTGGCGAATGCGCCGATAGACTGCGGGCTGCCCGCCACCGGATGGGTAATTTTCTGCCAGGGCGTCGCCGCCAGGCAGGCGGTGCTGGCAAAAAGAGCCAGCGCCGCAAGTGCCGTTTTTTTCATGTATTACCAGCGTGGAATGTCAGTCTTCACGTCCGCGTTTTGTGCCCGCTGACGCAGCAGGTGATCCATTAATACGATCGCCAGCATAGCCTCTGCGATCGGCACGGCGCGGATCCCAACGCACGGATCGTGGCGTCCTTTCGTGATCATGTCGACTTCTTCGCCAAAGCGGTTAATCGTGCGTCCAGGAACGGTAATACTGGACGTCGGTTTCAGCGCCATATGTGCAACAATTTGCTGCCCGCTGCTGATCCCGCCCAGAATGCCGCCCGCATGGTTACTCTGGAAACCGTCTTTGGTGATTTCATCACGGTTTTGGCTGCCGCGCAGCGCGACAACGTCAAACCCGTCGCCAATCTCTACGCCCTTAACGGCGTTAATGCTCATCAGCGCATGGGCAATGTCGGCATCCAGGCGGTCAAAGACAGGTTCACCGAGACCCGCAGGTACGCCGCTTGCCACCACGCTGACCTTTGCTCCGATGGAATCGCCCTCTTTTTTCAGGCCGCGCATCAGTTCATCGAGCGCCTCGATTTTATCCGGGTCCGGGCAAAAGAACGGGTTAAGCTCTACCTGAGACCAGTCTTTAATCTCCAGCGGGATATCGCCCATCTGCGTCAGACAGCCGCGAATTTCAACGCCGAATTTTTCCGCCAGATATTTTTTGGCAATCGCCCCGGCCGCCACGCGCATTGCTGTTTCACGTGCGGATGAGCGTCCACCGCCACGATAGTCGCGCAGACCGTATTTTTGCTCATAGGTATAGTCGGCGTGACCAGGACGAAAAACATCCTTAATCGCGCTGTAATCCTGTGAACGCTGATCGGTATTTTCGATCAGCAGACCAATGCTGGTACCGGTGGTCACGCCTTCGAACACACCTGAGAGGATTTTCACCTGATCCGGTTCACGGCGCTGCGTAGTGTAACGCGACGTACCTGGGCGACGTCTGTCGAGATCGTGCTGCAGGTCAGCTTCTGTCAGAGAAATGCCCGGCGGAACACCATCGACAATACAACCGAGCGCCAGCCCGTGTGATTCGCCGAATGTGGTTACGCGAAAGAGTTGCCCAATTGTGTTTCCTGCCATCACGGCTCCGTTATGAGTGTTGTGTTTGTGCGCGTGTATTTAGTCTTTATAAATGCTGAAGTGCTCGCGAGCAGCAACTAACTGTTCTTTGGTCAGCATGAATACACCGTCACCGCCGTTGTCAAACTCCAGCCAGGTAAACGGTACATCCGGGTATTGCTCTATCAGATGTACCATGCTGTTTCCGACTTCACAAATCAGAATACCGTTATCTGCCAGGTAATCTGGAGCGTTCCCCAGAATGCGGCGAGTCAGTTTCAGCCCATCGCTACCGGACGCCAGACCCAGCTCAGGTTCATGACGATATTCGTTTGGCAGATCGGACATATCTTCCGCATCGACATACGGCGGGTTGGTCACAATCAGGTCATACTGCACTTTCAGCAGATCGCGGAACAGATCGGAGCGGATCGGCGTCACGTGATGGATCAGACCATGTTCTTCAATATTGTGCTCAGTCACCGCCAGCGCGTCAGTGGAAATATCCACCGCATCCACTTCGGCTTCCGGGAAAGCATACGCGCAGGCAATAGCGATGCAGCCGCTGCCGGTACACATATCGAGGATATGCTGCGGCTGCTCATTGATGAGGCCCGCAAAACGATTATTGATCAGTTCGCCAATCGGTGAGCGTGGAACCAGCACGCGTTCATCAACATAAAACTCATGCCCGCAGAACCAGGCTTTATTGGTCAGATAAGCAACCGGGATACGCTCGTTGACGCGGCGAATCACGCGTTCAACAATACGATGGCGCTCGCTGGAGGTCAGACGCGCGGTGCGCATATCTTCAGGTATATCCAGCGGCAAATAGAGCGACGGCAGCACCAGTTGTACGGCCTCGTCCCATGGGTTATCCGTGCCATGGCCATACCAGATATTCGCCGCGCTAAAACGGCTGACCGCCCAACGCAACATGTCCTGAATGGTATGCAGTTCACTCACTGCTTCATCGACGAAAATTTTATCCACGTATTCCTCCAGGGCATGCTCGTATTAATTTCGGCGGCTAGTTTGCCACGAAGACGGCGATAAATCAGCATCCACACCGGGCCTGAACGCGAAAATTGCGTTTTAAGCGATCGGATGCCCGTCGAGTCGGGTTAAACTAACGGAAAATAAAAGATGAGACTCTCGAATGAAAAAGAAAACATCGCTCAGCGAGGAGGATCAGACGCTGTTTCGCCAGCTGATGACCGGCACGCGTAAAATTAAGCAAGACACTATTGTTCACCGACCGCTACGTAAAAAAATCACCGAGGTTCCGGTTAAAAGGCTGTTGCAGGAACAGGCTGATGCCAGCCACTATTTTTCTGACGAATTTCAGCCGTTGCTGAACACAGACGGCCCGGTAAGATATCTACGTGCCGACGTCAGCCATTTCGAACTCAAGAAAATGCGCCGTGGCGACTACTCCCCGGAGCTGTTTCTTGATTTGCATGGACTGACCCAGCAACAGGCCAAACAGGAATTAGGCGCGCTGATCGCCGCCTGTCGTCGTGAGCATGTGTTTTGCGCCTGCGTTATGCATGGCCACGGAAAGCATATTCTTAAACAGCAAACGCCTCTCTGGCTGGCACAGCATCCGCACGTGATGGCCTTTCATCAGGCACCGAAAGAGTATGGTGGCGACGCCGCACTGCTGGTGCTGATTGAAGTGGAAGAGTGGCTGCCGCCAGAACTTCCCTGATGCAGAAAAACAGAAAGAGCCGCGTTTGCGGCTCTTTTATTTTCCGGATGGCGGTTGTGCCTTATCCGGCCTAATTATATCGCTTTCGCCATTTTGAGATTACACGGGCTCATCTGCCAGTTGAAAACCCCTTTTCCGCTTTCATCAAGCGTAACGCTGGCAATCGCTGACGTGGTAAACATCGGCGGAGTTTCGCCTGGGCAAAGCTCAGACACCAGATACCCCACTAAAGGTAAGTGAGAAATCACCAGCGCCGTGGTGATACCTTCATTGGCCAGAGCCTGTAAATAGGCGCTGACCAGACCAACATCGCCGCAGGGAGTCAGCTCCGGCAAAACATCCACGCCGCTTGGCAGGTTCATGCATTCCCCCACCACATCCAGCGTTTGTTCGGCTCGCAGGAACGGGCTCACCAGAACACGTTCGATATCCACTTTTTGACCTTTCAGCCAGTTCGCCATCAGGCGAGATTCGTCACAACCACAAGAGGTTAAAGGACGAACCGAATCACTGGCGGCATCGAGGGCCGCGTCGCCGTGACGCATGATAAAAACTTGCATATTGCACCGCTTTTGTTAACCAGAATCACCAACACCAGTTAATCACGGCCCCTATTGACCGTGGTAACGATATGGTGGCCGGCATTGTGCCTTATCCATTCACCGAATGAAACGCTGTTTTTTACCTCAACGGCGTAAGTATAGTCAATCTCTGTTTACATTTTGAGCATGAGCCATACATTCAGTGCGGATTCATCCTACCTTTGACCTCATGAATTCAGGTCAGTTTCCCTACTATTCCAGAATCTTTCACCGCGTTCCGCCATCAGCAATAACTGCTCACACGGCGTAAACCGCGAGCCATATTGTGTTGATAGCCGTTGCAGAACCGCAACTACTTCACCCGCGCCGAGGGAATCCATATACCGGAACGGACCGCCGAGGAATGGCGGAAAACCAATACCAAATACAGCACCGATATCGCCATCGCGCGCGCTGCGGACGACCTTCTCGTCGAAACAGCGAGCTGCTTCATTGAGCATTAACATGACACACCGCTCAGCAATTTGCGTGGCGGTGAGTCGAGCCTGGCCCTGAGCGCCAATAAGCGTATAAATTGCAGGGTCGACCTGTTTTTTGCTTTTACGCCCTTTCGCCCCATAAAGATAGAAACCACGACCATTTTTTCTACCTTTGCGATCGTCATTCAAAATTGAAGCAACAACATTTGCAGGCGCGCTAAAACGTTCTCCATACGCCGCTTCAAGCACAGGTATAATTTTAGTGCCCGTATCAATTCCAACCTCATCCAAAAGTTGGATTGGCCCAACCGGAAAACCAAACTTAACCAGCGCGGCGTCAATGGCTTCAACCCGCTCGCCTTCGGTTAACAGGCGTATAGCTTCATTGATGTAAGGCGCTAAAATGCGGTTAACGTAAAATCCGGCCTTATCCCTGACGACTATCGGTGTTTTACCCTGTTTTTTCGCCAACTTGACGGTTGTTGCAATAGTTTGCTCAGAGGTCGTTGCATGCGGAATGACCTCAACCAGCGGCATTTTTTCCACCGGGCTAAAAAAGTGCAAACCAATCACTTGTTCAGGTCTGGCAGCCTTAGCCGCAATATCACTAATTGGTAAAGATGAGGTGTTGGAAGCAAAAATAGTGTGAGGTGCGCAATTTTGTTCAACTTCTGCCACCATCTGTTGTTTTAACGCCAGATCTTCGAACACGGCTTCAATAACCAGATCGCGATGCGCAAAACCGCGATAATCGGTAGATCCAGAAATTAACGCCAGCTGTTTATCGCGCTCGCTGGCTTTGATATGACGGCGACGAACTTTCATTTCAAGCTGATCCCAACTGTACTTCAGCGCGTGGTTGATTCCCTTAGCAGTAATATCCTTGATACGTACTGGCAAGCCACCTTTACAGGCCGTCACATAGGCGATACCTCCGCCCATCAGACCGCCACCCAGAATGCCGACACTGTTTAGCGGACCGGGCTTTGCATCACTACCAGGATCCTTTTTCACGTCGGTATTGGCAAAAAAGATGTGTCGCAGCGCCTGAGACTGGGATGTCATCGCCAATTCCCCAAATGCGCGGGCTTCTGCGTCATAACCGCTACTGCTTCCCTGGGCAAGGCCGGTTTCAATGACCTCAAGGATACGTTCCGTCGCGGGATAATTTCCCTGCGTTTTTTGCGCCGTCTTTTTACTGGCCATACGGAATAGCAGCGCTCGCCCCAGCGGCCCCGCTAATACCCGCTCACGTACGGGCAGACTCCGATGTGAGGAATTGTCTTTTTTAGCCAGTTCAACGGCAGCTTCCAGCAATATGGACTGCGGCACGACTTCATCCACCAGCCCCACTTTAAGCGCCTGTTTTGCGCGCAATTGTTTCCCTGTGAGGATCATATCCAGCGCAGTACTGACGCCAATAAGGCGTGGCAAGCGTTGCGTGCCGCCGGAGCCGGGCAACAGACCAAGCTGGACTTCCGGCAAACCCAGTACGGTTTTAGCATCATCGGTACAAATACGGTTATGGCAGGCCAGCGCCATCTCCAGGCCACCACCCAGACATGCGCCATGAATCGCGGCGATAACCGGGATCGGCAACGCATGGATTTCCGCCATAATCTGCTGCCCCTGGCGGGCCAGCGTTTCGGCTTCCTGCGCGCTGCGGCAGCTACCAATCATGTTGATATCTGCTCCGGCGATAAAATTATCGGGTTTCGCTGAAATGAACACCACACCGCGCAGCGCTTTGTTGTCGCGAATTTGTTTCAGGATGGCCCGAACCTGAGAAGCAAACTCCGCTTTCAGGGTATTCATTTTCTCTCCGGGCACATCAATAGTGACAACAGCAATGTTATCCAGACGCACGTTTAGCGTAAAAGCCGATGTCATTTCCATTATTCCGCCTCCAGAACCATTGCCGCCCCCAAACCACCTGCCGCACAGGCGGTGACTAAACCAAAGCCGCCGCCACGCCGGCGTAATTCATTGAGGGTTTGCGTGATCATTCGCGCACCGGTAGCAGCGAAAGGATGTCCATAGGCAATAGACCCACCCAGCACGTTAAATTTACTGTCATCAACCTCGCCAGTGGCATGTGCCCTACCCAACACTTCGCGGGCAAAACGTTCGCTGCCCAGCAACTGAAGATTCGCCAGCGTTTGTGCGGCAAAGGCTTCATGCATATCGATCAAGGTTAAATCCGTCATCGTCAGTCCAGCTCGCTCCAGCGCAAGCGGTGTTGACCACGCCGGTCCCAGCAGCATGTCCTGCCAGACATCAATTGCGGTGAAAGCATAGCTGCGTAAATACCCCAGCGGCACCAGTCCCAGCTCTTTCGCACGCGACTCCGTCATCAATATCACGGCGGCTGCGCCGTCCGTCAGCGGGGTACTGTTCGCCGCAGTGACGGTGCCGTGCTTTCGGTCAAACGCCGGACGCAGTTTGGCGTAATCGGCCAGCGTAGAGTTGCCGCGAATATTGTTATCTTCGGAAAGAGGATCTTTAAACGGTGGCGCGTAGGTGGTCATCACCTCATCGGCGAGCTTTCCTTCAGCCCATGCCTGAGCGGCACGTTGGTGAGAACGATGCGCCAGGGCATCCTGCTGCTCGCGCGTAATGCCATAGGTTTTCGCCATTTGCTCGGCCGTATCCCCCATGCGCAAGCCGGTGGAATATTCAGCGACAGCGGGGGGTACAGGCATCAGGTCACGTAAACGCAGCCGGGAAAACAGTTTCAGGCGTTGCCCTGTTGTGCGGGCTTTATTGACATCCACCAGCACGCGCGCCAGCTTTTTGCTGACGCCAATCGGCAGGACAGACGACGAGTCCGCCCCGCCGGCAATTCCGGCGCGAATTGTCCCCGCCATCAGGCTTTCCGCGACATTCGCTACTGCCTGGAAACTGGTAGCGCAGGCTCGGCTTACGCTGTAGGCATCCGTGTGCACATTCATACCGGTTCCCAGTACGATTTCACGAGCAATATTGGGGGCTTCAGGCATTTGTACCACCTGGCCAAAGACCAGTTGCTCGATCACATCAGCGGGTATTTCGCTACGCGCCAGCAGTTCACCAACAACCATTTTCCCCAAATCTACGGCGGGAATGCCATGAAATGCGGTTGCCTGACGGGCAAATGGCGTACGCAATCCGCTTACAATGGCGATGCGATCGCCCTGGCGGGTAACCAGCGGTAAAGCCTGACTCATAACACTCCCCTGTAAAAAATAAAAATAAGTGGTCTGACCTGATCACAGTCTTAACCAATTTTTTACATTTAGCCAAGCGGAGAGAAAAGAAAGTGGGAGCTAAGACACAGTGAATAATCACTGACTGTTACGAAAATACCCTTGCTACCAGGCAGCAAGGGTATAAAGAGAAGGGATTAACGCAGGCCCAACTGGAAAATCAGCGTTTCAGCTTCACAAGCAAAAACAAAGTCAATATCCAGACGCACACCATCTGATTCTTCGGTAAAGGTAGAGGTGATTTGACAAGGCTCAGATTCCACGCCACGCGCCTTTTCAGTCAGAGCGGCCAGCGTTTCTTCTGCCTCTGCGCGATTCGCGAACACACGGCTGTATGACGCGGTGCAATCGGAGTTGTCCATGATGGTGCCAACATCCATACAGCAGCAAACCGGGGTTTCATCAGCACTGCATTTACTCATTGTAGATTTCCTCTGTATTCGCACCTGAGGTGCCAGATAAACGATAGGGATATTTTACGCTCCCCTCTTTCGCCTCTCCAGTCGTTAATTGTATGAAATGCGATAAGTGACCGAAATCACACTTAAAAATGATCTAAAACAAAAATCACCCAAACAGGTGAGTGCGCATACCTGCAATTTTGCCAGCTGGATCGCGTTTCCGAGATCAGAATTGAAAATATTTATAAACATACTTGCAACATTTCAGCTGGTCAGACCTATACTCTCGGCACTGGTCTGATTTCTATGTCGTACCTCAGACCCTACACTTCGCGCTCCTGTTACGGTATGTAACATTGTTTGTATAAAAATAAATCTATGAGGTTATGGTCATGAGCCAGAAAACCCTGTTTACAAAGTCTGCTCTCGCAGTCGCAGTGGCAATTATCTCCACACAGGCCTGGTCTGCAGGCTTTCAGTTAAACGAATTTTCTTCCTCTGGCCTTGGCCGGGCATATTCGGGTGAAGGCGCTATTGCAGATGATGCAGGTAACGCCAGTCGTAACCCGGCACTGATTATGATGTTCGATCGCCCCACTTTTTCTGCGGGCGCGGTGTATATCGATCCAGACGTTAATATTTCCGGTAAATCGCCATTCACCGGACGTAGCACCGACGCAGATAACATCGCCCCTACAGCGTGGGTTCCCAACGCTCACTTCGTGATGCCTATCAACGAGCAGTTTGGTTGGGGCGCTTCTGTCACCTCAAACTATGGTCTGGCAACCGAGTTTAATGACAGCTATATCGTCGGTGAGTACGGCGGGAAGACTGATCTTAAAACGGTCAACCTTAACCTGAGCGGTGCCTACCGTCTGAATGACAGCTGGAGCTTTGGTGTTGGTTTTAATGCCGTTTACGCCGATGCTAAAATTGAGCGTTATTCCGGTGAGCAGACCGCCGCACTGCCGAAAGTAAGCCAGAAGATCGCCAGCCTGAAGGGTGACGAATGGGGCTACGGCTGGAACGCCGGTATTTTGTACGAGCTGGATAAAAATAACCGTTACGGATTGACCTACCGCTCTGAAGTTAAAATCGACTTCGATGGTGATTACAAAAGCGGTATTCGTTCCCAGGCCAATGCGTTACCCGGCGCAGGCACCGCGTTCCCATGGGGCACAACCAATGCCACCGTCCCGGGTTCTTTGACGCTGAACCTGCCGGAAATGTGGGAACTGTCGGGCTATAACCGCATCGCTCCGCAATGGGCTATTCACTACAGCATGGCTTATACCAGTTGGAGCCAGTTCCAGGAGCTGAAAGCAACCGGCACCAACGGCCAGACACTGTTCTATAAAGAAGAAGGCTTTAAGGATTCTTACCGCATCGCGCTGGGCACAACCTACTATATGGATAAAAGCTGGACCTTCCGTACCGGTATCGCCTATGACGACAGCCCGGTTCCTGCAAGCAAGCGTTCCATCTCCATTCCAGACCAGGACCGCCTGTGGCTGAGCGCGGGTACGACTTACGCATTCAATGATGACGCATCTATTGATGTTGGTGTTTCTTATATGCACGGTCAGAAAGTGACCGTCAAAGAAGGCCCGTATACTTTCGATTCTGAAGGTAAAGCCTGGCTGTTCGGTACCAACTTCAACTACGCATTCTGATTTTCTGCAGACATTAAAAAAGGTGAGCTTTTTTTAGCTCACCTTTTTATTTGCCTCAATTCCTTACTCGGAATCAATATCTTTTAAATCATCCTGAATGGCTTTCGCGTTCGGGTTTTCTTCTGGTTTAAGTTTCCCGCCGTTCGCGATGAAGTCATGACGCTGGAAGTAGGCTTCACGTACCATGATGTAAGGATCGGAAGACTGACGCAGCAGACCGTCGGAATCAAGCAGCTGTGCGCGAGTTTCAATCCCTTCGACTGTCCATTTACCTATCGACAACGGCCAGGTCAGCCAGGACAGTACCGGATACAGCGTATCCACCATATCGCCACCATCATCGCGCAGCGTGAAGCTACCGTAGAACGGAAGCTGCATATACGGTCCGTAACCCACGTCATAGTGGCCTAACGTACTGCCAAAGCGGTGTGGTTCAACGCGCTGTAGCTTCGGATTCGCCATACCCGCCACATCGATAAAGCCGCCCATACCCAACAAGGTGTTCAGGAAGAAACGGGTAAAATGCACCATCCCCTGATAAGGATCGCCTTGCAGGAAATAGTTGACCATGACGGCCGGCTCTTCAAGGTTGCCCGTAAAGTTGCTCAAACCATTACGCGCCGGCTGCGGGACATAATCACGCCAGGCTACTGCTACCGGTCGAACAACATAGGGATCTAACACATTAAAGTTAAAGTTGTACATTGTGCGGTTGAACCCTTCAAATGGATCCGAACGCCCCTGCTGTTCAGTACCGGAGCTCGCACACCCCACCAAAAGTGTGGTTCCCAGCGCAAGCGCCGACAGGCGAAGCTTCATAAGTGTCTCCCTGTGTAATATGGCTATCGCTGATTGCCATCCATGACGGAACGATGACGTATCCGCCTGTTAAGATGTGAGCGATTGTAACAGCACGTCAAACGATGTCTATATACCCGGTCTTACTGATTTGATCATAGCCTGGTTATGCACACTACGCGGCGGTTCTATTTTAGCTAACCCGATAAAAACAAACGTTACCATTTTTGCTATCTCAGACTTTCTCCCGCTGATTTTCGGATAAAAACCGCTACGCTTTAGCAATACGTGCTTATGCAGGATTCGGCTATGAATGATATTGAGAATGAAAAAATTGATCGGCACAGCGACGAAATCCAGGTCGAAAGTGATGAAAAGTTAGAAGGTAAAAAGATAGAGGTCGATGAGGACAGACTCCCATCGCGCGCCATGGCGATTCATGAACATATCCGCCAGGATGGGGAGAAAGAGATGGAACGCGATGCGATGGCGCTGCTGTGGTCGGCCATCGCTGCCGGGCTGTCGATGGGCGCTTCGTTACTGGCAAAAGGGATTTTTCACGTGCAGTTAGAAAGCGTGCCAGGTGGATTTCTACTCGAGAACCTTGGTTATACCTTCGGGTTTATCATCGTCATCATGGCCCGCCAACAGCTTTTTACCGAAAATACCGTCACTGCCGTACTACCGGTTATGCAAAACCCCACCCTCGGCAATTTTGGTCTGCTAATGCGCCTGTGGGGTGTAGTTTTACTGGGTAATATTATCGGTACCGGCATTGCGGCGTGGGCCTTTGAATATATGCCGATTTTTGATGAAGAGACCCGCGACGCCTTTGTCAAAATCGGTATGGACGTGATGAAAAACAGCCCAACAGAGATGTTTTCTAACGCGATTATTTCTGGCTGGCTGATTGCTACAATGGTCTGGATGTTCCCTGCGGCCGGTGCGGCGAAGATTGTGGTCATTATTCTGATGACCTGGTTGATTGCGCTGGGCGATACCACGCATATCGTCGTCGGCTCGGTGGAAATTCTCTATCTGGTCTTTAATGGTACGCTGCACTGGAGTGATTTCTTCTGGCCCTTTGCGTTACCGACACTCGCCGGAAATATCTGCGGCGGTACGTTTATCTTTGCGCTGATGAGCCACGCGCAGATCCGCAATGATATGAGCAACAAACGCAAGGAAGAAGCCAGGCAGCAAGCAAAACGCGAAGAATCGAAACAAAAAAACCAGAAAAAACAGGCTTGAATGGTGACTGTTTGAGCAGTCAGGCGGCTTGAGACTTACCGTTGAGGGTAAAAAACGCTATACTCGTGCCGCTTCGTCCCCTTAGTTAAATGGATATAACGAGCCCCTCCTAAGGGCTAGTTGCAGGTTCGATTCCTGCAGGGGACAATCTGAGCGCTTATGTCCCCTGCTAAATAATCCTACGAACCCTGTACCACGCAAGGCTTAGAGCCGAAATCAGTATCCAACCATTTCCAGCCGATAGCTTTCGCAGCCACGAACAAAAGTATCTCTTTTCGTTACTCTCACACGGTCAGAACGTCGGGAGAGATATCTATGGCCTTAACTAATATTCAGATTAAAAATGCAGCTCCCGACGAGACGGACTACACCCTTTCAGATGGGTCAGGATTATTCATTATCATAAAACCTCAAGGTTCCAGGCTCTGACGCTTCCGTTACCGACAGGATCAACTGTTCTTTTTTGCTGACGATATAGCTCGGTAACTCCCCACGAAAACTGCTGGTAAGCAGTTCATAAAGAGAAGGTGAATTTCTGCGCATGCAGACTTCGTCTTTCTGTTATGGATATTATAAATTCATTTCATCCCATCAGCCGCAGAAGTAATGTGCGCCTCCTGTTCAAGACTTGCGATTAAAGAGGCCCATATTGCTGTAATATATTCATTTAGCATCGCATCATTTAATGGTTCTTCCGCACACTGGTTCTGAGCACAGAGATTCTCAATATAAAAGTCCAGTGAACGATAAAAATCTCCGACATTATATTCCAACGCAAATGCCAGCAGGTAACAGGCGCTAATCATTGCATATTGAGCAAATGTTCCTTCTTTAGCAGGGAAAGTGTCCGTATCAGGAACTCTCCTTATACAGGCATCCCGTAAATGGCATAAGGATGAAGCAGGCAATCCAGAAGCCGAAGCTAATTTCAACGCATTAATCATATTTTCATAAAACGGGAGAAGCTTCTCATCATAAATACCATCAAAGTGCGCGACACAATTACTTAGATCACGCAAAACTAAAACACCCAGCATTAACTTTCGGTGAAAATCGAGTTTCTCGATATCTTCAGCATACTTACCAAAATAGTGATTGCTATACATTTCAACTTCCTGACTATGTGATGATTCGTTAAGAGTAAGTTACCGTGTCGGCTTACAATAATAGCACTGAGAGACATTGCCTCTTTCTATTCTGGTAACGGGCGCCCTGTCGCGTTCCATGCACTGATAAAATCGTTAATATTAAAATCGATTTCTTCCTCTTCCAGCACATCCAGTATGTCATGGTAAGAATGTTGACTCATACCGGGTTCCTGAAGCCAGCGAAGTAATCCTTGCTGATTAAGGCCCTCCGATGCTACGCGAATTTCACTTCGCAATGAAGACTGCATGTGCGCACGCGTGGTGTGACTGAGCCCCTGCCGCAAAGTTGCTCGTTTACCTGAGGTCGTAGGCATGGCGTAGTCAGTATTCTTTTGTTTAGACTCTTTTATCCACTGACTTATCTTGGTTTTTGAAGTTTTGAGTTTGTTTGCAATTTCATTCTGGCTAATCCCCTCCAGGGACATTGCTAATGCCTTAGCTTTCCTTGGATCACCTGCTTTACGTTTTTTCTGTTTCTCCACCCAGATTTTATGTTCTGGCCATGAAACCATAGTACTTTTATTAACTCCGGTCTGCCTCCCAATATCGGTGAGAGATAAATCACCTTCGACTAAAAGGCGTCTTGCTTTGGCTACATTATTTGCTTTTATCGAAGATTCTGCCTTCATGGTTTTAGCGAACTGGCGTTCTTCCTCGGTATAAGACTTTCCGGTACGTTGGCCTTTGCTAAGTTTATGTGAAAAAGGCCGACTGGTGGTGACATGATGCTTCAGCATCTTATGCTCGCATTCAAGACAAACATCCCGGGAGGGTTCAATGTGTTTTATTTTGCTGACCTTATTAACCAAAACGGCCTCGGCATGCCCGGCATCTTCCACCACAGTGATACGATGACTACGTGCCCAGATTTTTAATTTCTGACAAACAGGATAGCTACTTGATGAAAGGTAATATTGATTGTTGTTATCCACCCCAATTGCTGTTGTTGTGCAGTCCCGAACAAAGGGATCCAGTTCGTCAATAGCAGAACTCAATAAGGCTTTCATTTTTATCTGAACAGATTGAACAGCATTACACTCCTTGCCGACCACCTGTTTTATTGTCGCAATTTTCTTCATCAGTACATTTTCTCTTTCAGAGACTGAGGCAGCAACATCATTTGTTTTTAAATTCTTAAGATCATGCTTCCAGTTATGCAATGTTCTTTCGGCAACCTGAGTCTCTTTTGCAATAGCTCTCACTGACCGCTTTTCAAGCAAGAGTTTCTTCGCTTTTTCTTTATCCTGTATCCTGGTTTCTTTTTGTTTCTCAGGCCTCCGGGCGCGATATTCGTCCATACGCCGCAAAGTGCCCGTTGGAATACCGGTTTTCCTTGATATCACGACAAGATCTTTATGGGTAACGATATCTTTATCACACATAAGTTGAGCGGCTTGTTGTCTCCCCTGGGTTTTCTCTGCTTTGGCCTGATTTTGTTCTTCTATAATTTTTCGGTAGATGGGCCATTTAGCGATACGGGAGCGAGGAATCCCGGTTTTCTGCTCAATAAGTCGGGCAGCTACGCTTAGTTTCACCAGACGTTCAGCCCACTGAGTATCGGTTTCTCCTGGTTTGCGTAATAACATGTCGCTGCTGATTTTTTCGTCCGATACTGCTGCTGGCAACGCTACTGGATGTTGCTCCAGAGTCGCGCTGCCAGCCGCCATCGTTTTTTTTACCTTACGCTGATAGGTTGCAGTCGTACCGTATTCAACCTTTCCAGCATCAAGCCGCAGGTAGCTACCGCCGCCAATTAATGTAATTCGCTTCTTCCCGGTAATGGAAATATCACTTGCCGAACCCAGAGTCAGCTTCTTCTCTGCAAACAAGCTCATGCTGGCGTTTTGCGCCTGTACTTCTACTGGCCCCTCGCCGGATTTCAGGCTCAGTTGTCCGCTCCGGGTAAACACCCCCAGCTTATCCTTGGCAAGCGCTGTCATATTGCCCATCGCTCCGACACTGATATCACCTCCTGCGTTGACAGCAACATTCTTCGCGGCTGTCATTTGCAGATGCTCCCCGCTGGTCAGAGTCACTCCTTCAGGCGCCGAGAAAAGCACGGCTTCATTGAGCGGTTTCAGTCGTTGCTCAAACATCTGTATCTGGTTGTCGATATCCGCCTTCAGGGACTGCGCCTGCTCTGCCGCCATTCCCAGCTGTTGCAAATGCTGATTAAGCTGACCGATTTCCTTCAGCGCGGCGTCCCTGTCCAGCGCGTCACCCTGCGCCTTTGCCTGTGCATCCGCACTGACAAACAGCCCCTTCCCGGCGCGTATCGTTCCCCACTCATCGGTACGCAGCTCAGCTCCTGTGCCGCGAAGTTGCCGCTGGCTGTCCACCAGGTGCCCGCTGTTGAGCTGCGTCCTGCCATACTCCGTGGCGAGCTTGATGTGCTCCTCTCCGCGCTTGTCTTCCATGCGTAATTTTGAGTTGGCCGGTGTCCGGAGGATGTTCCGGGTGTGATTGTCCCGGTTCACGAGGTCGGGATGTTCGGAGTCGTGCAGCGCATATGCTATGTACGGCAGGTCAATATCACCGTTGCTGTACGCTATCGCCACTTCTGTCCCGTCAGTGAGCGGCGTATGCCAGCCCAGCGTTTCACCGGCAGTCGGCTTCGCCATTCGCAGCCACAAATAGCCGTAACCTGGCTCCGTATTTTCACGGTCGAAGTCCAGCTTCACCCGATAGCGCCCCTGAT
This sequence comes from Citrobacter sp. wls717, assembly GCF_005280955.1. NCBI lineage: Bacteria > Pseudomonadati > Pseudomonadota > Gammaproteobacteria > Enterobacterales > Enterobacteriaceae > Citrobacter > Citrobacter sp. wls717. Next base: position 180,877 of record NZ_SZWW01000038.1, read on the forward strand.
CATCCATATGGGCGTAAATGTCATTTTTTTCCCGGCTTTCAATCCGGGCCGGAAGTGTGCCGTGAATTTCCGGACGCGGGATTTCCGCCGGGCGGAAACAGTAACGCTCAGTGTAAGGCATTCCCCAGACAGACACGTGCAGACGGGAATCACGAGCCCCCTCGAAGGTCACCAGGGTGAGGATCATACCTTCTTTCAGGTCGGCTATCACATTCCCCTGCGGCTCGAGTACCTGCCCAGGGGTGAGTTGGGCAGCGTTGCTGTACAGGTGGATGCGGGCTGATTTGTTGAGCTCCCGCTCGTGGTGGATGCGGGCATAAAAGGCGCCGGATTCGGTCTCCGGCTCCGGGCTGGTGTCATCACCCGCGTCACGGTAAGGCGCTGCGTAGCGGTAATGCTCCCCGGTGGTGACAGCATCACTGCGCACGCTGACCGCCGCATCCATCGGCGTGGAAGCCTTGCTGTAGTTGTAGTCACGTGTCTTGACCTTACCGGTGACCACTTTATGCGTAGTACGAAAATCCCATACCGACTCTTCGGCGCTGTCATTCAAACCGGACGGTTCGCTATAGGGCAGGCGCACACCAAACCGGTAGCCAAGCTGGCTGTCAGCAAAAACGTACGTATCCAATGCACGGGCGTTATCCATCTCCGTGCGCCAGTATATCCCTACCTCAGAAAGAATACGCTGGATGAACTGCAAATCGCTTTCCCGCCATTGAGTTATCAGACGCCTATCCGGGTAGCCTCGTTCCAGCTGAAACTCAAAATCGGCCCCTTCCAGCCCATGTTCGCGAAGCACCTGTTCTACCACCTCCGGTACCGACTGGAACCGAAACAGGCGACACTGCCGGGTTTCCGACAGCAACGCCAGGCGGGAACTGAGTGTGAGACTGTAGTGAGACTGGTCTTCTGAGGTGGAGAGCCATTCCAGGTGGGTCACTATTCCATGGACATTTTTACCGCCACGCATCAGCAACGTCGCATATTTCATCAGTACCTGTTCCGGGGGAATGTTCTCCTGCGGTGTGGTGAATGCAATCTCCCACGAAAACGGCTCGCTCAGAGCTTCCCTGCCGCGAAAACGCAGAACATCCGGCTTTACCGGGCTGTCATTGATCATCAGGATATAGCGGTTTTGTCCGTCAAATAGCGCTGGCCAGTTATCCATCACGTCACTCCTTTACCGGCACGAGGCTGAGCCAGCCATCACCCAGTTCAATCGTACGGGGTGTGTCCGGGTCGAGCTCGTCACGGGTCAGCACCAGGCGCCAGCGGTTCTCCTTCTGATCCGGTCGATTAAACAGCCCCACCACCGCCACGAAGTGAGCGTCTTCATCCATAGGCATATTGAGCGTCACGCTGCCTTTGGGCATTATCAGCAGCTCTTTCGCCGCCAGCACATCCTCTTTAAGTACCGTATCGGCCTGGCGCAGCAACGTCTGGTAATCGGCGGCTTCAACCGCTTTACGATCCCTGAGTTGATAGACTTGCACCATTGTCGCCAGCGGCGTCTGTGCGCCATCGGCGTTTACGGCCGTGCGCGGAGTAAAATCCAGATGCAGCGTTTTAATTTTCTTGTAGAAGATGGAATTCGTGATGCTGACCGTACCGTCCGTGACGGTCTGCGTCAGACCGCAGCCAGCGAGCAGGCTACAGGCAATAAGTGTCAGCGCCCGCCAGCGGGTTACTGTTGTCATTCAAAAGTTCCTTTTGTGAGAGAGGGAGTACGTAATTATTCGAAGCGGTAATGTCCGTCTTCAGCGGGCGGGAGCGCAGAACATTGCAACCCTTCATAGCAGCCCAGACTGACGGTGAGACTCTCCCGGCTATTGCTGAATTTGCCTGCTTTCAGGCCCAGCAAACCGGTACGGCCCAACTGGATACGCCTGCCTTTGCCAAGTCGCGGCTCAGGCAACAACCGCACGGGTACGGTGAGGCTCAGTCGGGCGTCGCTACGGTAGCCGAGATAGACACGCAGCAGGACCAGCAAATCGGTATGGAGGACACCTCCGGGTAACCAACCTTCCGCCTCATCCGGGTCCGCTGTCTCCAGCGTCACCAGCACACGACTACATGATTCCTTTGCCGTTTTACCCAGCGTGGCCCGCTGCGAAAGACGGACGCAGTTTTCGGTGCCCAGCCCACTGCGATTTTCGATATGGACCTTAACCGGATCGGGTTCGGTGATGAATGCCCGGGTATTCGGTGCCAGCAGGCTTACCAGGGCCCGGATACCTTCGGCATTGCGTGTGGGCAAACGCATGGTGCCCAGAAGGGCCAGGAAACGGGAAACCGGTGTCGCCACCTGTTCCGCCGTGCCTGGTATACCGAGTCCCACCAGCCCCAGCAGACACTGTGATGTGGCATCGCGGCCACCCGCCTCGAACGTCGCCGGATACGCGTATTTTCGCCAAATCCGGTAATACTGCGTGGTGATGCGGTGGCTGAAAATATCCAGAAATGAGGTGACCGCCTCGTGTCCTTCGCGGCGCTGCGCAATATCATCCAGCCAGAACGTCGGCAGAGGGGAGTCCACCCCATACATCCCGAGAAATGTCGTGCGGACCGTTGGGGGTAATGTCGGATGGTCTTCGTCGGTCTCCACCGCTTTGAGGGTACTGACCGGGAAACCCATACCAGGCCAGGGTCTGAATCGTACCGGATCATCGCCCGGATGGCTGGTGGCGCCCAGTTTTGGCGCGTCCGGATTTTCCTGTTCCAGCAACTGGCAGAAACGATAGAAATTGGCCCGCCAGATGTCTTTGTTAAGGGCCAGCGTCAGCCCGGTACGTGCTGGCTGTGATTCTCGCGCCATCTCAGTCGTTTCCCTGTCGGTTGCAGTACCAGCGTGAGCTGGTTAAAAAGGTGAATATCGGCATAGAGCGCGAAGAACCGGTGCAGCATCTCGCCGAAGAGGCTTACATCGCCCTCGCCTGCAAAATTATCCATGTTCAGCGTGACCTCTATGTCCACGCCCCGAAGCATAAAGCCCTTCTCAAAACGGCGGATCAGGGTGTGCTTCACGGCAACGATTGCTTCAAGCCGACGTCGGTTCATTTCATCGTCGGTCCAGTCATAGAGCGCCAGCGTGCCCCGCAGAACCTCCGGATTGTCCATCATGCTGAGGAAGTTTGAACCAAGGTGGCTCATCACCCGCCAGTGAAAACGGTCGTTTGCCGGGGGATATAGCGGCATCGTCGGTGCTGTGACGTTCAGTACTCTGACGGGCACTTTGCCGGTTTTGACCACTCTGTCCAGGAGCGTACTTTCCAGCGCTTTGCGCGGAAGCTGGCCGTTGGTGCCAGTTATTCGCATCGAGAGGGATTCTGATTTTTCGGACAGTTGCTCCAGCTCGAATGAACGTCCCCCGAGAATTAGCCAGGTGTCATACAGGCCAGAGGGGCCGCGTTTCACGCGGGTGTGGTAATAACGTTCAGGGGCATCGTGGCGCATCATACCGCCCCGGTGCCGGAAACTGGTGAACGGTACATAGGGGTGTTTACCATTCTTCACCGCACCGTGGATGTTATCGACGCTGTAAATCTCGGTGTGACCATCCTGAAGACGCAGCGGCCTGAGCAGGTATTCGTTATCCAGCGGATCAAGTGTCAGCGGATCAGCTTCGAGGGTAAAAAGATTGATGACCGGGGCACAGTGCAGCCGGAAGTTTTCTGTCTCAAAAGGCAGATCGGATGACCAGGCTTCACTGAGCACAATGTCGATTTCAAACCAGGTGCTGGCCGCAGTGAGCCCGATGGCGTCGAGGCCACGCAGCTCAACGAACATAAACTTTGGACGGAAGCTGAAATATTCAAGCAGCAGTTGGTAACCACTGAAGGCAGTATCGGCTTTCTTCCACAGGCCATCATTGTCATCAAAACCCATGGGTTTGCACCAGCCATCAAACTGATAACGTTCAGTATACGTCCCGGCATGACGGGCATACATTGCATGTACACGCCGGGTCATTGCCAGATGCAGCGCAGAACTAACGGGACTCTCTGCGTTAAGAAAAATGGCGACGTTGTCTACCCCGGCTTTACTCCAGTCCACTTTTTCAGGGCATTCGAAGCGCAGACGGATAGCAGAGCGGCCATCGGTTTCAGTATGGAGGCGAGCATCTGCAAGGTGCAGCGGTTGTAGCGGCACATCGCGGGTCGTCCGGTACTGACAGGCGGTTCTATGCGGCCCGACAGGACGTGACAAAACGGAGAAGCCTTCCGCCAGCATTTCAACCTGACGCAGACTACGCCAGTCAGGAGAGAACTCGACGATGGCCAGCGACGGGATAGTCCGCATATAATGCGGCCACAGCAGACTTACCAGCCCTTCGGTCATTTCCGGCAGATCATCATCCAGCTTTTCACGCAGACGGCCTATCAGGAAGGCAAAGCCTTCAAATAGACGTTCCACATAGGGATCGCGGGCGCCGGGTTTATCCAGATTAAGCATTGCTGCCCGATCCGGATGGGCTCGGGCAAACTCTTTACCCGCCTCACGCAGGTAACGCATCTCTGCTTCGTAATAGCGCAGGGTCAAATCATCCATGCACGGCATTCCTGAAAATTTTTAAATAGAAAATTAGCCACAGAGCACCATGGCACGGGTCGGGCGGTTCAGTTAACGCGAGATACTCTATCCTCATCGGAGTGAGCTTCCGGGAAAGCGGATCCTGAGCGAGCGTCATATAAACGATATGCGGTGGGAAACGTTACATAATCATGGGACAAAGGAATCCTTCCTTTGGCGCGAGATTATGCTTCAGCCAGTCACAGAGCCATGCCTGACACTGCCGAAAGGCCATAAACTACCACGGGGATAAGTTTGCCCGCCCATCGTTACTGGCGCTCTTCTGCGCCAGCGGCGACACTGAAGATAGTATCGGGCAGCGTGAATCCCTGTAGCTTCAGTAATGCAAGAGGGCCATTGCCGAGCTCGCTGCGCATCACAAACTTCAGAGGATTGCCATCGGCAGTGATCCACACCAGTTGCGTACGGCTGGCATCAAGAGGTGTGATCCGGGCTTTGTTCAACAGGCGAATGAAGCCCCAGTTACCCTGATTACTGGCGTAGAGTTGCATGCCACTGTTTACACTACGCCAGTTGAGCGAGACGCCTGGATAGTAAGTATTCCCCGGCCAGATAAAACTCTGCCAACTTTCCATCTGATTGAAGTAATCCAGATGCTGCTCATCGAGGGTCAGTTGCACCCTGGCAACATCCCGTGAAGGACGCGCCATCAGTTCGAAGTTAACACCGGCATCGCCCTGAGAAAACACGATATCAGACAGCTCAGCCAGCTGATTAATCGCCCGGAGAAAATCCGGACTGATAACCATCCCCTGACTTGCGGAAGGGTCAATGACCCAGCGATTCCCCTCCTGGTGGAGGATCCCGCCAAGATTCGTTTTCAGAAAGGCAGTGATTCGACCCGAGTCGCTACGCAGGAACTGAGCCAGTAATGGCAGGGAGGCATCGCTGCCAGTGGCTTTAAACGGGTACCGTCCCGCAAAGGCCTTATTCCACTGTTCGACAATGGTTGCCTGCCAACGGGCATTGAGGCTACCCGCAGCCGGGACAAGTACCTGCCGCCAGGCCAGATCAAGCGGTTGTACAAACAACGACTGGCCAAATCCATTCCACTCCTGCCCCAGACTCGCCGCAACCAGACTGCCGTAGTCGCGGGTATCGGTCAGATCGATGGCTTTGCCCTGGAATATGGTCTGAGCCAGCATCTGAGACATGGCCTGCGGATCCGGGGCGCTGGTGACCTGCTGAAGCTTGAGCCGCACCTGAGTTACGCGGGCCAGCCAGGACTGGAAACTGAGATTACCGTTTCTACCGGTACCTTCTTTACCTTCCATCACCCCCATAAGTGGCCCAAACACCCCATCGAGCGGTCCTTTAGGACCCTGAGCTTGCTCTATAAACTGTTTTGCATTTTTTTTCTGACCGATCAGCTTCTTCGCTGAGTCCACTATCGAGTCGGCAAGTAGCTCCCCCTTCTGCCCCGTTTTCCCCTGGAAGTTTAGCGTGTTCATCAGGGCAACCAGCGGGGACTGACGGACATCACCAATGAGACTGAGCTGGGCAATCGCCTCAGACAGTGACGCAGCTTCCTGCCACTGAATGCTGTTGACCATTTTCAGCCAGGCATTACCAAAATCGGTAAAGTAGCGTTCAGTCAGGCGGGCCTTCAATGCCTCCGGGGAGATATCACTCCCTGTCTGATGTGTCTTCTCCGTCAGCACCCAGTCAATTTCATCGCGGCGGGCTTTGACGACTTCGTTAATCGCATCCTGTACCTGCTCTTCCCAGGCCTGACGCGTAAACATTCCCGGGACGACTTCGTCAGTGCGGAATACCGTTGAGGCATCAGTATCGCCGGTCATATCGGCAAGCGTTAAATCAGGCCAGTTGCTGGCCACGCGCTTAAGCATCTCCTGATATAACCCGGACTCAGCGTTCCGCTGGCCTATTTGCTTGAGCAGGATCTGACGGACCGTACTGATTAGTTCAGCATCAGGCTTAATTTTCCATTCCGGGTGTGCCGGGAGGTTCTGCGCATAGAAGCTCAGCAGTTTCGGGGCCAGCGCCTGCCACGTGCCATCCGGCACATTCTGGCGTTTCGGTAAGGCTTTCAGCACGTTTTTTGCCAGCCATTCTGCGTCCGCTTTGTCCGGACGAGCCATCATCAGATAACTTTTGAGCACGTTGTAGGTATGCTGTGTGCCCTGCGTACGGGCATCACTGGCAGGAGGAAGTTGCACAAAGGCATTCAACTGCTGCCTGAGACTATCTGCTGTGGCATCCCTCATCAGCTGTGCGTTATTTTTCGCATACAGCGGCCAGAGTGCGGCCAGCGTGTCGCCGTCCTGATTAAGACCAAATCGTGTGTACCATGGAGCGCCGGTCGCCTCACGATGTTGCAGACGGGCAATGGCTTGCTGTAGTACGAGCTGGTTGTGCAGGCGTACAGCCAGTGGTTTTGCGGTATCTGCTGCCTGCCTCGCGGTTTCCTGCGCCTGATAAATTTGGGTACGGTTAACGATCAGGGACAGCAGTGTACCGGCCCCCCACAGAACAATCAGGGAAAGCAGAATTAACCGCAGCATCTTCAGCCAGTCGAAGCCCAGCTTTCTGCCGCTGGAGGCATCACAGTCATCAATGACGGCTTTCCAGGTCGGTGTGTCGAGGCGTGTGTTTGGTATCGTTCCGGTAACAGCCAGGTCTGGGCTGAACATGACACCGCGTAAACGCCAGGCCGCAGATCCCTGCATCAGCCCGCTGAGCAAAACAGCCAGACTGTCTTTCAGCTCCAGCCGTAGTCGGAGGGACAACTGAAGCAGACCGAAATCAGCCGGATTATTCAGTATCTTTGCCATACCCACTTTTTGCAGGTGTAGCGCCAGTGTAGAAAACCCTTCACCCGCACTTTTTACGGTGCATTCCGGCCCGAAGATAACCCCTGTCGCCGCCGTTTCCTCGCCCTCCTGAGCACCGGTAGCGTTGTCAGTCAGCCACAGCCAGACAGGCGCCTGCCAGCCAAGCTGATGGTCGGCTTTCTGGCGGCAACGCAAGAAGGCATCCCGTTCACTATCCGTAGGGAGGGCTGAGGTACTTATTACCTGAATGATGCCATCAATCGGTTGCCCGGATCGCAGGCGCTTCAGTTTTGAAAAGAAGATCTCATCCGGAAGTGACTGCGCGTCACCACCATAAATCAGCACGTTGCCGTCGCCTTCCTGCCATAGGTCATGACACAGGCCCGGGGCCGCTTTTTGGACGTCGTCCGGATTACCCATCACCAGCAGGAGTCGCACCTTATGTTGCCAGCGACGTCCATAGCGAAACCGCAGATGCTCAGACACCGCGTCTTCGCTGAAGACAGGTTCTTCGTCGTCGTCTTCGCTGGCAATGGCATTCATCACCGGAGAGACACACTCCGCTTTTTTCTGCCCCCACTGGAAATACAACCCGGATTTACCCGCGTGGTCGAAAGCCTTCTCAGTCAGCCAGCCGAGTAAAAACAACGCAGCAACCAGTATGGCGCATAATGTGAGTATGCGTTGGCGGTCATAGGGTCCGAAGCCGGTGGCCGAAGCCACGCGTTCCGGAAAGGCATAAAACAGAAATGCCACGATGACCGTCAGAAAAAAGGCGACAGTTACAACAGAGCCAATGAGAGTTTTTACTTTTACCTTAGACATTCCTGGGCGATTCCTTGCGAACTTCTTCTTTGGTGATGACGGCGATCCAGATGTCATCTTTGTCAGCGGCGGGTTGTGCGGCGATAACCTGCACCCCTCGTTGTTCAAAGACTGCATCGGCGAGGGTGATAGCAATCCATGGAGCCGCATGGCCGGAGTAACCCAGCACAGGGTCGATACTGAAGTTGTCTTCTGAAAGGCTAAATTCAACTCCGCTCTCTTCGCAGGCATTATTCCAGCTGCTGCCTTTCGTCAACGTGGGGCCGGAGATCCAGCTTCCTTTAAGTTCGTCGGGCCTGGTCTTTGCCCAGAGCAGCGCCCGGGTGAGTGACTTTGTGAGCGTTGTTTCTGCTCCCTTTTCGGGGCGATGAAGGCGGAGCGCATCCGGCCAGGCGTGAGTTTTGCGGTTGCTCAATACCACCATCGAGACGGCATCAGCGTCTTCTTCCCGGGGAGAAGGCGGTAAGGACAGCGTGATAGCAACCAGGATGCCCGGGTTGTCCCATCGCTTGTCCAGCCAGACATCAAACGCACCCAGACCTTTTCCAGCCAGCAGGCGAAATATCCTACCTGTTTTGAGTAAGAGCTCGGCTTTTAGCTGCTCTTCAACCAGGGGATACAGGTCACTGTCACAGTCCAGCATCAGCCAGCATGGCAGCTCTGAAGGAAGTGGCTGAACGATTACATCTACACGCGTGGTCAGCTTGGTGACCGCTGCTGTCAGCGCTTTCAATAAATCCGTCTGATATTCTGTTAATGCCGCGTATCTGACCGGTTTGTCGCATCCTCTTGGGTGTGAGAAATCGATAGCGGGAGCAGCGACCTTCATTACCTCCAGCAGGTCGCCGGTTTTGTTTCCGGCCGGACTCTGAATATATGTGCCGAGGATCCAGACGCAGCGCTGACCGCGCAGAATTTCACTGTCGATGAGTGCTTCCCGCGCGGCATTGCGTGATTCAGCACCAACCTGTTCTGCTTTATAGGCAAACCGGCGTAAACCGAAAATAAGCCCCCAGGTGCAAAATGGAAGAGCCAGAGCGGTGAACCAGAAGACAAAGCCGCTTCGCTCTGACGTCCAGCACCATAGCGTGAGTGCTATGCCCGCCAGCATGACAAACGCGAGAAAAAGCAGCCAACGGCCGGTGCCGGGACGCGCTATCTTAGGAGCCTTTTCAGGGATGGCATCCAGCCAGACGGGCATAATCAGGCAACCTTTGCTGCGGCAAATGAACTAATCAATGTGCAACCACAGGCACATTTGTGGCCGTGAAAGGCAACCGGGATACCATGATCAAGGTAATCAGGGTTTCCTTCTACGATGGTTGTAGGGCCATGTCCCGGAACCGGGCAGGACACTTTGTCGCCTTTGCGGGCAACGCCGATACCGCCAAATTTCATCGTTTCTGAGGCGGTCAGTACTGAACCACCGTGGGTAGTTTTATCGCCTTTACGGATAATCTGGAGCATTTTATTCCTCTCCAGGGATAGGTATCCCCATGTTAATTGATGCCACTTTGTTAGCTTTTAGTGTGAAATCCAGATACATATCACCTAGCGTGTAACTGATTTTTTTCAGGTGTTATTTGTGCCTGATTCGCAGTATAGGCTTTAAACACTTTATCAGCAGGGTCGCCAACTTTTATTCCGCGTAACGTAGAATACGCTGGCGTTTCTATGTTAATTGCCGAGATTATATAATCATCATCAATTGTATATTGTCTCTTATCATAATTGGCATTTGAGGAAACCAAACTTATATCTTTATAATTATGCATTGTGTATTTATATAACCCTCCGGCACCATTAGGGAAGTCTCCTATATAAGAAGAACCTGTTTCGTCTTCATCTATGCCAGAAAGTTTATTGCTATAGAAAGAACCAATCCCAATCCATTTCTTATTTTTTATGACAATAAAGTCAACAATATTAATTTGAGTGCTATTAAGAAGTGTGGTGGTTGGATTGAATTCTTTTAGTTCTGATTGGGGAATCCAGCCGAATACATCTTTTCCCGAAGTTGTCACATACTGTGCCAAAATGAAACCTGCATATTTTTTGAGGGCATATACATTGTCACCTTTTATAATAAAAGTGCTTTCTTTTGGGCAGTTTCGGTCAGGCGCATTATAGAGCATAACCTTTGTCTTAACCGCTGTTGCGAATGCATTGCTTGGTGTTTTGAGCCCTCCGCTAAAAGCCTGAGTCGCCGCTAAATCAGAAACTAATTCACAATGATTTTTTATAGGGTGATTGCTTTTTATGTCGATGTGTTTTAGTTGTGATTTGTCAAGCCATCCAGTGACTGACCATGACTCATTTTTTGCATAAGAAGCAGAAACATAGCCGTTGTATTCTGTATGCCCGGTTATAATATCTCCTGGCACCAAGAAAAGGTCTTTTATTTTGCAGGTTTTATTCGGGGAACTAAAGAAATGAAGCCGCTTTGTGGATATCACTTCAAAAGAATTGTTATCCGGATTAATGTAAGTTTGCGATGCTTCAGATTCTCTTCCATAATTTCCGCAAACGTCGTTCGCAAATGCAACACTGGAATATAAATAAATTGAGATTAGGAAGATAAACTTCAGAATTATGCATTCCTTCATTAAAAGTCCTTTTATCGCTTTGAAGTATGTATTTTTATTAAGGCTCTACCTTGAGCCAAGTATGAATCATCCATGTCTATGTATGCTGAATCAGCAATAACTGCTATGGTTTTTTCGGGTAGTTTTCAAACGAAATAGACTGTACAATATTCGATGAATCAAGGCAGAAGCTTAGCTTCATATCAAAGTACTGATAAAATCTGCAACCGTCCTCAGTATCCTTATGACTACTCATTCCATATTCTGAAGTTACCATATTCCAGCTGTCGCCGACTTTTATGCCTCGTGTGGTTTTATATTTATTATCAATAAATGTGATCGCTGACACATATGTATCATCAAAACCTAATCTTTTCGCTATTATCTCATTGGCCTGAGATATTGTCACAATTTCGTTTTTAATTGTTAAAGTCCAGGATTCGAACCCATTATTAAAACCGTGATTGTCGGGATCAGGAAGTTTTAAACCAGACTCTTTAGCCCACTTATTTAATTCAGGTGTGGCCTTTCCTAAAAGAACGGTTTTTTGGCCATTTTCTGTCCATGCAAAATCATCGTAGGTTCACTCATTATTCTGTTCATCACCAGGGGCAATTTCTTCGTTCTTTACCCATCCATCAACAACTGCGCCATTTTTATTAACAAAGTTTACGAAACTATATTCTTTGTTTTCTCTATACTTAAGCACTTTATCATTATTGATGATGAATATGCTCGTCCTACAATCGCTATTGGGTAAAGAATAATAATAAACTCGTCCCTTTGATGTAGCTTCTTTGGGTACTGGTTCTTGAGAGGGATTGTAAGAATAATAACTATTTTCTGCTTTGCAATTAGTTGAAGCGATTGAATTCCCTGCAAATAGCAACAATGACAAAAACAAATTTAAATTGAGATGCTTCATTATTTGATCCCTTTAAAACTGGATCATCAAAAATCAGTTCATTGCCGAAATAATGGTAGTCATCGCAAAGCCCTCCAGATACAGACTCATTTCTCAGAACCATTATTTAGGTGGGACATCAGACATTTCTATCATGCTAACTGAATCGTCTTTTTTGCAAAAAGTTAATTTCATCCAAAAGTAAGGGTAAGATAAACATGATTGTCCGTCAACAATCCCCTTGCCTTTGCCATATTTATCTAACATATCATTCCAACTGCTGCCAATTGAGACACCACGATATGTTTCGAACCCCGCGCCAGATATGTTAAAGATAGCTAAATAGGTCTCGCTATCATTATCGATCCTACCTTCTATGGACTTATCAACTTCGTTAAGTCCGACATATCCTCCATCGAATGATACTGTCCAGTTGTTTTCATCAATTCCAGCCAATGATGGGTCAGACAATTCCAGTCTGCTTTTCTGTGCCCAGCTATTAAATTTTTTAGATGAGGAACCTAATAAAATAGGCGATTTGCTTTTATAGGTTACTAGAAAATAATTTATATTTATAACATCTTGTGTGTTATTTTGAGGTGCTACTGTACTCACGCCATTTGAATGAACCCACCCGCTTGTTATTTTATTTTTGTCACTTAAATAACTTACATATGTGAAGTTTTGACTTTCATGATATGCAAGCAAATGATCACTATTCACAACAAACAAATCTTTAATTTTGCAGTCTTCTTCTGGAGCAGAATAGAAATACAAGCGATTCTGTGTGTTTACAATCATTTCTTTTGGAGGTGAATTTATTAAGATATTTTTAGATGCTATATTGTCAAGGCAAGCTCCGTGTGCGCCAGTGATCATTGAACATGTTAAAATAAAAAATGGTAGGTAGGTTTTCACAATCACTCCTTGTATCTAGGGATATCAAACACTATATCGGAAGATATTGCCGAAAGGTCATGGCCACAAATTTTTCGGATGTTTTTAGATATTTCATTTGCCCAGTTGACAGACGATGCGTATTCATGACTGGCTGGGGCTTCAGGATTCCATTTCATCTTGTAAAGAGTGTTTTGGAATTTATGTTTTGTACTGTTAACAAAATTTGCAGATATATATTGAGCACCACCATCAATGGCAAGTTCAGGGGTAAACCATCCTTTATAGTAAGCTGTGCCGAGTCCGCCCAATGTAGCATTGTTGTCAACGGCCCCAATCCCGTACATATTGTATACTTTCCTCTCGCCTTGATTTTTATAATTGAACGTTCGTCCTCCCCCCATTCCTCTTGGACTACCGTTTCCTGTTTCAACTACCGCGTGAGCAGCGAGATAACATTCATTTATATCGTATTTCTTAGCCGCTTCGATAAATATCTTCTCTTGGCCAGATAGTGTTCCTTTACCACTTAAAAAAGCCTTTAATTGTTCCTCTGGAACTCCCATGTAGCCTTTGATCACCAAGAACTGAAATATACCACCCCCCTCTTTATCTTCATATTTCTCTGGGTTGATATATTCCCCCACAACACGTTCTCTTGACGCGGGTGATATTGGGTCATTTCCATACATATTTAACACTGTCAGTTGCTTCTTCAACATTTCTTGTAGTGTAAGTTTATAATCAGTATATATGTATTTAATTTTGCTATTGAGCTTCATCATCCCCAAAAACATTATTGGATGCATATGCCATAATGAAGGCCCGAGCTTCTCAGTGGACACATCCTGCATCCATACCATTTGATCAAGAAAATCTTCGCTGTATTTCTTCCATTCCGGAGCGTCTTTTTTCAGCGGATTCAGGAATGGTTGCCAGATAGCATCGTCTTTTTTGAAGTACCAGTCGCTGGGATGTTTTACAATAGTTTTCTGAATGACGTCACGATAATCAGGGTTGTGAAGTGCTCTCCAGTATTCCATTGGAGAATAGCGTTCACTTCCGCTGTCAATTTTATCCAGCAGGCGCTGATAATTATGCTTAACCAGGGCATGACTGGTTCGCGTATCACCGGTCGCAGCCTCATAGAGCGAGTTGATAAGGCTGCGGAAGAATCCAATAGGCTGGTTTTTTCCATCCAGATAATCAAAACTAGTAGGCTCTGAGGTTTCAGTTCTAAAACCTAGCTTCGCCAGATCATACTGTGACAGAAGTTGAGGCTCCGCCTGGCCTTTGGGCACATAGGCATTTTCCGGCCGCAGCTGCCAGTATTCTTGCTTTGTTGAGTTATCAGTTTCTGTTGTGACCTGACTCAACGGTAGAATTCCTGTCCGCGTTGTTGACGTCGCCCCCTTTGCGAAAGTGCCCTTCGCAACATCTTTTGTGAAAAGAGCAAGACCAGGAGAATACTTCAACCAGAGCGGGTTTTTCTCCCCCACTTTTTCTGGGTTGGTCAGGAAGTTCTCCAGATTATCATCCATGCTCGTGCATTCGATATGTACCTGGTATCGTGCCTCATAACCACCGTCTTTTGGTGCCTGATAGTAGCCCATGTGGCCGAGCGGGTCACCGGCCTTAATAGCAAATGGAGAACTGAGACTTACTGTCTTATCGAATACCATGACTTCCTTTGCGGGAGGAAGCAAATGCCGCCACCAGCCTGGACCGGCCCCCGGCGCTGGCTTAATATTGTTGTTATCCACAACAACCCAATAGCGCTGACCAGGTGTGAGGATACTGCTGGTTTCTTCTGGTAATCCTTTTAGTATCACAAGGCCATATTTTCGCTTGTTATTTCCTGTGGCGTTAAGATTGCTGTCTGCTGGGTCCCACTCCACTCTTGCCCCTTTAGGCATGTGTCCGGCAATTTGTGGTGAAGTTTTATCTGAAGTCAGTTTCGCCGTCAGCCAGTCCATTTCAGAATATGCTCTTAGAGTATCCTGAATGACCCACTGATTTTCTGCTTCAGCTTCATAAGCTGAATACGGCGCAAGATGCATATACAGGGTGTAGAAATGCAGCCCGCTGGATTCTTTATCACCCGGTTGAATGTAGTGTTTTACCAGCACAAATGAGCCGGAAAAACTCAGTGGGCCGGATTCCCAAGCAAGCGTCAGATAGTCCTTGCAGATCCGATAAGCAACTACTTCGCCGTCAGCCATGCAACGTACAGCCTGCTCGCCTTTGAAAGCAACCGGGAAATCGAATGCCTCCAAAGGTGCCTTGCCACTGAGAGCACACCACGGTGTCGTGGTATGTGTTATATGAATACCGCCATGCCACATCCCACTACGGCCAATTGCGTATTGTCCGGTTGACTCCCCACCCAGATGCGAAAGGATATCTTCCTGACTACGAAATTCAGTTCCACGGTTGTTAGAGGGGATCGGCCAAACGATATTTATTTTCCCCTTAGTAGAGGCTGTACTTTTATTTACAGCCGTTGCACCAGCAAAGCTATAAAGTTTATATGCAACACTATTTTCCCTGTACTCTTGGGCAGGATAGAATCCACGGTCCTGCACAAAGTCAGACACCCATTTGGCTCCATCGAACATGGTCATATGGCCATCGGTATGCTTTCCCACGGCTTGAATGATTGCAACATCACCGGCTTGTTGTCCTGAGATGGAATAAACGCCACCACTAATTACCGTTGTTACACCTTCAACAGGTCTAAAATTATTTTCAACCAACCAAGGCCCGTAATCTTTTGCTGAATTAATTCCGGAGTTTTTTGCCGACAGCCCACCAGAAATCAATGCCAATTTTACATAATGTGCACATCTGGACTTTCCATATCTCAGTTTTTTATCTTTGCCGCTATCAAAATTCTTTTTGTTTATAGCAGCAATAGACGCCGCATTTGATTTTAACGTGCTCAGAGCAGTGTTTTGATTGAACATTGTCTCTCTCCGTTAGCTCTCGTTGCAATGGCCTGTTTTTCTGGATATGAACTTCACCGAATTCATTAGCCATTTGTCATTCTTGAGAACAAGGCCGATATCATATTTTGATTCACTATCAGCATGTCCAAGCGTTAACTCAGCTGCAACCTTATTACTGCTCACGGAAGATGTTTTAACCTCGATTTCATTAACCCAGTCAGGACATATTTCCTGAGCGTTGATAAAATAATCAGCCCCAGTATCATTGTCACTGTTAAGTTGCTGAAGGTGTTGCGTCGTATAGCTATCAATTGCCTTCTGACTTTTCTCTGCACCACTCTCCACATCAGGGTCGTTCCACGCGGTGAGATAGTCAGAGTAAAACTTTTTAACAACGAATTCTGGACTTTTCGCATCGAGTGTCGGGCTGTTATTTTCTCCAAAACTGAAGTTTAAAAATATTGCGAAAACAAAAGTTAACAGAAGCAATAAATTTTTAAGCGTTGATTTCATAGTCTATGTTCCCTGTTCACTATTTTTGTATCAGTCATTGAATGACTTACTGCTGATCTTATTTTCCTGGATAATATCCGTCAGGCTGAAATTTGGGGTTTCATTTGGAAGATTCGCGCCAGTACCCGGTACCATATAATTCGACGTCTTCATAATGAACTCACCTGATGAACCATGCTCAATGCCGTTTTTACTCAGCCTCAGGTAAGACCCACCACCGTTAAGCGTCAGCGTTTCCGGGGTGCTGATAATTATTTCATCTTCACTACTGGTCACCGTCAGCTGCTTTTCAGAAAACAGGGCCATCGTGTTGTGCTGCGCCTGAATCTCGATGTCTCCCTGGTTGGCAACCAGCTTCGCCCCGTCTTTATGCACAAACAGACCGAGGGCTTTTTCAACGCTCACGGACAGATTTTTCATCGCACCGATATCAAGATGCTGGCCTGCATTGATCATGGTATTGCCGATGCTGCTGAGCTGAAGGTGTTCACCTGAGGCCATTGCCACCCCCTGCGGAGCGCTACCCAGCAGGACCGCTGACTGGAGGTCCCTGATTTTGTCGGTCACAAAATTAATCTGGGTGTTGATGTCACAGACCAGGGCTCCGGCGGCTTCGGCGGCGCTGTTCAGGGCCTGCATCTGGCTGTTGGCCTGGTGAATCTGGTTAATGGCAGGGGTCATTTCCAGCACCGGGCCCTGCGCTTTGGCCTGGGCATCCGCCGTCAGGAACAGCCCTTTTGCCGCACGTACTGCACCATGTTCATCCGTTCGCAGTTCAAAACCGGCGCCGCGCTTTTCTCGCTGGCTGTTGACCAGGTGCCCCAGGTTCAGCTGCGTTTTGCCATATTCCGTCGCAAGCTTGATATGCTCTTCCTGGCGCTTATCTTCCATCCGCAGCTTATTGTTCGCCGGCGTGCGCCACACGTTCCGCGTATGATTATCGCTGGTGACATGATCCGGATGATCTGAGTCATGCAAGGCATAAGCGATGTAGGGACGATCCGGGTCTCCGCCGTCAAATACGACAGCCACTTCCGTTCCGTCGATAAGCGGTGAGTGGAATCCGTATGTATCACCGGCATAGGGTTTCGCCAGCCGCAGCCACAAATACGCATAGCCCTGTTCGGTATTGTTGCGGTCAAAGTCCAGTTTCACCCGGTAGCGGCCCTGTGCGTCGAGCCAGGAGTACGTATCACCTTTCTGTGTGCTTTCCACCCGGGCCGGAAGCGAGCCGGATATTACCGGGCGGCTGAGCAGTGCCGGACGCCAGCAGACGGTTTCGCTGTAGGGGATACCCTCAAAGGTCAGCGTAAAGCTGCTTTTGCGTGAACCGCTGGTGCGTACCGTGGTGATGACGATGCCTTCCCTGACAGCATCGGGTAACGTGCCGTCCGTTTCCAGTACCTGACCCGGAGCCAGATGGGGGCTGGAGGAATGCCCGCTGACGCGGGACTGCGCGTTCAGAATACGTTCATGACGCAGGCGGGCGAAGTATGCCCCGGTCTCAGTGCTTTCAGCGTCATCGGCTGTCAGGAAAGGTTCCGCATAATGGTATGTTTCCCCGATGGTGATCCCTTCCTTGCTGAAAATGCTTTCGGCACTGTCCTGAGGTTTCAGCGCTTCACGGTAGTTGTAGTCCCGGGTGGCCACACTCCCGCTCACCACCTTATATGCGGTCTGAATATCCCAGATGCTCTCCTGCCCGCTGTCGCTCATCCCGGCCTGGTTGCGCAATGGCAGGGTGACACCAAATTCATACTGCTGCTGGCTGTCCTGAAAAATCACCACGTCCTGCTCAAGACGGCTGTCCATTTCATAGCGCCAGTAAATGCCCACCTCCGCCAGTAGGCGCTGGATAAATTCCAGGTCAGTTTCCCGCCACTGGGTGATGAGCTCCCGGGAGGGATATTCGCGGGAGAGCCGGAACTCAAAATCATGCTCTTCCAGACCGTGTTTACGCAGTACCTGTTCGACCACCTCAATCACTGATTGACTGAGGTAGATTTCGCTCCCTTTCGTATACTCCAGCAGGGCGATACGGGGAACGATCGTCAGCGCATAGTGGGTCTCATCATTCGAGGTGGACACGCGGCGAAAGGATTCCACCACGCCAAACACCGTCCTGACCGGCAGCGCAGGTGTTCCGTCAAACACCGGGGTCTGGAAAGTAAATGACGCGGGTTTCAGCAGTAACGCGCCGCAGGCAATATCCACAGAGGAGCTGGTGACCGCCACGTCATACCGCCAGGGCTGACTGAGGGATTCCACCGCGCTGTAGTGCAGAACATCCAGAAATTCGCTGCATTCATGCACCTCAACCCGGTACCGCGACTGCCCTAAAAGCTGCGGTACCACGCTAGTTGCCTTGTTGATCAGGGAACTGCTCATGACGGATCGCCTTCTGCCCGTTCATCAAACGCCAGCACAATGCCCTTTTCGTCATCCCAGGTCAGTTGTAATGAGGAGGGCTTTTGTTTTGCCGCTATATGGCTTAACAACTGTTGACTCAGAACCGGCAGGTCACCTTCACCCTGATCCAGCGACTTTAACAACCAGTGCTCAGGCGTGATTTCTGCATGCGCACGGTTCTGACATAAAGAAGCCGCCCCCTCCAGTGCTCTGGCGCAATAAGGGTTAAGTCGTCGTAGCAGGACTGCTGAATAATGTTCCATGTCGTTCCCTCTTGTTCAGGCACGCTACCGCCCTTGACCGTCAACCGATGCCCATAAGGTTCATGCCGATAAATTGTGTGACTGCTCTGCAAAGCGTCCACCTGA
Organism: Citrobacter sp. wls717; assembly: GCF_005280955.1. NCBI lineage: Bacteria > Pseudomonadati > Pseudomonadota > Gammaproteobacteria > Enterobacterales > Enterobacteriaceae > Citrobacter > Citrobacter sp. wls717. The sequence goes on from NZ_SZWW01000038.1 coordinate 199,714, forward strand.
CAGGCGCTGTGCGGAGCAATACAAAAATGGCGGGCAGAAGGGATATGCCCGCCAGGGGCTTACGCCGTGGTACGTTCGTTCCAGGAATCGGAATGAATGATGTTGCCGTCTTTGTAGGTCCAGGAGATTTTTTCGTAGCGCAGCTCGATCTGCTCAAGGTGGTTATGCTTCTCAAAAGAAGGATCCTTGATGTCAGCGCCGCCATCGTCTTTCAGCCGTAGAAAAACCGGGATTGCCATGTTTATTTCTCCATTTATTTAGTTGAAACGTCACTTACATCCTGTGACGCGTGTTTTGCATCTGCCAGACGACAGGCGTCAGCCTGCGGTACCAGGCTGATCTCGACACGCCGGTTGTGCGCACGGCCATCAGGCGTGTCGTTTGATACAATTGGTCGGCTGTCACTGTAACCCTGCACGGCAAAACAACTTTCCGGTATATCCCCGGTATCACGCATCCAGTTACGGACGGCCTCCGCTCGTTGTAAAGACAGGGTCTGGTTGAGTTGCGCGCTGCCGGTATTGTCTGTGTGTCCGCTAACCACGATGAGCCAGCCTGTTCTGGCTTTGATCCCCACCAGTGCGTTGACGAGTATTTTGGTTGAGCCGTCTTTAAGTGCTGATTTGCCAGAATCAAACAGCGACATGCTGTCGAGCCGTACAATTTTGGGTACCGGTTTTGGTTTAGGGGCAGGTGGGGGAGTCCAGGTATCGATAGCCTGCTGCAAGGCCAGCCACAGGCGTTGCCCCGGATAATAGCCCAGGCTGTAACGTAAAGGCTCTCCCTGACGCTGCCACCGCTCAAGCAGGAGCACATCCTGTTTCAATGCGGCCAGTGATTCTGCTTTAGGACGGTAATGTTTCATGGGAATAGCATTCCAGCGCTGTAAATTGGCACTGACATGACGAATAAGATTACGATTATTAAGCGCGGACATGCCCATAGCCGTCAGAACGCACAGCCACATCAACAGAACCAAACGGCGGGTACGCTGGCCCCCCTGAACTGTCGAAGTAAACGGTACCAAAAGTGGCAGAACGGCATCCGGGAACAAACCGGTATGAAGTGGCTGCAGGGATTCCCGTGAAAACTGCAAGCAGGTGCGGGAATAGAGCCAATCGGACCAGACAGACTGAGTCTCTGGATTGATTACTCCGAGGCGCATAGCCACGGAAAATACGCGCACAGGCGGTGTTAACCGGTCAGGTTTCTCCAGCTCATCGGCCAGCATATTACGGATAAAGGAAAATGCCTGGCTGACTGCTGGCAGCGCCAGGATATTGTCTCCCGCCTGCTGCCAGTCAATGAATGCCTGAGGCGAATCATTAACCGGGCATACAATCCGCTTATCACCCCGAACGATTATCCACGGCGTTTCAGGCCCGGAAAATTCGGCACTCAACACAACCGGCAGTGTGAAACCCGTCAGGGATTTAATCTGTTTACACTGCTGGCGGAGCGTTTTCAGTGCGGAACGCAGAACGGCTTCATCCTGATGATGGTCTGGCAGGCAACGGTACATCACCGAGAGCTGTCCGACCTGGCGCGGGAACTGCTTCTGTATGCTGCGGACAATGTCAGTTAACCGGCTGACGTCACCGGCCCGTAGCCACCATCCCTGGGCTGTTTTACGCAGAGGACCTCCCTGAAACAACGTTTCCAGCATGTCACCACACACCAGTACAACGGGGCCCTGGGTGTCGAGTAATGGCAGTTCAACAACCGGGAGGGTAACGTCAGAAGCAGGCTCTTCACTCCGACAGTTTTTAACAACATACCCGCCTGCCAGAAGGAGGAGCAGCAGAGTGATCAGGCCGTTAAAAACGTTGCCTGTCGGGATAAAACACCACAGCAACCACAGCAACGTGGCAACGGCTACCAGGGTGTGCAGGACTACCGGAATGATGACTGTTCTACGCATTAGCCATGCAGCTCCGGTATTTGTGCTGACAACAGAGCCTGAAGCCACAGATGGCCCCCCCACCAGATAACGCCGGTAAGAATGACGGCAAGCGCTATCCAGAACCAGACTGAACGGAACAGACTCCAGCGATGTTTCCCCATCAGGTCAACAACCAGTGACAGACCTGCATCAGGCGGAGAAACGCGTTCAGAAAGGGCTTTCACTACCTCATCACGCTGCGACTGGCTGACCTCTTTCAGGCTGTATAACCCCTGAAAACCCAGGGCAATCACCCGGTGATAACAGGTTAAAACGGCCGGGTTCGGTGAGGGCTGACGCAGGACTTCTGCAATGCGATCCCATAGCGCTTCACCTGCCCGAAGTGATCCAAAAAACCGGGCCTGAAGCGGCGCTTTACGCCAGGCTATCTGGCCTTCATCAACTTTCGTCGCCTCTCCTTCCTCGCTTTTTTCAGGCTTACGGCTCATCACCGTCTCGTCAAGCAGGGCGCATTGTGCGTAGGAAATATGCCCGACACTGGCCTCGTCATAACCGGCACGCTCCAGCGCTTCCCGCACACTTTCAACCTGTTTAACGCATTTGTGGTAAAGCGCAGAGCCATTAAGCGTGACAGCGCCGTTCTTCAGCATGGTGACGGTGAGCCAGGTCTCCGCCATCAGCTGGTCGATATCAATATCCTGTCTCATGAGCGCAATACCGCAAACAGTTCAAGTTCCAGAGCGCCAAGTAACTCAGGCACATAGAACATACACACCCCCTGCTCCAGCATTTCATGCGCAGCGGAGCTTTCCATATCAAGCGCGAAGTACTGGTTCTCCATACGTACAGGCAATGCTGCCGGGACCCTGCTCACCGGAATCAATGGAATCCCCCTGAGCGCGGCACCATATATGGTATTAACCTCATCAGGTGACCCCGCCTGACAGAGTGCCGGGAATTTGTCGGCAACCTGCCAGGCAGGGATATCTGAGCGCACAGAGAGCCAGAGGTCGGCCTCTTCACGCAGACGAATATCGTGAAGGTTGGCCTTCCATGTCTGTCCGTCCGGGCGGGACATTTCCAGTGCAATGACCCGGGATGGCAGACTTGCCTCCAGCAACCCCGCTATCAGGTCAAACAGCGGGGGAAACGCATTGGCTGGTTCCTCGTGGTCATACCCCGGTATAGCGTCAAGGTCATGGTCCAGGGAAAAGGTCAGCATACTGCCTGCCAGACGAGCGAGCTCCGCCCACACCTGTTCAGGTGGACGGCAAGGAAAACGTTCGTATTCCGTCAGCACTCTGGCGTGAGAATTCAGTGCATTCAGCAACCAGAAAAGGGAAACATCCGCGACAGCAAAATCGGCAAGTCTTTCGTTGCTTTCACGACGCATGGCCATCAGACGCTGGCGTCGGGAGCGTAACTGGCGATTGAGCAGCACCAGACGTTCGCGAAGAACCGGACTTGCTCCGAATGACGCCACTGGAGGAATAAAAGACGGATCCTGTCGCCACGCATTTGGTCCATCCCGGAGCAGTCTTGCTACCGGGCAGACTTTCCAGGCCTCATTACTTTCATGGGCAAACCGGATGGTGAAATTAAACCGGGCAACTGCCATGGATTCTTCTTCAGAACCAAAAACATCCGGTATAGTTACCCATTCCTCCCGGTAACGAAGCGGACGGTCAGCGGTCATGCCTTCCTGTTCAACATTAACAACACCGGGCTGCAAATGAGGGAGTGCGATAACGACTGTTACCGCATCCAGACCAGCCAACAGATCCGGGTCTAACTCGCGAGAAGGGGGAAGCAGATCGCTCCTTTGCGCATCAATCAGTGAACCATCTTCCAGCCAGAGGCGTAACTGCGTAATCTGGATCAGGCCGGACGAAAGAAAACTGTCATTAAACTCAATCTTTTCCACGCCCCAAGGGAACGGGGTGGCTAGCGCTGATGCACCGGCACTGCGAAAAGATTCCCATTCAGCCTGCTGCTGGAACTGCTGAGGGGACAGCAAAGCCCCCTCGTTCCACAGTGGACGATAAATTTTCATCCCTGTCCTGCCTTATGCTTTTGCTTTAGGCATCCGGGATGCCACAGACAGATTGACGTCCATGCCATCGACCTGGAAATGAGGGATTGCAAAGCGTTTCACACGGAAGAAACCCGGCTTGTCCTCAATGTCTTCAACAATGACTTTGGTATTGCGAAACGGATGGGACGCCTGCAGATCGTCGCCTACGCTGTCGAAATTGCGCTTCGAAATGTTTACCTTTTCGCGTTCAGACAACGGACGATTTTCCCGGCCATGACAGAAGCCCCTAACTGTCAGCAGTTTCAGCGGCAGCTCGGTTTTTTTCTGGGCCCCACCGGTGTGCAGGGCTAAATATAAGTTAATACGAGCTTTGGGTATTTCTTCCTGGTACGAACCGGACATGCAATGTTCCTTCATTTGACGTGTCTACGACAGCAGATGAAGTGAAAGCCACAGGAGCTTTCCACAGAACGACTCCACCGCCCTGACAGCGATAAATAATGATGAATAAAACAGAGGGTTACGATGAAAATCGTACGCCGGTTGATGGCGTTAACAAGTCTGCACGCCCAATGCAAATGTAAATAATAATTTCACTTAAAGTCCGTCACTGCTATTTTCCATTTCAGAAAATGAACAAATATTTCTTTCCGGATCCATTGCCCATAAAGGATTTAAGCGTATACAACCCGCCATCGCGCCACTTAATTCCCGTTATTAATTATTTCGGTTAAGTAACAATTTAGCGCTCAGCTCCGATTAAGTTTTTCCAATCTGATGATTATTCAATCCGCAAACTTCACCCCATAAATACAAACAACATAAACAATATCTTTTGACAATTATTAATTACCCACCATGTACATAAAGCAGAGAATTCAGAGTGGGTTTTATGTATATTTTAAATGTTAAACCATTTTCCAGAAAATAAAATTATTTATTCCAGGAACTTATTCTCCATTGAAAAATAATTCTTCACAACAATAATCATGAATGCGTCAAAGTATTTATAAAATAGATATATATTCCAGCAATCATTGATTAATCGCCGAAAAAGATCGAATTTTAAAAATTGAAGTGTGAAAATGGTCTGGCTTTTCAAAATACCTCTGCCAGCATATGCCATAAATTCCCATTAAGCCGAGAACGGTTATTAATGAATCCAACTTTTACGCTGCCGGCCAAACTGTCGCCCCTGGCCTATCGTCAGGTTGCCAATCAGGCCTGGTGCCCTGTCACAACCGGCGAGCCATTGCTGAATTCTGCCCGTGATATTGCCGAAAGCTGGCTGAATGCTGTGATATCTGCTGCAACGATGCCATGATTCAGTCCCACATCGTCCGGGCGCTGTCTCCCCAGGATGCGATTAACTATCTCATTGAACGTTGCAAGAAAATATCTCTTTAGCTCAGCCCTGAGCCAGGCGATAAAACGGTACAGGCCTCATTGTTGCAGTGAGATTATCAGACACCAATATCTGGCCCGTCGCTACCCGCATCCCTGATTTTCTCAACCTCAGTACGTCAGCTGCTATACGCTGGCTGCCAAACCAGAAAAGCCCGTCCAACGCCGTGACATCAAGTCCTGATTCGAGCGCCATCTTCAGGCGTTCCCGTGGAGATTTCACCGCTTTTGCGATCTGCTGGTAAGGGGCTTCGGTCAACCCTTCTGGATCTATGCGCCGGATACGATGCGACAGGCGATACTGAAATTCATCCGGTATACCGTCAAGGCTCGCTTTCAGGGTATATACACACCCAAAGCGTTTACCATTAAAGATGACGTTTTTCTGGCTAAGCTGTAGCGCGTCACGCACGCTGGCAATCAATTGCGGGGTGCGAAGTAATAACAACCGAAAAGGCAGCTCAAAGCTGGTCACATAGTCCACGTTCAGTAAGGCAATACGCAGACGCTCTTCCGGTCCAGCCTTCATTTCCCGACATTCAGCAATGACGTCAGCCCATTGGCCGGTAAGACGAGAACTTTCAGCAGCCTCTGTAAAGCTGTACTTTTCAGTCTGATAATCAATACGTCCGCTCACACGGCATTCCCTTCTGGCCACATTTCGGTATTTGCTGCTCACTTTACCAGCGACAGACGACTACCGAAAGCCCGGCAACCTAACAAATATTGATTCAACTCATATACTTAATTGTTATCACACTGATAATCTCATGGAATTCATTGGCTGGCGGACAGGGTCACCGTGTTAGAAATCTTTTCTTAACCCACTGAAAAATATCTAACAAATATTTTTCTCATATAAAAACGATGGTTCGTTCAATACGGATCCGAATTTATTTGGGTTAAAAAAGGTACGGTATGAAAGTCACATGGACTGTCACTCCTGCCGGGTACCAGCGTATTACCAAACGCTGTCCCGCATGTAATGTAAAACGCGAGTTTGCACCTTCCGGGTCCTTCAGGGTCAATTCACAAAAAAAAGTGCTCGATATCTGGAGCATTTATAAATGTAGGCATTGTGAATATACGTGGAATATCTCGCTGTTCTCACGGCTTCACATCAGCAAAATTAACCGAGAGCTGTACCAGCGGTTTATCACTAATGATGCCAGTACGGTTCACTATTATTCTCATGATAAAGCCACTCTGAGCCGAAACAACGCTGAGCTTGCGGGTAAGCCTGATTTTCGTGTTCAGGAACAATGGCAGGCCAGCATCAACATTGACCAGCACTTCGCCGTCAGCATCAGGCTTACCTGTGCTTTTCAGATCAGTGCGCTATCGATATTGAAGCGCCAGCTTTTACTCAGCACGGCGGAGATTAAGAGCCTGATAGATGAAGGTCATATTCGCGGTATCACCATGAAAGAACTCAAATCCCGAAAGTTACGGACAGCAAATGTCGATTTTCACTTGTCTGCGGTAACGTTGTATGCCCGGCGAAGGGTGGTTCTGGCGCCACGTTAATAGAATAAGGCTCATCCTGAGGTAATGAGCCCTCCCGATCCGACACCTTTGCCGGATCGGGATAGCGGTGTCATGTCAGACAACAAAACGATTAACCAGATCCCTCATGGTTACTGAGAGGTTATCCAGCCGCTGGCTGTCATTCGCGGCCTGAGAAACCAATGCCGCGTTTTGCTGTGTAACCTGCTCCATGGGTCTCAGCGCCAGGTTTATCTGGGAAACACCCTGCGATTGTTCCGTCGCTACCCGGGCGATATCGCCGATATATTGCTTCATACTGGTGGTATTATCCGCCGCCGCTTTTAGCGCGGTAGCTGATGCGGTAACCCGCTCAACGCCCTCGCTGATTTTTACCATATTCTGCGCCACCAGCTCACGGATCTGATTCGCTTCTTTAGCACAGCGCTGTGAAAGGTTACGCACTTCACTGGCTACTACCGCAAACCCCCTTCCCATCTCTCCGGCGCGAGCCGCTTCAACAGCCGCATTCAGCGCCAGCAAATTCGTCTGAAAAGAAATATCATCAATTGAGGTAACAATATTTGAGATTTTCTCACTGGAGGAGCGAATATCCCCCATGCTCTGATTTGCCGCGCTGGCGACGTTACTGGCCTGGCGAACCTCTTTTTCCAATCTTATTGTCAGGAGCTCCGCTTCGCGGGCATTGTCCGCCGTTTGCGTAATCGTCGTTGAGAGCTGTTCCATACTGGCCACGGCTTCTACAATCGATGCGGCCTGTTCATCGGTGCGCTGGGCCAGATCCTGATTTCCCGCCGTAATACTGCTGCTGGCATCGTACAGCACCAGAGAGCCTTGTTTAATCTCCTGCACGATGTGCTGAATATTTTCCAGCATCGTGTTATAGGCGCGATTGAGCGAAGAAAGCTCGTCTTTACCTGGTGTCGCCAGACGTTGAGTCAGATCGCCGTTCATACCCGCAATCTTGTTTAGCGTGTCGCTGAACTGACGGTGCATATTGAGTGCGATGGCCCCGGCGAACGCCAATGATGCCAGTAGCGCCAGCAGGCTCACGGCCATATATATCTGCCAGTTCTTACGCGCATCCTGCGCGAGTTTTATCGCACTTTCCCACAGAAGATTCGCTGCCACATTTTCAATCTGTCGCATCACTTCAATACGCTGGGTTTGTACCTTAAACCAGACGGTAGGATCGACGTCAAATCCACCATTCGCCGCATGACTAAACGCAGCTTCGCGTAATGAAAGCGCTTGGGTAGCGTCGGTGGATTGTAAGCGACTTTTGAGCATGGCGGCCTGTTCAGGTGGACTCAGGCGCAAAGATTGCGCCAGCCAGACATTCTGTTTACTGACCACATCGCTAAGCTGATGTAATTGTCCGTCGGCGAAATGACCAGAGGAAAAGATATTTGCCAGCAGCGCCCGCTCAATACCCGCTTGCTCCTTCAAATTCAGCAGGTTGTAGTAGGCTGCGAATGAATTCGCCATCTCGCCGGAATCCGTCAACGTCCCTAACCGGCCCACAAAATTCAGTACATCAGCAATAACGTTGGTATAAAACTTAACCACCTCAGAGGCTGGCAGACCCAATTGCGTCACCTTTTCCCGGAGTGTCGCCAGTGACAGAATATTTTTCTTAAACGCGGCGACCGAGGTAGTGACATCCCCTGCCTGTAAGCCGGTATCGGACAGCGAATCCACAAATACCTCGATCTCGCGATCGGTTAAGGCCCGTTGTGCGTTTAGTTCATCTTTGAACGTCTTCCCTTCGGCCCCAAGAAACCCGACACTCATTCCACGCTCTTTTTGCAGTTCATGCACCACATTTCCGGCACTGCGCGCGAGGGCTGTCAGTTGGGCAATATTCTCCATCTGTCGTTCTGTTTCGATGCGCGTCCATATTCCTGAACCAGCAAACCAACATAACGCCAATAATAGTGGTTGCAGCGCGATTATTAACTTCATTTTCATCGGCATTCGATAAACCCACCACATGCCACTTACCTCCCTTATCCATATTTTCGTCATGGTTATCGGCGTGGTGTTGCTGCACTTTACATCTTTTCAAGAGATACATGGCTATTTATTTGGTTTAATATTGTTCAATATACCTCTATATAATTAGAACAAACAGGATAAACATCCATTTATATTATATTCCCAAATCTATATTTTATTATTTGAGAATATATAGCATGTTATATCTTATTCTAAGGAGGGTAATGATTAACTTGATGCTCAACGGCAGAAAGACACAAGATCGCTCCCACCGCGAGTGGCGCCCAAAGAGCTACCTGCAGAGCGCGCCTCATCTGGCTTCCCACCGAACGTTAAGGTTATAATCCTTACAACGATTTTATTGGATTAGAAGCGACGATGACAAAACTTACCCTACAGGAACAGATGCTTAAGGCCGGTCTGGTCAGCAGCAAAAAAATGGCAAAAGTGCAGAGAACGGCGAAAAAATCGCGCGTTCAGGCTCGTGAAGCCAGAGAAGCGGTGGAAGAGAATAAAAAAGCACAGGCCGAGCGTGATAAACAGCTCAGCGAGCAGCAAAAGCAGGCTGCGCTGTCTAAAGAGTATAAAGCGCAGATCAAACAACTTATTGAAATGAATAAAATCACCATTTCTCGTGGCGATATTGGTTACAACTTCACTGATAATAACCTAATCAAAAAAGTCTATGTTGATAAAGTGACCCAGTCGCAGTTAATCAAGGGCCGTCTGGCCATTGCGCGTCTGACGGCTGAAAGCAGCAGCGATAGCGAATATGCCATCATTCCGGCTGTCGTCGCCGATAAAATTGCCCAGCGCGATGCAAGCTATATTGTATTAAATTGCGAGCTTAGCCAGGAAGCGAAGGACGAAGACGATCCGTATGCTGATTTTGTCGTCCCTGATGATTTGATGTGGTAAGAAAAACAAACAGATAATTCAGACTTCCGTCGCGTATTTCGGTGAGCGCTCGCGCCGCCACCGAAATACTGTCAACGTCTCTTCTTCTGGAACCTCGCCACTAAAACTTATAGTGTTCTTTGCTCAGCCCGTATTTTCTCATGCGTAAATACAGTTTTTTACGCGGAATTTGTAAATACTCCGCCACTTCATTAATGCGTCCCTGATGAATATTTAACGCCTCGGTAATAATCTGCCGCTCGTACTCCTCCACCCGGCGATCGAGCGGCGTCGGTTCAGGCATATGCAGCTGCGGATTTGCGGTTTCAGCCAGCGGAAGTAGCCCAACAGCAAAAAGCTCAGCGGCGTTCGCCAGCTCCCGAACATTACTTAACCACACACGGCGCCGCATGCCTTTCAGGAGTTCCCCGTCAACGTCAGGTACCGGATGATTCAGGCGCAGACAGGCTTTCTGCAGATAATGGCGAAACAGGGGCTCAATATCATCGGGACGCTGTGATAACGGCTGACAAGCGATTTGCGTCATCGCGAAACAGTAATAGAGTTCGGCCACAATCTGGTTAGTTGCCGCCAGTTCCACCAGCGATGTGGCGCCAATGCCGATTAAGCGAAAAGGACGCCGCTCCTGGCTTTGCAGGTGCACCAGTTGGTGCTGCTGTTCACGCGTCAGGCATTCAATATGGCTCAGGACCAGCGTACCGCCCTGCGCCTGGGCAATAAGGTCATTGAGTTGTCCCGCATTGCCTGGCGTCAATTCACCGCGGATAAACGGTTCCTCGGTGCTGCGTCCAAGCTGATGCAAATAACGGGCTCCCGTCATACGCCCCGTTCCCGCCTCGCCATAAAACCAGACGGCAATATCCGTTTCCGCCAGCTGCTGCAGACGCTGGCGGTACTGATTGACCCATTCGCTGTAACCGATCAGCTCAACCTGCAGCTTTTGCTGACAATAATGGCGACGCGCAATCACCGATTTTCGCTGACGCAGCGCATCTTCTACCAACAACAGCAGTTTGCCGGGGTCGACCGGTTTTTGCAGAAAATCCCATGCCCCTTTTTTCACCGCTTCCACGGCCATCGGGACGTCGCCATGGCCGGTGATCAACAGGATCGGCAGCTGATTATCATCCTGATGAAACAACGTCATGAGATCGATTCCATTGCAGCCAGGCATACACACGTCGCTCAGGACAATCCCCGGCCAGTCGGCCTGTAGCCAATTTCGGGCGTCAAAAGGGTTACTGCATGCGTATACACGATAACCCTCCTGTTCAAGCAACAGCGTGTAAGCGTCGAGAACATCGGCATCGTCATCAATCAGCAAAACAGCATATTCATCACACAACATCGTTTACATCCGTCAGATTAAATTGCAGCACGACGCAGGCATTGCGCCCCGGCGTCGAGGCCAGGCGCAGCTCGCCGTTCATTTGCGTCATTAACGATACACAAATCGATAAACCAATACCGAGACCCACATCCTTACTGGTGGTAAACGGCTTTAATAGTGATGGCAACAACGCGCCTGGCCAGCCGGGGCCGTTATCACAGACTAAGACACATAATCGGTGGCCTTCAGCCTGCCAGTGAACCTCTATTTCCGCGGCAGCCGGACAGGCATCCAGCGCATTTGCCAGTATGTTTACCAGTACCTGCTGAATACGCACTTCATCACCTGCCACCCACACACTGTGAGCAGGAAGCGTCAGCGTGCCCTGCTGCTTATGGCGCATAGCCAGCAGTTCCCAGGCAGCAGTAAACGTTTGTCGTAGATCGACCGGATGTAAAGGCGCGCCCGGCTCAGCCCGGCGCGCAAACTGACGCAGCGAACGGATAATGGCATCGATGCGGGTAATCAGCCCCTCCGCTTTGGTTAACGTGCTTCTGGCCTGAGCGGATTGCCCCTGCTCAATTGCCCTTCCCGCCGTAAACAGGTACATCGACAGCGCATTCAGCGGTTGATTAATTTCGTGTGCCAGAGTGGTCATGGTCTGGCCGACCACCGCCAGTTTAGCCGTCTGGATCAGCTCATCCTGCGTCGCCCGGAGATCGGACTCAATCTCCTTACGCTCCGCCACTTCCTGCTCAAGCTGATTTTTTTGCGCATTCAACTGGCCCAGGGTATGGCGCAGCAGGCCCGCGATACGCCCCAATTCATCGCGCCCGTAAACCGGGATAGTGGCGTCCGTTCGCCCCAGACCGATTTGCACCACAGCCTGGTTGAGCGCGGTAAAACGCTTCACCAGCCGGGAACGAATGAAGTAGTGGTTAAGTCCCCAGGCGAGAAGGAGCGCCAGCAGCGTCGCCAACAGAATAAGTCCGCCGCTGACGCGAACAATTTGTTCCAGCCGCTGGTTAAACATCTGCATTTGCTGATGGCTACTTCCCAATTGCGCTTCAAGCAGTGTTCGAAAGCGCCCGAGTGTTGCCTCTCTGGCGTGGTTGGCATCAATGAGCGCTTTTTGCGCAGCGACATAATCGCGCATCGTATCAGGCATTTTATTTTTCATCATCCCGATTTCCAGCAGCTCATCAATGGTTTGCCGCAGGGTTATGGTACTGGGCCAGTCATCGAGGGTACGGATGTTTTCATCGGCGGTTTTCTTCAGATTCTCCAGGTAGCGGATATGGTTCTCCACCAGCATCCCGTCGTCGCTGCCCGATTTCAGTTCATTAAGCCTGTCGCGTAAATCATCGACGATCTGATTTTCAATTCTTGCCAGGGTGTAAACCTGCTGCTGCTCGTTTTGCACCTCTCTGGCACGTTTGAGATACAGCGCCGCATCGCCACTTTTTGCCTCGATTTGATCCAACAACGTCCCCTGTTGCCAGGTAAAATCCTGCACCAGTGAATTCAGCTCGGTGTTAAAATCATCGTGTAGCCAGTCGATGCGTGCGGAGAGTTCACTCACTTTTTCACGCACGAGGAACATGTTGTAGAGCACCCGGTCCAGTTCCGCCATCAACGCCCGGCTGTCCTGCAAAATCACCGCCAGCTGCTGTTGCTCTGCGGGTTGTAGCCCCCGGCTCAGAGTCTCGATTTTATCCAGATGCGAAATTATCTGATTGCGCAGTTGCAGCCTCACCGTCGTGTTGGGGGCCAGCAGGAATTCATTAAGTTGATCCACAACCAGGTTAAGATTCCCTTCAATCAAAAAAGCGGAATGCACGCGCGGGAAGTAATCATCAAGCGAATAGCGTATCTGCGAGCTCTGCTCATGCCATGAGTACAAACTGACGCAGCTTACGCTCAACGTCAGTAGTGCGCCCGTCAGAAAGGCTCCCCGCAGGCTGCTGCTGATGTTGAGCTGCCGCAGGCGTTGCAGTATCGATCCACCTTTCATTTTAATTCTTCCAGTTTTGCTATCGCCTGACGTTGATTTTTAAGAAACCACAGTTGCCATTCCATCATCTGCTGTTCGGCAAAGCTTTTGTTATCGAACTGAGCAAGCCAGGCCTCATCTTCACTACGCCTGGCATCTATCGGGACGCTGGTCAGTAAGGCTCTGATTTCGGGTAACGGGCGTTTAAGGCGCGCTTCCGCACTGTATAGCGCTCGCCAGGCATCTTTCAGTTGTGCGAGACGAAAACTGATGGCGGTATCAAACATCCGTTGCACCAGCCGCTGCCGCTTAAGGATCAGCCGATAATTAAGCGCAGGCTGATTCATCAACATAGCCTGTTGAGCGGCCCGTGGGTTATCTGGCGCGAGCTGGGTAACCGGATATTTTCCCGTATTCGCATCCGCAAGGATCCGCTGCCCTTCCGGACTTAATAAGTAGCGAATAAAACGACGCGCTTCACTGGCGTGCTGGCTGTTCTTGAGAACGGCGACATAGGTTGGCGACACTGCGGAGCGAGGAAAATAGGTAAAGGCCAGATGCGGATCATTGAGCAACAGATTGGCATAGTTATCAATGACCGGCCCGGCAACGCCAAGACCGCTCTTAATTTTGTCGGCGACGCCAAAACTGCGTGATGAAATCGTCACCAGATTACCCGCGCTCGCTAACAGCGTCGCCCAGCCCTCTTCCCACCCTTTTTGCTGCAACAGCGACTCAACCATCAGATGGTTGGTATCAGAACGTGACGGACTACTCATCAACAACGCATTCTGGTATTTCGGCTGCGTTAAATCCGCCCAGTCAGCGGGAGGAGAAAGGTGTCGCGCCGCCAGCGCGGAACGGTTAATTAGCAGGCCAAAGCCGGATATCGCCACCGCCACAGAGGTAGAACGAATAGACTCAGGCACCAGCCTCTGGCTTTCCGGCAGCGCATTATCAAAGGGCGCCAGCTTCTGATGCTCCTGAAGATGCTGTAACAGCATGGGCGATGAGGTCAAAATGAGATCAACGTTTTCCGCATTCGCGGTATCAAGCAGTTGTTCCAGCGAGCTGCTGGTCCGGTTTAACGTGCGAATCATCACCGATCCCGGCTGCGTCTGCCAGCGCTGGATAATCCAGGCCGTGGCACCGGGAGAAAAGGTTGTGGCCATCACCAGCTCTTTACTCAACGCCTGGCGACTCGCCAACAGCGACATGAAACAGAGCAAGATTGCCCAAAAACGCCGCCAACAGAAAAGTCTGTTTGTGATCCCGTTCATAAATACCAACATGTGCAAAAAATAATATTGAGACAAAACTTACCCGTTTATCACTACAGCAGAGAGGAATAAGGTTATTCGCAAGTTTACCAAACGGAAAGTGACTACATCAGCAAAGAATACCCGAAAATACAGTATGAATTTGTTAATATCCGCACATGCCAGCAATAAAAGTCCGCGCAAAAGAACAGAAATAAAATACCATTATTTAAAAAGAGTCAAAATCCGCCGCGCCACCCACAAAATGGGTCAATAATGACACATTTCATCGACTTGAGTTTCTCTTCTGCCTATTTCACTCTTCACCACGAAAACTCCTGATATTCACATCAATATAAATTTAGGTGATGATATGTTATCAATATTTAAGGCAGGGCCTGCGGCAAATAAAGTCCCGGCGGAGAAAGTCCAGGAAACTTATGGCCGCTATCGCATTCAGGCATTACTCAGCGTATTCCTGGGCTATCTTGCGTACTATATTGTGCGTAATAACTTCACGCTCTCAACGCCTTATCTGAAGGAGCATTTGGATCTCAGCGCCACGCAGATCGGTTTACTCAGCAGTTGCATGCTTATCGCCTATGGGATCAGTAAAGGCATTATGAGCAGCCTGGCAGACAAAGCCAGCCCCAAAGTCTTTATGGCATGCGGTTTGATTCTGTGCGCCATCGTCAACGTAGGTTTAGGGTTCAGTACCGGATTCTGGATTTTTGCCGCGCTGGTTGTCTTCAACGGCTTGTTCCAGGGGATGGGCGTCGGCCCTTCATTTATTACTATCGCCAACTGGTTTCCGCGTAAAGAACGTGGACGCGTTGGCGCATTCTGGAATATCTCACACAATGTCGGTGGTGGTATTGTTGCCCCGATCGTTGGTGCCGCCTTTGCCATTTTGGGAAGTGAACACTGGCAAAGCGCCAGCTATATTGTTCCGGCCGGCGTTGCCGTCCTGTTTGCATTTATCGTGCTGATGCTGGGGAAAGGTTCACCACGCCAGGAAGGTTTACCGGCTCTGGAACAAATGATGCCGGAAGAAAAAGTTGTATTAAATGCCCGACACGCTGTCCAGGCGCCAGAAAATATGAGCGCCTTCCAGATCTTCTGCACTTATGTCCTGCGTAATAAAAATGCCTGGTATGTTTCACTGGTAGATGTTTTTGTCTATATGGTACGTTTTGGCATGATTAGCTGGTTGCCAATTTATCTGTTAACCGAAAAACATTTCTCGAAAGAGGAAATGAGCGTCGCTTTTTTATTTTTCGAATGGGCGGCAATCCCTTCCACATTACTGGCGGGTTGGCTTACCGATAAACTGTTTAAAGGCCGTCGCATGCCATTGGCCATGATTTGTATGGCACTGATTTTCGTCTGTCTGATCGGCTACTGGAAAAGCGAATCGCTGTTGATGGTGACTATTTTTGCCGCCATCGTTGGCTGCCTGATTTATGTTCCTCAGTTCCTGGCCTCCGTTCAGACCATGGAAATCGTACCCAGCTTCGCAGTGGGTTCCGCAGTAGGATTGCGCGGATTTATGAGCTACATTTTTGGCGCGTCATTGGGCACCAGCCTGTTTGGCGTAATGGTCGACAAAATGGGATGGCATGGCGGTTTCTATCTGCTGATGGGGGGAATTGTCTGCTGCATCCTGTTCTGCTACCTCTCTCATCGCGGGGCGCTGGAACTTGAGCAACAGCGGAAAAATGCTCAGCAAGAAGAAGCATCACTCCAGTTGGCTGACGCCCGTTAATCGAGTTCAGTCTCGCAAAAAGTGCCAGCGTAGCTGCTAAATAAAAAACAGCTAAACGTGAAAATTCATTTCCAATCGTAACACGCCGGATTATTGCCTACCGTCCCCCACCATAAAGCGAATGATCAAACCGCATGTTGGGGCAAGAAAAAGGAATAATCCGGTTACCATTTCGTTACCATTAGTCAACCGCATAGTAAAAACGTAAATTAAGGCGGTGAGTATGACCATGCCGATAAAAGCGCTTATTGACGCCGCAGCGCCCATTACCTGCCAGATGTAGCAACTGACGCTCAGAATACTCAATGCGAGAAAGGTCCAAAAATAGAGCATAGCGATACCTCCTGTTTGCCATAAAACTTTACGTAAGTCCTTACACTCCCTTGTTTTTATATTCTAAGATAATTTCCATCAGTTCGCAATTTAAGCAACATTTACGTTACAAAAATCACTCATCTGCTTACTATTTAGATATACACCTGGAGTTTATTTATTCATCATAAAAACAATGAATTATAAATAGTCTTTTTTTTGTTCTTAATCGCCCCCAAAATATTTACGAAACTTGAGTAATTATTTCTGGCTGACATTAATCTTCGGGTGTACATTGTGCGTCCGATCATTCATGCCCCTCGTGGTTTTGTCCTGACTCAGTTTTACACTCTTTGCAGGAACCAATGTCGTTTATGGCGGCCTAACGATCTGTGCAGAGTGTAACGCGCCAGACCCAGCGTCTTCGCGATACATCTATTTCGTATCAACAACAGGTGCTTATGTTTCCCCAATGTAAATTTTCACGCGCGTTTTTACATCCGCGCTATTGGCTCACGTGGTTTGGCGTCGGTGTGCTCTGGTTACTGGTACAACTTCCCTATCCCGTATTATGTTTTCTTGGTACCCGTACAGGAACACTGGCTCGTCCATTTTTAAAGCGCCGTGAATCTATTGCACGTAAAAACCTCGAACTCTGTTTCCCCAATCTGTCGCAGGAAGAGAGAGACAAACTGGTCGATGAGAACTTCCATTCACTCGGCATGGGACTGCTTGAAACAGGTATGGCCTGGTTCTGGCCGGATCACCGCGTTCGCAAATGGTTTGATGTAGAAGGGTTGGACAACCTGAAACGCGCCCAGATGGAAGACCGTGGCGTGATGGTCGTAGGCGTACACTTTATGTCGCTCGAATTAGGTGGCCGCGTAATGGGGCTGTGCCAGCCGATGATGGCAACCTATCGCCCGCACAACAATAAGTTGATGGAGTGGATCCAAACCCGCGGTCGTATGCGTTCCAACAAAGCCATGATCGGCAGAAATAATCTGCGTGGCATTGTCGGCGCCCTGAAAAAAGGGGAAGCGGTATGGTTTGCTCCCGATCAGGACTACGGTCGTAAAGGAAGCTCGTTCGCGCCTTTCTTCGCCGTTAAAAACGTGGCAACCACCAATGGTACTTACGTGCTGTCACGCCTGTCGGGCGCAGCGATGCTGACCGTAACCATGGTGAGAAAAGCAGACAACTCAGGTTACCGCCTGTTTATCACACCACAAATGGAAGGTTACCCGGCAGATGAAAGCCAGGCTGCGGCTTATATGAATAAAATTATCGAAAAAGAGATCATGCGCGCGCCCGAGCAGTATCTCTGGATCCACCGTCGCTTCAAAACCCGCCCCATGGGTGAAGCCTCGTTATATATCTAACAAGAAAGGCCTTACGGCCTTTCTTTTTGTCTGTGGCTGAATTACTTAACGCCCCACTCGTTCTGTAGTTCAGCCATGCGCTCATTGTAGTTACGAGCAATACAGGCTGGTTTATCCTGCTCTTTCCAGCACTCGTTTCGTCCTTTAACCCAGCCGCGCTGCTCCGCTTTCAGCGTTGGGTTATTTTTCGATTTAACCAACGCCTGTTTGTAGACCCCGTTCAACTTAACATCCAGCGCGGAGAGTGATGGACTCTGGCAAATAACCTCTTCAATACTTCCCTTTGCCACCGCTGAGCAGGAGAAAGAAGGACCGCTGTGGGGCGATTTTTCCCCCGGAGCGTAGTCAATATTGTCTTCAGGCTGACAAATTCCGTGCTTACGATTTGGCCCTGACCATGAAACTTCCGGGTTGCCGTCATCTTTACGGGAGATGGAAAGCGTATTTTTGCCGCTTTTGGCTTCCCAGTAGTTTTCATTGAAGCTCTTTACGGTCGCCTTGGCACCGTCAATCCAAACGTTACCTTTACCATCACTATTCACACCACCAATACTTGCGCAGCTGAAATTAAACGCCAACGGTGAGGCCGCCATCGACGTCACTGGCGTAAGAACGAGTGCTAACATCATTAATCTGGTCATTTTTAACCTTTTCATTATTGAATTCCGCGAAAAATTAACCGCATTCATACTATGGTGATATGAGAATTCTCCGACTAATCATTACGTCGCTCAATAGCAATTTATTACCGGCAGAAATTAAACTGTCGCCGAATCACGACACTTGTAAGTTATTAAAATTAAATAGAAAAATGCCTCTTGTCTCACCTCATTTTTAGGCGTACATTAGCGCCGTCTGGAGCACTCAAGCTCAGAATTCTGAGGTGATGCCGCCAGGCAAACGAGGGATATTCTCCATTTCGTTTGTGCGTGCATCAGCTCTCTGTCAGGTAAGCATATGTTCATTCAGACGTACCCAGGTACGCGGAGAGATGAAAAGTGAAATATTTCTTTATGGGCATTTCTTTTATGGTCATCGTTTGGGCCGGTACGTTCGCCCTGATGATCTAAATAAAAGACGCAGCAAAAACAGGAGCCATCAGGCTCCTGTTTGCTTTTGGAGATCTCACGAACGGTTAGTCGGTACTTTCAATAGCCGATTTCGCACTGGCAGGCAGTAAGCCATCTGCGCGGAACATCGCTTTAATGCCGCGGATCGCCTGGCGGGTACGGTCACGGTTTTCAATTAACGCAAAACGCACGTGCGTATCGCCATAATCACCAAAGCCAATCCCCGGCGAAACGCATACTTTCGCTTCGTTCAGCAGTTTCTTGGCAAACTCAAGTGAGCCCATCGCGGCATATTGCTCAGGAATTTTCGCCCAAACGTACATTGAAGCCTTTGGCATCTCGACCATCCAACCGGCCTCATGCAGCCCTTTAACCAGTACATCGCGACGGCGTTTATACTGCTCGGCAATATCCCGTACGCATTGCTGATCGCCTTCCAGCGCCGCGATTGCCGCAACCTGCAACGGTGTAAACGTCCCGTAATCGTGATAACTCTTGATGCGTGCCAGCGCGTTGACCAGCGTTTTATTGCCAACCATAAAACCGATACGCCAGCCCGCCATGTTGTAGCTTTTCGACAGGGTGAAAAATTCAACCGCGACATCACGAGCGCCAGGTACTTGCATAATCGATGGCGCTTTCCAGCCATCGTAAACGATATCGGCATAGGCGAGATCGTGAACCACCAGCACGTCATAGCGTTTAGCCAGCGCGACGACTTTTTCGAAAAATTCCAGCTCGACGCACTGTGCTGTCGGGTTGGATGGGAAACCTAAGATCATCATCTTCGGTTTCGGGTAGCTTTCACGGATCGCGCGTTCCAGCTCATTAAAGAAATCGACACCTTCAACCAGCGGCACTGACCGTACCTGCGCCCCGGCAATCACCGCGCCATAAATATGGATCGGATAGCTCGGGTTGGGTACGAGAACCGTATCACCATGATCGAGCGTTGCCAGCATCAGGTGCGCCAGTCCCTCTTTGGAACCAATAGTCACAATCGCTTCGGATTCGGGATCAATTTCAACGTCATAGCGTTCCTGATACCAGCGGGAAATCGCCCGACGCAGACGCGGAATGCCGCGAGACGTGGAATAGCCATGCGTGTCCGGGCGCTGCGCCACGGTACACAGTTTTTCAACAATGTGAGGAGGCGTGGCCCCATCCGGGTTCCCCATACTGAAATCGATAATATCTTCGCCGCGCCGACGCGCAGCCATCTTCAGTTCAGCGGTAATGTTAAAAACGTAAGGGGGAAGGCGATCAATACGCGTAAAGCGACGTTCAGGGCGGGAGTCAGCCATAATATCCTCAGATTAACGTTAGCGCCCGGACCGTCCGAGCGACGCTGCCACGATGGTGGCACGTTTAGAAAATAGCCTGAATAATTTCCTTCTGTCGAGAGGCAAAACAAAATATTTTTTTCGACACAAATGAGGAACAGGAAAAAAAATGAGGAAATATTCATTTTCACACACCGCTAAAAATTACCATCATTTAACATTTTGTTGTTGAAAACATTACCTTGATCTTTGCGCTTAGAAGACAGGTATTGTAAATACAACAACAATGCAACAATCCCCTTTTAATATTAAGGTTTTTCCTCATTAGCCGCAGGCTGCGCGGGCGCTGGTCATCCAGACTCAGGTTGCCTATCATAGAGGTTTAACCCCTGCGCAAGAGTCACCCGTGCACGAAATATTTAATATGCTGCTGGCGGTATTTGACCGGGCAGCGCTGATGCTGTTTTGTCTGTTTTTCCTGATTCGTATCCGCCTGTTTCGCGAACTGTTGCACAAGTCAGCTCACTCCCCGAAAGAGTTGCTCGCCGTCACCGCGATTTTCTCGATGTTTGCCTTGTTCAGTACCTGGTCCGGCGTACCGGTTGAAGGCTCACTGGTAAACGTACGTATTATCGCGGTCATGTCAGGGGGAATTTTATTCGGTCCGTGGGTCGGCATCATTACGGGACTCATCGCCGGCACCCACCGCTACCTGATTGATATTGGCGGCGTAACCGCCCTACCCTGCTTTATTACCAGTATTCTGGCAGGCTGCATTGCCGGGTGGATCAACCGTAAAATCCCCAAAGCACAACACTGGCGCGCAGGTATTTTAGGCGGAATGCTGTGCGAATCCCTGACCATGATCCTCGTCGTTGCCTGGGCGCCTACGACCGCGCTGGGGCTGGATATCGTCTCGAAAATCGGTATCCCGATGATCCTGGGCAGCGTCTGTATTGGTTTTATCGTCATGCTGGTTCAAAGCGTGGAGGGCGAGAAAGAAGCCAGCGCCGCGAAACAGGCCAAGCTGGCACTGGATATCGCCAACAAAACCCTGCCGCTTTTCCGTCACGTCAACAGCGAGTCGCTCCGCCAGGTGTGTGAAATTATTCGCCATGACATCCATGCAGACGCCGTCGCGATTACCAATACCCAGCACGTTCTGGCCTACGTTGGCGTGGGTGAACTGAATTACCGCGATAACGATGACTTCGTCAGCCCGACCACGCGACAGGCGATCAATTACGGAAAAATCATCATAAAAAACAATGATGAAGCACATCGAACACCGGAAATACACTCCATGCTGGTGATCCCGCTTTGGGAGAAAGGCGTTGTCACCGGCACGCTGAAGATCTACTACTGTCACGCTCACCAGATCACCTCCTCGCTACAGGAAATGGCCATCGGCCTGTCGCAAATTATCTCGACTCAGCTTGAGGTTTCTCGGGCGGAACAGCTACGCGAAATGGCAAATAAGGCAGAACTGCGGGCACTGCAGAGTAAAATAAATCCCCATTTCCTGTTTAACGCCCTGAACGCTATTTCGTCGTCGGTGCGACTTAACCCGGACACCGCGCGCCAGCTCATTTTTAATTTGTCGCGTTATCTTCGCTATAATATTGAATTAAAAGATGATGAGCAGATCGACATCAAGAAAGAGCTGTACCAAATCAAGGATTACATCGCCATCGAACAGGCCCGTTTTGGCGACAAGCTGACGGTTATTTATGATATTGATGAAGAGGTAAGCTGTTATATTCCCAGCCTGCTGATTCAGCCGCTTGTCGAGAACGCCATTGTTCATGGTATTCAACCCTGCAAAGGGAAAGGCGTGGTGACCATCAGCGTTGCAGAGTGCGGAAATCGGGTACGAATTGCCGTGCGGGACACCGGTCATGGGATCGATCCGAAAGTGATTGAGCGGGTCGAATCCAATGAAATGCCGGGTAATAAAATTGGCCTGTTGAATGTCCATCATCGCGTTAAGCTGCTCTATGGCGAAGGATTACTGATCCGCCGTCTGGAGCCGGGCACAGAGATTGCCTTTTATGTGCCTAATCAGCACTCGCCCGCAGCCGCACCGGCCACATTATTGCTTTAACCAGGAGTGAAGTCGTGAAAGTCATCATTGTCGAAGATGAATTCCTGGCCCAACAGGAACTAAGCTGGCTGATAAAAGAGCACAGCCAGATGGAGATTGTCGGCACATTTGACGACGGTCTTGACGTGCTGAAATATCTCCAGCACAACCGCGTTGACGCTATTTTTCTGGATATCAATATTCCCTCGCTGGATGGTGTACTGTTGGCGCAAAACATCAGCCAGTTCGCGCATAAGCCCTTTATTGTGTTTATTACCGCGTGGAAAGAGCACGCTGTTGAAGCTTTCGAACTGGAAGCTTTTGACTATATTCTGAAACCGTATCAGGAATCGCGCATTGTCGGCATGCTGCAAAAGCTGGAGGCCGCCTGGCAACAGCAGCAAGCGGGAACCTCGCCAGCCAGCCCGATGATCCGTGAAAACGATACGATCAACCTGATCAAAGATGAGCGGATCATCGTAACCCCGATCAACGACATCTACTACGCTGAAGCCCATGAAAAGATGACCTTCGTCTATACCCGGCGCGAGTCGTATGTGATGCCAATGAACATCACCGAATTTTGCAGCAAACTGCCTGCTTCGCATTTCTTCCGCTGCCACCGCTCATTCTGTGTCAATTTGAATAAAATTCGCGAGATCGAACCCTGGTTTAACAACACCTACATTCTGCGCTTAAAAGACCTGGAATTTGAAATCCCGGTGAGTCGGAGTAAAGTGAAAGAGTTCAGACAGTTAATGCACTTATAGCGCA
The DNA here is from genome assembly GCF_005280955.1 of Citrobacter sp. wls717. Lineage (NCBI taxonomy): Bacteria > Pseudomonadati > Pseudomonadota > Gammaproteobacteria > Enterobacterales > Enterobacteriaceae > Citrobacter > Citrobacter sp. wls717. Next base: position 222,729 of record NZ_SZWW01000038.1, read on the forward strand.
GAGAAAGAGCAATGAAAGAGCCAGGCCTACCCGCCGACCAACAGTTTTTTGCCGATCTGTTCAGCGGCCTGGTGTTAAATCCGCAGCGTCTGGGGCGCGTATGGTTCGCTACGCCGCGAACCACATTACCGACCGGCAGTTTATGTATTGACCTGCCCCGCCTGGATATCGTGCTGCGCGGAGAGTACAGCAACCAACTGGAAAAGCAGCAGCACAGCCTGGCGGAAGGCGACATGTTGTTCATCCCGGCGAAAGCGGCGAATTTACCAGGCAACGATAAACCGGTGATGCTCTTGAGCCTGGTATTTTCTCCGGCCTGGCTGGGCCTCTCTTTTTACGACAACCGAACCGCATCGCTGTTGCGTCCCGTACGTCGCATTGAGTTACCACATCCGCAGCGCGGTGAAGGCGAGGCGATGCTTACCGCATTGACCCATTTAAGCCGCTCACCTCAGGCCCAGGATATTATTCAACCGCTGGTGCTTAGCCTGCTGCACCTGTGCCGCAGCGAGGTCAACACCCGGCCTGATATAGCGCGCCCGCGCTCTGAATTTCTCTATCACAGCATATGTAATTGGGTTCAGGACAACTATGCCCAATCGCTGAGCCGGGACAACGTAGCGCAGTTTTTTAATATCACGCCGAATCACTTATCAAAAATATTTACCCAGCATGGCACCATGGGATTTGTCGAGTACGTGCGGTGGGTGAGAATGGCGAAGGCGCGCATCATCTTACAGAAATATCATCTGTCGATTAGCGAAGTCGCACAGCGTTGCGGGTATCAGGACAGTGATTATTTTTGCCGCCTGTTCCGCCGTCAGTTTGGACTGACGCCGGGCGAGTACGGCGCGCGTTTCCAGTCAGCACGTTGATTGAGACAACACCAACGCGTTAGTCATATCCACTTGTATCGTTGTAAAATAATGCCCCTTCGCACATAACGTGCAGGCTGACTCAACAAAGTGAATATTCGATGAAAAACAGACGTGCACTTTCCCTGATGTGTCTTCAGATGCTGGAATCAGGTGCGGATCGTCGGACCGTGAAAAGAGCGCTCACCGCCCGACGCGTAAAAGGTCGCCAGGCGGTGGTACTGCTCTGCAAACAAGAGATGACGTTATTAAGGGCCGGGAAACTGCCGATTCAACACACCATAAATTAATAATTTCTCTATCAGAAGCGTTTACGCAGCCTGCAAGCGCCTCGCTGCAGGCTGGAAAGCGTTCCTCTCTGTAGAATTTAAAACGTCAGTTCCGCCTCCAGCAGCGCCAGAATGCTTTCGGCATCGGTAGCGGCAAACAACGACTGGCGGAACTGCTTGTTCACCAGCTTACGCGCCAGCTGCGAGAAGACCTTCACGTGGTTAATGCCTTCATCGGCGCCTAGCGTCAGCATGATCACCAGTTCAACGTCGCCCATCTCGGACTGCCAGTCTATCGGCTGAGCAAGCCGGGCAATACTGATACTGGAATGGCTGATCCACTGGGATTTAGTATGTGGGATAGCAACCCCGAAACCTACGGCGGTAGTGACTATCTCTTCACGCTGCCAGACATCTTCCTCCAGCTCAAACGGATGTTCGGTGCGTCCATTTACCCCAAGATTGCCACATAAGAACTGGATCGCCTGCTCTTTGTTGGTAAGGGGCTCACCAACAAAAATATTCTCCAGCGCCAGTAGCGGCCGCACCTCTTTCTGTGGCGCAAACTGGTTCAGCAGATCTTCAATCTCCTGAGCGCTGCGACACTCGCAGGCCTGTATAGCGAGTTCGCGACACGCCTGGCAGTCCAGTTGACGAAGCTGGCTTTTTACTGCCGGAATCCGTGGGCTGCTCATACTTAGTTCGTCAAGCCCTAAGCCCAACAGCAGCGGCAAGTAACGTCCTTCGCCGCCCAGTTCTCCGCAAATGCCCACCCATTTACCACGTTCGTGCGCCACGCGAACAATCTGCTGCAACATCCGCAAGAACGAGGGCGTAATCGGGTTGTACAGTGGCGACACGCGAGGATTATTGCGATCGACAGCGTACAGATACTGAGTCATGTCATTGGAACCAATGCTGAAGAAATCCACCTCGTCGCAGAAGTGGTCGATGATGTAACACACCGAAGGTACTTCAACCATAATACCCAATGAAATTGTCGGAGCATGACGTAAACCCTCCGCTTTCAGCTCCACCAGCGCTTTTTGCAATTCGCTTTTTACCCATAAAATCTGGTCGAGGCTGTGCACCATCGGGATCATCAACTGCGCATTACCGAAGGTCGCCGCGCGTAAAATGGCGCGCAACTGCGTGCGAAACAGTCCGGCAAACTCAGGATAAATCCGCACCGCACGATAGCCCAGGAATGGGTTCTCTTCTTGCGGAATATTGAGATAGCGGATGTTCTTATCGCCACCAATATCCATCGTGCGAAAGATAACCGGCTTGTCGCCTGCGGCCAACAATACCTGCTGGTAGGCCTCAAACTGTTCCTGCTCGTCGGGAGCGCTGTCGCGATCCATAAACAGCATTTCTGTGCGAAACAACCCGATCCCTTCCGCGCCATTGGCAAACGCTCCCGGCGCTTCCAGCGCGGTGCCAATATTCGCTGCGACGTCAATTCGTTGATTGTCTTTGGTTAACGCGGGCTGGGCGGCGTCAAGCGCTTGCCGACGCTGGCATTCGTCAGCCAGCTTCTGCGCAATCGCATAGTAGCCGCGAACCGCCTCGTCTGGATTAATGGCCAGGACCCCACATCGGGCATCCAGGACTGCGGGTTGCCCGGCATAGCGGCTAATCGCTGCCAGCGGCAAGCCGCTAAGCACCGGAATCGCCGACGCCCGAGCGAGGATCAGCGTATGCGAGGTGCGCCCTGTTTTCTCAAGGATCATGCCTGACAGATGCTGCAAATCGAGGCCCAAAAACTGGCTGGGCGTCAGATCTTCAGCCACCAGAATCGTTGGTTTTTCCAGCACCAGCGCATGGCGTGGCCGCTTTTCAGGCCAGGTGATGTGCAGCAATTGTTCACTGATATCACGGATGTCGCTGACGCGTTCACGCAGGTAATCGCTGCCGGAAGCCGACAGCTTGTCGCATACTTGCTCCATATTGGTAATAATCGCCGCCCCCAGCCCCAGATGCTGCTCCAGCATTAAGTGGCGAATATTCCCGGCAAACTCGTCGTCCTGAATCAGAGACAGATGCGCGCTGAGAATGGTTTTACTCTCACCATCGCGCTCACGCAGTTGCTGATTGAGCAGCTCCGCCAGCGTCGCCAGACTGTGCTCCAGCCTGGCGTTGTCTTCCGCACTCGCCGCAATCGCGCGATAGCTCTCCAGATTATCACTCTGCCACAGCGTGAGCTGACCTGCCCCCACGCCGCCTGCCAGCACGGTGCCATACAGTAAATCCGGATTGAGTCGAATCAGCGAACGCGGCAACGGATGCGCCGCCAGTTCCGCCGCTCCTGGCTGAACGCTGTCGCTGTCGATAAACCGCTGCTGAATGTACTCCTCCAGCACCCGCCTGGCCTGCTCTTCATCCTGACCGGTGATGGTTAAGCTACAGCTGTCATTAAACAGCGTCCCGGTGCCAATCAGCGCCAGCGAGCTTTTCGCATCCGCTTTGGCGTTTTGACGATGGTTGAAAAACATCACCTCACTTTGCCACTGGCTGCACTGCTCTTTCAGCTCCCATGCTGGACGCGCATGCAGTCCATTGGGTAACGGGCAAAGAAATTGAATCGTTAGCATAACAACTCCTGATTAGCGCGAAATCAGCACCTGAAGTCCGTCAGATGAGCCACGGTTTCGCACGTAAGATGTGAAATAAGCGCCGACAACAACTGCTGCGTCTGGATGATGTCACGACAGTCGGCAATTGATGCCGCACAGTGCCCATACCGCGTAGCTGGCCCCATAACAACCGTCGGGATCCCCGTTCCGCTGACGTGTACGGCCCCGCCGTCTGTGCCGCCATTACTGAACATATCGAGTTGTAACGGGATGCCCGCATCAGTGGCTACACTTTCAATCCATGCCGTCAGCTTTGGCGGCGCAATCAGCGATTTATCGCTCAGCACCAGCATCGGGCCTTTGCCGAGCTGTCGGTGGTTGGCCGCGCCATAATCAAAATTTTTCGCCCAGCAGGCTGTATCCAGCACGATCGCCACATCGGGCGCAACCGCACGCGCTGCCGTTTGCCCTCCGCGCAGTCCCACTTCTTCACTGGAACTGGCCACCAGCCACACCTCGCAAGGAAGGATGGCGTTATGCCATTCGCGCAGCAGCGCGATCAGCAAATAACATCCAAGTCGGTCATCAAAGGCTTTGCCCATGACGCGTTGGTGCGGCAAAACCTGAAAAGTCGTGTCAAAGGTGACGCGATCGCCTGGACATACGCCGGCCTGAAGTACTTCGTCATAAGACCGCGCGCCAATATCCACCCGCAGCGCATTCACTTCATTGCCACTGCGATCTCCGTCGAGCAGCCCCGGGATTTTGCTCTCTTCGCGGGTGGTAATCCGCACTGGCTGTAACTGTCTGGCCGCCATACGCACATTTCCCACCGGCAAGACATCGATCGCCCCTTCCCTGGAAATACTGCGCACAATAAATCCCACTTCATCCATATGCGCGCAGATCATTACCTTCGGACCGGTTGATTCATTCAGGCGGATCAACACCGATCCCAACCCATCGAAGCGCACTTCTTTCTGCAGACGATCTGCTTCTTCGAGCAAGATCTGTCGCACCTCCTGTTCTGAGGAGGCGATCGCATCAGCCTCGCTCAGCGCCTTCAGTAGCGATAAGTCCATCACGCCTCTCCCGTGTGTAACAATGTTTTCGCCATGGTGTAGAGCACCTCGCCGCCGTCTGGCGTAACCAGCACCACGTCCTCGATACGCACTCCGCCCTGCCCCGGCAGATAAATACCTGGTTCAACGGTGAGCAGCATTCCCGCCGCCAGAGGCGTCTCATCGGTAGGGGAAAAACGTGGGTTCTCATGGACTTCAATGCCGATAGCGTGTCCGGTATTGTGACCAAACGCATTACCATAGCCCGCCTGTGTAATAACTTGCCTGGCTGCGGCGTCCACCTCATTGCAACGCGCGCCAAGTCGAATTGCCGCTACCGCCGCCAGTTGCGCTTCCAGGACAACCTGATAAATCGAAAATAGCGCACTGTCTTCTGCTGGTTGCCTGGCGTCAGGTATGCGAAACGTTCGCGTCATATCCGAACAATACCCCTGATACTGTGCGCCAAAATCCAGCGTAATGAATTCACCTGCTGCAACCCGTTTATCGCTGGCTTTACCATGCGGCAGCGCGCCGCGCCAGCCGCTGGCGACAATGGTGTCAAAAGAAGCTTTGTCTGCGCCAAGCGTGCGCATAAACCACTCCAGTTCGGTGGCAATCTCGCGCTCACTCAGACCGGGTTGAATAAACCGCCGTATATGTTCAGCGCTGAGGTCGGCAATCCGACAGGCTTCACGGATACAGGCTATTTCCTGGGCCGTTTTCACCTGCCGAAGCACGTCCGGCACGGCGCTGACCAGCCGTCCATGCAGTTTGCCTGCCCAGGCCTGTGCCGTTTCCCAGCTTACCTGCTCGCCTTCGAACCCCACCGTCTGCAGCTTTTCGTCAGCAATGATGTGATTCACCCGCGAATACAACGTCTGTGTGCCATCGAGGAGATGGATCTGGTAGCCCTGGGTACGCGTAGCGACATCAGTGTAATAACGGGCATCGACCAGGATATGCGCGCTTTCATGGCTGATAAACACATACCCTGAACTGCTGGAGATCCCCATATGTGGCTGTTTATTCTGCCGCGATGACAGCAGCATCGCATCGAGATGTTGCGCCGTTAACCAGTCACGCAGCGAGGCAAGTAAGCTCATGGTTACAATCCTTTTGATCAGAGGCTTTCAATCAGCAATTTGCCTTTGCGGTACATCAGATGGCGCAGGAACACCACCATCAGCGCCGTAATCACCGCACCTAACAGGATCCCTGCCATATAGACACCGAGATTGGTCACCAGCGGCCATGCCCAGATAGCCGACTCAGGGAACCATTGCACCGCACCCAGCCAGACGGCAGCCGTCGATCCGACAATGGCGCCAACCATGTAAGAGGGAATTGCCGTGATGGGGCTTTCCAGCGCAAACGGGATAGCCCCTTCGCTGATGCCCATAAATGCGAGGAACATTGCCGTTTTTCCCTGCGGGTAGAGCTGGGCGCTGAACAGACGTTTCCCCGTTAAGCGGCGGTCAAGCAGCGTTGCCAGTCCGAGACCAATCGGCGGAATCACAATCGCAATAGAGCGCGCGGTGACCGGCAGAACGTGATCGGTGGTAAAGCTGAAGGCGACAAATCCAGCAGCTTTATTAATCGGCCCCCCGAGGTCGATGGCCGTTGCCGCGGAAATCCCCATCGCATACATCAGCGTCCCTTTCTCTCCTGCTGCGGTCAGCAGAGTACGAATTCCACCGTTGATCCAGCCGCCAAACGGCGTGATTACGTAATACATCGCCAGCATGACGAAAATGGCGGAGAGAATGGGTAGCAAGAAGGTGGTTTTGAACGCCAGCAGGAAATCAGGGAGCTGAATTTTTTGGTTCATCCACTTCACCAGATATCCGGCAACGATCGAGATAATGAGCGCGCCAATAAAGGTGGAAGGCACGGGAGCACTGGTTACCCATTGCAGCGTCGATGGGTCAAAATTCAGCATCTGGGTAGGCTGAGTAGACATCAGCCCACCGATGAACCCCGCCGGAAACGCCAGTTTGCCGCCAATCGAATTGGCAACGAACGCGGCAAACATCGGAATAGCAAAACCAAACAGCACGCCGCCAAAAGATTGCGACAGCCAGGCAAACTTCAGTAATGAGAGATTAAAACCGGTAAATTTTCCGCTGTTCAACGCATCCATGATGCCCGTGTCAGCAGGAATATCGAGCCAGCTATAAGCGATCAGTTGCGAGAAGGCGAGAATTACCCCGCCCATAATCAATGTCGGCACCATGCGTGAAATACCCGACATCACATGTTGCGGAAGTTCGCCCCAGAAGCTGTTGCGGGAGGCCGGTGGATTTTTTATTGCCGCTGTCGCACCAGATGCGCCTGGCACAACGGTTGCACTGCGTTTTTTAATGGCCATACGTAGTTCCCTGTCGATGATTATTGTTGTTCAGCGGCAACCATCTCTTCGATCTCTTTAATGATGCCGGCCGCATTTTTTATCGCGTCCTGTAGCGTAATTTCGTAGACGTCACGCGACTCGAAACGCTCGTTATCTTCCGGGGTAACGGCAACTGAATGGATGATTAACGTCGCCTCAGCGATATCCTGCGCCGTCAGTCGATTTTGAATTCCGTCAGCGCCCTGAGTTTCGATTTTCACTTCATAACCGGCTTCAACCGCCGCTTCTTCCAGCGCCTGCGCCGCCATAAAGGTGTGAGCCAGCCCCATTGGGCACGCACAGACAGCAATCAATTTTTTGCTCATATTCATTTCCTCGTAATAGTTAACGAGAGAAATTATGGTCCGAGGCAAGTAGCGACCGTTATCAGACAAATAATGCTTTTACTGGACATATAATCCAGTAATCAGGAAGTGTGACGAAGGTCGGAAAGCTGGGCGGCAGGCATAAAAAAACGCGTCAGAAGCGTAATGCTTGTCAGTTAATCATTATGGAGAACATGTGATTGCGACTCAGGGTTCCGTTCACTTCAGCTTTTCACTTTTCTGAAGCACAGGTACCCGTGAACGTGCAAGGGAGGCTCACCGCCGCCTCCCTTGCAACCCAGGCTCCCGGCGGGATTGTTAAGGGTACGGCGATAGTACCCTTAACACGTTCACGGGTACTATTATTTCAGAGAAGTGAAAAACATAAGGTGAACGTAACAAATACCGGGGGCAACAAATTCATTACCTCCGGATATGCCGCTCTTAGCTATAGTTACGACGATTGCTCGTCGTTAACTGATCGTCATTACGTCAGAAGCGCGGTTTAGTGGGAATACAGGCCGGATGATTGCTAAATACCATCCGACATTGGCCTTACAAAATATGCCCCAGCGTCTGGCGCAGATGTGCGCCAGAACCAAGCAGGCCCGGATTATCATGCACAATCAGATACACCGGAATATCCTGAACGTAGGCTTTAAAACGTCCTTTATCTTCAAACCCACCGCGGAAACCGGAAGCTTTAAAGAATTCAAGGAAGCGCGGCACGATCCCGCCAGCGATGTACACGCCGCCAAACGTGCCCAGCGTTAACGCCAGATCGCCGCCAAAGCGGCCCATGATCACACAGAACAGCGACAGCGCGCGGCGGCAGTCGATACAGGAATCTTCCAGCGCACGGGCGGTGATATCCTTCGGCTGCAGATTTTCCGGCAGGCGGCCGTCTGATTTGACGATGGCGCGATACAGGTTCACCAGTCCGGGTCCTGAGAGCACACGCTCAGCAGAAACATGACCGATTTCCGCACGCAGAACCTCAAGGATAATCCCCTCTTCTTCGCTGTTAGGCGCAAAATCCACGTGCCCGCCTTCACCCGGCAGACTTACCCAGCGTTTATCAACATGCACCAGATGCGCCACGCCGAGGCCAGTTCCCGCGCCATACACCGCAATCGGTTTGCCTTCGACAGGTTCCGCGCCGCCAAACTGGATCAAATGCTCTTTTTTCAGCATGGGGATTGCCATCGACACGGCGGTGAAATCATTAATGATTTCCAGATGGCTAAAGCCCAGATTTTTTTTCATCTCAGCAATAGAGAATGCCCAGGTATGGTTGGTCATTGCCACCCAGTCGCCGGTGATCGGACAGGCAATGGCAATGCAACCATCTTCGACGCTGACGCTATGCTCATCCAGGTACACGCGCACCACAGCCTCCAGACTGGGGTAATCCAGCCCGGAATAGGTTTTTGCCTGCGAAATCTCGCCACTGGCAATGTCGCACAGAGCAAGACGTGCGTTGGTGCCGCCAACATCACCTACTAAAGCATATTTTGTCATTCTTCCACTGCTCCGCTAAAGTCAGAATAAATCTTTGCCACACTGTAAATTCATGGGGGCATAACAACAACGGCCTGAAGGCTGATGCCCGTAGAAAATCGATCCAGATCACACAATTACTTTATCGTTTCAGCACCATTTGCAGCGATGCGGTCGCGCAGGCTGTGCAAACTATATCTATGACTCTGTTTGAAGGAATTGAAAATGCTCCATCCGCGAGCCAGAACGATGCTCTTGCTATCAACTCCCGCGATAATCATTGGCATAGCGTCCAGCCTGGTGTTGATGGTTGTGATGAAAGTCGCTTCCGTTTTACAGCAATTTTTATGGGAGCGTCTGCCGATTAGCATCGGAATTGCCCAGGACTCTCCGCTGTGGATCATCGGTATGCTCACGTTAACCGGACTGATGGTCGGGCTTGTCATCCGCTACAGCCGGGGCCACGCTGGTCCGGATCCGGCTTGTGAACCGTTAATCGGAATGCCGGTGGCCGTTTCGGCGCTGCCAGGCCTGCTGGCGGCGCTAATCCTCGGTCTGGCGGGCGGCGTCAGTTTAGGGCCGGAACATCCCATCATGACCGTGAATATCGCCCTCGCAGTGGCGCTTGGCAGCCGCCTCTTTCCGCGCATTGCTAAGCTGGACTGGACCATTCTCGCCTCTGCCGGCACCATCGGGGCGTTATTTGGTACTCCCGTGGCCGCCGCGTTGGTGTTTTCGCAAACGCTGAATAGCTCGAACGATGTTCCTTTATGGGATCGCCTGTTTGCGCCATTAATGGCCGCCGCCGCAGGTTCACTGACCACCAGCCTGTTCTTTCATCCCCATTTTTCATTGCCCATCGCGCACTATACGCAAATGCATCTGATCGATATCCTCAGCGGTGCGGTCGTTGCTGCTATCGCCATTGCCGCGGGCATGGTGGCCGTCTGGTGTCTACCGCGCTTGCATCATTTAATACATCGGCTTAAACACCCGGTACTGATCCTTGGGGTTGGTGGTTTTATTCTCGGTATTTTGGGTGTAATTGGCGGACCGCTTACCTTATTTAAGGGACTGGATGAAATGCAGCAAATGGCGTTTAGCCAGACGCTGGGGACAACGGATTATTTGCTGCTTGCCGTGATCAAACTGGCGGCATTGGTGGTCGCAGCAGCGAGCGGTTTTCGCGGCGGGCGAATTTTTCCGGCGGTCTTCGTGGGTGTCGCGCTGGGTCTGATGCTGCACGCCCATGTTGAAGCCGTTCCGGCAGCCATCACGGTCTCCTGCGCGATTCTCGGGCTGGTGCTGGTCGTTACCCGCGACGCGTGGCTGAGCCTGTTTATGGCGGCAGTCGTGGTGCCAGACACCACTTTGCTGCCGCTGCTTTGCGTCGTTATGCTCCCCGCCTGGCTTTTATTGGCCGGAAAACCAATGATGATCGCCAGCCGTCCCGAGGAGTAGCTATCCTCCGTTGCGAGATTCCAGCGCACGGGTCACCGTGCGCAATAACTCAGGAAGATCGGCTTTCGGTAGCACCACTTCAATTAATGACAACCGTTGCGGACGGGACAGCCGGGCCAGCACTTCCTCCAGTTGGACCGCCTGCTTCACTCGCCAGCATTCCGCCTGACATTCATGACTTAACGCCTGCGGCACCTGGGTCCAGTTCCATCCGGCGATGTCGTTATAACGCTGATTTGCCCCGTGAATGGCCCTCTCCACGGTATAGCCGTCATTGTTAAGCAGTAAAATCACCGGTGATTGCCCGTCCCTGAGCATGGAGCCCAGTTCCTGGATAGTGAGTTGCGCTGCACCATCGCCAATAATCAGGATCACCCGGCGGTCCGGGCAGGCCGTTTGCGCGCCAAATGCCGCCGGGAGCGCGTAGCCGATGGAACCCCACAGGGGTTGGACCAGGACTTCCGCACCGCTGGGTAGCGAGAGCGCTGCCGCACCAAATGCCGCCGTTCCCTGGTCGACGAGGATGATGTCATCCGGCGCCAGATAGTGTTGCACCGTTTGCCAGAAATTTTCCTGGGTCAGCAGCCCCTTCTCAACCTGGATACGCCCAACTGGCGGGCGTTCGGGCGGCAGTGAAAACGACATCTCCAGACACAACTCGCGTAACGTAGTGACGGCCTGTTCCATCGGAACGTTAAACCATTGGGTACCAACACGTGACGCATGGGGCTGAACGTCAATCGTGCGCTCCGGTGGTAACCGTTGCGTAAACCCAGCGGTCAGGGTGTCGACAAATTGTGTACCGACGCAAATAATCGTATCGGCATCTTCAATGGCCTGGCGCACATAGTCGCTACTGGCTCCGGCGCTGTACGTACCGACAAACGCCGGGTGACGCTCATCAAATAACCCTTTCCCCATCAACAGCGTGGCGTGAGCCATCGGCGTTTCCGCCATCCAACGCTGCAATACAGGCTGTAAGCCAAAACGCTGCGCGAGAAAGTCGGCCAGCAGCGCTACGCGCGGACTGTCCAATAGCCGCTCGCGGGCATAATAGCGAAACGCTTCCGCCACGCTGCTTTCCGGTTCGCTCAGAGGAATAATCAGGGCGTCATTCGGCGGCGTGGCGGGCTGTTTTGCCACATCAGCAGGCAACATCAAATAGCCCGGCCTGCGCTCAGTTAACATCGCCCGCAGCACGCGATCAATTTCATAGCAGGCGTTTTGTTCATCCAGCACTGCGCTGGCCGTCGTTACAGCCTGCTGCATACGGTAAAAATGCTGAAAGTCACCGTCGCCAAGGGTGTGATGCATCAGTTCCCCACGACGCTGCGCACCGCGACAGGGCGCGCCGACAATATGCAAAACGGGAACATATTCCGCATAGCTTCCCGCGATACCGTTGATCGCACTTAACTCCCCCACGCCAAACGTGGTGAGCAAAGCTCCCGCCCCTGCCACCCGGGCATAGCCATCCGCAGCATAAGCCGCATTTAATTCGTTCGCACACCCGACCCAACGTACGCTGGGATGTTCAATCACGTGGTCAAGAAACTGCAAATTATAATCGCCAGGCACACCAAAGAGGTGGCCGACGCCACAGCCTGCCAGCCTGTCCAGCAGATAATCAGCAACGGAATATTGGGTTTGCATGACAGCTATCCTTCTGACGGTAACCTCAATGTTGAGTATCGAAGAACTGTGATGACTGTCCAGGGGAGTTGCTGTGAAGGGGGTGGAAAGCAAGATGTACAGTTTTGACGATTAAAAATTCATTACAGTCTGCTTTGTGTAAACGTATACACTCAATGACACACGTTATCCAACAGGAGGCTACATGGTTTATCAGGCTGATGAAAATCGCTATCAAACAATGGAGTATCGCCGCTGCGGCCAGAGCGGTCTCAGGTTGCCGATTGTCTCTTTGGGTTTGTGGCATAATTTTGGTGATGCCACGCAGGTAGAGAACAGTCGGGCGCTGTTACAGCGCGCATTCGATCTGGGAATTACTCATTTTGACCTGGCGAATAACTATGGCCCGCCGCCGGGCTCAGCGGAGCGAAATTTTGGCCGCATTCTGCAGGAAGATTTTTTACCGTGGCGGGATGAGCTGATCATCTCCACCAAAGCGGGCTACACCATGTGGGAGGGGCCCTACGGCGACTGGGGATCGCGCAAGTACCTGATTGCCAGCCTCGATCAAAGCCTCAAACGCCTGGGGCTGGAGTATGTTGATATCTTCTATCATCACCGGCCCGATCCTGAAACGCCGCTCAGAGAAACCATGCGCGCGCTGGATCATATTGTCCGTCAGGGGAAAGCGCTGTACGTCGGGCTGTCTAACTATCCGGCTGAGCTTGCCAGGCAGGCGATTGAAATACTCGACGATTTAGGCACCCCCTGCCTTATCCACCAGCCTAAATATTCCCTGTTTGAACGTTGGGTCGAAAGTGGCCTGCTGTCGCTGTTACAGGAAAAGGGTGTTGGCAGTATCGCCTTCTCACCGCTGGCGGGTGGGCAATTAACCGACCGCTACCTGAACGGTATTCCTGCGGACTCGCGCGCGGCAAGCTCCAGCCGTTTTCTTAACCCGGACCAGTTAACGCCACAAAAACTGGAAAAGGTCCGTGCGCTGAACGCGCTCGCAGAGCGCCGGGGACAAAAACTTTCTCAAATGGCGCTCGCGTGGGTATTACGGGAAGACAAGATCACCTCCGTGCTGATAGGCGCCAGTAAACCCGCGCAAATTGAAGACGCCGTTGGCATGCTGGCAAACCGGCATTTCTCTGCCGAAGAGTGCGCCGAGATTGATGCCATTCTGAGCTGATTGAAATAAAGACACATTTATTAACAAAAAGTGCTCTCGCTCGCGATTTAAGAGTTAAGGCGATGAAACGGGGCTTTACTGCCCCGTAATATTACGTTAACAGGCCGGCTACGGCTCGATCGTGAAGGAGAGTAAACATGTTCAGGTCACTGATTCTGGCGGCAGTCTTATTGGCTTTTACCCCGCTGGCCGCGAACGCTGGCGAAATCACCCTGCTGCCATCAATAAAATTGCAAATTGGCGATCGCGATAATTACGGTAACTACTGGGATGGCGGCCGCTGGCGCGACCGGGATTACTGGCATCATAACTATGAGTGGCGCAAAAATCGTTGGTGGCGTCATGACAACGGCTATCATCGTGGCTGGGATAAACGTAAAGCTTATGAGCGCGGCTATCGCGAAGGCTGGAATGACCGTGACGACCATCGCGGTCGCGGGCGCGGTCACAAACATCATCATTAATGTAACAAAAGAGCCTGCGGGCTCTTTTGTTTTTACAAACCCAGCGCGGTTCCCACCAGTAACCAGATATTGAGCGCGACCACTAACACCACAATCATCCAGCCAATGTATTTGACCCAGGCGGTGTTAACCAAATCCCCCATCAATGTGCCGTTGCTGGTAAAGATCAGTAGCGGCACCAGCGCAAGGGCAATCCCGAAACTGAGCAACACCTGGCTCATCACCAGAATACGGGTCGGATCCAGCCCCATCAGAATCACAATAAATGATGGCATCATAGTGACGGTGCGACGTACCCATAATGGGATATGAAAGCGGATGAATCCCTGCATCACCACCTGCCCCGCCAGCGTGCCGACCACAGTAGAAGACAGTCCCGCAGCCACCAGGCTTAAACCAAACACCGTCGCCGCCGCATGGCTCAACAGCGGTTCAAGGGTCAGGTACGCTTGATCGAGATCGGCGATACCGGTATGCCCGCTAAAATGAAATGCGGCGGCAGCTGTCGCCATCATCGCCAGATTTACAAATCCGGCAATCGTCATGGCGATAGCCACATCCCATTTGGTGGCCGTATAGCGCTGTTGGCGCGTTCCGCCGTGCAGATGCTGGGTTAAGGAAGAGTGCAGATAAATGACGTGCGGCATGATGGTCGCGCCAAGTACGCCTGCGGCCAGGAACACAGCCTCCGAATTGGGCAGGCTGGGAATAATCATCCCCTTGCTAAGCTGCGCGAAGTTCGGTTGGGAAAAGATCAGTTCCACAATGTAAGCCGCAGCGACAAACAGCAGCAGGCCGCCAATGACTTTTTCCAGCGGCTTTTGCCCGCGGCGCTGCAGCATCAAAATTAAGAATGTCGCGATGCCGGTAAGCACGGCCCCCTGCAATAACGAAACGCCCAGGATCAGTTTGAAACCAATCGCAGCGCCAATAAACTCAGCAAGGTCGGTCGCCATGGCGATAATTTCAGCCTGCACCCAGTAAAACCACACCACCGGGCGAGGATAGTGATCGCGAATTTGCTCTGCCAGGTTTTTACCGGTGGCAATACCCAGTTTTGCCGACAGCACCTGAATCAGCATCGCCATCAGGTTTGCCCAGACCACCACCCACAGCAATTTATAACCAAAGCTGGCCCCTGCCTGGATATTGGTGGCAAAGTTACCTGGATCGATATAACCGATCGCCGCGATGAACGCAGGTCCCATTAATGCGAGCTTCAACTTGCGCGCTGCCCGTCCACTGCTACTCTCAACGCGATCGTTCGTCATTTTAGTGCCCCAGAAACATAGCCTTTGCTATGTTTCAAGCTACGCCCATTGAGAATGATTATCAAATTCATTTTAATGGGTGAAGTTGATTTCTCTGATAGCGATTGTCTATGGATCGATAAAGATTCTGGAAATACCGGTGAGATGTTTAATTATTGTTATTAGATTAGCACAATGACATAACTTTTCACTTCCCTACTCAACATAACAGAAGTGTATCGCCGATCACTAATTTTGAATCTCGTCACAGGTCCTTATTATAGTGTGTGTTTGATCTCGTTTTCTTTATGGTTGTTACATAGAATGTGCACGAAAACTAAACCTGCCTCATATTTGGAGCAAATATGGACCGCGTTCTTCATTTTGTCCTGGCCCTTGCCGTGGTTGCGGTACTCGCACTGCTGGTAAGCAGTGACCGTAAAAAAATCCGCATTCGTTATGTTATTCAACTGCTTGTTATTGAAGTGTTACTGGCATGGTTCTTCCTGAACTCTGATGTCGGTCTGGGCTTCGTGAGAGGCTTCTCCGAGATGTTTGAGAAACTGCTCGGATTCGCTAATGAAGGGACAAACTTTGTCTTCGGCAGCATGAACGACAAAGGCCTGGCATTCTTCTTCCTGAAAGTGCTTTGCCCGATCGTCTTCATTTCCGCGCTGATTGGTATTTTGCAGCATATCCGCGTTCTGCCAATTGTCATCCGCGCGATTGGTTTCCTGTTATCTAAAGTCAACGGTATGGGTAAGCTGGAATCCTTTAACGCCGTCAGCTCCCTGATCCTGGGTCAGTCCGAGAACTTTATCGCCTATAAAGATATTCTCGGCAAAATGTCCCGCAACCGTATGTACACCATGGCTGCAACAGCGATGTCGACGGTTTCCATGTCTATCGTCGGCGCGTATATGACCATGCTGGAGCCGAAATACGTGGTTGCTGCGCTGGTTCTGAACATGTTCAGCACCTTTATCGTCTTGTCGCTGATCAACCCCTACACCGTTGATGCCAGCGAAGAAAACATTCAGATGTCTAACCTGCACGAAGGCCAGAGCTTCTTCGAAATGCTGGGTGAATACATCCTGGCAGGTTTCAAAGTGGCAATTATCGTTGCAGCCATGCTGATTGGTTTCATCGCGCTGATCGCCGCCCTGAACGCCCTGTTCGCTACCGTGACCGGTTGGTTTGGCTACAGCATCTCCTTCCAGGGCATCCTGGGCTACATCTTCTACCCGGTTGCATGGGTAATGGGTGTACCGTCCAGCGAAGCGTTGCAGGTGGGCAGTATCATGGCAACCAAACTGGTTTCTAACGAATTCGTCGCGATGATGGATCTGCAGAAAATCGCCTCTACGCTCTCTCCACGCGCTGAAGGCATCATCTCTGTGTTCCTGGTCTCCTTCGCTAACTTCTCTTCCATCGGGATTATCGCCGGCGCGATTAAAGGCCTGAACGAAGAACAAGGTAACGTGGTTTCCCGCTTTGGTCTGAAGCTGGTGTACGGCTCTACGCTGGTGAGCGTACTGTCTGCATCCATCGCAGCACTGGTGCTGTAAGCCTAAGACAACATTGTCGTGTTAAGACCGGGGAGGTTTTTCTCCCCGGTTTTTTTATGCGTGTTATTCAGTAAACCAAAGAAATATAAGGTGAGAACTGGCAGGATGTAAAAACAAAAAACCCCCGCTTTTCAGCGAGGGTTTAAATTTTGGTGGAGCTAAGCGGGATCGAACCGCTGACCTCTTGCATGCCATGCAAGCGCTCTCCCAGCTGAGCTATAGCCCCACGATGCTTTTACGTACATACCAAATTTATTGGGATTAAATTTGGTGGAGCTAAGCGGGATCGAACCGCTGACCTCTTGCATGCCATGCAAGCGCTCTCCCAGCTGAGCTATAGCCCCGTCACGTAAAGCTTGTCGAGTTGACGGGCGGCATCATATGAATTCCCTTCGCGTGTGTCAACGGCAAAATTAACTCATAGAATTCAATCGCTGAAAAAGCAGTCAAATGAAGAACATTGCGTAACAACTCGCATTCAGTAGTTAAACGCGTCACGGTTTCTACTAAAATGGTGCTATAAAATGAGCCACTAATTAACCCCACGACTACTCAGGGAATCGTTATGTTCAAGGAACGGATGACGCCAGAAGAGCTTGCTAATCTGACCGGATACAGCCGACAGACCATCAATAAATGGGTGCGCAAGGAAGGTTGGGCTACATCACCAAAACCAGGCGTTCAGGGCGGTAAAGCCCGTCTGGTTCACGTCACCGAACAAGTTCGTGAATACATTCGCAGCGCTGAACGTTCAGCCGAAGGTTTATCAGATAACTTATCGTTATCCGGTGATACTTCGATTGAGGCGCTGCTGATTAGACTCGCCAAAGAGATGACGCCATCAGAACAGAAAATGTTTACGTCATTGATCCTGCGTGAAGGCATTACGGGTTTATTACAACGCTTAGGGATCCGCGAAAACAAATAATATGAAAAAATTACGCAGCAAAATGACGACCGAAGAGCTGGCGGAATGTCTCGGGGTAGCCAAACAAACCGTCAATCGTTGGATCAGAGAGCAAAACTGGACCACCGAAAAATTTCCCGGCGTTAAAGGTGGTCGTGCAAGACTTATTCATATTGACTCCGGTGTCCGCACGTTTCTGCTCAACGTTCCCGCTTTTCGCAAAGCTCCTGAGTTTTATCAGGCTGAAGAACCGCTGGCAGAATACACCCATGTAGTACGCAGCCATGCCTGTCGCCAGATAATCAGCGCACTGGACAATATGTCGCCAACGGAACAAGAAAAGCTGGCGATGTATATCTCGCGCGAAGGGATTCGTAATTTCCTTATTCGTCTGGGCATTGATGAGTCTGAATAACAGGTAAAAAAAACGGCAGGAGCGCATCCTGCCGTTGTGTCATCAATCAGCCAGAATTACTGCTGACTTTCACGCTCTGCAATAAACGCCAGTGCTTTGTTAATACGCTCAACGCTGCGGGATTTGCCAATCGCATGCACCGTGACGTCTAACGCCGGGGACTGACCCGCGCCGGTTACCGCGACGCGCAGCGGCATCCCAACTTTACCCATACCCACTTCCAGCTCATCAGCGGTTGCCTGAATCGCGTGGTGGACGTTTTCTGCCGTCCATTCGGTAATGGCGGCCAGTTTGTCGCGAACCACTTCCAGCGGCTGACGCGCAACCGGACGCAGGTGTTTCTTCGCCGCGTCAGCGTCGAACTCAGCAAAGTCTTCATAGAAGTAGCGACAGCTCTGCGCCATTTCTTTCAGCGTCTTGCAACGCTCGCCCAGCAGTTTCACCAGCTCAGACAGTTGAGGCCCAACGCGAGTATCGATATTTTCCTGCTCAATGTGCCACTGCAGATGCGTTGCCACATATTCCGGTGCCAGCGCATTAATGTAGTGATGGTTCAGCCACTGCAATTTTTCAGTGTTGAACGCGCTCGCAGACTTGCTCACCGCACCGAGGGAGAACAGTTTAATCATCTCTTCACGGGTGAAGATTTCCTGATCGCCGCTGGACCAGCCCAGGCGCACCAGATAGTTCAGCAGCGCTTCCGGCAGATAGCCGTCATCGCGGTATTGCATCACGCTGACCGCACCGTGACGTTTAGAGAGTTTTTTACCGTCGTCGCCGTTGATCATCGACACGTGCGCGTAAACCGGCACCGGCGCATTCAGCGCTTTCAGGATATTGATCTGACGCGGGGTGTTGTTGATATGGTCTTCGCCACGAATAACGTGAGTGATTTCCATATCCCAGTCATCGACAACCACGCAGAAGTTGTAGGTTGGGGAGCCGTCGGTACGGCGGATGATCAGATCGTCCAGCTCCTGGTTGCTGAATTCGATCGGCCCACGGATCTGATCGTCAAAAATAACGGAACCGTCCTGCGGGTTGGCAAAACGCACCACGCACGGTTCATCGGCGGCATGGTGCTCATGACCGTGGCGGCAGCGGCCGTCGTAACGCGGCTTCTCACCGTTCGCCATCTGCTCTTCGCGCAGCGCATCCAGACGCTCTTTGGAGCAGTAGCACTTATATGCGGTGCCTGCTTCCAGCATTTCATCAATAACAGCGTTGTAGCGATCAAAACGTTTGGTCTGGAAGTACGGGCCTTCATCCCATTCCAGATTCAGCCAGTTCATACCATCCATAATGGCTTCAATAGCTTCCGGCGTGGAGCGTTCGAGATCGGTGTCTTCAATACGCAGCACAAACTCACCGCCATGGTTACGTGCAAAAAGCCAGGAATAAAGAGCAGTACGCGCACCGCCGACGTGCAGGTAACCTGTCGGGCTTGGCGCGAAGCGAGTTTTGATTTTCATGAAATGGCCTTACGTTTATAAAGATGCCGACAACCGGCAAATCCAGGGAAGATTATCAGGCTCGTATTCTATCACTGTGGTCTGATTCCTCAATGTTGATCGGGTTGGAACATCACGCTTTGCCATTTTCGTATACAAATCATGCTGAATGGATTGTTTTGCGATCGTTTTGTTTAAATTTACGACGAACGAACAATTTCTTTTGAAAATGCGTTGACTCATTTTCAACTCTCCCTATAATGCGACTCCACACAGCGGGGGTGATTAGCTCAGCTGGGAGAGCACCTCCCTTACAAGGAGGGGGTCGGCGGTTCGATCCCGTCATCACCCACCACTTTCTCGCCAGCTGGATTTCTTGTTAAAATATGAAGTACCGAAGTGGGTGATTAGCTCAGCTGGGAGAGCACCTCCCTTACAAGGAGGGGGTCGGCGGTTCGATCCCGTCATCACCCACCACTTTCTCGCCAGCTGGATTTCTTGTTAAAATATGAAGTACCGAAGTGGGTGATTAGCTCAGCTGGGAGAGCACCTCCCTTACAAGGAGGGGGTCGGCGGTTCGAACCCGTCATCACCCACCAACTACTTTATGTAGTCTCCGCCGTGTAAAACAAGAAATTGAGAAGTGGGTGATTAGCTCAGCTGGGAGAGCACCTCCCTTACAAGGAGGGGGTCGGCGGTTCGAACCCGTCATCACCCACCAACTACTTTATGTAGTCTCCGCCGTGTAAAACAAGAAATTGAGAAGTGGGTGATTAGCTCAGCTGGGAGAGCACCTCCCTTACAAGGAGGGGGTCGGCGGTTCGATCCCGTCATCACCCACCACTTCGGGTCGTTAGCTCAGTTGGTAGAGCAGTTGACTTTTAATCAATTGGTCGCAGGTTCGAATCCTGCACGACCCACCAATGTAAAAAGGCGCCCTAAAGGCGCCTTTTTGCTATGCGCAAAATTCAACGATTCGAACCTGCAGCAGGTTCGGGTCGAACATAGTGAGACAACGGAGCCGTTTACGGCGACGGCCCGAAGGGCGAGCGAAGCGAGTCATCCTGCACGACCCACCAATGTAAAAAGGGCGCTGGCGGCGCCTTTTTGCTATCTGCGATATGGAAGTTTCGAATCTGCTTACCTGATGCGCTGCGCTTATCAGGCCTACA